>NZ_JBFAVX010000001.1:0-1025129 GCF_040680095.1 Nonomuraea sp. NPDC052129 | reverse complement strand
CTACGACGAACCATTACAAGATCCCTGTATTCCGCAGAACCGGCGCGTCTACCCCAAATCAGACTCAAGGCTCAACGCCAGGCGTGAATGGATACCCGGTGACGGTCTCTAGGCGAAGTCCACTTCGGCGCGGTTGGTGACGGTTGCTACGGGTGGGGCTTGATGGTGATGGATAGTCGGCCGCCTGCCTGGGCGGCGGCCAGTTGGCTTGCCTGCGACGGGGTGGTGGCCAGCACGATCAAGGCGCCGTGGTCGTCCTCGGCCTTGGGGATGGTTACGACGGTGACGTCGTCGGCGACCAGTTGGGCCGGCTGGCCCTCCCAAGCCGCCAGGATGCCGATCGTCGAGCCTGGGGTGATCAGCTGGGCCGTGTCGGCGTCGGCGATGCGCACCGGCGCGGCCACGGTGCCGGGTGGCAGCGGGAGTGAGTGGAGGAGGCGTACGTCGGTGAGGGGCTCGCCGCGGCGCATGGCCCCGGCCAGCATGCGGCCGACGGCGCCCGAGCGGACGGCGCCGGACGGGGGCGGGTTGAGGGCGGCCGGGCGGAGGTCGCCCGGTTTGAGGATGCCGGGGGAGAGGTCATGGGTTGCCACCAGTACGGAGGGGGCGTGAGTAGGGCGTAGGGCGATATATGTGGAAAGGATGCCGATGCCAGCTGCCATCGCCGCGACAAGCCGCCGCCGACGACGCCCAACCCGCCCAACCCGCGCAAGGCGTCCGAGCCCTCCGAGCCCGTCGAGTCGGCTGAGCCGTTCAGGCCGCCCCGGCGAACCGGGGCGCGCGAGCCCTCCGGCCCGTTCAGGCCGCCCCGCCGAACCGGCACGCCCGAGCCCCCCGAGCCGTTCAGCCCGCCCCGCCGAACCGGGGCGGGCAAGCCCCGGCCAGCCACCCGCGGGACTCCCACTCACGGCAGTTCAAACGGCAGCTTGATGCCGTCCAGCGCCGACCCACACGGGCACGATCGCTCACTCGGCAGCCCCTGCACAGCCTCAGCCACCAGCCCCCGCATGCGTGTCACATTCCGGGCGAAGAACTCCAGCACCTCCTCATGGGTCACGCCTTCGCCGGCCTCGACCCCGGCGTCGTGGTCGGTCACCAGCGACAGGGACGTGTAGCAGAGCGCCAGCTCGCGGGCCAGGATCGCCTCAGGGAAGCCGGTCATGCCGACGATCGTCCACCCGTTGCCCGCGAACCAGCGCGACTCCGCCCGGGTCGAGAAGCGCGGGCCCTCGATCACCACCAGGGTGCCGCCGTCTACCGTGGCCCAGCCGCCCGCCCGAGCGGCCGTCACGGCCACGGAGCGGCCCGAAGGGCAGTAGGGGTCGGCGAAGGACACATGCACCGCGCCGTCGATGTCGTAGAAGGTCTGGACTCGTCCTGACGTACGGTCGATGAGCTGATCGGGGATCACGATCGCGCCCGGCCCGTGCTCGACCTGGAGCGAGCCCACGGCGCTGGGTGCGAGCACCTGGCGGACGCCGAGTGAGCGTAGGGCCCAGAGGTTGGCCCGGTAGGGGATGCGATGGGGTGGAAAGCGGTGATCCCGCCCGTGTCTGGGGATGAACGCCACGGGGCGCGAGCCGATCCGCCCGACCGTGACCACGTCGCTGGGCGGCCCGTAGGGGGTGGCGACCTCTATCTCTTCCGCGTCGTCGAGCAGGGAGTAAAAGCCCGAGCCGCCGATGACGCCGATGTCTGCACGAGTGAGCATGGCGCCGAGATTAGCGGCATTGGTGGAGGGGGAGCAGGGGCTGAATGGCGTTCTGTGGATAACTTACTTCGCTGCGTTAGCACACAAGTGCGAAGAGTAGTATCTTCGCATGCGGCAAAAGGGCCTCGTCCTCATCATCGTCGCGCTCATGCTCGGTCTGCTGCTCGCGGCGCTCGACCAGACGATCGTGTCGACCGCCCTGCCGACGATCGTGAGCGACCTCGGCGGCCTGGAGCAGCTGTCGTGGGTGGTGACGGCCTACCTGCTGGCCTCGACGGTCTCCACGCCCCTCTGGGGCAAGCTGGGTGACCAGTTCGGCCGTAAGAGGTTGTTCGTCGCGGCGATCGTCATCTTTCTCATCGGCTCGGCGCTCTGCGGCCTGAGCCAGAATATGAGCGAGCTCATCTTCTTCCGCTCGATCCAGGGCCTGGGCGGCGGCGGGCTCATGGTGCTGGCCCAGGCGATCGTCGGCGACGTCGTGTCGCCCCGCGACAGGGGGAAATACCAGGGGTTCTTCGGCGGGGTCTTCGCGGTGTCCAGCATCGTGGGGCCGCTGCTCGGCGGCCTGTTCGTCGATCATCTCAGCTGGCACTGGGTCTTCTACATCAACCTGCCCATCGGCGCGGTCGCGCTGTTCGTGATCGCCACGGCGCTGCCGGGGGATCAGACGCGGACCAAACACAAGATCGACTATGCGGGCGTCGTGCTGCTCGGCGGTGCCACGTCCTGTCTGGTCCTGATCGCCACCTCGGGTGCCACCGTAAGTCCGATGATCATCGGACTCACGGTCGCGGCCGTCGTCCTGCTCGCCGGGTGGGTGCTCGCCGAGCGGCGGGCGACCGAGCCGGTTCTGCCGCTCGGGCTGTTCAAGAACAGGGCGTTCTCGATGACGGCGTTCGTCGGGTTCGTGGTGGGGTTCGGGATGTTCGGCGCGCTCGCGTACCTTCCGCTCTATCTGCAGGTGGTTCACGGGGTCACCGCGACGTTGTCCGGGGTCTATTTGCTGCCGATGATGGCGGGGATGTTCACGATGTCCATCGTGAGCGGTCAGATCATCGCCAGGACCGGCAAATACCGCTTCCTGCCTATCGCGGGCACGGGGGTCGCGACGGTCGGGATGTTCCTGCTCTCCATGGTGACCGAGCACACGAGCCTGTCCGCGCTGGGTCTATATCTGCTGGTCCTGGGTGTGGGGCTGGGGATGACCATGCAGGTGCTGGTGATCATCGTGCAGAACGCGGTCGACTTCAAGGACCTCGGTGTGGCCACGTCGGGGGCGACGTTCTTCCGGATGATCGGTGGCTCGTTCGGCGTCGCCACGCTCGGCGCGGTCTTCACCGCCCGGCTCGACGCCGATCTGCGCGGGTTGCTGGCCAGGACCAGGCTGCCGCCGGGCTTCGATCCGGCGCGGGTCCAGCAGGATCCGACTACCATTCAGCGGCTGCCGGGCCACCTCGTCGCGGAGTTCCTGCACGTCTACGCCGACGCGATCGCCGCCGTCTTCCGGGTGGCGGCGCCGGTGATGTTCGTCGCCTTCCTGCTCAGCTGGCTGATTCCGCAGCAACGCCTCAGGGAGACGACCAAGGCGACCGACCTGGGCGAGGGGCTCGGCGCCACGTCGGCGGAGCGCTCGTCGCTGGCCGAGGTCGAGCGAGGTCTCGTACGCCTGGCGGACGCCAACCTGCGCAGGGGCTTCTACGAACGGCTGGGCGACTTGGCCGGTTTGACCGGCGTGCCACCGCAGGGCGTCTGGATCGTGGCCAGGCTCGGCGGCGAGGGCTGGGTCAAGGCCGCGGACCTGGCGGCGCGGGCGAACGTCAGCCGCGAACAAGGCCGTCCCTATGCCAACCAGCTGATAACGGACGGCCTTGTCGAACGGTCACCGGACGGCGACTCGCTACGGCTCACAGAAGACGGCCAGCGGGCCGCGCTGAGGCTGCTGCGCTGCTCGAGCGAGGGATTGAGCAGACTCGTCGCGGACTGGGGCGCGCACCCCCAACTGGAGCAACTCGTCGAACGAGTCGCCCCGGCCTTGCTCGGCGTCAACGCCGATTGCCCACGCCAGCAGCGTAAGGGGCGCTAGGAGGTGGCGGAAGCGGCCGCGGGGGCCGGAGTCGTGGTGGACTTCGACTCGGCCGGCTTGGACTCGGCGGGCTTGCTCTCGCTCGACTTCCCGTTGGACGAGGACGAAGAGGAGGAGGTGGACGAACCAGTCGAACTGGCCCGGTTGTCCGTACGGTAGAAGCCCGATCCCTTGAACACGATCCCGACGGCGGAGAACACCTTGCGCAGGTTCCCCTCGCAGGCCGGGCAGACCGTCAGCGCATCGTCGGTAAACTTCTGAACGACTTCGAGCTGCTCACCGCAGTCGTTGCAGGCGTACTGGTAGGTCGGCACGCGCTCCTCCTTCAAGTTCTGGCACTCGAGCGATGCGACTGCTAATGGTAACCGATTAGGTCAAACGTCTATTCCGAACCGCGTTCTCCGTACCATCCGGCCAGCTTGCCCCGGCGGCTGACGGCGCGCATGCGGCTCTCGACCTCGTCGCGGCAGGCCGCGGTGGCGACAACGAGCAACTGGTCGTCCGCCCGGACCCGGGTGGTGGCCGAGGGTACGAACGATTTGCCGTCGCGGACGATGAGGGTGACGGCGGCCCCGGACGGCAGACGCAGCTCGAAGATCTCGACGCCGTGCAGCTGGGAGCCGGGTGGCACCTTGATCTGCAGCAGGTCGGCCTTCAGCTCCTCCAGCGGTGCCGACTCCACCTCCAGGTCGTGCGCCTCTCCGGGGGCGGCCACGCCGAGGATTCTGGCCACGAACGGCAGCGTCGGCCCCTGCAGCAGCGTGAACACCATCACGATCACGAAGACCTCGTTGAAGATGTCCTTCGAGCCCGCGACCCCGGCCGCCCAAGGGATGGTCGCCAGCACGATGGGGACCGCTCCGCGCAGGCCGGCCCATGAAAGGAACACCTGTTCGCGCCAGGTTGTCCGGCCGAGGCGCAGCAGCCGGGCCGCCAGCGCGCTGACCATCACGGACAATGGCCTGGCCAGGAGCGCCAGGACCGTTCCCGCGATGAGGCCCTGAACGATCGCCGACGGCATCTCCTTCGGGTCGGCCAGCAGCCCGAGCATCACGAACAGCCCGATCTGCGCCAGCCAGGCGGCCCCTTCCGCGAACCCCCTGGTCGCCGCCCGGTGCGGCAGCCGCGAGTTGCCCAGGATCAGCGCCGTCAGGTAGACGGCCAGGAAGCCCGAGCCGTGCAGCAGCACCGCGCCGCCGTACGAGACGAAGGTCAGCGCCAGGACGGCGATCGGATACAGGCCCGAGGCGGGCAGGGCGACGCGGCGCAGGGTGTACGCGCCGGCGGGTCCGATGGCGAGGCCGACCGCCGCGCCGATGAGCAACTCGGTCCCGGTCCGCAGTAGGAACGAGCCGAGTGACGGCGGCGAGTGAGTGGCGGCGCTCAGCAGCACCACCGCGATCACCGTGGGGGCGTCGTTGAAGCCCGATTCCGCCTCCAGTACGCCGGCCAGGCGCGGCGGCAGCGGCAGCCGCCGCAGCACCGAGAACACGGCGGCCGCGTCGGTGGAGGCCAGCACCGCGCCGAGGATCAGCGCGGAGTTCAGGCCGAACCCCAGCAGCCCCTGTACGGCCACCGCCACCACCAGGATGCTGACCGCCACCCCCAGGGTGGCCAGGATCAGGGCCAGCGGCACCGAGCGGCGCACGTGGCTCCAACTCGTGGTCAGACCACCCTCGGCCAGGATCACCGCCAGCGCGCTCAGGCCGATCTGCTGGGCCAGCTCTGGATTGTCGAACGGGATGCCGAACCCGGCCTCGCCCAGGACCAGGCCCAGGCCGAGGAAGAGCAGGAGGCTGGGCAGGCCGCTGCGATGCGCGATGCGGACCGAGGCGATGGCCGCGATGACGATCGCGGCACCAAGGAGAAGCCAGACATCTAGCGTCATCTGGCCCCCTCCTGTGTGTTTCCTTCACATAAGCCTAGTGAGTCCGCGGGGTGTGATCGCCCAGCGGACCTGCTGATCGTGCGGTTCCGCCGGCACGTCGTCGATCAGCTCACCGTCATGGAGAAGGGCGACAGTCGGGACGTTCGGCCCCACTCTGGACAGGGCGCGGTCGTACGAGCCACCGCCGCGGCCGAGCCGTACCCCCGAGTGCCTGTCCACGGCGAGAGCGGGGACGATCACGAGGGCGGCCGTGCGGACCGCGTCGACGCCGCGCCGGGTGTCGACCGGCTCCATGATCCCGAAGCGGCCGGGTGCGAGCGTGTCGGGACCGTCATAAACCGCCCAGTCGAGGTCGTCGTCCTCCCGCAGCACGGGCAGCATCACGGTCGCGCCGTGCTTCCACAGTGCGAACACCAGCCCGTGCGTCCCCGGCTCCGAGCCGACGGACCAGTAGCAGGCCACCAGCCCGGCCATCTGTACCCACGGCTGATCGAGCAGGGTTTCGCGGACCTTCGAGGCGTTTATCCGCAACTGCTCCGGGGAGAGGAAGCTACGCGCTGAGAGCAGCTCGCGGCGCAGTTTCATCTTGTCCACAGATACCTCCACTAGGGTCTACTCATGGCTGACTTCGACCCTGTGACGAAAGCCGTCGTGCCCGCCGCAGGTCTGGGCACCCGATTCCTACCAGCGACGAAGGCGACACCCAAGGAGATGTTGCCCATCGTTGACAAGCCCGCGATCCAGTATGTCGTTGAGGAGGCGGCCTCCGCCGGGCTCCTCGATCTCCTCATGGTCACCGGCAAGAACAAGCGGTCGATCGAGGACCACTTCGACCGGGCGTTCGAGCTGGAGGAGGTGCTGGAGGCCAAGGGCGACGAGCATCGGTTGTCCCAGGTCCGCGAGCCGGCCTCCCTGGCGACCCTGCACTACGTACGCCAGGGCGAGCCGAAGGGGCTCGGCCACGCGGTCCTCTGCGCCAAGCAGCACGTCGGCGACAACCCGTTCGCCTGCCTGCTCGGTGACGACCTCATCGACCACCGCGACAAGCTGCTCGACCGCATGATCCAGGTGCGCAACACCTATGGCGGCAGCGTGATCGCACTGATGGAGGTGCCCAAGGAGCAGGTCTCGCTGTACGGCGTGGCCACGATCGAGGCCACCTCCGAGTCCGATGTCGTACGCGTGACCGACCTCGTCGAGAAGCCGCCGGTGGACGAGGCGCCCTCAAACTGGGCGATCATCGGGCGTTACGTGATCGACCCTGCGGTCTTCGAGGTGCTCGAGAACACCCCGCCGGGCCGCGGCAACGAGATCCAACTCACCGACGCGCTCCGCACACTGGCCGCGCGCGGCACCGAGGAGGGCGGGCCGGTCCACGGCGTGCTGTTCCGCGGCCGCCGCTACGACACCGGCGACAAACTCGACTATCTACGTACGGTCGTGAAGTTCGCGGCCGACCGACCCGACCTGGCGCCCGAGTTCGTGCCGTGGTTGCGGGAGTTCCTCGATGAAATCAGTTGACGCCCACCTGGCCGAGATCCTGGCCACCGTGCGTCCGCTGGCCCCACTCGAACTCGACCTCGAGCAGGCCCTAGGCGCGACACTGGCCGAGGAGGTCTCCTCGCCGGTGCCGCTGCCGCCGTTCGACAACTCGGCCATGGATGGCTACGCGGTACGTGCCCAGGATGTCGTGGATGTCCCGGTCACCCTTCCGGTGATCGACGACGTGGCCGCCGGGTCGAGCGAGCTGCGGGCGGTCGGTCCCGGGCATGCCGTGCGCATCATGACGGGGGCGCCCGTGCCCGCCGGCGCCGACGCCGTCGTGCCGGTGGAATGGACGGACGGCGGTACGGTCTCCGTCACGATCGACCGCGCCCCCACGGTCGGCAACGCCATTCGCCGGGCGGGCGAGGACGTACAAGCCGGTGAAGTCGTCCTCAAACCGGGCACGGTGATCGGGCCCGCGCAGCTCGGCATCATCGCCGGGGTGGGTCGCCGCCGCGTCATGGTACGGCCGCGCCCTCGCGTCGTGGTCCTGTCGACCGGCGCCGAACTGGTCGAACCCGGCATGCCCCTCGGCCCAGGCCAGATCTGGGACTCCAACAGCGTGACCCTGACCGCCGCCGTACGCGAGTCCGGCGCCGAGGGCTTCCGCGCGCCCACCGTCGGCGACGATCCGGCCGCCTTCCTCGACCAGCTCGACGCGCAGCTCATCCGCGCCGACGCGATCGTGACCAGCGGCGGCGTCTCGATGGGCGCCTACGAACCGGTCAAAGAGGCGCTCACCCCGCTCGGCACGGTCAATTTCGAGAAGGTCGCGATGCAGCCCGGCATGCCGCAGGGCTTCGGCGTCGTGGGCGAGGACCAGGTGCCGATCTTCGCGCTGCCCGGCAATCCGGTCTCGTCGTTCGTCTCTTTCCTGCTCTTCGTACGGCCGGCTCTGCAGAAGATGCGCGGCCTGCCCGTGGACCCGCCGGAGACGGTCTCCGCCCGGGTCACCGGGCCGTTGCGGTCACCGTCGGGGCGGCGGTCATACCTGCGCGCTGTGCTGTCGTCTGACGGCACAGTCTCGCCCGTACGCGGGCAGGGCTCGCACCAGTTGGCCGCGCTGGCCTCGGCCAACGCGCTGATCGTCGTACCCGAGGACGTGACCGAGGTGCCCGCCGGGGCTGTGGTGGAGGTGACCCGGTTTTGACGGAGTTCACCCATCTCGATGAGACGGGCGCCGCGCGCATGGTCGACGTGTCCGGCAAGGAGGTCGGGGCGCGTTCGGCCACGGCCATCGGGCGGGTGCTGCTGTCGGCCGCGGTGGTGGAGCTGCTGCGGTCGGGTGAGGTGCCCAAGGGCGACGCGCTCGGTGTGGCGAGGATCGCCGGCATCATGGGCGCCAAGCGGACGCCCGACCTGATCCCGCTCTGCCATCCGATCGCGTTGCACGGGGTCAAGGTGTCGCTCGACGTCGAGGATTGGGGGGTCGCCATCACCTGCCGGGTGAAGACGGCCGACCGTACCGGGGTCGAGATGGAGGCGCTGACGGCGGTGTCCGTGGCGGCGCTCGCGTTGATCGACATGGTCAAGGCGGTCGATCCGGCCGCGGTGATCACCGATGTGCGGGTGGAGGAGAAGGTGGGCGGTAAGACCGGGTTGTGGACGCGGTGATCATGCGGGTGGGCGGCGAGATCGGGTTGTGGACGCGGTGATCCGGGCGTTGGTGGTGACCGTGTCGAATCGCGCATCAGCCGGGATTTACGCCGATAAATCGGGACCGCTCCTGGTTTCGTTGCTTTCGGATGCTGGGTGCGCCGTGGAGGGGCCCGTCGTGGTGCCCGATGGTGAGCCGGTCGAGGCCGCACTCCGCGACGGCGTTTCGGCGGGGTACGCGGTGATTGTGACGACCGGCGGGACCGGGCTGACACCGACCGATCTGACGCCGGAGATGACGGCTCGGGTGATCACCCGCGAGATTCCCGGGATTGCGGAGGCCATCCGGCAGGCGAACCGCGACAAAGTCCCGACCTCGATCCTTTCTCGTGGTCTGGCGGGCCAGGCGGGCGACACGTTGATCGTCAATCTGCCCGGATCCTCCGGCGGCGTACGGGATGGTGTGGCCGTACTCGCTCCCGTCCTTCAGCATGCGGTCGATCAGATTCGGGGCGGCGATCACCCCCGCCCTTAGTGTGCGGAGAGTCACCGCTGCTGATCCGTGGCGACATCGTGCCCGATAGGGGGATGATGAGAGATGTGGATCGACTTCGTGGCTGGCCGGCGGTTCTCAACGAAGGCCCGGTGGGCCTGCGACCGCTGCGGTTGGCCGACGTACGTGTGTGGCGAGAGACGCGGCTGCGCAACGCCGAGTGGCTGCGTCCCTGGGAGCCCAGCAATCCGGAGACTCCGCTGTTCCGAACGGGTCTCGGCCCGTACATCTCCATGGTCGGCACCCTGCGCCGCGAGGCCAGGCAGGGCCTCGCGCTGCCGTGGGTCGTCACGCACGGTGGCCGGTTCGCGGGACAGCTGACCATCGGCGCCATCGTCTGGGGCTCGGCCCGCTCCGCACAGGTGGGCTACTGGATCGACGGCGCGCTGGCCGG
Organism: Nonomuraea sp. NPDC052129; assembly: GCF_040680095.1. Classification (NCBI taxonomy): domain Bacteria; kingdom Bacillati; phylum Actinomycetota; class Actinomycetes; order Streptosporangiales; family Streptosporangiaceae; genus Nonomuraea; species Nonomuraea sp. NPDC052129. The sequence goes on along the minus strand of NZ_JBFAVX010000001.1, from coordinate 1,015,359 downwards.
TCAGGGCATCACCCCGACCGCGCTCGCGATGGCCGTCGACCACTGCTTCTTCACCACCGGCCTGCACCGGCTGGAGGCGAACATCCGCCCCGAGAACCAAGCCAGCCGCAGGGTGGTTGAGAAGCTGGGATTCAGGGAAGAAGGCATACGGCGTCGCCAACTTCACATCGATGGAGCCTGGCGCGATCACATTTGTTACGCGTTGACCGTCGAGGACGTACCCGGGGGCTTGCTCGTACAGTGGCGTCGCGCGCGTGAGTCAGCCGCTCACGGTGGGTCTCCAGTAGAAGAGGTTTGACGATCTCGCGACACACCGCACCGAATGCTCGTCAATTAGTGACACGCGGTCTTACGGTGCGTGACGTGAGCACATCGAAGACGCCGCCAGCAGCCAGGCGTCTTCGTGCTGCCCGGAGGTGGCTGTGAGCATCCTCCTCTACCTGGCCATCGTCGTTATGTGGCTGTGTGTCCTGGTTCCGATGTGGTTGCGCAGGGACAAGACCAACCTCGCCGAGCTGGTGGAGCTCGAGGAGTACTACACCGGCGAACACCAGCTACCGGACCTGTCCCAGCAGCCCGACGATCTGGTGGAGCAGCCCGAGGACTACACGGGCGAGTTCGAACGGGTCGACCCACGGCAGTTCCGGGCCAGGCGCCGCGCGATCATCGTGGCCCGGCGCCGGCGCCTGCTCTTCTTCACCGCCCTGCTCGTGATCGCCTCTGTCGTCACCGCCGCGGTCAAGGTGATCCCCTGGTGGAGCGTCGCGCCCGCCGGGGTCATCATGCTGGCGTACATGGCCTTCCTCCGGATCGCGGTGCAGGTGGACCGCGAACGGCGCGATCGCGCGGCTCAGGCCCGTACGGCCCGCGCCCGACGCCTCCGCGAGCAGCAGCGGGCGGCGGAGCTGGCGGCCGAACAGGCACAGGCCGAGATCATCGACCTGGCGGCTCGGCAGGGGGACGTACTGTTCGATCAGTACGCGGAGCCGCCTCGGCGGGCGGTGGGGGACTGAATGTGTGGCGCGAGGAGTGCCGGGGGTTTGCTAATCTGGTCACGTCCATGGGGATGTAGCGCAGTCCGGTAGCGCACTTCGTTCGCATCGAAGGGGTCAGGGGTTCGAATCCCCTCATCTCCACCAGGATAGTTGCAGGTGACAAGGGGTTTCGGACTTGATCCGGAGCCCCTTTTCCCTTGTCTGGGAGTCGATGGGAGCCGATCGGGGAGCCATCTCACTCGGACTCTCTACCCGTGTCGGCTGTCGCCGAAGATGGTGTTCATCGTTTGGGCACCTTTGGTGATCACCGGTCTGAGCTGGTGCCGGTACACGGCTTCCGTGACGCTGGTGCCCGCGTGCCCGACGAGATCGGCGATGGTCTCGATGGGTACGCCCTGGTCACTCATGATGGAGACGAACGAGTGACGCAGCTCGCGAGAGCCTGGCCTGCCTTGAGCTTCTGGGCGGCCTGGCTGATGTGGTGCTGCCGGAGAGACTCGGCCGCCAGCTTAGGAAGTTCCAGCGTGCGGCGCGATTTGCGAGTCTTGGTGTCACCTCCTTCTCGGTCGGCGCGCCATACGTAGATGGCGAACCGCTTGTGCTTGAACCCTGCCTCGGTCACCGGATGCCACGCCTTGAGGCTGGGTATCCAGGCGACGACGTGATCCCAGCGGAGCGCGCGGCCTTCCTCGGTACGAATCCCGGTGGTGAGGCTGATCACCACGTAGGCGTGGAGTTCGGACGACTCGGCGGTCTTGAGCACTTCTTCTGCCTGTTGCCGCGTGAGTGCTCTGCTGGGTCGGCCATCTGTGCCCTTCGGCGTGGTGACCAGCTCGGCAACGTTTCTGAGCACCATGTCACGGGCCTGAGCTTGCCGGATGGCCTGTTTCAGCACGCCGTGAATCTCCCGCAGGGTGGTGGTGGCCAGCTTGCCGGCGAGCCGGTCAAGCCATTCATCCACGTGATCGGCACGTAGCTGCTGAAGTTTGATCTTCCCCAGTCCTGGAATGACGTGCGTCTCGGCGAGGATGCGCAGCTTGGTGACGGTGTTCTCGGACCGGCCCTTAAGACCCTTGCTGAGCCAGTCGTTGACGGCATCGCGCACGGTGTAGGTCTCCGACGCGATGACGCCTGCCTCAAGGTCTTTGACGGCCTTGATCAGCTTGTCCTTGACCGCAGTTTTGGTCTTGGCCTTGCGCTTGAGGCGTTGGCGTCTGCCGTCAGGGCCGAACCCGAGGGAGATAGCTCCGGTGTAGCCCTCCCCCTCGGGGTAGATGGTCGCTTCGTACTTGCCGATCAGGATCTTGGCCAAGGGATCACCCCTTCTCGTGACGGTTGAGGTACTCCTCGATCGCCTTCCTGATCACCCACGACACATCTCGCTCCTGCGACTCGGCGTACCTGCGGAGACGGTCTTTCAGTTCCGTTTCCACCCGTACGGGAGGCAGGGTTGTTCGGTCGCTCGTCATTGACGGCTTCCTTTCGTGTCATGCAGTTATCAAGAGGCGCTTGCCGGTTGTGCGGCGGTGCCGCACAACCGGCCATGTAGCACGCTGTTCTACGCCTCGTCTATCGCTTCCAGCGAGGAAATGAAGTCGGCGAGGTGCCGGTCGGTGATCCGGCGAAGCTTGCCGATCTTGACGCTCTTGAGCTGGCCGGTACGGAGAAGGAAGTAGACCTTGTCACGTCCGATGCTCAGCATCTCCGCGACTTGTTCAACGGTGTATGACTGCATGTGCATCCCCCCTCTCGTTCGTCGGGGTGTGCGGCTCCCTTCCTTTGCGGGCTTCCCGCGCACTGTCGCTCGTTACGAATTGTGATCGTCCGTCCGCTCGTCCGTCCGCGTCTGTCGCTCCCTTTACACGCGCAGACGCGCGCGGACGGACGCGGACAACGGACGCGGACGATTACGGATCGTGTATCTCTGGGAGGGCGCGCCAGCGTCCCCGCGTGACCTGTTCGACCTGGCGCGCCCGGCCCAGCTCCTGGAGGCGTTGGTAGACCCAGGTGCGGCGCATGCCGGTTGCGCGCATGAGATCGCCGATGCTTACCCCGTCGCTGGGGGCCTGCCTCAGCGTGGCTGTCAGGGTTTCCTCGACCTCCCGCACGGCGCTGTCACGCGCATGCCGGGGCGACGTTGGACGGTGGACTGTGACGGCATGACGGGCAGTTCAGCCGCGCGTAGCAGGGCTTGAGCCGATACCTCGTCGAGGGGCGGGCGGTGTTCGGCATGCCGTTCTGCAGTGGCCTGTACGCCCTCGTCGTCGAGGAGATAGGCGCGGGCACGGCGGGGGATGTCGTGTTCCGGGGAGCTGATCAGGAACTTGCCGGGGGCGGCGGTGAAGCCGCTGATCAGCTGTGGGCGGTACGGGGACATATCGAGCATCGACATGTGACGCCGCCCTACGAGGAGCGGGTGGCGGGGGCTGTGCTGCGCCGACGGAACCAACGCCGGTGGCCCCGGATGAAGGTCACTACGAAGAGGACCTGGATGCCGCCTTCGATGAGCACCAGGAGCCCGGAGTCCAGCGCTAGGAGCACCGGTCCGCCGTTGAAGCCGTCGGCGATGGCGAGGAGGGCTCGCACCAGCGCCGCGATCGCGATCGGAACGCCGAACAGGGCGAGGAAGCTGAGGCTGATGGTGGCACCGAGTACGAGGAAGACGGAGTAGACGCGGGTCGCCCGCCGCTCATGGGGGGCCAGCCCGGTCGTCGGGTCCGCGACAGGAGCGGGACGGCGGCGCAGGCCTGCGACGGTTCTCGCGAGCAGATACCTGGCGTAGGCGAGCCCGTCGTCGAAAAGGTTCCGGGTCCGCAGCAGATCGCGAAGAACGTAGTACAGGTCGGTGCGCATGTAGACCTGGAGCTGGAACGGAATGCTCAGGAGGACGCAGACGACGAGTGCCTGAAGTACGGCCTTCACCGGCTGAGGCATGGCTACGTGGGCGACCAGCAGGGTCAGGGACGCGATGAGAAACAGGTCCCAGGCCATCCCCGCCAGATACACCCGATAGCGGGATCGCCTCGGCACGCCCCACACCGCCGTGACGTCGGTCTGCACCACCAGGTTGTGGAGGCGGGTGCCGAAGCCGATCCGCCCGGGAACGCCGAGTGACCGGGCCGCCGTCAGGTGCATAAGCTCGTGCATGCTGATGCTGATCGACATCATCACGGTGTTGACCAGCACCGTCAGGCCGACGTAGTCGCCCCAGAAGAAGTCCGTGTAGTTCGGCAGCAGATCGGGCCGCATGGCGAGGGTGACCAGTGCCGCGCCCATGACCAGCAGCCAGACGAGTTTCATCGACCGGCTGAAGAGCCACGCCACATGCAGCTCGGTCAGTCGGCTGAAATGGCTGCGCGGAGTGTTCGCCTCCGGATCCGGCAGCGGCTGTCCATCGACGGAACGGACGAATCCCAGATCCGCCAGGGCTTCCACGAGCTCCGCGACGTCGAGCTCCACCTCCTGCTCGGCTGCCATCCGCTCCTCGGCGGCGCTTATGGAGAGCCCCGCGCTCAGGAGGCTGATCGCGTCGCCGTAGACCGCCGGCAGCTCTATGAACTCCCCGATCTCTGACCGGCCGACGACCACGACTTCCGGGTCGTCGTCGTCCGGGCGGACGATCAGCGGATGGAAGCCGACGTTGCTGTCGGCGGTGAGCGGTGCGGCACTCACGACGTTGTGGGCCCGCATGCGGGGCAGTCGTCGTCGTGCGGAACGTCGATGTAGTAGGAGTGATCCCACATGGCGTAGTTCCAGTGGAAGACCCGGCCGCGCACCTGGGTGGGCAGGCCGCCGAGGTGATACAGAACTTCCAGCGCGCAGAGATGCCCGCTGATGTTGGCGCTCGCCGCCACCACGGCGTTCGGACGCTCCTCGGTAAGTGGGCGGCCGTGGGCGTTGACCTCGCGACGGTCCTCCTGACGGTGCAGGCACGCCCAACACCCGGTCTCGCCTGGGATCAGGGATCCGACGACGGCCATCGGCCCCGTGTAGAAGCTGACGAACCATGGCGTGCCGGTGCGCAGCGCCGCCTCGTTGGTCCAGAACATGATGTCCGGGTGCGGCTTGTCCGCGCAGAGGACGAACACGTCGCAGTCTTCCATCAGGGCGGCGATGTCATTGGACGCGCCTGCCTTGACGGTGCTGCCGGTCACTGTGACCAGACTGTTCATGGCACGCAGCCGATCCACGGCGCTGTCGACCTTGGGCCGGTCGATGTCCTGCTCGGTGTACAGGAGTTGGCGCGTGAGGTTCGGTTCCTCGACTGTGTCGAAGTCGGCGATGTGCAGAGCTCCGATACCGCTGGAGACCAGTCCGGCCGCCACTGCGGAGCCCGTGCCGCCGATGCCGAGCAGGCACACCTTGGCAGCTTTGATCTTGGACTGAATGTCGTACGGAGAGCTCCGCGGAGTGGAGTCGATCCACGCGAAGAAGTTTCTGGCCGGTCCGTAGCGTGCCGCCTCACGCGGGGTGAGGTTGCCGGGAAGCGGCGCGCCGGCGTCTTCGACGAATCCGTTGTCGATCAGCCCCGCGATGACCTCGCGGACACTCTGGTCATCGAAATCTGGGTGCGTCTCGGCGAAAGTGGCACAAATCTGATCGATCGTCTTGGTGCCGTCCATAAGGACGATCAGCTGGGCGATCGCGCCGTCCTCATCGTCCTGGATCTCGGAGGAGATGCCCTGCTGCATGAGACCTATGACGATGCGACCATCTGGCAAGGCCATGGGCTGATGGACACTCTTGATGCGGGGGAAGTGCACGAGAACCTTCCAGATCACGCCGAGAACACAGGAGGGCCGGCCAGGTCCTGCCTGACCGGCCGGGTATCCGTAGGTGTCAGCCGACCAGACGGAGCTGGGTGGTCTCCACCTTCTCCAGCCGCTTGATCTTGAGGTCGATCTTCTTCGTGGGCTTCTTGTCCTCGGTTACCTGGCTTGACTTCTCCACGTTGCCTCCCCGATAGAACGAAGGGCGGTGCGCGACGAGTTACGCACCATGATCAGCGATCATAGCCACAAGGTTCCGCCGACATAAGCCCCGATTTCCTGCGCCTTCGGATTGAACGGTGTGATTAGGCTGTCAGGTCGCTGAACGCCCGTTCCATCACATACCGCTCCGCTCCTACTGCCAGCGAGACGATCTCGCATGGGAGGGGTCGAAGGCCCCGGGGAGCACGCCGAGGCCCCTGGGCGCGAAGCGCATGATCGGGTGAGCCCTTGCAGTGCGCGTGGTCGCCCGGGCTACCGAACCGGGCCGCGTTTCCGTGTGCGTCACCGGACTAGACCAGCCTCGCTTGGAGCTAACCTGTGGCCTCTACTTGTCTGCAACAGCTCATCGATCGCGTCCACGATCACCTGTGCGCGGAGGCAGCGATGCCGTTGGGGCTGGCCGCGCCGCCCCCGCAATAGCCCGTAGACCGCTGCGCGGCTCGGCCTGGTGGTGATGGCCTGTTAACCGCGTCAGCTCTTCTCTACTTCGTTCCGTACACACTGCCAGGCGTGCATGCTGACGGCGCGAATCTCGGTCGCGTCGCGAAAGCATGCGGGGTAGAGCAGGTTCTCGGGAGCGTCGCTGTTAGGCACGCTAGGGTCAGCTATGGCCAGAGCAGGCACCTCGACGACGACCCGCCACTCGTCGGGACCGCATTGAGCCAGGACGGTGCCCGGCAGCCACGGCCACGAGTCGCGATCGTCGTTCTGGTCATCGCGTAGGGGATACCTGACGAGGACGGGAGCGTCTTCGGGGAAACGCCCGCCATTGTCGTCAGAGAGGTACTCGATCATGGGATTCCTCTCCCACCCCGGGGAGGAGCCACGGGAGCCAATTTCGGGAGCCACCGCCTTACGGCTCCCTCGGACTTCCCGCGTCCCCCCGGAGCGTTCTGTAAGGTGAGAGGCATCCGATCGACTCGGATCGACATCCTCAGACTTCCCGGAGTTCCTTCGCATCGAAGGGGTCAGGGGTTCGAATCCCCTCATCTCCACCCAGGGCCGTTCTTGAGACGGCTGGACTGAAGTTGACGGGATCCCGTCTGATCATCGCGATCGGGCGGGATCTTGTCGTTTCGGGGGTTTCCGAATCGGGTTCGTCCTGGTTTGGGAGCCGCGGAGCGGGCGTCTGGGAGGGCCCGGGTGGTGTCAGGCGGCTGGTGGAGGACCGAGATACGGCCGTTGGGCATGGCGAAGCCGACGGTGGGCGGGGTGCTGCGACAGGGTGGCGGGTTTTGCGGCTTATGGGGCGGGTGGTGGCCTGCTCCGGCCTGCGGGTGGGGTGCCGTCAAAGGGCCCGGCTGGAGTCTGCGGATTCTCGCGCCGCCGCCGGTCGTCTTCGATGCGTCCTTATCAGTCGAGCTGCACGCCTCTTCCATGCGCGACTCGCGCGAGCAAGCAGTCGCAGGGGTTACTTCCGGACAGCTCTCCCTGGGCGATCAGGTCACATGGCGAGCGCGGCACTTCGGCTTCACATGGCACCTGACCTCGACAATCAGTGCCTACATCCGGCCCTCGTACTTCGTCGACGAACAGGTAAGCGGCCCATTTCGGTATTGGCGCCACGCGCACACCTTCGAATCGATACACGAGGGCGACAGCGGCGTCGAGGCGACCCTCATGAAAGACATCGTCGACTTCGCGGCGCCCGCTGGCCCATTGGGCGCCCTTGCTGAGGCTCTCGTCCTGCGCCGTTACATGACCAAGCTAATCCTGCTGCGTAACGCGCATATCAGGCAAACGACCGAAACCACTATGCAGTGATCCCCATCGTCGTGGGCGTGGGGGAAGGCGCCCGTACACAACGGTCCGCATGCCCGACGCAACACGCTGAACCCCTGAACGCTCGGCTGGGAAGCGATCTTCGCCAGGGCGTCATCGTCACTGCTCAACCACAGTCGTGAAAACCCCACAAGGGGCCGTTCTTGAAACGGCCGGACTGAAGTTGACGGGATCCCGTCTGATCATCGCCGATCGGGTGGAACGTGGATGCCATGGGCTTGGAGTCGAGAAACGATCATGCCTCGAAGCTCACGTTCCTGCGCGGCTGTGTCGTGATGTCCCACCCGCTCACTGGTTGCGGCCCAGCGTTTGAGGACGTCAATCGTGAGAAGCCATTGGGCGAGCGTGAGTTTGGGTTTCACGATCTCGTCCGGCGGTGGCCACTCGCCGGAGCCTGGAACGCCGGGTGTCCAGTGGGCGATCTGATCCCAACCGGCCCTTCGGATGCTGCGCGCAAGGTCGGCCCGCTGGCGACTGCCGTCCACCGTCTCGACACTCGCGTCGTTGTCCATGCATCCGTCGATGAGCCCCCACTGGCGGAGGGGCATCGCGATGATGAGGCCGACACTCATGGCAGGCATCGTGTCAAGATCGAAATGGGCGGTCAAGGTTGAGGATCCGAGGAGAAACCACCATGGCTTCCGGCCTGGGAAACGATCAACTCAATCCCGGCAAGCCACTTCTGGGTTCATGTCCGAGCTGCCTTGCACTGGATCTCCACATTGACTACGCACCAGACACATACCGGCCTGCTTTGATGGCGCCGTGATCAATCGAAGAAGGCGCTCGACGGAAGCCAGCGACATTCGCTGGGCCTTCGGCTGCGCATTCCCCGCGATCATCCCCCTGGCGTTTGCGACCGTCGGAACCTTCCTCGAGCTTCACTTGGTAGCTCGCGCGCACGTCTACTGCGCCGGCCACCTGAGCGCGGGAGAGAACTTTGCCGGATCCATCTGGGCAGCGAGCCGCCTCGTTCTCTTCCCGGTTGTCTCGATGGTGTCGGCGCTCATCTCACTGCCTTTCCAACTACTCGCCCGGCTGCCACGCCTGGCCGGCCGCATGTGGCTGGAACTCCTTCTACTGGCACTCACCATCGTCGTCTCGGCCGCCGGGCCGGTAGCCCTGACCCTGTACGACCTGGCCACCCAAGGCACACCAGGCAACTGTGTCCTGCCCTGGTGGCCCTCCTGGCTGCCCTCCTAGAACGACGAACATCCCCCTCCTCCAGGGCAACGATCACAAAGGTCCTGGGAAGCGATCTTCCGAGCCTCCACTCCGTTCCAGGTCAGACCAACTCGTGAACACCCCTGGACGGACGTTCCAGGCGATGCCGCGCCATGGCCAACCGCTCCTGCAACTCCTCCATCTGCCCGGACAGCTCAGCGCATTCATGCCGCGCGGACTCCTCGACCCGCTCCAGCTTTGTCAGCAGCGACTTCACCATCGCCTCCCTCGCGGCAGTCCCAGACCATCGCCATCACCCAGCGCATGGCTGCAACTCCACGCTGTAGGCGGCAATGGCATCGCTGACCCACAAGACCGCAAGATCCCTTACTGAACGCCTGCGCGCGACATTCCTGCCGCCACGCAGAAAACGATCACATTGTCACCGGCCCTTTTCGTGGGCGGGTGCCGCTGTGTGATTGAAGGAGAGCAGTCGCAGCTGTGCGAGCATCGCGAGCTGCGCCGCCGGTGTTGTCGACCAGGCCGCGGGCCTTGACCCCGTCGTAGAGCACCAGGAGTTGCCGGGCCAGATCGGCCGGCTTTGCGGCGCCCGCCTTGGCGGCCAGGTGTTCGAAGAGCGTCAACATGCGCTCATCATGGGTGGCCAGAGCGTGATGGGCCGGGTGGTCGGCGGACAGGAAGGCTGCGGCGCTGTTCACCAGGATGCAACCGTGGTAGGCGGGGTCGGGCAGGCTCGCTGTCAACAGGTCGAATGGCGCCAGCAGCTGTGCCAGCGGGTCGCCATCGCGCTGTTCCAGTTCGGCGTTCAACTCGGTGAACCATTCCTCGCACGCCGAGGTAAGCATGGTGCCGATGAGCTCATCTTTGGACTTGAAGTGCGCATACACCGTCGGCTTGGCGACGTGCGCACGATCGGTGATGGCGTCGACCGAAACACCATAGCCATCGGCGTAGAACAGCTCACGAGCCGCTTTCAGCAGTCGGTCACGAGCGGGTGACGTAGGCGACATGCGCCCATCCTAACCGGTTAGTTCAGTCTGCTATTCTCCCAACCAAACTAGTCGGTTAGTTAAGATTGAGAGAACCCTGGATGCGAGCCCTGATCTACGATCCCGACACCGCCCGCGGCGTGCGTTTCGGTGAGGTCGACGAACCCCAACCGCACCCGTTCCAGGCGCTGATCAAGGTAGAAGTGGCCTCATTGAACTTCGGCGAGCTCGCCTTCGCCGCCCGGCAGCTCCGTCCCGGCGACGTCTTCGGCAAGGACGCGGCGGGCACCGTAGTCCAGGCCGCCGCCGACGGCTCGGGCCCACCGCAGGGTGCGCGCGTCACCTCGTTCGCAGGAACCGGCGGATGGGCCGAACGACGAGCCGTCGATACGACGAACCTGACCGTCGTGCCCCCTGCTGTGGACCTCGCCGCCGCAAGCGCCCTTCCGGCGGCCGGCGTCACTGCCCTGCAGGCGGTGCGTCGGCTGGGACCGGTGCTCGGCCGCCGGGTGCTGGTCACCGGCGCATCGGGCGGCGTCGGACGATTCGCCGTGCAACTGGCCGCGTGGGCAGGCGCGCACGTGATCGCCTCCGTGGGCAGTCCTGAACGTGCCGAGGGGTTGCAGGCCCTGGGCGCCGGCGAAATCCTCGCCGGTACGGCCAAGCCCGCCGAACCCGTCTTCGGCGTACTCGACAACGTAGGCGGCAACCTGCTGACCGAGGCGTTCGGGGCCCTGGAAGACGGCGGCATTGCCCTGTCCATCGGATGGGCATCCCGCGAGCCGACCATCATCGACTTCGAGGAAGAACGGATGAAAGGCGTTCTCAAGCGTCTCGAACCCTTCACCGTAGCCGCTCCCTTCGGACCGGATCTCGCCTACCTGATCCACCTGCTGGAGAAAGGGGAACTCGATCCGCAGATCGGCTGGCGCGGCTCCTGGGAACGCGTGGATGAGGCGATCGATGCCCTTCTCGGCCGCCGTGTTCCAGGCAAGGCCGTACTCGACCTCATTCTCCGGGGCCCGACCGATTCCATGTAAACCTGGGAAACGATCAACGTCCTCGTGGGAAGCGATCTTCCCAGCCCCGTCTCAACTGCAGGTCACACCCACTCGTGAACACCCCACCCAGGGCCGTTCTTGGAACGGCTGGGCTGAAGTTGACGGGATCCCGTCTGATCATCGCGATCGGGCGGGATCTTGTCGTTCCAGGGGTTTTTTAATCAGGTTCGTCCTGGTTTGGGAGCCGACCAGGCCCAAATTGGCGAGAGCGTCCACGGCGGCCGTGGCGAGTGCTGATGTGTCCTCCTGGCACACCGCGCACTCGCTCTCGTAGGTGTGGCGGTCGTGAGCCGATTTGGGGAATGCGCTCCACTAACGGGTTTCCAGAGCGTGAGCGATTACCTCGGCGGGAGTCATTGGCTCTCTCCTATCTGGCGAGCGGGCAGAACGTCGGTGACCCACCAGCGATCCACGGGGGTGAACTCCCCGCCCTCGGATGCGTCGCTGCGCCGCCAGTAGGCGTCGACGGCGTCGGCGAACAGGTTCTTCTGCTCGGTGGTCAACTGCTTCGTGACGTACCGCCGGCCGATGTACAGCCAGACCGCGCCGAGCAGGTCCTCGAACTGGCGGCGTTCGTCTGCCCGAATGTGCGGGGCTGCAGCCTTGAGGGTTTCCGTACCAGGTCCTCGCGGGATGCCTTGGCCGGCGACCGAGCCGCTGGAACGGGACCTGTCGGCCGTACGCGCCGCCGACGCCGTGGGGCGGCGGGTGCCCGGGTGAGACGGCCGGTCCAGCATGGCGATCAGGGCGGCCCCTGGCGCAGGTTCAAGCCGGAGGGCCGGGGATCGTGGCGCAGGCGATGATCGAAGAGGTCAGATCGCGCAGCGGGGTCAGCAGACGCGGATAGTCGGCCGCGTTGAGCGCGTACAGGCGTTGTGCGCCGTTGCGGCGCACGGTGAGCAGCCCCGCGTCACGCAGGATCTTCAGATGGTGCGACACGGCGGGCTGGGACAGGCCCAGGTGGTCGGCGATGTCGCTCACGCTGCGCGAAGCGCCGGATTCGAGCAGGAACACGATGATCTCCTGCCTGCGTTCGTCGCCCAGCGCGGTGAACAGCGGCCGGGTCGTGGCGAACAGCGCCAGGACGTCCTGCGCCTCGGCATGGCCGGTCATGCGGACGCCTCGGCACGCAGCTGCGTGAGGTGTGTGACGGGAAGGCCACGGGCCGCGCCTTCGGCGATCCAGCCGTCCAGCATCAGGCGCGTCTGCGCGCTCACCTTGGTGAAGTGCGTTTCAAGATAGCGCGGCAGGTCGAAGGGTACGAGCAGTGGCAACGCGCGTAGGGCCACGGACACGGCCCAGGCCGGGATCGCGAGTGGGGCCCGCCTTCCATGCACTGCCGCGGCGATCGCGACAGCCTCCCGGCTGGCTCGTGCCGCGTGCGCGTACCGGGTGGCCGCGATCGACCAGCCCACGTTCTCCAGCGCGGCGATGTAGGGCATCATCCGGGCGGCGGTGATGTCGGCCGCCCCCGCTTGCCGTGTGCGTCTGGCGCGCGCGCCGCCCGCCCGGAGCGCGGCGATCACCTGCCGGGCGCGCGGTTCCGTCCCGAAGACGCCGAGCGCTGCCCCGGGCGGCGCCCAGTAGGCGATGCCGGGCTCGCACACCTCGCCGGGCATCGGCGCCTGGTAGGCGAGCAGGGCCGGTACCACCTGGATGATCTGCTCCGCCGGCCAGGTCCGGGTGAGGACCGCGTGGTCCTGTGGTGCTTGGCTGATGGTGACCACGGTCGCGCCGCCGGTCGCGGCGTGCAGGTCTCCCGTCCAGGAGCCGGGCAGAGCGGTGGAGTCCACGCACAACCACACCATGTCCCACTCTCCGGCCACCGGCTCAGTGACCACCTGGTACGGCGTCAGTCGCTGCTCGACGGGCCGTCCTGGCCGGCGCAGCCGGTACAGCAGCGCGCCGTCACCGTCCGCCCAGTGCTCCCTGCCGGGCTTGACCAGGTAGCTGACCTGGGCGCCGCCGGCCGCCAGCCACATCCCGAAGACCTGCCCAAGTGCTCCCGCCCCCACCACCAGCACCTTCATCCGGTCTCCATCCTTAGGAATATTTAAATCTTTCGATGGATAGAGTATCTCGGGATTGGCGCTGGTTGGACAATCCAACGGGTGGCGCCGCCATCACCGAGGCAGTGCCGGTCTTGCCCCAGCGGGCCGGGGTGAGCACAAGCGCGGTGACGATGTCTTGCAGCAAGTTCCGCTTGCGGGTGTGGTCGGGATCGTGGTCTTGCCAGGCGGTGGCGAGCAGGTCGGCCTCGTGCTGGGGCAGGCGGGTGCGGTGGTCGTGCCGGGCCGGATCGAGAAGGCTGGTGAGCCGGTCGAAGGCGCGGTAGAAACGCCAGTTGTCGGCCAGGCAGGCGTGCGGATCGTCGGCAGGTGGCCGGTCGGCGTCCAGTCCCAGATGCTCACGGGTAGTCGGGGACAGGCAGAAGGCGGCCAGCCGCCAGGCTTCGGCCAGGGCGGCTTTGCCGCTGTGGTGGATCGAAACCATCAGAGCGACGAGTACCGCCCGGATCGGCACTCCCGCCGGTCCGGGGCGTGGGCCGAGTTCGGCGTCGATCCACGGCATGATGCCGGAGTCGTCCAGCAGCCGGGCGTAGTGGCTGGTGACGGCGTCGGGGATCTGTGCCGTCTGCTTGGCGGGAGGCCGGGGACGGGTGGCTCGGGCTCGGGTGGTGCGCGGCGGCCAGGCGCGTGGCTTCGCCGTACTCACATGGCGCGGCCGCGCAGCAGCGCGACCGCGGTGGGCTCGTCCAAGGCTGGGACGAAATGTTGGTAGCGGGCCAGCGCGGAGACGCTCATCCCGGCCGCGGCGGCCACCACGCCCAAGTCGATTCTCGCGCTCAGCAGCTCGACGCTCCACGAGGAGCGCAGCCGGAGCACCCACAAGGCGGGCAGGCTGCCGGTCGGGGTGTGGCGGGCCGTCCAGGAGCTTCAGGCCATGCATCGTCAATGGTGGAACAGTCGAAGGCCGGTACGGGCGAGCGCGATCTGGTGCTCCCGGCAGGCGTCCTGCACCTCCGCGGACCGGATCGAACCACCCGGCTCGGCGATATAGCGGACGCCGTGGCGGGAGGCGTGGTCGACGTTGTCGCGGAAGGGCAGGGCGCCGTCGGAGACGAACGCCACCTCGTCCAGGGCCGCGAGCCACGATGTGCGCTGCTCGTTCGTCAGCTCAGGCATCGGCGAGGACAGCGCCTCCGACAGGCGCACCTTCTCCTCCGCGGTCAGGTCACCCTCGATGAAGCGGATCTGCCAGTTGATCCGATCCTGAAGCCGGACGTCCGGCCGGAACGCGAGCGCGCGCACCATCGGATGGCGCCGCAGCCACCAGGTATCGACCTTCGCGCCGGCCAAACGGGTGCAATCCACACGCGATTGCTGACCGGCACCGATACCCAACGTGGCGCCACCACGCAGATAACACACGGAGTTGGACTGGGTGTAGCGCAGAACAATCAAGCCCAACAGCAGGTCCTCGGCCGCGGTGGCCGGTAGCGTCCCGCACACGACGTCGTCCAGAAGCGCGGTCGAGAGCACAACCTCATCGCGCTCCTGGGTCAGCCGCAATCCGAACACCTCCCGCGCCTCCTGCCGCGGCGGGACGTAGGCCGGGTCCGCTTCCATGACCAGGAACCGGCCACCCCTCTTCTGGCTGAGCGCCGCCACGGTGCCCGGAGCGTACCCGGGAGCGATGACGCCGTCGCAGACCAGCCGGGTCAGCAACTCGGCGAGTTCGGCATCGACAGGCTGCGAGACCGCGACGAAGTCGCCGTAGGAGGATTTGGGATCAGCGTCGCGGGCTCGCAGGTAGGCGCTCGTGAGCGCTCCGACAGCGGCGCGGTCGACGCCGTTGAGCTCGGCGGTGACCTCGTCCACGGGCCCGGCAACTGCCGCTCCGGCGGGCGATACGTGCTTGAAGGACGCCGCTGCCGGTCTGTCCAGCGCGTTACTCGCCTCGCTCACCAATTGCCAGCTGTTCAGCGCGTCGAGCATGTTGATGTAGGACGGGCTGCCATGCAGCACCCTGACCGGCCAACGGCCAGGACCCACCGGTGCGGCAATAGCCGATCGCTGCTGCGGATTCATTCCGTAGCGCAGGTCCACGTCACGACCTCCTGTGTCAGTTGAACATCACTGACGCAGGCGCCCAGGCGGTCGACGCTCACGCGAGAATGCGCCGCTCCCCGGTGGTTGTCCACCTTCGCCAGTCGCGGCCAGACACAATCCTAATCACACACGGTCGGACCAATTTGAGCCACCAGAGCAAACACGGCCGCGCCACAGTCGGCCATCCGCTCGGCCACACTCGCGTGCATGGCGACAGCGGACAGCTCGGTGATACCGCCCCCAGAACGGCCAGGGTGCAAGCAGCGGCCGGGGTGATCGAGTTCCGCAAGGCCGTCGCCGGTGTGTCTTCGCGCTCGAGGGGGCGAGGCCATCGAGACGGTGACGATCAGTCCCACCACGGCGATCCTGGCCCGAATGCCAAGGCGACGACGACCATGAATGCCGCCGCCACGGCGATCCTTGTCATCCAGCCTGCGGTCGTACTCACCGCCCAGGTTGCGGCGCCGTAGCCGATCGTGCCGGCGAGCACAAAGATCCCGCCCATCTGGCCCTCGGCGGAGATCGGGACCGAGGCCAGAGCGGAGATCGGAACCGAAGCCAAGATCAGGTCCATGCTCAGGGCTAAGGCGGCGTTGGGACCGGTCAGCGCCACAAGCGACCAGCGCGGCAGCCGGCCCAGCAAGAGCAGGGCCGCGCCCAGGAGGGTGGGGGCCAGGAACATCGCGCCGGGGCCGGGACCGGCTGGACTTTCCGGGCCGTCCGCGAGGTAGATGCCGGCCATCACAGCACCGAAGACCGCGCCCACCATCGCGCCCCGGCCCACCGTCCACAAGATCTTCGACATCCGCAGAGCCAAGCACAGGGGCAATGCCCTGAAAGGAGAATCGCGCGCAACATCCCCTGGGCGGTGGACCGGCTGTGCACGAGTTGTTGTCGGTACCGAGCGGTCGGCTGTCGTGAGTCGGCAAGGCCAAATCCGAGTTCACTCGCCGGTCCCAGCGTCACCGCCCTGTCCGGTTCGGGAAACGATCACTCGCCACGCGGGAAGCGATCTTCCGACGTTCCCGACCCGGCCAGGTCACGCCCATTCGTGAACGCCCCACCAGGGACCGTTCTTGAGACGGCTGGACTGAAGTGGGTGTGTCCGCCGTGTCTTCGGAAATCCCCTGGCGAGACCCCGACTCCCTCAGGCTTCAGCGGAAGGCCGCGGCGTTTCGCTTGGCCCAGTCGGCGAAGGTGACGGGAGCACGGCCGAGGATCTTTTCGACATCAGGGCTGACGGTCCGTTCGCGGACGGTAGGGGTGCCGAGAATGTCAAGGGTGGTGTCGGCCACCGGGGCGGGCATGAACGTGAGCATCTGGGCGCGGGCCGCTTCCCGGGTCTGATCGAGGAAAGTGACAGGCTCGCCGATGGCGTCCCCGATGGCGGCCGCGCGCTGGTACGGGGTGGTCGGCATGGGGCCGGTCAGTTCGTAGATCGCCTTCGAGTGGCCCGGCCGAGTCAGGGTGGCGGCGGCCACGGCGGCGATGTCGTCGGGGTCGATGACCGGGAGGCCGACCTGGCCGAAGGGCGCGGCGATCGTGCGGGTTGCCTTGATGGAGGAGGCCCAGGCGTAGGCGTTGGAGGCGAAGCCGCCGGGGCGCAGGATGGTCCAGTCGGTGCCGGATTCCATGACGGCCTGTTCGAAAGCAGCGAAGGCCTGCCCATGGGACAAGGAGTCCGGGCGGGTGGCCACTCCCTGGGAAGAGAGCAGGACGATCTTTCCGGAACCCGCGAACGGGGCGACGACTCGAGCGGGGTCGCCGGCCATCATCAGGTCCCCGCCGACGAGCACGAAGACCGCATCCGCCGCAGCGGGCATGTCGGCGGAGCGCTGGGAGAGGTCGCCGGCGACCGCGCGGACGCCGGGCGGCACGTCGCCATCGGTGATGCGGCGGGAGGTGGCGGTCACCTCATGGCCCTGCTCGGAGAGGGTGCGGACCAACGTGCGGCCGACATTGCCTGTGGCTCCCGTGACAACAATCACAATAAATTCCTCAATTCAGAAGTTAGTTAGCTGACTGACTTGTTTGCTGAGGTGAACCTAGCACAGATGGAAGTCCTATAGTTAGTCAGGTAACTGACTTGAAAGAGTCTGAGCGGGTACGGGCGGCCAGCGCCAAGCGGGAACGGCTTATGAGGGCTGCGGCCGAAGTCGTGCACTAGCAGGGCGCCGAGCGCACCCACCATTGCTGACATCGCGCAGATGGCCGAGGTCCCCGGACTGATCAACGCCTGGGTGAGCCAGCGCGACCTCGCCGCCCGCTACGGGTGCCCGACCGGAACACTCGCCGTCGAGCTGGACAAACGCAACGAGGGCGGCTTGGACGTCGAAGCAGGCAAGGTCATCCGGCTTTTGCTCACCTGGGTCGAGTGCCAATTTCGAGAGCTGGGCCAGCCGAACCCCGAAAACCTGGCGCTCACCCTCGTGGGCGCCTACCAGGGCATGTCCCTGCTGGCCAACGCCCTGCGGGAGTCGGGCATCGCGCAACGCGAGGGCGATCGCCTGCTCGTCTGGCTCGACTCCCTTGAAGCCAACTGAGTCTGCCGCGCCGTAGCCCAGGACGAAAGGCCCGCCGTTCTGAACTACAGACCCTCAGCGCGATACCGTCCCAACCTCCCATGCGGGAACGATCATCCGCCGGCTGGGAAACGATCTTTAAACTTCTCTCTCGGACGCAGGTCAGACCATCTCGTGAACACCCCACCAGGGGCCGTTCTTGGAACGGCTGGGCTGAAGTTGACGGGATCCCGTCTGATCATCGAGATCAGGCGGGCTCTTGTCGTTTCAGGGGTCTCCGAATCAGGTTCGTCCTGGTTTGGGAGCCGCGCCGACATCGCCGCGGAAGTGGCGGAGGTATCCCCGGCCTTTGGCCCAGCGCACCGGGGTGAGCACCAGCGCGGTGACGATGTCCTGCAGCAGTTCCCGCTTACGCGAGCATGCTGGGGTCGTCATCCTCCCAGGCGGTGGCCAGCGTGTCGGCCTGATGATGGGGCAGGCGGCCGCGCCGATCGTGGCGGGCCGGATCCAGCACGGTGGTCAGCCGGTCAAAAGCCCGGTAGAAGCGGCGGGAGGAGGCGAGCACCTGATGGATATCTTCGGGGTCGACTTTGGGCAGGCCGAGCCGCGTGCGGCGGCGGTCAGACAGAACGCGGCGATCCGCCAGGTCTCGACGAGAGTGGCCTTGCCGGTGTGGTTGATGGACAGCAACAGGCAGGTCAGCACCGCGGTGATGGGCAACCCGGGCGGGCCGGGCCTCGGGCCGAGTTCGGCGTCGATCTGCGGCAGGACGCCGGAGTCGTCCAGCAAGTGCGGCTGGAGTGATCACTTCGCGGGGCAGAACAGCGATTTGAGGGCATTGGTGATGCGCGACGGCACGGTGCCGCGCTCGGCATCGTCCATGGCCAGGGTGAGGGACACGGCGAACTGCAGGCGGCCGTCGGATGAGGTGAGGGTCGCGGCGGTGAAGCCGGGGGCGCTGCCTCCACCCCC
Organism: Nonomuraea sp. NPDC052129; assembly: GCF_040680095.1. NCBI lineage: Bacteria > Bacillati > Actinomycetota > Actinomycetes > Streptosporangiales > Streptosporangiaceae > Nonomuraea > Nonomuraea sp. NPDC052129. The sequence continues at coordinate 996,750 of NZ_JBFAVX010000001.1, read as the reverse complement.
GGCGGCGAACTCGGGATTGCCGGAGCACGCGCCGCCCGCAGGTGGCGACGGCTGGCCGGGCGGCGGATCGGTGATCACTTTAGTCAGGGACGCGGGCAGCAGCTTGCCCTGGCGGAAGGCACGCTGGAAGACACTCAGCTCGCGCGCGGTGGAGATCACGCCGCCGGCGCCGAGCATGGTGGTGGCGTTGATCTTGTCGGCATCGCGCATCGTGCCCGTCTCGTCCGGGGCGTAGCCGTGCCCGTGCGGGCCCTTGATGCCCTCGGTCGCCTTGGTGGGCAGGTAGGTATCGCGCATGCCGAGCGGGGCGAAGAGCCTCCGGTTGAGTTCGGCCGCCAGTGACCTTCCGGACAGTTTCTCGATGATCATGCCGAGCAGGATGTAGTTGGTGTTGGAGTAGTTGAAGGTCCCGATTTCCACGGGCCGGGCGTTCTTGCGTGAGGCCGCCAGCAGGTCGGTCGGGCGGTAGTCGCGGGTGGGGTCGGAGGTGTCCGGGCCGATGTAGTCGGGGATGCCCGAGGTGAGCTGGATCAGATTGCGGACCCTGATCTCGTCGGCCCGCTCCACTAGGTCCTTTTCCGCCACCTTGGGCAGGACCTCGCTGAGTTCGTCGTCCAGGCTCAGCTTGCCTTCCTTGACCAGTTGCAGCACCGCGGTGGCGGTCATGGTCTTGGTCTGCGAGCCGATCCGGTAGCGGGCGGTCGACGGGATCGCGCCGCCCTTGCCGTCGAGCAGGCGGGCCCCGGCTGATCCCTTTCCGACACGCTTGCCGTCTACGTACACCTCGCCGATGGCTCCCACCACGTGGCCCGTCTTCACCAAGTCTTCCATCGCCTTTTGCACATTCCCGAGCTTGACGGGGGCGGCAGCTGTCGAGGCGGTGGCGGGCGGGGCCGCGCTCAAGACCAGCGCCGCGCACGCCAGCGAGGCTGCGCCAGTGAACGTCGCTCGACGCAGAATCATGAAGTCTCCCTCTTCCAGGTCCGAATACTCGGCTGTCGAGCCACAAGTTCTAACGAGGGCGGTGTTTCCTCGGCGTTACCGTGCGGGCCAGGTGGCTCTGCACGGAGCCCAGAGCACAGGCGCGAACCTTGGCCCTCCCTCCCGCACTCTGGGAAACGATCAGCGCCACGCCGGGAAGCGATCTTCTCGACCGTTCTTCCGGCCCAGGTCGGGGCTATTCGTGAACACCCCACCAGGGGCCGTTCTTGAGACGGCTGGACTGAAGTTGACGGGATCCCGTCTGATCGTTGAGATCAGGCGGGATCTTGTTTTTGCAGGGGTTTCCGAATCGGGTTCGTCCTGGTTTGGGAGTTGAGGAGCGGGTGTCCGGGAGGCCCGGATGATGTCAGGCCGCTGGTGAAGATCCACGTTCGCGTCGGTGGGCATGCCGACACCGGCTCCGAGCTGGTGCTGCGACAAGGTGATCTGAATTGCAGGTCATGAGACGGGTGGTGGCCTGCTCCGGCCGGTGAGCGGCGTGCGGTCCATGTGCTCTGCGGGCATCTCGAGGATGTCGACGGGTGCGTCGGGCTCGTCTGGGGGCCGGCGGGCATGGCGCCACTGGTCGAGGAAGTGATCGTTGGCGACGGTGACAAGCAGCGCGACCAGGATGGTCTGGGCGCGACGCGGCCGTGGGCGAGCCGGTTCTTCGGGTCACTCAGGTCGAGGTCGTGGCCCTTGAGACGGCCGTTCAGCCCCTCTGCCATGGCCCTGACGGTGGAGCGCGCTGGTGGAGGCGGTCGAAGCGGGGGCAGGTGACCGACGGGGAGGTGCCTGCTGCCGGACACTGGAAGCGGACGTGAACACCCCCGAGGGATGGGAAGTCACGCTCATTCAGACGTTGCCGCCGCACCCGCAGTTGGCAAATGCCACGGCAGCGCGACCGGCTGAGCTGGAAGATCCCCTGACAGCAGGAGATCCATCAGCGCGGCCAGGCCCGCCGGAACGACCAGCTCGGCTGCCGACCTGAGCTGCGAAACCGTCCACCACTCGAAACGGTCAGTCACCCGCCGTTCCTCATCGTCCATGCCGGAGGTATCCACCTCCAGCTCGCCGACGCGAAGCAAGAAGTAGGAATCCACTGAGCTGAACGTCTCACCGCCTAGCGACCATGTTCCCGAACTGGTCGCGACGACCGGTCCAAGCGTCGAGGGGGCGATGACATAGCCCAGTTCCTCTCGAAGCTCGCGAGCGGCGGTTTGATGCAGGTTCTCACCAGGATCAACGGCGCCCCCCGGCGTGAACCAGGCGTAGAAAGGCTCCTCAACCTGAAGCAGCAGCCCGCGGTAGACCAGGAGCCGATCGACGGCATCTACCAGCAGCACGCGAGCGGTTGACCGGAAGATCGTTTCGCTCATGAACGAGATCATAAGGCGGTCCCAGCGACCATGGGCGCTGGGAAGCGATCTTCTCTCAGCGCATCTCTACGCCGTCAACCAGTGCACGGGGACGCTTGGCGCAGGTGGACGAGCACGTCGAACGCATCGGGCAGGGAGGCGACGGCGAGGTGTTCGGCCGCGTCCCTGGAGGGGTGGTAAACGCCGCTGATGACGCGGGCTTTCATCGGCCCTTCCCATCCGCCGTCACGCAGGTCGAGCCAGTGGGCGGGCTGGTCCGTGGTGCCGAGGCGGGCGTCGAGCCAGTCGGAGGCCGGTTCCGGGACGGTGACGGCAGCGAGGTCGCCGTGGTGGAAGCCGATCGCCGTAGAGACGTAGCGCGTGCCGTAGTGGTCGCGCAGCACACTGCCGACCGTGGGCTGGGGGCCGCGTTGAGGCGCCAGGCCCAGGGCCGCCGGGGCCGCCGAGGTGTGCGCGATGCCGTCCCAGTAGGCCGGGCCGGGAGTGAAGTCGCCCGGCTCGGTGGGGGGCGGAGAAGGTGAAGTCGTGGTGCAGGGACAGCGCCACCTGGCTGCGTACGGTGGCGACCTTCAGCTCGGTCAGGATCAACCGGAGGTGCTCGACCGCGCGGGGTCGCGCCATGCAGGCCGTAGCCGACGAAGCCGGCCGCCTTGTCGTTCCGCCAGGCGATCATGGCCGGGGCACTTACCCTCTTCGCCCGCGACGGCTACACGCGCGCCAGGCGGGACGCGATCGCCGTCGAGGCGGGGGTGTCCAACCGCACCATCTACAACCACTTCACCGACAAGGCTGAGTTGTTCCAGGCGGTGATGCAGGAGAGCACGCAGCGGGTCAACGCCGAGGTCGAGCACATCCCGCCGGCCGCGCTCAAGCTCTGGCAGGAGACCGGCCCCGGCCGTGCCCGACGCGAACTGGCCGAACGCCTGCGCAGGATCGCCGAGCGCGGCGACCTCATGATCGACGACCCCGCTCGCGCGGCCGGGCACCCGATGCTGCTCATCTCCGCCGACAACCCCACCGACCGGGCGGACCTCCACAACGAGGACGCGCTCCGAGAGATGGTCACCGCAGGGGTTTTGACCTTCCTGTACGGCTATGCGGAACGGGCCGCGCACGGCTCGTGATGCGGTCATCGGGCCGCTTGGGCTTCACGATTCACGTGCCGAGGTCCGGCGGACTGAGGCAGTGCTCGATCCGTCAGCGGTCGGTGCCGGGCCGCGGCGACCTGGGCGGCGCCTCGGTGAGGAGGCGCAGTTCGTCGTGCACGATCCGACGAATGGCTTGAGGCGTGAAGTGGTGGGGGAAGGTCGTTGTCTGGAGTGTCAGGCCGTCCACGAACACGTGAAGGCGCGTGGCCTGGCCTTCCAGCTGGGTTTCGGCGAGTTCCTGTCCCACGCGATCGGGGAGCGGCAGGCCGTGGCAAGAGGCGATCGCCAGACGGCAGATGTGGCGTTCCCCCGGCCAACTCGCGTCACGCAGCTCCGCCAGGGACTCATCCACATGCGAGCGCACCAGACATGCCAGCCATACGTCCACCTCGACGCGGCGGTTGTCATCGAGGGGAAGGAGCTCTTCGAGGATGAGCTGGGCGCGCTGCATGCCTGGCAGGTCCGCATCGAGGTGGCCAGTGATGCGCTTGGTGACGCTTCTGGCGACCGCCTGCGCCGCGAAGCTGAGCAGGCCGCGCTGATTGTCGAAATAGTGGCGCAACCCGCCGACCGAGACGCCTGCCGCCTCGGCGACCTTGCGGACGGTGGCCCCTTCGATCCCATCCCGGCTGATGATGCCCCACACGATCCGGGTGAGTTCCTCGCGCCGCTGCTCGTGGTCCACGATCTTCGGCATTCCCCTATTACAGCACACCTGTACGGTCTCCTATAAAGTACGGGCGTGCGAAATAAAGCATGGCAACCGACGCTGGGCCTGAGCATCCTGGTGGCCGGCCTGGCCCTGATCGCCGGAGCGGCACTATGGCTGGCACTGAACGGCAACACCGGCATCCGCTACTCGGCCGACCACGCCGAAACCGTGCCCATGTGGCACCGCTGGATCCCGGCCCTCGCCGGGCTGGTCCTCATACGACTGCTGCCCCCCAAGACGACTCCGACTGGCGCCGCACCGGCACGCGGCGGCCTTCACCGCCAGGCCCTCCTCCTCTTGGTCTCAGCCACACTCTTCGCCGCGGGGTTATGGTTGTGGGGCGGCGGTGAACCTGCCCACACGCTGCTGAAGCTCATCCTGCTGCTCGCCGTACCCGCACTGCTGTTCTGGCTGTCACGGCGCGATTGCGCGGATCGCGGCCAGATCCATGAGCGGCCCGCGGCCTGGCGTCACTACGGCCCCATCGCACCGGTGACCGCCTGGCTCGTTCTCACCTACACAGGTCCGCTGGCCGTGCCGTCCAGTGACTACGCGGCGAGAGTCGATCCCGTCACGCTGGTGCTCACCATCGTCGTGGTGTTCAGCGTCAACAGCCTGCTCGAAGAGGTCTTCTACCGGCGCTGGCTGCAGACCCGATGGGAGCACCTCATCGGCCGCTGGCCCGCCATCGTGCTGACTTCCCTGCTCTGGGCGGCCTGGCATGTCGGCATCCAAGGCACGGGACACCTTCTCACGGACCTCTCCTCGGTCTTCGTCAATCAAGGAGTGCAGGGGTTGTTCCTCGGCTATCTGTGGAGCCGATACCGACTGATGTGGCCCATCCTCGTTGTCCACGGTGCCATGAACGCCGGCCCCGTACTTCTGGGCATGCTCTAACGCTTGTCGCTCGATCACCTGCATGGTACGACTCGTGCGACGTGTTGATCCGGATTTGACCCTAACCTTGCGTCAGGCTCCACGATGAGCGCATGACCGAGTACTACGAGGCATTCGATATCAGCCCTGTCCCTCCGCCCGGGCCCGACGCGACGCCACCTGAGATTTACCGGGGCATCTACGGCATGCCGATGTTCGTCACCGTGCCGACGCCGGACCTGGCCGCGTCCGTGAATTTCTGGACCCGCGGGCTCGGTTTCATCGACCTGTTCACGGTCCCGGGCCAGGTCACGCACCTTCGACGGTGGGCGTTCCAAGACACTCTGCTCGTCCCGACCGACGGCCTGCCGGCCCTTTCAACGGTGAGCATCGGCTTCAGTTGCGTGCTGAGCCAGGTCGACGAGATCGCGCAGGCGTGCACCGCGCTGGTGCCCGGATGCACGACGGGACCGCGACAGACTCCGTGGAACACCGTAGAACTGGAAGTCATCACGCCGGAGAACGCTCGCGTGATCATGACCGCGGCCCGTCCCCTCGACCCCGACAGCGCCGAGGCACGCTACCTCGAAGCAAACGGTTTCACCCTCCCCAAAGGGTGAAACCGCCGCGCATGTCAGACTCGACGGCGTGACCAACGCCGCGATGGACGATGCCGCGGGCCCCGGCGGGCTGACCGTCGGGGCCGCGGCATCGCACGTGAAAGTCACCGTCCGCACCCTCCATCATTGGGACGCGATCGGGCTCGTCCGCCCGTCCGGGCGAACCACCGGCGGTTACCGGCTCTACTCCGCGGCCGACATCGCACGCATCCACCGGGTGCTCATCTACCGCGAGCTCGGTCTGTCGCTCGACGACATCGGTGAACTTCTCGATGCTCCGACGGTCGATATGACCGTGCCGCTGAGACAACAGCGCACCCAGCTCCTCGATCGCATCTCCCGCTTGCGGGCAATGGTCGACGCGGTCGATCGCATGATCGAAGCCGCACGCGCCGGCATCCTGCTCTCCGCGGAGGAACAAGTCGCGATCTTCGGGCCGCGCTGGAAGCCGTCACAGGTCGCGGACGCACGTGACCGATGGGGCGACACAGTTCAATGGGCACAGTACGCCGAGCGCGCCGCGGGCATGACCCCCGAGGACTGGCAGCAGATCGCCGACAACATCGCAACGCTCGAGCACGACCTGGCAGCAGCCAAGCGCGCCGGCGTCAGGCCAGGCAGTGCCGAAGCCAACGCCCTGGCGGAACGACACAGGGCCTCCATTGACGCGTACTTCGACTGCACCCTTTCGATGCATGTTTGCCTAGGAAGGAAGTACGCCGCCGATCCCGACTTCACGGCCTACCACGACGCAATCGAGCCAGGCTTGACCATCTGGCTCCGTGACATCATCGACGCCAACGCCCGCGATCGAGGCATCGACCCGGATTCGGCGACTTGGACCTGACGCACCCGACGCCCACACTGTCCTCGCCGCAGCCGCGGCGGCTCTCTCCGACCCGCAGGACCTGACCTAGGGCCATGACTTGGCGCTTCTTGAGGAGCGCCCCCGCTCGGGGCAGAAGCGCGGGCTGTTCGGCGAGCGCCACTTCAGCCAGTTCCGGATTATCGGCGTTGACGTCTGCCAGGTCCGCGGTCTTCTTATGCGGCCACGACCGATGACCCGGCCGCGGCGATCCAGCGTCAACTGGTCAAAGGGCACGGGGTGCGGATCACTCGATACAGCACATTCAACTCGGGCTCGGGCTGGGAGCGCTTCAAGCCTACGAAGGGCGTCGTCGGATTCGGCGACGGCAAGGTGGTCGCGACCGACCTGTGGGACTTCCAAGTGCGGAAGGCAGGCGTCCGCGATATCTGCATCGGCAAGCGCGCTTGGGAGTACGACCCGGAGAAGAAGCGGCCGAACGGCAAGAAATGGGGCAGCTTCAAGTGGCCCTGCGCCTTGCGGCTGGAGACGGGACTTCTGCGTTTGGACAGGCCAGCTGTGCTGACAGCCGTGCTCGGGGCCACGACGACCACCAAAGCCTCGGGTGTCTACGACGGCTCACCTACGACCCTTCGTCAAGGGTCGATCACCTTCCGTCAGTTGTGGGACGTCGCGCCCGATCTGCGTGAGGGCGTAAAAGACGATCATGGTGAGTGGAAGATCGACTGGCGGCTGTGGATCGGCGAAGACGGTCTCGTACGCCGGGCCTGGTCCAAGTGGCGTCAGCCCGAAGGAGACAAGCTGAAGGGCGCAACCGGCGGGCAGGGATGGTTCGGCTTCGTCGAAGATGTCCGCTACTCGGACTGGGGAATGAAGCTCACCATCAAACCCCCGCCCGCCGCTCAGACAATCGACAGGTGAAGCGCTGAATCGCTAGGTACTAAACATCGAGCACCTGGCGAGGACCATCAGATGCGGGGAAACCCGATCCCGGGAAGCGATCTTCCGAGGTCCTCCTCCGCGATTGGCTCTGGCGCGGGTGGTGCGCGGCGGCGTCCACCCGTCCTGCAGATGATCCGGGCGATACGGTAGGGCGTCATGAGATCGGTCCACGTCATGATCGCGGCGTCCCTCATAGCCGTCCTCGCGGGATGTGGCGGTGAGGCGGACGGGTCGGCGTCGCCGGAGCGGTCCGCCCAGGCCACCGCTCCGAGTGCCACCCAGACGCCCTCTCCGGAGGCGGGGGCCATGGGGGTGCCTGCGCCCGATGTCCGCATTCCCAGCGACCCCGTCAAGCTGGCCGATGCCCTGAAGAAGACGACCGCCGCGCTGAACGAGGCGATCGACAGTTGGACCAAGGGGTCGCAGGAGCGGCCGCCGCAGGACGTCGTGTTGCTCTCTCTTCATCAGCAGCGCATCTACCGGGCGATGGCCCGCAGTACGACGCTGACCCAGGGGGTCGTCAGGCGTCTGCCCAAGGGGCTGGCCGCTGAGGCGCGCGACAACACCACGGCCATCGGGAAGCTGCTGTCCCTGGCCCGTCCGATCAGTGCGGCGCAGCGCAAGCGGATGCGCCTGGTGGAGCCGCAGCCCGCCGAGCGCTTGCGTGGCTACATGGTGCGGGCCGAGAAGCGGTTCGGCGTCGAGTGGGAGGTTCTCGCGGCGATCATGCTCGTCGAGACGAAGTTCGGACGGGTCAGGTCGGCGAGCTCCGCCGGGGCGCAGGGGCCCATGCAGTTCATGCCGGGCACGTGGCGGCAGTACGGGCTGGGCGGCAACGTCCAGGACGCGCATGACGCGGTGCTTGCCGCGGCCAACTACCTCAAGGCGTCGGGGGCGCCGCGAGATTACCGGCGTGCGGTGTTCGCCTACAACCACGACGCCCGGTACGTGGATGCCGTCCTCGCGCACGCACGCCAGATCAAGCGCGACTCGCGCAGCTTCTACGCGTACTACAACTGGCAGGTCTTCGTCCTGTCCGCGCAGGGCGACGTCCGTCTCACCGGCCCCCGCTGACCTGACCCGGTCTCGAAGACCGAGACCCGAGCCGGTGAGCATGGCGAAGGGACGGAAACGTCGAGGAAACGACCTTCTTGCTGGCATCTCTCGCAGATCGTTTCCTGTGAGAGGAGTCTCCATGGTGTTGTCGCGTCCCCTGGCCGGCCACGACCCTTCACGCCGTTCGGCCCTCGGGCTCTTGGGCGCGGTCCCGCTGGCTGCCGGTGGTCTCCTGGCCGCGTCGGGAACCGCCGAGGCGAACACCGGTGCCTCGGCAAGCCCCGGTCGGATTCCAAAGGACCTGCCTGGACAGCCATCGTCCTGAGCAACTACGACCTGCAGAGCATCGAGCCGATCATTGCCCTGGAACGCAGTCTCGTCACCGGCGCATAGCTCCGCGGCAGGGTCAGCCTACTCATCTCAGTTTGGCGCGGATACTTACCCAGGTGACGAGCCGCGGGGCCCATGGGCTTTCGGGACGAGTCAGCCGATTACCGCGTCGTCGCCGGTCTTCGACCAGCCCTTCGGTACGCAGGCCCCACCGCGAGCGCACCGCCACGTCACCGTAGACCTCGGCCGCGAAGTGAGCCTTACCGACGACGTCGATCGACGGCGTCCCCCACCCCGGCGGACGCCAGGGATAGGGCCGCCTCGTGGGTCCGCTTCTGGGCCGGTCAGGACCGTACGTAGCGCCGGAACATGGTTCCTGAGGCGAAGGAACGGTGCTCGACCAGGCGCAGCCGCAGTTTTTCCCCCACGGGCAGGTACGGCTTGCCGCCCCCGACGATCACGGGGAGCGCGTACACCCAGAACTCGTCGATCAAGTTCAGCAGGGAGACGGCCAGCTCGGGGCCGCCGAGTTGGAGGGTGCCGTCGATCTCCTGCTTGAGGCGCGTCACCGCGGACACGGCGTCCTTGCGACGGACGATCGTAACCCCTTCGGGGACGGTCTGGAGGGTGTCGGAGAAGACGTACCGCGGCGTCTCCTTGTAGAACTGGGCGAACTCCCGCTCGAGGGCCGGGGCGCCTTCCTTGCCGAGGTCCTGCGTCCAGGGCTTTTCCATCGCCTCATACAGCCGCCTCCCGAACAGGAACGCCGCGATCCGGCGGACGTGGTCGTTCGCCGCCTGGCGAAAGTCCTCGTCCGGGTCCATGAAGTCCATGCCGCCCTCGGGATCCTCGATGTAGCCGTCGATCGAGGTGTTCATCCAGTAGATGACCTTGCCCATGAAATTTCTCCTTGATCGTAGAGGTCGTCTGGAGTGGAGACCCGATGGAGCGCCGGAACTCATCGCAGGCCGGGCCAACAGCACTCACATCAGGCGGAGGCGTAGGTGGCCAGGGCGGGCTCCAGCAAGTCGAAGGCTTGGCCGGCTTCGGCGGCGATGGTGTGGGCGATCTGGTCGTTGGGGTGTCCGGCGAGGGTGAGGGCCTGGATGCGGTGAAACAGCACGCGGTGGACGGTGCCCAGCAGGGCGGCGGCGGTCTGCACGGTGATGTCGCCGGGCTGAGCGGCGGTGACGTCGGCGAGCACCTGGGCGAGGTGGTGTTCGCGCTGGTCGTGCAGGCCGCGCAGGCAGACGGTCAGGGTGGGGCTGTCGGCGATCATGCGGGCGAACTCCTGGCCGGAGAATCCGGCGACCGGGTCCTGGACGGCCACGGCGTCGGCGAACGCGCGGCGCAGCGCGGCCAGCGCTGATTCCCCTGGGCGTCGTGCGGTGACGGCGTGGGCCAGGGCGGCGGCGAACTCCTCCTGATGGTCCAGGGCCAGGTCTTCCTTGCGCGGGAAGTAGTTGGTGACGGTCTTCTTGGCGACGCGGGCGACGGCGGCGATCTCGGCGATGGTCGTCTGCTCGAAGCCCTGGGCGATGAACAGCCGGGTCGCGTGGTCGGAGATGAGCTGCCGCGTCTCGTGCTTCTTGGTCTCGCGCAGCCCGGCGGCCGGGGTGGGAGTCTGGGTAGCCATGACGCAATCTTAGCCTCGTAGCATCTTTATGTTGACACCCTTGAGCGCCTTGGGTTAAATTTACCTCCGTCGTAAGTTTATGACGATGGAACGCCTAGTTCGAAGGGAACGCCCATGCCCAAGAAGTTCGCTCGTATACCCCGCTCGCAGCAGTCCGAGCGGTCCCCGCTGCACGGCGCCGAACTGCGTCGTCTGCCGTCCGATCACAGCATCCGTGCGTCGCAGCAAGTCCGGGGCACGCGCATCGTCCCCCGGCGCCGTAGCTACTGACCCCACCCCACCAGAGGAGATCCCGTGCAGTTCATCGCTTCCACCGTCTCGCTGACCGTCGACGACGTCGCCGCCTCCCAGTCGTTCTTCACCACCTACCTGGGCTACACCGTCCAGCAGGCCGCCGACGGCTTCGCCTCCCTGTCGCGCGACGACGCGGTCGACATCGTCCTGCTCGCCCGCGGCATCGAGGTGCTGCCGCCCGAGCAGCGCGACCAGCGGGCCAGCGGTCTGATCATCGCCTTCACCCTCGCCGGCGGCCTGGCCGAGCAGGAAAAGCGGCTGCGCGACGCCGGGGCGCAGATCACCATGCCGCTGCGCCAGGAGCCCTGGGGCGAAGCCCTGTTCCAGGTCACCGACCCCAACGGCGTGATCGTCCAGTTCGTCGAATGGACCGCCCCCGAACACCTCTGACCCGCCCCCACCTGCTGCCCGACACCTCAGGAAGGAACTTCCCTTGACGCCCGGCCCGATGACCGGGCACCCACTGCCCGCCCACGAGCGAGTGGTCTTCCTCAAACCGCTGGTCAGCTCGCCGACGATCACGGTGGGTGAGTACAACGGCCGACATCGCCCGCATCGCCGAAAGGATCCTGTGACAACGATCGACACAGCCACGGAATTCGACCGCCAGATCCACAACCTGATCGAACGGGGATACCCGGTGATGGCGGGCCTGACGCCGGAGCACTTCCAGCCTCTGGTCGCACCCCTGCGCGACCTCGTCGCGACGATCGGGAACCTCACCTTCGAGCCCGGCGCCCTTGGTGCTGGGAACGCGATCCGCACACCTGGCTCGGCATGGCCTCCGCCGGCAATCGCCGCGCGGCCGCATAGCCGACGGCCGTCTCGCCGTCTAAGGCTCGGCGGTCGGTGCGGGATCGAGGATCGCGCTCGCGCCGCGAAGGAGTTCCGTACGTAGGTCGTCCGCCGGCACGTCCACGAGCTGGCTGATGGGATCGGTGGCGGCGGCGAACGCCTGGGCCGCGCGTACGCGCCGGCGCCAGTCGGGATCGGGCCCGGCGAGCAGGTCGATGGCCCGGTTGACGATGGTCACCATCCGGGACATGACGTCGGTCGTGTCGTCGCTGTACACCGAGGCGTCGCGCAGGAGCAGGGCCATGGTCTCGCGGTGGGTCAGCATGACGTCGAGGCAACCGCCGAGCACCTGCCGCGTGATATCCGCCTGGGTGGAGCGAGTCGCCGCGGCGTCGAGCGCCGACTCGAGCTGGTCGATGGGCGGGCACACAAGGCTGGCCAGGATCTCGCTCTTGCTGCGGAAATGGTGGTAAAGGGAGGGCTTGGTGATGCCTACCCGTTCCGCGATGTCGCGCATCGAGGCAGCCCGGTAGGTCTGCGTGGTGAACAGCTCCCGTGCTGTCTCGATGATGCGGCTTCGGGTGTCGCCCGGCTCGGTACGCGGCAACTGCCATCCTCTGTGCTCGGTTCTCAGCTGATCACAGCCTATCCACAGCTCAGCACGCGGGACCGGTGGTCACGGGAGAGCGCCGTACACGAGTGCCGCCAGGCCGGGGCCTGCGCGGCCAGCGCCTCGACGGGGCTGTCTCCCGCGATCAGAGCGCGCGACGAGATCGGCGTGTCGAGTGCGGGCACTCCCGCCCGGTGCGACGGCAGCCACCGTACGGTGATGTCCTGCTTGCCTTCGGCGGCGACGCCGCGCCACGGTCGTCGCCCTTGCCGATGATGTGCGAGAACGCCTCGGCGACGGTGGAGAAACGGGGTTCCAGCATGGTCAGAGCCTGCCTTCGTACAGCGCCTCGATCAGGCCGCGGACCCGGAAGTCGCCGCCTTCGAGCAGCTCGGAACCGCGATTGGGGACGTAGGCGAAGGCCAGGCCACGTTCGGGGTCGGCGAAGGCGAACGAGCCGCTGGCGCCGCTGTGCCCGAACAACCCCGTGACCTGTTCCGGCGCGGGCCACATCGGACCGCCGGGCAGCGCGAACCCCAGCCCCCACGACGTTCGTACCCGCAGGATCTCGTCGATGCCGTCGCCGTAGGGCCGGCGCACCTGGTCCACGAGCTGAGGGCTGAGGAGCCGTACGCCGTCCACCTCGCCGATCAATGCGGCGTAGTAGCGCGCCAGAGATGGGGCGGAGGCGACGCCGTCCATGGACGGGCTCTCCACCTGGTAGGTCTTCGGGTCGTTGGCGGCGTCCCAGTCGATGGTGACGCTGCCGAACATGGAACGGTACGTCAGCGTGGTCGGGTCGTTCAGTGCTCGGACCATGTCGGCCAGCTCGGGCACCTCCATTCCCAGCATGATCTGCTCGGTGTCGGGGACCACCATGGTGGCCATCCGCGGCGACTCGGCGTCGGGCACGCGGACGTAGCAGTCGAGGCCGCCCAATGGCGCGGCGATGTGGCGGGCGAAGAACTCGCTCAGGCTCGCCCCGGACACCCGCCGGACGATCTCGCCGGTCAGGTGGCCAAACGTCACACCGTGATAGCCGTGTGCGGTGCCGGGCGGCCATTCGGGCTTCGCGGCGGCCAGGGTGTCGGTGATCGGTGTCCAATCCCTGAGGTCCTCCCACGTCACCGGTCTGGCCTCCATCGACGGCAGTCCCGCGCGATGGCTGAGCAGCGTCCGTACGGTGATCTCACCCTTGCCGTTCTGGGCGAACTCGGGCCAGTAGCGTGCCACCGGCGCGTCCAGGTCCACCTGGCCGCGCTCGATCAGCAGCAGTAACGCTCCCGCCGCGAAGGTCTTGGTGGTCGAGGCCAGGGCGGCGAGCGTGTCGTGCTCCCATGGCCGATGGGTGTCGGGATCGGCGTCGCCGCCCCACACGTCCACGACCGGTTGTCCGTACTGGTAGACGGCAAGGCCCGCGCCCACCTCGGCGCCCGAGGTGAAGTTACCGGTGAAGGCGTCCCTCACCGCTTCGAAGCCGGTGGCGACGGTACCGGTGACATCCATGGCAGCTCCATCACATCGCTCTACCGACTGGTCGGTCGGTTGTGGAGGATGAGACTACCTACCGGTCGGTCGGGTCGCAACCGGTCTTGGTCGCCTGCGGATAGGTTCTGTGACTGGAACTCTGGACTGCGGGCTCGTTCGCAGGTCACTGAGCAGCGGGCCGGCGGCTGATGTGAACCCCGTTTGCGGCGCCGGGCCGGCCCGGCGCGCGGCTCCATGGCCGCGCGCTTCTTCTGGCCCGCAGGGAATGTGCCTACTTGCCGCTGTGATCGATGACGTTGCCGTTGGCGCAGTTGTTCGCGTGGCCGCCCACCCAGACTCCTAGGGCTGGCACCACCGCCACCTCCTGCAGGCAGACGGCCGCGGAGGTGAAGTTCCAGTTGTTCGCCGCGTTCACCCCGCCTCCGAAGTTCGAGTCGTTGTCGGCGTAGGCGGGACTGGCGATCCCTGCCGCGCCCAGGATGAGCAGCGTCGTCGCGAAAGCTTTCTTCATGTGGTCGCTCTCCGTCGTTGAACCGAACAGGTCAACTACAAAGAGTAGTTAAGCGAATGCGCAACGTGAAGTCACGGAGTCGAGTTTTCGATCTCGGCGGTGGCCGTCCATGCCCACGATGCCGCGTGTCGCCCGGCGCCCGTGTGGGTCACATGGGGCCGAACCACCGCTGCAAGGCCGCCCGGAGCGTTTCCATCTCCGCGGAATCTGGTTGGGGCGACGCGGAAGCCCAGGCCACGTAGCAGTCCGGGCGAAGGAGCAGGGCGGTGGGCGCGTGGGGCTGGGGGCGCGCGGTGACGATGTCGACCTGGTCGTGCCGTAGGGCGGGTGTCCGCGCCAGCGATGCTCCTTCGGTCAGGTCGAGTAGCAGGGGGCGTGCGGTTCTGGTCAACTCGGCCAGTCTGACCGGCCCGGTGGGGGTGTGCGCCTCCAGGTCCGGGGCGAAGCGGCCGATCAGCGGGTGCGGCTTGGGTCTGCCCATGTTTTCGCCCACGTCTTCGCCTATGTCTTCGGCCACGTCTTCGCTCATGTCGTAGCGGACGTCGGCGCCCGCGGTGAGTTCGGCCAGGCGCCGCACGGTGTTCGGGTCGCGGAGCAGTTCGCTGAACACTTCGCGCAGTCCGGTGACGTCGCTGCCGGGGGCGATCAGCGCCGACTGCGCCTGGGCGTTCAACACCATGCGGTGTGCGGCCGATCGCCGCTCCGTCTCGTACGTGCTCAGCAGTCCGGGCGGAGCGCTTCCTCGGATCTCGGCGGCGAGCTTCCAGCCGAGGTTGATCGCGTCCTGCAGGCCGAGGTTGAGCCCGGGGCCGCCCCCGGTGGCGGCGTACACGTGGGCGGCGTCACCGATCAGGAACACCCGGCCGTGGGCGAACCGTTCGGCGACCCGGGTGTTGCCGCCGGTCAGCCGGCGCAAGGCGTGCGGCCCTTCGCCGTTGGGCGGTCCGAGTGGTACGTCGACGCCGAGCACGCGGCGGATACTCGCCCGCAACTCCTCCAGGCTCATCGCGGCGTCAGTCGCGGCCTGGTCCCACTCGGTAGTGGTGACCAGCGGTGGATGGCCGGGCATCGGCGCGTACGAGAACCCTCCCTGCTCGGTGCGGTGGGGCAGGAACGGCATGACGGGGCCGTAGCCGGGCACGTTCAGCGCGCCGTTGGCGGGGTCGACCCAGCCCGCGGGGACGGTCGCGTGCGCCGAGCGAACAGTCATCCGGTCGTAGGTGACGCCAGGGAATCCGATGCCGGACAGCTTGCGCGTGGCGCTGTGGGCTCCGTCGGCACCGATCAGGTATCGGGCCTGCAGGTGGTACTCCCCGTCCGGGCTCGTGATGTCGACGGTGACGGCGTCGTCGTCCTGTGACAGGCCCACAACCTCGTGTCCCCGCCGGATTTCCACCCCCAGCTCGATCGCTCGATCCTCCAGGACCTGCACTATGCGTCGCTGCGGCACTGGCAGGGCGTAGACGGGGCTGTCCGCCAGCAGGCTCAGGTCAAGGCCCATCGCGCCGAACATGAAGTACGCGGAGTTCGGCCGCGGTGGTTCCGGGCTGCCGCTGAGACGTTCGTGCAACCCGCGATGGTCGAGCATCTTCACGACCTGGCCGAGCAGTCCGTTCGCTTTGGGCTCCTGGCTGGGCTCAGGTAGCCGCTCCAGCACGAGCGGCCGGACTCCTGCGAGGCTCAGTTCGCAGGCCAGCATCAGCCCGTTCGGGCCGCCGCCGGCGATGACGACATCTGTGATCATGTTGCTCCTTCGCTCGCATGGGGCCCGCATGGGACTCGCATGGGGATGAGGCGCGAGGCTAGGCAGAAAAGTGCGTGCACGCAAATTTGCGTGTACGCACTCTAGCTGGAATGCTGAGATGGTGACGACAAGACGAACCGGGTTGCGTGAGCAGAAGAAGCAGGCCACCCGGGAGGCGTTGAGTGCGGCGGCACTGCGGCTGGCCCTTGAACGTGGACCGGACAACGTGCGCGTTGACGACATCGCCGAGGCCGTCGGCGTCTCAGTCCGGACCTACAACAACTACTTCTCCAGCCGCGAACAGGCGATCGTCGCCGCCATCAACAGCGAACGGGAAGCGCGGGTCGCGTCGACAGTGGCTGACCGACCCGACGGCGTCGGCCTCGCCGCCGCGATCATCGAGGCGATCGTGGATCAGTACACGGATCCGGGCGTACCCAGTCGCGAGGCGCTGCTGATGATCACCACCCGTCCCGCGCTGCGCGAGGCATTCTTCGATACCACCAGCGCGCTCGAACATCCCCTCACCGGCGCGATCACCAGACGCCTCGGCGATATCGACCCGCAAACCGCCCGTGTGCTCGCGGCCAGCGTGGCCGCCGCGGTTCGCGTCGCGATCGAACAGTGGCTGCACACCACTGCCGCGTCCGTCACGGCCGGCGGGCTCGTCGTGCCGTCCGGCTCGCTGGCGGACCTGCTGCGCACCACGCTCGCACCACTCACGCCCGCACTCGACGCCGCGGAGCAACAGGCACACCGCCCAGCCGCTTCCTAGTTATGGGAGCGTTGCGGGTAGCTACGCCGGATGGGAGCAAGTGATGCGGACCCGACGAGGTGCCCGGATTGTGCTGCTGGACCAGGACGATCGGATTCTGATGATCCGGCACAGGTACGACGGCGTCATCGTCGTCCCCGGGTCTCCGGTCCAGGAGTTTTTCTGGGTGCCCCCAGGCGGAGGATTGAAGGAGGACGAAGACTTCCTTCAGGCGGCTCGTAGGGAACTGCTTGAGGAGACTGGACTGACGGAGGTCGGGTGGGGGCCGTGCCTGTGGACTCTGGATGCGGACGTCCGGTGGGGCGGCGAGCCCGTACACATGCACGAGCGGTACTTTCTGGCGCGGGCGCGCGGCACGCAGACCATTACCCGCGCCTACCTGGAGCCGGAGGAACAGCAGGGCATTATCGACCACCGATGGTGGTCCTTGGCCGAGCTTGTCGCCAGCACAGAGACTCTGCGGCCTGTGGGACTTTCGGAGTTATTGGCCGATGTGCTGGCCGTAGGGGGACATCCGTCAGGTGAGCCGCGTGCCCTGCATGCGTAGGAGTCCTGTCCCCTGACGGCACCCAGGATGAATGCCGCTCCCTTCAAGTCGTAACAGCGACAGCAGACGATCTACCAGTTTGCGGCATTTCAGCCTGTCGACGGCGATGGACGGGGAGTGCTATGACCTTTTGATGCGCATTCGACCAGCTGAACTCGCTGACAGCGAGGCGATCGCTGTTATCCACGTGCGATCCTGGCAAACGGCCTACCAGGGCTTGGTCCCCCAGCAATATCTTGACGGGATGACTTCCTCCCAACGGCAACCCGTCTGGGAGCATCTGCTGGCCGAAACGTCGTGGCCCTGGCGCAGGCCGGCTATGAGAAGGCCACCTTGTGGGTGATGGAGGCCAACGTACGCGCTCGGCGCTTCTACGAGAGCAACGGCTGGCACAGTGACGGTTCCGTCAAACAGGACGAGACACGCGGCTTCGTGCTCACTGAAATTCGGTACCGCCGTGTAGTCAACTGACCGTGCGGGGTGCGTACGGTGACTCCGTCCACTGGCCCGGGCCGTCGGGCGGCCCAGCCCTGCCGCCCCCTTCTCCAGCGCGGCCGCGACTTCAAGCACCTGTTCAGGCTGCTGGGCCGAGCGTCCGCTGCGATCACTGCCCATCCATAGGGTCAGTGCGGGTGCTCAGCCTCTTTACGGAGACTCTGCGGTCGCCACGGTGCGCCGACGTCGCTCAACGAGGAAGAAATGGACAAGGATGAAGCCGATAATCGCGGCAGCCCCCGTCCATACGATCGTCTTTCCGATGGCCTCGATCACCTCATTCCTGCCGGGCGTGAGCACGACCATCTGTACAGCGGCGCCGACCGGCACGGTCAATCTCGCGAGCACACCCATCACTCCCGGCCGCTTGACGCATGCGCCGATGGCACCCAAGGGCGCTCCGAAGATGACGCTGGTGACCCACCACACGAGTGGTTCGGATCCGTACCAGGGGGAGAGCCCCGCGCTACGAACGGTGTCCACAATGCTGTACGCAGCCGTGGCCGCAAGCAGGGCCAGTGCACCAGCCGCAGCGCTCTCCGCCAGCGCCGCGGAACGGCTCTGCTCGGTGCGTGTGACCAGCCACCCTACGGCGACCGCTAACCCGGCCCAGGACCAGCCCGAGTCCAGCAGTACGCCGATGATTTCCGGCACTGACCACCCGCTGACGGTGTAGGCACGGCTACTAAGGTCGGCGTAACTATGGGAGATGGCGTTCACAAGGGAGGTCGCCGCGCCGAACCCCGCGCCAATCGCCAGGGCACTTGCCATTCGGATAACGCGTAAGCGGACCCGCCGCCGACTATGTCGTTGATCGTTAGCCATGATGCTTTCCTACCGCACAAATCACGCTGTCCGCGGAACGATCAAACCTACGCCAGGGTTCTTCGATCGGATGCGGTCGGCGACGCGACTCCCGACGTCAAGGAGGCGGCATAGTGATCGAGGAACAGCCGGGCGATCAGGTCGCCGCGTGAACCGGTACCCGACTTGGCGAAGATCGACTTTAGGTGGTCCTGCACGGTGTACGACGACACACGCAGCCGGCCGGCGATCTGCTTGGTGGACAAGCCCATGGCCACCAGCTCGGTGACCCGGCGCTCGCTGTCGGTGAAGCCGTAGGCATCGACCATCAGGGGCGCCATCTCGGCGGGGCGAGCGACTTCCAGCATCACCGCGACCTGCGGTTCCGGACCGTCATTCAGCAGCGAGCCGCGGATGATCAGCCACTGACCGGCCCGGGTGCGCGCTCGGGCCCTGGCCGGCCGGAGATCGGTCGGCGCAGGTGTCGCACTCGTCGCCGGGCCGCAGAGGGAACGGGCCTGGCGAGCGACAGCGGAGATCACCAGCGGCAGCCGAGCGCCCGCTCTGTCACCGGTGCCCAACTCGTCCAGCCAACGATCCGCTGACTTGTTGGACATGCGTACGCCGTCATCGGCGTCGAGGATCAGCAGACCGACGTCGTCGTCACCGGCCTGTGCGTCACCGAGCAACAGGCCGCGCCGTAGTCCATCAGTGATCAGGGGGGCGACCGACGATACGAACTCCACCTCGGCCAAGGAGAAGTACGGGCGCTTCGCCTCCCGGAACACAGTCAGCTGCCCCCATGTCCCCGTGCCGCCGGCGAGCACCACCCGCAACTCATCGGAGAATCCCCCGGGGCGGCGGATCTCCCGCTGGCGCAGGCTACGGTCGAGGTCACCGGCGGTGGCTTCGCTCAGGCTGCCGGCCGGGCGGCCGGCATGGGCGAGCTGTGACCACTTGTTGAAGTCCGGCTCACGCACCTCGATCTCCACGAGCCGGAGCAGCTCTGCCGCGGGCAGGCCGTTCTCCACGAACTCGGCGGTCGGGAGCATGGTCGCCGGGTCGGTCGTCATCAGGCAGGTGCCTTCAGCGGGCACGGCCCGGCCCAAGGCGTCGCCGACGGCCCGCGCGAAGTCCGGCACGGGTAACCCTCGGTGAACCAGCCTGACGATTTCGTCGCGGACGCGCGCATGCGCCGCCGATGCGTTGACCACGATCGGGAGCTTATGGTGATCGACGGCATAATCCCAGAAATCTGGGATACAACCCGGCGCCACGATCTCGCATGCTGGTCGCACAGATCAGTATCCGCCCGGGCAGGCCGGGCCGCACAGGGGGAGTCCCGTACGCCATGATCACCGTCGATGCCACCCTCGCCGCCGGCACCTGGGTCGGCGATCCCGTCCACTCCGACATCTCGTTCAAGGTCCGCCACATGGGCGTCGGCAAGGTCAGGGGAACGTTCGCGCTCGCCTCGGCGGCGCTGAGCGTCGGCGAGGGCGGCGGCCGGGTGACCGTCCTCATCGACCCCGCCTCGGTGCGCACCGGCAACGAACAGCGCGACCAGCACATCCGGTCGGCCGATTTCCTGGACGTGGAGAAGTACCCGCAGATCGAGTTCACCTCGACCGAGGTCCGCGGCTTCGACGGCGAGACCTTCATCCTGGTGGGCGAGTTGACCCTGCACGGTGTCACCAGGACCGTCGAGATGGACGCCGAGTTCCTCGGCGTCGTCGACGACCCGTCCGGCGCGGAGCGGACCGGGTTCTCGGCGACCACCACCATCAGCCGCGCCGCGTTCGGCGTCGACATCCAGCTCGGCTTCGGCGCCGGCAACGTCGTGGTCGCCGACACCATCGAGATCGCCATCGAGATCGAGTTCACGACCACCGAATCGGACCCGCGATGACACTCGTGGCACCCCGTTGGACGTACTGAAAGGACCGGAAACGTGAGTAAGACCGTGCTGTACATGTCGATGTCGGTGGACGGGTTCATCGCCGGGCCGAACGTGGCGCCGGGCAACGGGCTCGGTGACAAAGGGCATCGGCTGCATGAGTGGTTTCTGCCGGATGCCGACGCCGATCACAGGAAAGACGTCGACCACCTGGCGGGCGCGAACCGTGAGGTCACGGACGAGGCCATGGCCACCGGGGCGGTCGTCGTCGGCCGGCGGACGTTCGAGCTCGCCGACGGCTGGGGCGGCGACCACCACGATGGCGTGCCGATCTTCGTCCTGAGCCGCCGTCAGCCCGATCCCGAACTGCAATGGCCCGGAGTCACCTATGTGAGCGACGTCACGGCCGCGATGAACATGGCCAAGGACGCGGCCGGCGACAAGGACGTACTGGTCCACGGAGCCCGCACCGCTCGGCTGGCACTTGCCGCCGGCGTCCTCGACGAGCTGCAGATTCACCTGATCCCGGTCCTGCTCGGACAGGGTGAACCGCTCTTCGAGGACATGCCGCCCGACCACATCGAGCTCGAACTGCTCCGTGCCGTGGACGGGCCGGGTGTGGCGCACCTGCGCTACCGCGTGAGGACGGAGGGCTGAGGCGATGGCGCTCATCCGGCTGTACATGACCATGTCCCTGGACGGTTACGTCACCGGGCCGCAGGACAGCCCGGACACCCCGATGGGAATCGGCGGGTTCCGGCTTTTCAACTGGCTCGACCGGCGCAACGCCCCCGGACCCAGCCGGCAGGTGTACGCCGAGGCGCTGGCCAGCCGCGCCCTCATCGCCGGTCGCCGCACCTACGAACACGCCGACCGCTGGCAGGGCGACCATCACGACGGCGTCCCCATCTTCGTCCTGACCCACAAGGTCCCGGACGAGCCGCCGCCGGGCAGCGTCCGCTACGTCACCGACGTAAACGAGTGCGCCGCACAGGCCCGCGCGGCGGCCGGGGACGGCGACGTGATGGTGCACGGTGCCGGGGCGGCGCAGGCGCTGCTGCGGGCAGGGCAGCTCGACGAGCTGGAACTACACGTCGTACCGGTCCTGCTCGGGCAGGGACGCCGGCTGTTCGACGACCTGCCGGCCGAGCACATCGAACTCGACCCGGTCCGGCGGTTGACCACGCCGCAGATCGAGGAACCCACACAGCACGTCATGCACCTGCGCTACCGCATCCGCCGCCCGTGACCCACGTAGTCCCTACCGATCAGAGCGCGGCCGCGGATCGACAATCGCTGTCCGTTGTCAGCTACGGAATCAGGACTCGGAGGTCCACATGCGTGTTCGTCGGGCAAGCCAGTGCACCCTCCACGAGGCTCTCGTGACGTGCGGCGTCAGCGTGTGAGCTCGTTGCGTAGATCGGCGAGCGCGTTCGGTCGTTCTCGCTGCCGGTGTGCGGTGCCTGGAACCAGCGTGCGTACTCCCTGATCTCGGTCAGCCGCCACTCCAGTTCGAACAGCTCGATCATCTCGGGCTCGCCGCCGAGGGCTCGCCGGTCGTGTTCGGGCAGGTTGAGAAGGTCCCGCTCGGGCGGGGCGAGCGCGAACGACTCCCAGTCCACCAGCACGAGTCCGGAATCGGTGAGCAGCTGGTTGGCGTGGTGCGGCTCGCCGTGCGTCGGCACCCAGCGGTCAAAGGCGGCCAGCGCCTTCTCGGCGAGCTCGGTATACCGTGACGCCCAGCCGGCGATCGATTCGGCGGACTCGACGATCAGACGACGAGCGTCCTCCCCGAACGGGCCCGCATTCCACAATCCTGTGGCGGCATGAGGCAGTTGGTCGGAGAAGTCCGGTGTGATCCGTGGTTGCCAGTGTGGCAGCGAAACCGGCGCGGGAGCGCTGTGCAGCCCGACGTGCAATGCCTGTTCGTGCTGGGCCGTCACGGTCCGACAACCCCCGGCGTCCTGGCCAAACACGTGAACCTCACCACCGGATCGGCCTCGCGCATGATCGACCGACTCGTCGCCGCAGGCTGCGTCCGACGGGTGGCCGACCCCCACGACCGCAGGCGGGTGCTCATCGAACCCACCCGGGAAGGCCTCGACCGGGTCAGCGCCGCCTACGCAGGACTGATCGCCCGTACGCGAGACGACCTCGGCGACTTCGACGACGCGGAACTCGGCACCATCGTCCGCTTCATGAAAACGGCCGAGCGCAGCACCGCCGCCGAGATCCACCGACTCCAAGCCACGCTCCAGGGCCGAACATGATCGTGCTTGGCTAGGGTGGACGCATGTTTTGACGCTTGCCCGGAAGTCGGGCACCCCCATGACCTCCTTCGTATCCCGAACAACCCACGAAGGAGATACCTGACATGAGCACATCGATCCCCGTCGACATCCCCGACGCGTTCGCCGCGTCGTACGGCAACAACAACCCGACCGGCCGTGCCTGGATCGCCGAATTGCCCCGGCTGGCCGCGGACTTCCTCGACCGCTGGACGCTGCGACCGGACGGCCCCGCGGCACACGGCATGGCCTCGCTCGTGCTGCCGGTGATCCAGGCAGATGGCGCTCCCGCGGTGCTGAAATTCCAGCAAGCAAGCGAAGACAACGCCGGCGCCACGCTCGGTCTGCGGGTATTGAACGGCAACGGCATCGTGCACCTGCTCGACCACGACCCGGACACCGGCACCATGTTGCTGGAGCGGCTGGACGCGGCCCGGCCGCTGTCGTCGGTGGTTGACGACGATGCCGCCATGCGGATCCTCGCCGAACTGATGGCGCGCCTGGTCGCGGCGCCCGCCCCGCCCGGTCTGCGGCATCTGTCCGACATCGCCGCCGCCATGCTGGACCAGGCTCCACGGGCTGTACCGGCGTTGCGCGACCCGGCCGAGCAGCAGCTGGTGCGCTCCTGCGCGTCCGCCGTGGCCGAATTGGTCGGCGAATCCGGTGACCGCCTGCTGCACTGGGACCTGCACTACGACAACGTCCTCGCCGGGCAACGGGAACGATGGCTGGCCATCGACCCCGAACCGCTGGCCGGCGACCCCGGGTTCGACTTGTGGCCGGCGCTGGACAGTCGATGGGAGGAGGCGGTGGTGGCGACCGGCGACGTGACCCGTACGGTCCTGCGCCGGTTCGACCTCCTTACCGAGGCGCTCGGCCTGGACCGGCAGCGGGCGACCGGGTGGACACTTGGCCGCATCCTGCAGAACGCCTTGTGGGACATCGAGGACGGCAAGACCACGCTGGAACCGGCCCAGGTCGCCCTTGGCATGACTCTGCTACACCGGTGATGTCGCGCCACGCGCCTGCCCGCAAGCCGAACGGAAGTACGGATGATCTACGTCAAGACGCCCCTTACCCGTGAGATCCGCGAAGCCGCGGCCCTGACCTGGGGCGTCACGGGGGCGGGCGAGCGGTTGCACGGTGGAGAGGAATCCGCCGCCTACCGCCTCGACGGGCACGTCATCCGTGTCGGCCCGGCGTGGCGCGCCGCCGCCGAGTCGGAGTGGTGCCACGCGATCGCCCGGCACGCCGCCGCCGGCCTCCCCGAGGCGGTCGCCCCGCTGCCGACCGCCGAACTGGACGACCCCGATCTGGACCGCTGGCTGGCCGCCTTCCACGCCGAACACCCCGTGCGTCACCCCCTGCACGGCGACTACTACACCGGCAACACCCTGAAGCTCCGCAGGGAGTACGCCTACTTCCACAAGGGGGTGACCTATGACGAGGCGGACATCGAATACCACCGCGCCCGGGTAGAGCTGTTCCACCGGCTGCGCCCCTGACAGCCGTACCAGCGTCTCTATCGCTGGGTGGTGGCCTGGGCTTGGCGGATGCGGTCGTTGAGGGTGCGTCGCACGCTGTCGACGTCGGTGGTGGAGTTCTCGGACAGGGTGTCCATCAGTTCCGCGCAGGCTTGGGCGGCGGCCTCCGACCGGGGCAGCATGATCTTCTCGTACGCGGCAGCGGCCTGGTCGAGGTCGGGGTGGGTGGCGATGGCGGTGGCCAGGTCGCTGCCGTCGATCAGGGCGAGGTTGACGCCGATACCGAAGGGCGGCATGAGGTGGGCCGCGTCGCCACCCGGCCCCCGAACAGGCCGCCAACGCAATTTTCAACCTGCTCGAACGCGGCTGGACCACCGCCCATCCCGGCACCTGAACACCGGCGGCAGGATGCGGGGCTAATTCCAGGCGCCAGGCACCTGGTAGGGCACCTTGCCCTCGAGTTGCTCCTGGTCGAGCACCTCGCCTCTCAGCGGCAGCAGAACGGTGACCTCCCGCCCCCAAGCGGAGTAGCGGGTGTCCGACTCGACACGGAGCAGGGAACCCTTCCAGTGGCGCAGGACGCCCCTGGCCGTAACCCGCTCCACCAGTCCGGCCGCACTCAGCCGGAGGGTGTAGGAGATGGTGCTGACGGGCTTGCTGATGGAGTAGCCACGGAAACGAGAGGCGAAGGAGCGGGATACCTTAACCAGCTTGTCGGCCTTGATCGTGCCCTTCACCAACCCGTCCCGCCAGGACGTGCGGTGGGCCAGCAGCGCCTTGAGCGTGGCGGGCTCCAAGACCTCCAGCGGCGGGTTGCTGACAGGCTGATCGGTGGCGGAGTAGCGCACCCAGTTCGTGCCCTGTGGCAGCGCGTCGGCGAACTGGGGGCCTGAGACGTAGTCGTCGTAGCCTGACGAGATCACCCTCAGGGGCATCTCTTCCAGGGCGGCGTCCTCCGCCATGCCGAGTTTCTTCAGGCCGCTCATCATCGTCTTGCTGAACCGCAGGCGCTGGGACGTATCAGCGGCGGTCTCGCCTTGCGGTCCGAACCCGACCGTGCCGTCCACGTCCACGGTGTAGTAGAAGCCGCGACCTTGATCAACCTTTGCGGTGGACACGATGTTGACGCCCTTACCGCGGGTCAATGCGGCTTGGAGCGCTTTTACCGGGTCGATCCTTGGTGCTGCCTGCGCGGGGGTGGCGACGAGCTGTGCCAGTCCCGCGATCAGGATTGCACCCACGACGGTCCGCTTCATCACGATCCCCTGGAAATTGGTCGGAGGGACGATCAATGTCGTGCATACGAGATCAACTGTCAAACCCAGCCGCGATCGTGAGATGTTCTCGATGGGCATGCCGGAATCGGAGAGCTGTGCTGCCAGTGGCTTGTGGAGCCGCCGTTAACAATTGAGAGTGGCGGT
Source organism: Nonomuraea sp. NPDC052129 (assembly GCF_040680095.1). Lineage (NCBI taxonomy): Bacteria > Bacillati > Actinomycetota > Actinomycetes > Streptosporangiales > Streptosporangiaceae > Nonomuraea > Nonomuraea sp. NPDC052129. Next base: position 971,091 of record NZ_JBFAVX010000001.1, on the reverse strand, counting down.
GGCCTGGGGCCGGCCCGAGCCGGGATCCAAGGCCACAGGGAACGTCCGCCCGTCGGCCACCCGGATCTCAACCGAACTCGGTCCCGTCCACTTGACCGAGTCGAAGGTGTCGTCGGGGACGTCGTCGTTGAAGCAGCCGAGATGCCACTCCCTGCTGAGCAACCCGCCGTCATTGCGGACGCTGAGCGACATCACCATGTCCGGCCCGAGACCCGCCATCGATCGCTGGAGCCGGATCCTGTACGGGGGCGGTCCGTCGACGAAGCCGACCTCCTCGGCAGAGGAGAACCCAATGGCGAGCAATCCCCCGAACAGCGCGACACTCGCGCCCAGCCCGGCAAGGAGGACGATCACGACGCGTAACCACCTCCACCGCAGCCCGACGGCGGCCAACGCCATCAGGACGCAGGCCAGCACACCGAGCGCGAACGGATGGTGCAAATGTTCCCTTAAGAGCACGAAGTCAGAGTCGTGGAAGTACACCAGAGCCGCGAGACCGCCCACGCAGAGCGAGGCGGCCAGCAGCACGAGTGAGCGAGACATCGCAAATCCCATCGGTGGGGGGCCACCGAGATCATGACAGCGCCGCGGTGCCGTAACCGCAATTGCGGGGAATCTCCACAAAACCCGCACATCGCGGCCGGGCGAGGTTCTTCTCAGGTCCCGAAATCACGAACTCGAAGAGGGCTGGTTCCGTAGTCCGGACCGCTGAGACTGTCGTGGGCCCTTGCCCACGCTTCGTCGAAAGCGTCAAGAGTCAGCGGCTGGGGGTTATGACCTTCCCATTCATGGACGGGTTGCTCGGCTATGCGGTCGTAGAAAGCTCCGTATCGTGCCACTTCTCCGCTCTCGAAAGCCGTCTGCCATTCGGCCAGGGAGACGGCGGCGAAAGGCTGCTCGTCGGGGCCGCGGAATTCGATCTGCCGGGTCACCCAGCCTTCGTCATCGGCCTCGATGTAGAACCAGGTGTCCTCGTCGGCCCAGTGGCTGCGGAACCAGTGCGTCATCGTGGCATTCCCCCTGGGGCGAGTGGGAGGGCTTAGAGCTTCCCGATGTCGGGTGATTGGCGCGAAGTCGCTCGTTCTTGAGGCCCAGCATGCTGACGGCTCGGGAAAGCACGGCTTTCATTTCCGGGATCATTGAACACCAAACCCGTCACAGCGATCTTTGGGTTCGCCTATTTCGCCAGGTCATCCCCTCTCCTGAACACCCCACTCGGGGCCGTTCTTGAGACGGCTGGACTCCATCTACACTGTAGACATGAACTACAGTGTAGATGCGGTGGAAGCGCCCGGAGCGCGGTTGCATGTCGAGCGGACCGGCGACGGACCCCCGCTCCTACTGATCTCCGGAGGCGGCGGCGACGCCGGCATGTACGCGGACGTGATCCCGCTCCTGGCCCGGAGCTTCACCGTGATCGCCTACGACCGGCGCGGCAACTCGCGCAGCCCGTTCACCGATCCCGGTGCCTCGATCACGGTTGCCCGGCAGGCTGACGACGCGGTCGCCGTCCTCGACCACTACGGCATGGAACGCGCCTATGTCTTCGGCAACAGCGCGGGCGCGATCATCGCCCTGGAGATGGTGATCGGGCACCCGGACCGCCTTCTGGGCGCGGTGGTGCACGAGCCGCCGCTGGTACAACTCCTCGCTCCCGACAGCCCCGAACGGCGCGAGATCGAACACATCGGCCGCCTCGCCCGAGACGGTCACCTGATGCGCGCTTACGCGGCCTTCGGCGCGATGACGCTACCGGACCCGCCGCGCGTGTTCCTGTCGCCATCAGGCCAAGCCACGATCGCCGCCGCCACTCACCTCATGCTCGCCGCCGACGGCCTGGTACGAAAGATCACCCGACGTACGCCGGACGTGATGACCCGCCAGCTCCGCAACGCCGAGCTGACCCTGCGCCGCGAACTGCCCGCGTTCTGCTTCGACTACCAGCCAGACCTGACCGCGCCGGCCGCCACCACGGCGCCCTGGTGCCTGGCCACCGGCCGCGACAGTGTTGGCAAGCCGTACCATGCGCCCGCACACCTGTTGTCTGAGCGCCTTGGCGTACCCTGCCAGGAGTTCCCCGGCGGCCATGTCCCATTCATGCAGCACCCGCACGAGTTCACCACGACGCTTACGAAGATCCTGGAGGGCTTCCAGCCATGACGGCCGACCCCAGCCCACCGGTCAGGTTGCCAGAGCCGCCCACCCGGCCCACCCTCACTCGCGAATACCTCGCCGCCGCCGCGCTCGCCCTCATCGACGCCCATGGCCTGCGTAAATTCTCCATGCGCAAGCTCGGCACCGCCGTCGGCTTCGACCCGATGGCCGTCTACCGTCACTACGACGACCAGGAGGACCTCTTCGACGGCGTCGCCGAGACGCTGTTCACCGAGGTCAATGTCGACACTCTGCCCTGGGACGGCCCCTGGCGCCAACTAGCCCAGAACTACTGCCTGCGCCTGCGCGACACACTCCTGCGCCACCCCCACGCCGTGCCACTGTTCGCCACCCGCCCGGTACGCTCACCAGCCTCCATCGACACCGGCGTGAAGATGCTCACCAAGCTCAGCGACGCCGGCATCCCGCCGGCGCAGGGCTTGCGCATCATCCGCTGCCTGCGAGAGTTCACCATCGGCCACACCCTCGCCATCGCCGTGACCAAGCTCGGCGCCGACCAGCGCAGCCGCAAACCCCAGCCCGGCAGCCCCGACTACAACCTGCTCGCCGAAGCCGCCGACGCCACCACCCTCGACGACCACTTCGAGCCGGGGCTCACCGCGATACTGAGTGGCTTCGAACAGTCCACCCGCATGCGCTGAGGCGTCTCGACAGCGGCATCGATTGCGGCCCGGGAACCATCGGTGAAACCTGCTGCACCGGATCCTTGCATTTGCTGCGCATTGTCCGCATAGGCGGCTGCTTGTATTGCGACGTGATCGATCGAAGAACGCCGCCTGCCGGCGACCTGCGCTGGATGGCGGGGTGCGCGTTCCCGCTGATCATCGCTATAGCATGCGCGACAATTGGGACCTTCTTCGATATTCGCTTGGTGGCCAGGTCGCAGCTCTACTGCCTTGGCGACCTGAGTTCGGGGGAAAAGTTCGCCGGACTCTTCTGGGACTTGGGCCGGACTATCCTCTTCCCGGTCATTTCGGCGCTGTCGGCACTTGTCTCGCTGCCATTCCAGCTGCTGGCCCGGCTTCCCCGGCTGACCGGCCGCATCTGGCTGGAACTCATCTTGCTGGCTCTTACCATCGTCGTCTCGGCCGCTGGGCCGGTAGCGATGGTTCTGTACGACGTGGCCACCGAGGGTACGCCAGGTGACTGCGTTCTGCCGTGGTGGCCATCGTGGCTTCCCGCGTAGATCAGGAGTTGCCGACTGACCCGTGCCGGACAGCTCTCGTGATCAGGTGGCCACCCGCTGCGGCGCCGTGTACGAGTCGGCCACCGGCGGTCAGGGCGGCCGATTGGCCGTGTTGCTGCTGGTGTTCGGGGTGGGCGGCACAGTAGGGAACCTGGTGGTCGGGTACTTCTGGTCGCCTCGCTGAATCAGTCCGCGCTGTACCTGGCGGTCTCGTTGTCCGGCGCGGCCGGCGGGATCGCGCTCGACGCCGCCGGCGCCGCGCTTCTCGCGCCGCTGGCGGCCGTGTTCGTCGTGGCCGCGGCCGGCCTCACCTGGTGGTACGGCCGAATGGACGCGCGCGGGCGGGCTCCGGCGGTGAGGTGAGAGTCGCCATTGACATTATGCAGGCAAATACCTGCATAATGGAGGCATGAGCCTCGAAGCGAGAGCGATGGACTCGGTCTTCAAAGCGCTGGCCGACCCCACCCGACGACTCCTGCTCGACCGTCTGCGCGAGCACAACGGCCAGACACTGAGCGAGCTGTGCGACCGCCTGAACATGGCGCGCCAGTCGGCGACACAGCATCTCGACATCCTTGAGCGGGCCAACCTCGTCACCGTCGTACGACGCGGACGGGAGCGGCTGCACTATCTCAACCCGACACCGATCCATGAGATCGAGGAGCGCTGGATCTCGGGGTTCGACAAGCCCCGCCTGCAAGCGATCAGTGCCATCAAGAACCAGGCAGAGGAGTACGCCATGACCGAAGTACCCACCTACGTCTATGTCACCTACATCCGCGCAAACGCGGAGCAGGTGTGGCAAGCCCTGACGGACGCGGACCTGACGGCGCGGTACTGGGGACACGCCAACGTTTCGGACTGGCAGCCGGGCTCGACCTGGGAGCACCGGCGCGCCGACGGATCAGGCGTCATCGACGTCGTCGGCCGAGTGATCAAGGCCGAACCCCCGACGCGCCTGGTCATCACCTTCGACGACGCCCCCGACACCGAAGCGCCGAGAGAGCCGTCGGTCGTCACCTTCCTCGTCGAACCCCACCAGGACATCGTCCGCCTCACCGTGACCCACGAGAATCTTCCCAACCAGGAGATGCTCACCGGCATCTCGGACGGATGGCCGGCCGTGCTGGCGAACCTCAAGTCGCTGCTGGAGACCGGCGAGGTCCTCCCGCAGGCGCCATGGGAGATGAGCAGCGCGCACGCCTGAGGCCAAAGCCGCAAAGGTGATGGTTGAGTCTGAAACGTGCCAGTGTCAGCGGCTTCATGACTGCTTGGCTGGGTGTCTCAGTCCTGTGCACCTGCCTGAACGGGAACCATGTCAACCACCACCCTGGCCCCGCCACGCCCGCCCCTCATCAGCTGGCTCGCGGTCACCGCGCTCATGCTGGGCATCTTCGCCATCGTCACCAGCGAAATCCTGCCCATCGGCCTGCTGACCGCCATTGGCGCCGACTTCGGCATCTCCGACGGCACCACGGGGCTGACCATGGCCCTGCCCGGCATCGTCGCCGCGGTCGCCGCACCCGCCGTCACGCTGACCACCGCGCGCCTGGACCGCCGGGTGATGCTGTGCGTCTTCATGGCGGTGCTCGCCGTGGCCGACGTGCTGGCCGCCGTGGCGACCTCCTACTGGGTGATGCTGATCTCCAGAGTGCTGGTCGGCCTCACCATCGGCGGCTTCTGGTCGATCGGGGCGGGGCTGGCCGGCCGTCTGGTGCCGCCGCACGCCGTCGGTACCGCCACCGCGGTGATCTTCTCCGCCGTGCCGCTGGGCTCCGTGCTCGGCGTACCGGCCGGCACCTTCATCGGCGACCTCGCCGGCTGGCGAACCGCGTTCCTGGTCCTGGCCGCGCTGGCGATCGTGGTCCTGGCCGCCCTGGTGATGCTGCTGCCGCCGCTGCCCGCCCGCCAGGTCACGAGCCCACGTGTCCTGCTCGACCTGCTACGCGCCCGGGGCGCCGGTATCGCCCTGCTGGCCACCTTCCTAATCGTCTTGGCCCACTTCGGCACCTATACCTACGTCACGCCGTTCCTCCAGAACGTCACCGGCCTGTCTCCCGTGGCGGTCAGCGCCGTCCTGCTGGCGTACGGCATCGCCGGAATCGCCGGTAATTTCCTGGCCGGCAAGGCCACCGCCACACATCTGCGAGCCGCCTTCGTGACCTGCGGCTGCCTGATCGCGGCCACCACCCTGCTGCTGCCCTCGATCGGCGGCACGACCGTCGGCGCCGTGGTGCTGCTCGTGGTCTGGGGCCTGGCCTACGGAGGCGTGCCCGTCTGCTCGCAGGCCTCGTTCATCACCGCCGCCCCGCACACGCCCGAAGCCGCCACGGTCGTCTTCACCTCCTCCTTCCAGGCGACGTTCGCCCTCGGCGCGTTCGTCGGTGGGCGCGTCGTCGACGCCTTCTCGGTCTCCACCGTGATGATCTGCGGCGGGCTGGCCGCTCTGGTCATGGCGGTATGCGTGTGGTCACTGGCCAAAGCCCGCTGAGTGTGGCGGCCGCGTGAAGATACGGGGCAGATAGCGTGCAAACGGGCGTATGGGTGAGGTGCCACGCCTACCGTCGCGGGTATGCAGGCCGTCGATGTACTGGTCGTGGGTGCGGGTCTGGCCGGGCTGCGCACAGCCCGCTCGCTCGCGCGACGGGAACTGAAGGTGCTGGTGGTCGACCGCCGCAGGTCGCTGTCAGCGGGCATCCGTACGACGGGGATCTTCGTACGGCGCACCCTCGACGACTTCGACCTGCCGGACCATCTGCTCGGGCCCGGTATCCGGGATGTGCTGCTGTATCCGCCCTCGCGGCGGGCACCGATCCGGCTCACCAGTGACCGCGACGAGTACCGCGTGGCCGACATGGCGGCCGTCTACGAGCACGCGCGGCGCGCCGCGGAGTCGGCGGGGGCGCGGGTCCTGCTGGGCGTACGGTATGTCGGCGCATCGAGGGGTTTGGTGCGGTTCGCGGATGCGGAACCGGTGACGGCCCGGTTCATCGTCGGCGCGGACGGCGCCCGCTCCCGGGTGGCCCGTGATCTCGGCCTCGATGTCAACCGGAACTCCCTGCTCGGCGCCGAGATCGTGCACCCGATCGCGCCTGGCACGGCCACCCCGGCGTTCCACTGTGTGCTGGACCCCCGGGTCGCTCCGGGGTACCTGGGATGGGTCATCGACGACGGCCGGTACGCGCATGTCGGCGTCGCGGGATATCCGGCCGCGATGCGCACCGGCATCCGTCACCTGCTGGACGCTTTCGCCGCGAACGCGCCCGGCCGTGCGGCGCCGACCGGTCCGGTCGAGCGTCGAGGCGGTCCGATCCCGGTCGGTGGTGTGCTGCGACGGCTGGCGTGCCCCGCCGGGCTGCTCGTCGGCGACGCGGCGGGCGCGGTGTCGCCGCTGACGGCCGGCGGTTTGGACCCTTGCTTACGCATGTCCGAATGGGCCGCGGCGGTCGCCGCCGGGTACCTGCGTACCGGCGATCAAAGCGTCTTGAGCCGGTACGACGGAGGCGTGTTGCGGGCCCGGTTCCGAGGTCGCCTGTTGCTGCGCCGTGTGTTCGCCGGTATCCGATCTCCTACCGCGGCAGAGGTTGTGGTGACGCTGCTGCGTGGTCGCGCCGGTCGGGCTTTGGCGGCGCGCGTTCTGTTCGGAGACGGTTCGTTTCCCGATGTCAGCCCACGGCTCGCGGATCCGGCGATGGACCACCTGGGTGGCAGCCGATGGCCCGGAGTTCGTTGATCGCCTCCTGCTCCCGGCCGGGCAGCAGACGCAGGGTGCAAGCCCGCGCCGACCGTGCCCCGTTTGTGATCCGCCTCCGGCATCATCGCTGATCATGAAGAAGATGATCACTGCTTTGGCGGCCGGCGCCGCCCTATCAGCCGCCTTATCGGCGGTTGCCGTCCCCGCTCAGGCGGCGACCAAGGATCCCGTCAGCGCGCTGAAGGCCCAGCTCGTACCCGGGCACGGCGTGCGCTTCACCGAAACGGTCGCCTGGTCGAACGGTACGGAGGAGAGCGAGGTCCAGGACCGCAAGGGCGTCTTCCAGTTCGACAAGAAGGGCGTCGCCGCGTTCGACATCAACATCCACTGGGACGACGACACCTACGGGCGGCAAAGGGCCGTCGGCATCGGCAATATCACGTACCACACCGGCGGTGTCATGCCCATGGTGCTTCCGGAGGGCAAGACCTGGTACAAGGTCAAGAGGTACGGCGTGCCCGACTCCTACGGCCAGATTCTCAACCCGGCCGAGCCCAAGACCTTGGCCGCGCTGATCAAGCACGGCAAGTCGACGAAGAACTCCATCACCGGCACGATCACCTTCAAGGACCTCAAGCGGGCCTCGGCCTGGTGGGCGGGCGCGAAGGCGGACAACTCGTTCGACAGTACGAAGGTCTACTACACCCTCACGCTCACCTCGGGGGGTCTGGTGAGCAGGGTGCAGAGCAAGTTCACGGCTACGGAGACCGGGCGACAGGCCATGATCGCCGTGGACAGCCGCTACAGCGGGTGGGGTGCGAAGGTGTCGGTCAAGGCGCCGGATCCCGCCAAGGTGACCACCGACTTCCGCTGACCCACACTTCCTACTCCCTCGCTCAACCTCATGGACTCAGCGTCCTGGGAACCTGACGTAGTGCTCGGCGAGCTCGTCGCTGGTCGTCAGCCATACGTCGGGGCGGTTGGCGATGTACTCGAGCGCCTGGTCGAGGTACTTCGCCCGGAACGCCTGGCCGATGACGAACGGGTGCAGCGCCAGCGCCATGACGCGCCCGCTCTCCGCGGATTCGGCACAGAGCTGGTCGACCTGGTCCTTGACCATCTGTACGAAGTCGGCGCCGCTCCTGCCGTGCATGGTGAAGATGCCCAGGTCGTTGAGTTCGAGTGAGTACGGCACGCTCAGCATGCCCGGGACGTTCAGCCGGTACGGCTGGTCGTCGTTGGTCCAGTCCAGCACGTAGCTCAGGCCGAGCTCGGCGAGCAGGGACGGCGTCTGGAACGTCTCGGTGAGCGCGGGACCCAGCCAGCCGCGCGGCCGCCGCCCCGTGGCCTTCTCGATGGTGTCGACGACCTCGGTCAGGTAGGCGCGCTCGTCGTCGACGTCGGCCTGGAGGGTGGAGTTGTTCTTGCCGTGGGCGAGCCACGCCCAGCCGCGGGCGTTGCCCGCCTCGACGATCTGGGGGTACCGCTCGCACACGTCGGCGTTGAGCAGCACGCTCGCTCGGATGCCGTGCCGGTCGAGTACCTCCATGACGCGCCAGATCGCCACCCGTGGTCCGTAGTCGCGCCAGCCGTAGTTGAGCGGATCCGGTACGAGAGTCGCGGTCGCCTCGTTGATGCTGGTGGAGGGGCGGTCGATCATGAAGTGCTCGACGTTCAGGCCCACGTAGAAGGCGACGCGGGCGCCGCCCGGCCAGCGGATCGGTTCGCGGTCGACGATCCGGCCGACCGGCTCACGGTCACCCACCACGAGGGCGGGATGACAGTCGCTTGGGAGGGTCCTTACCGCGACTACCCCGAATACGCGATGATCGCGGAGTTCGTGCCGTACATGCTGCTCATGCTGGCCGGCTCGGGGGCCGGTCGGCGGCTCACACCGGTGTGGGTGGGGCTGCCGCGCCGCCCGGCGACCGCCCCCGAACGCCTGGTCGCGCTGTACGACACCAGGCATGTCGAGTACGAGGCAGCCCACCCGTCGATCACGTTCGCCGAGGCCGACATCGACGCGCCCCTGCCACGCGCCGACCCCGCGCTCGCCGCGATCCTGGACAACCACGCGCAGCTGTCCACCGCGGCCGCCCGTCCGGTGCGGGGCTGGCTCGACCGCTTCCACGCCGCGCTCGAGTCCGCGGTCGCCGACGGCCCGCCGGGCCTTGACCAAGTGGCCCGGCGACTGGCCATGAGCCCCCGTACGCTCCAGCGCCGCCTGCGCGACGAGGGCAGCAGTTGGCGAGAGGTGCTGGAGAAGCTGAGCCAACGACGGGTGGACCGCCTGCTGCGGGAAACCACGCTCAGCGTGGAGTCCATCGCCGCGCGGGTCGGCTTCACCGACCCCCGGGCCCTGCGGCGAGCCATCCACCGCTGGTACGGCCACGGACCGGCCACCATCCGCGCGAGCGGCCCAATGTAAGCGCCGGTCCGGCGCGGCGGCGGCCGACGGGGAAGGCGGTCTTCGACCTCAAGCCCCAGGGGTGAGCCCACGACGATCCCTTCTGCCGGTGATGAGGAAGACCGCCAGCGCGGCCAGGCAGAGGAAGGCGGCGGCCGACAGGCTCGCCACGGTGAACCCGTGCACGGTCGCCTCGTCGACATCGGTGGGATGGGCCGCCAGGTAGCCGGCCGCGGCCGTACCGGCGATGGTGCTGAGCAGCGCGGTGCCAAGGGAGGCACCCATCTGCTGGGCGGTCATGACGGCGGCGCCGGCGACGGAGGTGTCGGCGCCCGCGTTGAGGGTGGCGGTGCTGTTGGCGGTGATCAGCACCCAGCCGGTGCCCAGGCCGACCAGGAAGAGCACCGGCAGTACATGAAGCCAGTAGCCGCTGTCCACCCGCAGCAGGCCGAGCAGGCCCAGCGCGACCGCCAGGGTCAGCAGCCCCGGGGTCAGCAGTGCGCGCAGCGGGGCACGGGACACCAGCCGGCCGACCGTCCGCGCCCCGAGCATGAGGCCCGCGGTGAGGGGGAGGAAGGCCAGTCCGGCGCGTACGGGCGGGTAGCCGAGCACGTTCTGCAGGTAGAAGGTGAGGAAGAACAGCGCGGCGAACATCCCCACCGCCAGGCTGAGCACGGCCAGGTAGGAGCCGCCGCGGTGGCGGTCGAGGATCACGCGCGGCGGCAGCAGCGGATGGTCGACCCGGTGCTGGGCCCACGCGAAGACGGCCAGCAGCAGGACTCCCGTGGTCAGCGGGCCGAAGGTGATGGCCGCGCCCCAGCCGTCGATCTCGGCTCGCGAGAAGCCGTACACCAGCGCCATCAGGCCGGCGGTTGCCAGCAATGCGCCCCCCACATCCACCCGGGGTCTGGACCCGACCGGCGCGGAGCGGACGGCGTAGAGCACGCCCGCGCCGGCGGCCAAAGCGATGGGGATGTTCACGTACATGCACCAGCGCCAGTCCAGGTACTCGGTCAGGACTCCGCCCAGGAGTACGCCCAGGCCGGAGGAACTGCCCATCACCGTCCCGTACACGCCGAAGGCCCTGCCCCGCTCGGCGGGCAGCGGGAAGGAGGCGGCCATGGTGCCGAGGACGGCAGGCGTCAGCAGGGCACCGAAGGCACCTTGCAGGCCCCGGGCGGCCAGCAGCGTCGCCGGCCCGGTGGCCGCGCCACCCAGGGCAGAGGCCAGGGCGAAGCCGGCCAGCCCGATCAGCAGGCTGCGGCGGCGGCCGAACAGGTCCGACAGCCGGCCGCCCAGGAGCAGCAGGCCGCCGTAGCACAGGGCGTAGATGGTGATCACCCACTGGCGGGTGGGGTCGGACATGGACAGCGATCGCTGCGCGGAGGGCAGCGCGATGTTCACGATCATCAGGTCGATCCCGACCATGAGCTGGGCTGTGGCGACCGTGGCCAGCGCCCACCAGCGGCGCGGATCGGGAAGCGGGGGATCAGAGGGGTGCCGGGCGGAGCCGACTGTCGTGGTCATGGCATACCTCGAAATTGGTTGGCCAACCCAACGTTGGCCCGGCCAACGGTAGCACCATAATCGTGGGGCGCGCCAACGGTAGACTCGGTCCATGGAGTCGGCACCCGCCCGCCTGCGCGGCAAGCCCAGCTGGTTGATCAGTAAGACCTCGCTGCACGCGCAGCGCCTCATCGGCGAGGTGCTGACACCCGTCGACGCCCGTGGCCACCACTTCGCGATCCTGGCCGCGCTGGAGGAGTTCGGGCCCGCCAGCCAGATCGCCCTCGGCCAGCGCTGCGGCATTGACCGCAGCGACACCCACGCCACTGTGAACGAGCTCGCGGACCAGGGGCTGGTCGAGCGCGCGCCCGACCCGGCCGACCGGCGCCGCAACATCATCACCCTGACCCCAGCCGGGCGGCGGCGCCTCGAGGAGCTCGACTCGATCCTGGCCGGGGTTCAGGAAGAGCTGCTCCGGCCGCTGTCAGAAGCCGAGCGCACGCAGCTGCTGGAGCTGCTGAGGCGGGTATTCGATCACGTGCTCAGGCGGTAGCCGGGAGACATGACCGCGTCAGCCGTCGACAAGGACCGGGTCGCGGGGCGGGCCGTCGGCGAGAAGGGCGGTCAGCAGGTGCGGTAGCCCGGCGGGTCGCAGGAGGTCGGCGGTATCGGTCAGCTCTTGCGCTGTCCACCAGCGGTGGCCGGTGATGCTCGTCCTTTCGAAGTCCTCCATCCGGGTGGTGTCGATCTCGAAGACGGGGACGCGGGCCAGGTAGTAGCGCTGCCGTACCTCGTAGGTGACGCCGTCTCGATCGACGGTCCAGGGGCGTCCTCTCCACACCTCCGGGCCCAGGGTCGCGCCCGTCAGCCCGGTCTCCTCGTACAGCTCGCGCAGTGCCGCGTCCTGATGCGTCTCGCCGGGTTGGAGTCCGCCGCCGGGGGTGTACCAGCGAAGGGTGCCGTCGAGTCGGTTGCGGCTGGAGAACAGTAGGAGCCGATCGGCCGTGTCGATGAGCACCACTCGGGCGCTGGGACGCGCGATCAAAGGGCCCCTCCCCATCCTCCGTGTGAGCGCGGGGTGCAACCTGATCTCCTTTGGGAGGTGACGGGTCTCTGGCGGAGCCGGTCAGCCGAAGCCGTTGGGGCAGAGGAAGGCTCTGATGGCGCTCGGCGCGCTCTTGAGGAGTGCCGACTCGTTCTCCAGCGAGCAGAAGTCACTGCCGATCTCGGCGTTGACGAATCGGGTCGCGTTCCGTTTCGCGATCAGGTCGATGCCGCCGACGCTCGGGGAGTCTAGTTCGGCCGCCACCCAGTAGCCCACGCACCGCTTGCGGGCGACCCTGGCGTCCTGCGGCAGGCCGCCGTTCAGCGTGGCGGCCTGCCGCAGGATCGAGCTCGCGGACGCGCACGGGACGTCGGTGGCCGAGCGATGTGTGGTGGGGGACGCGCTCGCCTTCTCCTTTGTGGCGGGCGTTTCCTCAGGGGTCTCCGTCTCCTCAGGGGTCTCCCTCGTGCTGGTCGTCTCCTCGGGAGTCGGGGTCGGGGTCTCCGTCGTCTCCTCGGGGGTCGGGGTCGCGCTCGTGTCCGGCGTCAGGTTCTCCGCGGGTGTGGACGTGGGAGGGTCGCTCAGGCTCCGGAGTGCCGCCGGTATCCCCTCCGAGCCCACCCAGACCAGCGCGCCGATGGCCACGACCGTCGCCAGGACAGCGGCGGCCGGCCCCAACGGCACGCGATTGGCCGGCGGTGATATCGGCGGCGGCATGACGACCGTGCCCGACCTGGGTGGGGGCGGCGTGGGGGTCGTGTCCGACCTGGGTGGGGGCGGCATGACGATCGTGCCCGCCGTGAGTGGGGTCGTGCCCGATTTGAGTGCGGTGAGCTGGGCGAGCAGCTCGTCCGCGGTGGGCCGGGCCGTCCTGTACTTGGCGAGCGAGCTTCGTACCAGGTCGCGGACCTGCGTGGGCACCTCGGACAGGTCGGGATCGACGCTCATGACGCGGTAGGCGAGGACGTCGGGGGCTCCGGTGCCGAAGGGTGGGCGCCCCGTCGAGGCGTACGCCATCAGCGCACCCCAGGCGAAGACGTCGGCGGCGGCGTCCGCCTCGTCGCCCCGATACTGCTCAGGGCTGATCCAGCCGGGTGTACCGATCAGCGCGCCGGTGCCCGTGAGGCCGCTCTCGTCGAGGGCTCGGGCGATGCCGAAGTCGAGGACCTTCGCGCCGGAGTCGGAGAGGATCACGTTCCCGGGTTTGAGGTCGCGGTGCACGATGCCGGCCCGGTGGATGTCGGTGAGCGCCTCTGCGATGTCCACGCCGAACGAGAGCAGCTCGTCCGCCGGCAGTGGCGCGTTGTCCTGTACGTACGCGCTGATCGTCGGGCCGGGGACGAACTCGGTGGCCAGCCAGGGAGGCATCGCGGTGGTGTCGGAGGCCATCACCGAGACCGTGCAGCGCCCGCGCACCCGGGACAGGAGATCGACCTCGCGGACGAAGCGGGCGAGAAACTGCGGATCGGCGGCTAACCCCGGATGGATGACCTTGACCGCGGCCCGGGCGCCGTCGTCCGCGACCCCCGCATAGACCACGCCCATGCCGCCGGCGCCCATCCGGCCCACGATCCGGTACGGACCGATCGCCTCGCGCTCGTCCTTCACCAGGGGGCCGAAGCCGCCGGGGTCACTCATCGAGGCTCCGCTCGCCGGATCATCGCAACGGCAATGATCCTAATGACAGGTGCCCGGGTGTGTGCGCTCGCCCTCGGAGCGTGATCGCGGGCCGGGTGACCGCGAGCACCTCGGTGCGGAGTCGTCATCCGTCTAGATCAATTCCGGGTAATCTGCCGGACATGCGGCGATTGATCACATCCCGCGGGCTATGGCTCGCGCTTTTGGCGGCCATTGCGGCAGCGACGATCGTGGTGATCGCGCGCTCTCGACGGCGCCCGGTCCAGCGGGAGGAGGTGGCTTCCGATTCCTTTTCGATTCCGACCCGGAGTTCGATTCCGACCCGGAGTTCGATTCCGACCCGGAGCGAGAAAGCGCAGTGGCCGCCGGCCCCGATCCTCGGCACTCCCACCGCTGAGGATCTCCAGCGCTATGGCGCCGAAAAGCCCTCTCTCTTCGACCGCCCCGAGTTCACCAGATTCTTCGAACGCGGCGAGCCAAGGGAGCCGCTGGACGATGCCACCCGCCGCCGCCTGACTCGTTGGGCCGTCGCCGGATTCGCGATTCTCATGCTGGCTCTCGGTACTCAAGTCCTTGAATCCGCGGTCTTCTCCAAGCCCTCATCTGAGTTGAGTTGGGGGGCATGCCTTGGGGACACCTCGGACAGCGGTACGGCCTGCACGTTCGCCGGAAACGAGGAGGAGCACGGTCCGGACTCCGATTACGTGTTCCAGCAGTCGGCGGAGAGTGAGGAAACGCAGGTCCGTGCCGACGCGGACTGCCGGCCCGTGGGCGCCGAACCGCGCGTACGGAAACTCGACGCGAAGGTCAAGCGGGCGGTGGACCGTCAGTGGCAGCGCATCGAGGACTGGTTGAAGGCCAACGCTCCCCAGAGTTATCGCACACTCGGCAAGAACGGAGACGCGAAAACCATCGCGGCCGCGGAGGCGCATATGGGAATGCGATTCCCTGACGATCTGCGGGCCTCACTCCTGCGGCATGACGGGGCCGTCTACCTCAAGGACACCTGGCCCTTCGGCTTCCTGGGCAACTCGTACTCGAGCGTCCAGGAAACGCGTGCCACGTGGCGAGAGTTGTGCGACATCGACGGTGAGGAGGAAAGTTACGGGGAATTCTCCGATCCACGATCGGAATGGTGGGACGGGCGAATGATCCCCGTCGGCGCCGACGGAGGGGGCGATCACCTGGTGATCGACTCGGTGCGGAAGGACCTCGGCGAAACCGATCACGAGGGCTCCATGAGTTTCACGCCGGGAGGCGTCCGGATCCGGTCGTTCTACGCCCTGCTGAAGACCACCGCAGACGCCATGGAGAAGGGCGGCTCTATCGGCTACTGGAAGCCTAAGGTGGTCGACGGTGAACTCGACTGGGACGTCCTCTGAGTGCCTGAGGCGAGCAATGCGCCCGGTGCGGGCATGATCGGTAGAGTCGCGCCCCATGGGTGTTCTCGTCGATTACTTCACGGTGGACTCCGAGCAGTCCGCCCGGCTGGCCCTGTCCGGTGGGCCGGCGGCGTTGAATCTGCCGTACGTCGACTGCAAAGGCTGGCTCGACGATCTCGACACGCTGGCCGCCGAGCTGAGCGGACGTGACCTCAGCGAGTTCGGTGACAGCAAGGTCGTCATCGACGACGGTGAGTCGGCGGGCGTTGAACTGGCGGCGTCCGAGACCACCGCCGCGCTCGCCGCCGTGGACGACGCGCGGCTGCGCGAGTACGCCGAGGAGGAACTGCTCGACGAGTTCGAGGTCGAACGCATTACCGGCCTGCGGGACCTGGCTCGCGAGGCGGTACGGCTCAACCAGGGGATGTATCGCTGGTCGTGCCTCTGAGCGCCTCGAACAGCTCCTCGCGGAGCGCGGGCGGCAGTTTCCGGCCCAGCTCCGAAGGGCTCACCAGCGCGTGGTCGTCGTTGGACTTGAGGGCCCTCTCCACGAGGAACTCCAAGCTGAAGCGGGCCTTCTCCCGGTGACGTGGGTCCGGCCAGCGCTCCACCAAAGGCAGCGCCGCCTCCACCCGTGCGCTGACCCGGTCGAGGAGCGCGTAGCCGGGCAGGCCGGGAAAGCGCTGGGCCCGCAGGTCGATGTGCTGGAAGGCGACACCGTCGAGCTCCGCGCCGGTGAAGTCGTTGCCGGTGAAGTCATTGCGGTCCCTGCCCAGTGCCGCCTGGTCGTGGGTTGGACGGCCCCAGAAGTTGACATCCCGCACGCGGCCGAGAAAGACGCAGTCGACGAATTCGGCTTCGGACGTGGACGTCTGGTCCCTCAGCCGGGACCCGTCGAACACGCACCTCTCGAACCGGACGTTGCCGAAGAAGGTGAGCGGCGCGAATCGGGTGCGGCGGAACACACAGTCGCGGAAGACCGACTGCGGCCAACTGACGCGCTTCCACAACCCGCGCACGCCAGTGACCCCCATCGACAGTTGTTCGAAGGTGGTGCCGGAGAAGTCGCAGCTTTCGAACCGGCTGCCGTGGGCGCTGAAGGAGACGAAGTGAATCCCGGAGAAGTCCACGCCCACCAGCAGCGCCTTGTCGAAGGTCACACTGGACACTCCAGCAGGAAGGTCGAAACGCCGCTCGCGAAGTGTTCCCCGGGCGAGCCACGCGGGCTGCCACTTGTCTGGGCTCGGCTGGAGGCTGAACCGCTCGGACGCGCTCATGTCGGGCGCCGGCCGCGGCTTGGTTCTGGGAGCTCGTGATCACGCATGCGCGGAGTCTCGCAGCCCGATCCGACAAACAGCCTGCGGAACCGGTACATAGGGGCGGCGCGGCCTGGCGCAAGCGACGCACCGAGTCGGAATATTTCCGCAAATGGCCAGGCTGACCGGGGCATGATTCTTGTGACCGGTGCCACCGGCAACGTCGGACGGCAGGTTATCGCCCAGCTTGTATCCTCCGGCGCCCCCGTGCGGGCGCTGGTGAGAGACGGTCAGCAGTCTCGGCTCCCGGAGGGGGTTGAGGCGGTCGAAGGTGATCTGTCCAGGCCGAGCACTTTGAAGGGGGCGCTGGCCGAGGTCGAGACGGTGTTCCTGATCTGGCCCTTCCTCACTACGGACGGCGCCTCCGCCGCACTCGACGTGCTCCAAGGCCGGGCCCGACGCGTCGTCTACCTCTCCTCGTCGGGGGTGAAGGACGAGGCCGAGTGGCAGAGCGACCCGATCAACCAGCTCCACGCCGACATGGAGCGCCTGATCGAGAGGTCCGGCCCGCAGTGGACGATCCTGCGGGCGAACACCATCGCTTCCAACACTCGTGGGTGGGCCGAGCAGATCCGTGGCGCGGATGTCGTGCGTGGTCCTGACATCGCCGCCACCGCGGTGATCGATCCGCGCGACATCGCCGCCGTAGCGGTACGCGTGCTGATCGAGGACGGGCACGCGGGTGCGACATACGTGCTGACCGGTCCGCAGGTGGTGAGCAGGACCGAGCAGGTACACGCCATCGGGGAGGCGATCGGACGCCCGTTGCGTTTCGAGAAGGTGCCCGTAGAGATCGCCCGGCAGCAGATGCTCGCGGACGGCAGGCCGCCGGCCCTGGTAGCGGCCCTGCTGGCCAGCGCCGAAACGCGACCTCACTCAGCATTGATCACCTCCACCGTGGAAGAGGTCACCGGAACTCCGGCGCGTACATTCCGAGACTGGGCCTTCGACCACGCCGACGACTTTCGCTGAGCGGGCTGAGCTGTCGACGGCTCCGTCGCATAGCAGAAGTCAGATCTCCCTCGTCACGTGCTGTGCTGTGATTTTTCCGGAAAGTGTCCCTTTCGCGCCCGCGTGGTGATGCAAAACCCCCAATTTGGTCTTCCACGTGGGCGCCGGGATGCGACCGCTCTCACAGAAGCAGCGGACCGAGAGAGAGGTCGTGCATCACCTTGATGCCTGGCGCGTGGACCCCATCGACCCCTGAACCACTGGCGTCGGTATCCGTAGAGCCGCTGCTCACCAGGGACTACGACGCGGATCCCGCGCTCGTCCATGACCGCCTGCGCGCCAAGTACGGGCCGGTCGCGCCGGTGGACCTGCTCGGGGTGCCCGTGTGGCTGGTCCTCGGGTACGCCGAAGTGCTGCGGGTCATGAAGAATGAGGGTGACGTCTGGAGCAAGCGCCTGGACAACTGGCGGGCGAGGGTGGAGGGCGGGCTGCCACCGGACTGGCCGGTGCTTCCCGCGTTCGAGCTCAACAGCGTGGCCTTCCAGGACGGGATGACGCTGCACCGGCTCCGCGACACGTGGACCTCGGCGCTCGCGCCCTTCCAGGACCGCGGTCACCCTCAGGCGCAGCTGCTGGAAGACGCGATCAGGCGATATGCCGACGACCTCATCAGTTTGCTGGCCGAAGGCGAATCCCGTACCGGATGGGCGGATCTGTCCGCACAGTACGCACGACCGCTCCCGTTGATGGTCGCCAACCGGCTCTTCGGCTTCGAGACCGCGCGTGGCGATGACGTGGTCA
The DNA here is from genome assembly GCF_040680095.1 of Nonomuraea sp. NPDC052129. Classification (NCBI taxonomy): domain Bacteria; kingdom Bacillati; phylum Actinomycetota; class Actinomycetes; order Streptosporangiales; family Streptosporangiaceae; genus Nonomuraea; species Nonomuraea sp. NPDC052129. Next base: position 952,990 of record NZ_JBFAVX010000001.1, on the reverse strand, counting down.
TGGACACCTGGCGGGTGCTGGACGCCGGTCCCGAGGCGGCCGCGGCCTCGCAGCGGTTGTTCGCCGCGATGATGGAGTTGTCTACCGCCAAGATGAGCCGCCCCGGGAACGACCTGCCTTCCTACATGCTCGCGGCCAATCCCGACTTCACCGTCGAAGGGCTGTCCCGGGAGCTCCTCATGCTGCCGGGGGTCGTCGGCGACATGACCGGGGGCCTGATCTGCAACACGATCCTCGAGGTGATGACCAATCCGGAGGTGCGGTCGGGCCTGTCCGCGGGGACGATCGAGGAGACCGTGAACCGGGTCGCGCTGGCCAACCCGCCGATGGCCAACCTCACATTCCGGTTCCCGACGGCGGATGTGCGGCTGGGGCGCTTCGTCATCGCCGCGGGTGATCCCGTCATGTTGTCCGTCGCCGGAGCGCACAGCGATCCGTTGTTCGGCAGCGCGATCGACCGGGAGGCCATCCGCAGCACCCGCGCCCACCTGGCATGGGGCGCGGGGCCGCATGCCTGCCTCGCCCGGCTGCTGGCCACCCGCATCACCACGATCGCCGTGGAGCGGCTGTTCGATCGCCTCGACAGGCTGCGGCTCGCGATGCCCGCCGACCAGCTCCCATGGCGTTCCTCCCCCTTCATGCGGGCGCTGCGGTCCCTGCCGGTCGAGTACGAACTCGCCCACGCCCCGGCGAACACCGAACCGGCAGCGTCGGCGGATGCGGTCACCCTGGAAGAGGAGCCGCCCCGCTCCGCGCTGTGGCGTTTCCTGCGCGGGCTGCGTGGCGAACGGCGTGGATCACGGAAATAGGGGCCGGCGGCTCGCCGTGGTTGGTGTGGCAGCTGCTGCCGATGCTCGGGTACAGCAGCGCGGTCGTCATGCTGGTCGCGGGCAAGCGGGTCCGGCGGCGCGTGGAGCAGGTTCTCTAGCCGCACGGGAAGCGTGCAAATCGCTGTAAAAAGCGAATTATTGACTATATCTGTACGAAGTGCACATGGCGCTCCTTGCGCGGCCTCTGCGGGCCTCTGGCACCTGATTCGCCTCGCATGTCCGTTTTCTCCGATCATGTGTTTGTTTGTCTTTTTTGTGGGGCAGGTGGAGACCGGTTGTTCCAGGCGAGTCGGGAGGGCAAGGAGCGCTGGTCATGAAAGACAAAGTTCAGATAGGGCTGGCCATCGCCGCGGGCTACTACCTCGGCCGACGCCACAAGCTGCGTTGGGCGACCACGTTGGCCGTGGCCGGGGTGCTCAGCCGGCTGCGCGGCCAGGGAGGCCTGCTGTCGCAGGGGATCAAGATGCTCGGTTCGTCACCTGAGATGGACAAGCTCACCGGCCGCCTGCGTGGCGAGCTGATGGACGTCGGCAAGGCAGCAGCCGTGGCCATGACGAGCAGGCAGCTCGAATCGCTGACGTCGAGGCTGCACGAGCGGGCCGAGGGTCTACGCCATCCGGGCACGCCTGAGGAAACGGCCGAAGACGAAGAGGACTACGAAGAGGGCTACGAGGAGGAAGAGGAAGAGGCGCCCGAGGAGGAACCGCCCAAGCCGGCACCACGGAGAAGGAAGCCCAAGGCCGAGCCCGCCCGCGCCGCGCGACCGGTCACCAGGACACGGAGGCGAGCTTGATGGCTCAGGTATCGAAGGCTCGGCCCATCAAGAAGGTCACTGAGGCCCTGCCGGCAGACGTCAAGAAGGTCGCGGAGGCCCTGCCGACCGAGGCGCTCACCCAGGAGCTCAAGAACCTCGCACAGGCCTTCATCGAGCGAGCGCTGCAGTCCGTGAGCGACAAGGTCGAGGACATGGCGGGCCGGCTCGCCGATCCCGCGGCAGGCGGCGGAGTTTCCGGCCTGTTCAGCGCGCTCACCGGATCGGATGAATCTGGCGGCAAGTCCGTCAAAGGTTCGATGCTGGGTGGCGCGGCCAAGGGGGCCGTCAAGGGTCTGCTAGGAGGTATGGGCAAGGGGACCAAGAAGCTACGGTTCGTCAACATCGCCGAAACGCTCGACATCGGCGCTCCCGTACGGGTCGTCTACAACCAGTGGACGCAGTTCCAGGACTTCCCGACCTTCATGAAGAAGGTGGAGCACGTCGAGAACGAGAGCGACGAGAAGCTGTCCTGGAAGACGCAGGTCTTCTTGTCCCACCGCAACTGGGAGTCGCACATTGTCGAGCAGGTGCCCGACGAACGGATCATCTGGCGATCCAAGGGACCCAAGGGCTACGTCGACGGTGCTGTGAGCTTCCACGCGATAACCCCCAACCTGACTCGGGTCCTGCTCGTACTCGAATATCACCCGCGCGGAGTGGTGGAGCACGTCGGCAACGTCTGGCGTGCGCCGGGCAGGCGTGTACGGCTGGAGTTCAAGCACTTCAGACGGCATGTCATGACGCAGACCATGCTGCACCCCGAGGAGATCGCCTCCGGCGGGTGGCGCGGCGTGATCCATGACGGTGAAGTCGTCAAGGACCACGAGACCGCGGTCCAGGAGGAGGAAGCCGCGCAGGAGGAGGAAGAGGAACGGCCGGAAGAGGAGCCGGAGGAAGAAGAGGAAGCGGGAGAAGAGGAAGCGGGAGAAGAGGAAGCGGGAGAAGAGGAAGAGGAACTGCCGGAGGACGAGTACGAGGAGGAGGAAGAGCCCGAGGAGGAAGAGGAGGAGCCGGAGGAAGAAGAGGAAGAGGAGGAGGAAGAAGAGCCGCCTCGCGCGGCCTCTCGGAGACGGGGGCGCGCCAAGGAGCCACCGGCGCGGCCGGTTCGTCGCAGAGCCGGTACCCGGACGACGTAACCCGGGACGGCGTCCGCGAAGACCGGCGGGGCAGCGTCGCCAGAGACCGGCGGGGCAGCGTCCCCGAAGAGCGGCGGGCGGCGTCCGCGAAGACCGAGGGAGAAGTAATGACCGTGCAACCCGCGACAGGCGGAATAGCCGACCGTCCGTCTCCGTCGGGCCTGGCCGACGTCATCGACACGATCCTCGACAAAGGTCTGGTCATCGACGCCTATGTCCGGGTCTCACTCGTCGGCATCGAGCTGCTGACGATCGACGCGCGCATCGTCGTGGCAAGCGTGGACACCTACTTGCGCTACGCCGAGGCCGTGAACCGGCTGGACCTCGAGGAGTCCGGGGGAGAAGGGCTGCCCGAGATCATGCAGAACATGACGCAGGGCAAGGGCAAGAACGTCACCCAAGGAGTCCTGGAAGCGGCAGGGGAGAAGCTGAGCGACTTCGTCGGCGAGCTCGGCGAGAAACAAGAGACGCGCAGTCGGCGGCAAGAGCGAGAGGAGCGGTGAAATGGCGCAATCCGCGGAAGCCGCGAAGGCCGCCGGTCAGGATGTTCCCGAGCAGGTCACCAAGACCACCGGCGTCTACATCTACGGTCTCGTACCCGAGGACGTCGAGGTGTCCGGCGACGCGCAGGGCGTAGGGGATGAAGCCTCGGAGATCAGGCTGATCCGGCATGGCGAGATCGCCGCTCTGGTGAGCGACGTCACGCTCGACCGCCCGCTCGGCACCCCCGACGACCTGTTCCGGCATGGGGCTCTGCTCGATGCCACCGCCGCCGAGGTGCCCATCATCCCGCTCCGCTTCGGCTCGGTGATGACGAACGAGGAAGCCGTCGTCGAGGAGCTGCTGACGCCGCACCACGATGAGTTCCGCAGCGCGCTGGACGAGCTGGAGGGACGGGCCGAGTACGTCATCAAAGGACGCTACGTCGGCCAAACCCTGTTCCGTGAGGTGCTGAGCGAGGTCCCGGAGGCCGAGCAGTTGCGTGCGGAGATCCAGGGGAAATCGGAGGATCTGACGCGGAACGCGCGGATCCGGCTCGGGGAGCTGATCAACCAGTCGGTCGTGGCCAAACGCGAAGCCGACACGCAGACGCTGACCGAGGAGGTGAGCCCGCTCGCCGCCCTCACCGTCATCCGGGAGCCCTCTCACGAACAGGACGCCGTTCATGTGGCCGTACTCATGGAGACGGACCGGCAGGAGGAGCTGGAGCGGGTGGTGAACGAGTTCGCCGATCGCTGGTCCGGACGGGTTGAGATGCGCATATTGGGCCCGCTGGCACCGTACGACTTCATCACCGCGCGGACTCAGGAGTGATGACGGGTGGGACTGATCAGCCTGATCTTCGGCTGGCCGCTCGCGCCGGTCAAAGGGGTGATCCGGCTCGGCGAGCTGATACAGGAGCAGGTGGAGCGGCAGACGCGTGACCCTGCGGTGGTCAGGCGCCGGCTGGAGGAGATCGAGCAGTCCAGGGCCGCCGGCCTGATCTCCGAGGAGGAAGAGGCGCTGGCGATGAAGCAGACGCTCGAATCGATGATCGGCGAGCCCGGCCAGGCTGTCGTGCCGACAGGTGAGGAAGAGGAAGAGGAGGGGTGATCGCATGCCTGTCAGGCGCAGTGTCCGCGAAGAGCGGCCGGCCGGCAGCCAGGCACCAAGGCGCTCAGGGGAGGAACCCGACGAGAGACGGACGGAACCACGTCAGAAACGCCGCCCACGCGGCCTGTCAGTGGCGGACGTCGGCGAAGCCGGTTTGAGCCACATCGCCGATCTGGTCGCGGGCGAGCCGGAAGGCATCACGATGGTGAAGCCGGTCGAGCGCGGCTGGGTGGTGAACGTGGAGGTCCTCGAAGATCACCGCATTCCCTCTTCCGGTGACATTCTCGCGCTCTACGAGGCCGAATTGGACCCGGAGGGAAACCTGCTGTCCTACCGGCGGATCCAGCGGTACCGGCGGGGCAGCGGCACCAACGCGGAGGGCGGTTCGCGATGACCGAGCCCGGCTCTGTGATGCGCCAGTCCAACGCCCCCGCCGGGCGGCTGTCCAACCACGAGCCGGCGAACCTCGGCGACATCCTGGAACGGGTACTCGACCGAGGCATCGTGATCGCGGGAGACATCCGCGTGAACCTCCTGGACATCGAGCTGCTGACCATCAAGCTCCGGTTGATCATCGCCTCGGTAGACACCGCCAGGGAGATGGGGATCGACTGGTGGGAGCACGATCCATGGCTCAGAGGGCAGGACCGGGAGCTGCGCGAGGAGAACCGCAGGCTCCGGCGACGGCTCGCCGCCGCGGAGGAGGGCGCCGCACTGCCGCGCGGACCGACCGCGGAGGTCGAGTACGTCGATGAGCGAGCAGCCGAAGTGGACGAGCGTGATGAATAACGCGGGCACTTACCTGTACGCGGTCACCCGTGACGAGGGTGCCACCCTTCCCGAAGACTTGAAGGGCGTGGCGGGCGAGGGGGTGCGCGCGATCACGCATGCCGGTCTCGTCGCGTACGTGAGTACGGTCCCGCTGGACCGGTTCGGCGAAGAGCCGCTGCGGCGGTCCATGGAAGACCTGGACTGGCTGGGCGAGACCGCTCGGGCGCACCATCGCGTGGTGGAGGCGGTGGCGCGGACGGCGCCGACCGCCCCGGTCCGTCTGGTCACGGTCTACAGCGGCGAGGACCAGATCAGGGAGCTCCTGGACCGGCGGCATGACGATTTCGCCGAGACGCTCGGACGGATCGCCGACCGGCAGGAGTGGGGGGTGAAAGCGTACGTCGATCCGGCCGCGCCGCCGCCCGCCGAAGCGGGGGAGGAGAGCGCGACCAGCCCGGGACTGGCGTACCTCAAGAAGCGGCAGGCGAGTCTGCGCAGCCGGGAGGAGACCTGGCGCCAGGCCGCCGCGCGTGGGGAGCACATCCATGACGTCCTCAAGTCCGTGGCGGTCGCCAGCCAGCGGCATCGCCCCCAGGACCCGCAGCTGTCAGGTCGCGCGGAGTGGATGATCCTCAACGGCGCCTATCTGGTCGATCTCGAGCGCGGCGCGGAGTTCGCGCGGGTCGTCGACGGGCTGCGGGGCGAGGGAATCGACGTGGAGCTCACCGGTCCGTGGGCGCCGTACTCCTTCGCCGCCTTCGCCGAGACACCGGAGAGGCCGGGAGGGGGGACCGGCGATGACGCCTGATGAGCCTCGCGGCGCCGTGCTCGCCCGGGAGGACCGGCTGCCGCCCGAACGCGTGGCGCTGGTGGACCTCCTCGACCGGCTGCTGGCGGGTGGGGTCGTGGTGAGCGGGGACCTCGTCCTGTCCATCGCGGACATCGACCTGGTGCGCATCTCTGTACGCGCGCTGATCATGTCGGTCCGGAGCACCGATGAGGAATGACCTGGAAAAGGCGTCATCGGTGCGGAAGGTGCCGTCGAGGCGGCTGCGCATTGAGACCGACGCCGAGGCGGTGGAGCGCGATCTGTCGCGTCTGGTGCTCACCCTGGTCGAGCTCGTACGTCAACTCGTGGAGCGTCAGTGTGTGCGCCGGATGGAGCAAGGGGACCTGTCGGACGAACAGATCGAGGCACTCGGCGTGACCTTGATGCGGCTGGAAGAGGCGATGACCGAAATGTGCGACAAATTCGGCCTGTCGCCCTCCGACCTCAATATCGACCTCGGACCGCTCGGAACGCTGCTTCCCCGGGACTAGCTGTCGGCGAGGACCTGCGCCAGCGCATGGGATGCCTGGCGGATCATGCCGGGGTTGGTCTCCCAGTAGTACGGCAGCGCTATCACCGCCTGAGCGAGCGCCCAGCCGCGGCCGCGCACCCAGGACGCGTCGTCGACGCCGAGTTCGCGCCGGAATCGCCGGCGGCTGTCACCCGCGAACACGTTCCACGCGGGCTGGAGGTCGCAGGCGGGGTCGCCCACGTTGAGGCCGCCGAAGTCGATGACCGCCGACAGACGGCCGTCGACGACGAGCAGGTTGCCCGGCAGCAGATCGCCGTGCAGCCAGACCTCCGGGCTGTCCCAGGCCGGGGCGTCGAGCGACTCCTGCCATGAGCGGAGCGTGGCGTCGCCGTCGATTCGGTCGCCGAGCTGGGCGATCGCCTGACGAACAGACGCGTCGCTCTCCGCGAGCGGTCCGCCTCGGCTGTGCGGGGAGCGCGGGGGCGCACCGGCGGTAGTGACCTGATGGAGCGCGGTCACGAACGCCGCGAGATCGACGGCTGCCTGGTCCAGGTCGTCGATCGTGCCGTTGGCGTTCGCGCCGGGCAGCCACTCGTACACCGACCAGTCGTAGGGATAGCCCTCGGCCGGCCGCCCCATGGCCAGTTGCACCGGAAGCGCGAGGGGTAGGTGCGGCGCGAGCCTCGGCAGCCACTCCGCCTCCTTCGCCGCCTGCTTGGTGGCCCACCCGATGCGCGGAAGCCGAGCGACCAAGTGGTCACCGAGCCGGTAGATGTCGTGATCGGTTCCGTACGAGTCGACCGGCGCGATCGGCAGCTCGGCCCAGCGCGGGAACTGCCCGGCGAGCAGGCGGCGCACGAGGGCGACGTCGGTCTCGATCTCGTCGGTGTGCATCTTGGTCGCTCTCATCGCCGTCATTCTTGGTGAACCGCCTTGACCGTCGCAACGGAGTTTCGCCGACAACGGCCGGGACCGGCCCGGCCGTTGTCGGCGAAAGTCAGGCTGAGGTGAGTACAGCGGGGTCCTCAGCGGTGGTGGCGGTGGTGTCCTGTTCGGGCCGGCGCAGCACGGTCAGCGCCACGATGAAGGCGGCCACGAGCAGCGCGGCGGAGATGGTGAAGGCCACGTGATAGCCGCCGGTCAGCGCGACCGCCTGACTCTGCCCGGCGGACAGCAGATCCTCGGTACGGGAGGCGGCGAGCGTGGACAGCACCGCGACACCGATCGCCATGCCGACCTGCTGGGTGGTGTTGAACAGCCCGGAGGCCAGGCCCGCGTCGTCGGCCTTGGCGCCGGACATGCCGAGCGTGGTCAGCGCCGGCAGGACCAGGCCGCCGCCGGCGATGAGCAGCATGACCGGGAGCAGGTCGGTGACGTAGTTGGCGGTCACCGGGACGCGGGTGAGCCAGCCCATCGCCGCGAGCAGGAGCGCCAGGCCGACCAGCAGGACGCGGCGGGCGCCGAAGCGGGTGTTGAGCCGGGCGGAGACGAACAGCGACACGGCGCCGATGGCCACCGCCGCGGGCAGCATCGCCAGGCCGGTGCCGAGCGCGCTGTAGCCGAGGACCTTCTGCATGAAGAGCGCGACGATGATCTGGAAGGCGAACATGGCCGACAGCGCCAGCATCTGGACCAGGTTGGCGCCCGAGACGGTACGCGAACGGAAGATCCGCAGGGGCATCAGCGGGGTTCTGGCGGTCGCCTGACGGATGACGAAGGCGGCCAGCAGAGCGAGGGATACCGCGCCGAGGCCGAGGGTGTGCGCGGCGAGCCAGCCGTACTCCTCGATCTTGACCACCGTGTAGATGCCCAGCATCAGACCGCTGGTGACCAGGACGGCGCCGATGACGTCGGCCCCGGCGGCGAGTCCGGCCCCGCGGTCGCCCGGCAGCGCCCGGATCGCCAGCGTGATGGTGGCCAGGCCGATCGGGAGGTTGATGAAGAAGATCCAGTGCCAGCTGAGCGCATCGGTGATGACCCCGCCCAGAACCTGGCCGATCGAGGCGCCGGCGGCGCCGGTGAAGCTGAAGATGCCGATCGCCTTGGCGCGTTCGGCGGGCTCGGTGAACAGCGTCACCAGGATGCCGAGAACGACCGCGGAGGCCATCGCGCTGCCCACGCCCTGGAGGAACCGGGCGGCGATCAGCAGGCCGGGCCCGGTCGCCGCGCCGGCCAGCAGCGAAGCGGCGGTGAAGACCGCGTTTCCGGCCAGGAACATGCTTTTACGGCCGATGAGGTCACCCAGTCGACCGGCCAGGAGCAGCAACCCGCCGAAAGCGATCCCGTACGCGTTGACGATCCAGCTGAGCCCGGCGGGCGAGAAGCCCAGATCCCGCTGCATGGCCGGCATCGCGACGGTCACGATGCTGCCGTCCAGGACCGTCATCAGCATCGCGGCGGACAGCACTATGAGCGCCAGCCAGCGCGATGGTTGGGAGGAAGGTGCGGTATATGACATGGCCATCTCCTGCTCAAAAGGCGAACAAGAGGAACCATAACAGATAGTCCCGTTGCAGACGATATGCCTCGGACCTTTTTAGCCCTTCTGTCGAGCCCTTCGAACCCCTTGCGGCGCCTCGGCGGGGGTGGCCAGATGCCCCGCCGCCAGGCGATTCATGGCCCGCAACAGCACCTCGGCCTCGTCCTCGGGCAGCGAGGCGAGGGCCGCCCGGTGTACGCCATCGACGATGGTCTGGCTCTGCTTGGCGACCTCCGCGCCCTTGTCGGTGACGGCGATGATCCGGGCCCGCCGGTCCGTGCTGGACGGGCGGCGCTCGGCGAGGCCCGCCTTCTCCAGGGCGTCGACGGTGACCACCATCGTGGTCTTGTCCATGTCGCCGAGCTCGGCGAGCTGGATCTGCGTGCGCTCCTCTTCCAGGGCGTGCACGAGCACGCAGTGCATCCGCGCCGTCAGCCCGATCTCCGCCAGCGCCGCCGCCATCCGGGTCCTCAGGATGTGGCCGGTGTGGTCCAGCAGGTACGACAGGTCCGGCGCGGTGCGGGAAGGGGCCATGGCAGTCATGTCGTCCAGTTTAGCAATTAGTTCCGTTATGGATTATCCCGATGCTTCGCGTCGCCCTTCCTGGCGGCTTCGGCCACGCGGCGGACGGCGCTCTTGTCGGCTTCGCCGGGTGCTCCGGACGGCGCGAATCCGGGCGAATCGCCGAGGCCCGGGTCCTGGCTGAGGATGCGCTGATGGAGGCGCTCGATGTCCGCGCCCGGATCGGCCCCGAGCTCGTCGGCCAGCCGCTTCCGCAGGGCGGCGAACGCGCCCAGCGCTTCGGCCGGTCGGCCGGCGCGGTGGCAGGCCAGCATGAGCAGGCCGGTCAGCTGCTCGTCCGGCGGTCCGGCGGTGGCCAGGTCCAGGATCTCGGGGACGAGTAGTGCATGGTGCCCGAGCCGCAGCTCGGCCTCCAGGCAGTCGATCACCGCGGCTCGGTGCTCCGCCTGCAGCTTGGCGCGGGCGTTCGCCGCGGACTGGCCGGTCAGGCCGCTGAGCGGCTCGCCGGGCCGCAGGCCGCGGGTGCCCCACTGCCGAAGGGCGTCACGCAGGATCGGTACGGCCTGCGCGTCGTCACGCCCGATCAGCGGCCGCGCCTCGTTCACCAGATCGCGGAAGCGGTAGACGTCGACCTGGTTCCGGTCGGCCAGCAGCCGGTAGCCGCCCTGGTACTTGGGCAGCATGTCGCCCAATTTCGGCCCGCTGGAATGTCCCAAATGAGCACGCAGGTCGCTCGCATAATGCTGGATGACCTTGCGCGCGCTGTTTATCGGCTCCGCGCCCCAGATCTTGTCGATCAGCTCCTCCATGGTGACCGGCCGGGTTCCGGCGAGGAGGAGCAAAGCCAGCATCAAACGTTGTTTTCGGTCACCGACATAAACCCGCACACCGTCCCGGTAAGCCTCCACGCCGTTCAACAATCGAAACTGCATCGGTCCACTCCTTCGTACTACGTGTATTGGATATGACTAACGGCGTTCATAGAATTCCTATGGCTGACCGACGGCGCGGCACCGAGCCGATACCCAGGCCGACCAGACAGCGGGCGGCACATGTCTCCCCGGACGGACAGGAGAGAAATAATGGGTACTGCCAAGGAAGGCCGGTCGCGGCGCGCCGAATGGTTCAAGGCGACGTTCAGTGACAACGGCGGCGGCTGCGTAGAGGTCGCGCTGGGCGAGAACGTGGTCGCGGTGCGCGACTCCAAGGACCCCGAGGGCCCCGTTCTCTATTTCAGCGGTGAGGAGTGGGGCGCGTTCCTCGCCGGGGTGTACGCGGGCGAGTTCGACCTGAGGTGATCCGGGTCCATGGCCGGGGAGCGCGGGTCGCGACCTCCCGGGCGGCCCTGGGGAGTGCGCGAGGTGCCCGCTCCCCGGGGATGGGCGGACGGCCGTGCGCAAGGCGGGGTCACCGATCCGCGGCGCGGACGTCGGCACTGATCGTGGCGAGGAAGTCCCGCGCCTCGTCGCCGAAGACCGCCATCTGGCTCAGCAGGGACCATTGCCGCTGATAGACCGCGATGTCGTCGGCGTGGCCGGCGCTCAGCCTCACATGCGCGACTTCTATCTCCACAAAAGTGTCCGCCGCGCTGCCGTCGCTCTCGTAGAGGGTGAAACCGTGCGGGGGGCAGACAAGCGCTTCTGTGTTGTGCGGTATCAAGCCGATGGAGACGTTCTCCAGGGTGCTCAGCGAGGCTATCCGGTCCAATTGGGCGAGCAGGAGTTTGGGTGATCCAGGACGGCACCGCAGCGCCGCCTCGGTAATGAGGAATTCGAAACGCCGGCTTTCCTCATACAGGGCGAGCTGCCGCTGCAAACGAGCCGCGACGGCCATGGACAGATTGCCCTCGGTGTACGGCGGGTCGAACAACGCGAAGATGCGCCGGGCATACTCGGCGGTCTGCAACAACCCCGGAATGACGGTGGGCTGGAATCCCCGTACCAGCTGCGCCTGGTCCTCCTGCTCCCGGATCTCGTCCTGCAGGTGCGCTTGCCGCTGGAGGGCGGCCCGCCAGCTGTGCATCTCGGTGAAGGCCGCCTCGGTCAGGTCGGTCAGCCATTCCCGGGTCTGGCTCGACGCCTCCACCGCCTCGCCCCATGCCGTCACCTCCGGCAGCGAGGGGATCACGGTCCCTGACTCGATGCGGGAGACCTTGGACTGGCTGATGCCGACCCGGTGGGCCAGGTCGCGCCCGGAGATCCCGGCCAGGTCACGCAGGCGCCGCAGCTCTGTGGCCAGACGCTCACGCTTGGTGCGCTGTTCCGCGCCGTCACCGTTCATCCGCTCCGCACCCTCGACAGCATCCGGCGCACCATTCTCTACGAACCAGTTTGATGCCAATTGATGATGCACTAAATCAGCTAATGTCGCACACGTCAAACCGGTGGGCGGTGCTCGGTCTTGCCCTGGTTGGAGGAAGGATGGCTGGTCCACGCGCGGGCGCGCTCACATCGGCGGGGCGGCGGTGTGATTCACGGTGATTCAGAGGGGGCGCGCTCTGCTTCGGTGAGAACGAGATGGCGGCGCGCGCCGGGCTCGGAGCCCGGCCACCGCGTTCTGCGCGCCGGGCTCGGAGCCCGGCCACCGCGTTCTGCGCGCCGCGGTGGCCGGGCAGCCAGAGGTACGCGCGCGGGCGACAACCGGTTCATGCCCAGTAGAGCGCGCCCTACGACAACTGACCAGACCTCAACTCATGCGGTGCAGCTCCCACGGGTCGTGCGCGGAGAACACCTCCACCCCGTGCACGTTCGCCAGTTCGCGCAGCCGGTCCTGGCTCGTCAGCCGTGACCCCTCGTCCACCTGCGAGTCGAGCTGCACGATGTCCATCAGCGGATGCGATCGCGGGTCGTCGGCCGACAGCTCGCGGTGGTAGAAGTAGGCGTCACCGGCGTGCAACAGCCACCGGTCGCCGTCCCTGACCGCCACACCCGCATGGCCCACTGTGTGCCCGGCGAGCGGCACCATCAGGAAGTCCGGCGAGAACGTCGAAGGCCGCACCCCCTCGACCCCGTACCAGCTGTCCCCGGTACCGGGGTAGGTGACCCAGCGCGGGCCGTGCGCCCAATGGCCGGGGCGGTAGCGGCGGTTCGGCGCCTCCGTCAGCGCCGCCTGTAGCTCGGCCGCCATGACGTGCACCTCGGCCTGCGGGAAGTCGGGCAGCCCGCCGCTGTGGTCGACGTCCAGGTGGGTCAGCAGGATGTGCCGTACGTCCGCCGGGTCGTAGCCAAGGGCGGCGACCTGCTGGACGGCGGTCTCCGCCGGCCGGAGCTCGGGCCCGACCAGCTCGACCCACTCGGCTTCGAGCAGCTCGCCTGGCCGCGTCACGTCGTCCAGCCCCAGTCCCGCCTCCACCAGGACCAGCCCCGAGTCGGGGGTCTCGACCAGCAGGGCGTGGCAGACGGCGGGCGCGGAGGGCAGGGACTCGGTCGAATCGATCTCGCGCATCGAGCCGAGATTCAGGTGATGGATTGTCATGTGCCCTAGACTGCGACTTGAAGCGCGGTTCAAGTCAAGTCAAGGCAAGGAGCAGGCCGTGGACGAGACGTTGCTCGACATCGGTGAGGTGGCGCGGCGGTCCGGCCTGGCGCCGTCGGCACTGCGGTTCTACGAGCGCAAGGGGCTCATCACGGCCGACGGGCGCAACGGCCTGCGCCGCACGTACGTGCCGGAGACGCTCGAACGCCTGGCACTGGTCACCTGCGCGCGTGACGCCGGGTTCACGCTCACCGAGATTGCCGCGTTCCTGCGGGCCGGGCCGTCCGACGCCGTGTTGCGCGAGCGGATGGCCGCCAAGGAGCGCGAGGTGGACGAGCGGATCGCGCAACTCACCCGGCTGCGCGACAGCCTGCGCCACGCGGCGGTGTGCGACCACGACCCGTTCGTGGAGTGTCCGGACTTCAAGCGGGCCATCCGCCGCGTCAGCGTCCCGTAGGAGCCAGGGAGGTCCGTCACACGACCGTCTCGGCCCCTGTGATGGTCCGTGGTGGCTGAGGTCCCTGAGAGGGAAGCCACCTTCGGGGGAGAGGAGGGTCGGGGTCCTTGGGGAAGGTGCCCCCGTTCGGGGGAACGGTGGAAGCCGGTCCGTCGTGGCTGGGGTCCTTAGGAGGAATCCCCTTCGGGGAGCGGACGCAGAGGGTCCGTGGGGGTCAGCCTGCGCTCACGTACTGCCTCGGTCTCAGGGCGTGGGCGCGGAGGGCGGCCAGGGCGGCGAGTTGGCCGGAGCGGGTCACCCGTACGGCGAGGTCGTCGGCGAAGGCCAGGCCGAGCGCCTTGAGCTGGGCGACCAGGTCGGTGACCGGCGTGGCGACGTCCTCAAGGCTCGTCGCGGGATGCCAGCCCTCGCCGCCGACCACCTCGGCCACCCGCTCGCGCAGCTCGGCAGGCGACATCAGGGCGCCGTCGGCGAGCAGCATGAGCGCGGCCTCGCGCGCCGAGAGCTCGAACTCGTGCTCGCCCCTGGCCAGGAGCAGCTTGGTGACCGCGTCCCACATGGCCTCGGGGGAGTCGAGCAGTTGACGGCCGTAGTCGGTGATCGACAGCCGGACGCCGGAGCGGCTGATCGCGCCCAGCTCGCGTTCGGCCAGCTCGCGCAGCCGGAGTGCCTCCGGTGAGGGGGCCAGGCGCATGGGGAGGCTGCCTTCAGAGGCGGCCAGCGACAGCAGGCCGTGCAGCGCGGGCAGCTGCTGGACCGAGACGGGAGCGTGCAGTCGCACCTCGAACGGCTGGGCCAGCTCGCGCCGGGCCGGGCCGCGGCCGAGCACCCAGCGGTTGAGCCGTTCGCCGTGTACGCGGTGCAGCCAGCTGTCGCCGCCCAGCTCGGTCCGGGGCGCGGTGAGCCAGCGCTTGGTCAGCGCGCCGGGATCGACGTCGTCGCCCGAGACGATCGCCAACTCCAGCGCCGCGGAGCAGGCGACGTGCGCGCCCAGCTCCTCCGGGCCCATGATCATGCTCCATTGGAGGTCGGGCACGTCGGGCGGGAGCACGCCGGTGGCCTCGAGCGCCACCTGGTAGGCGTTGGTGCCCGCGTCCTCGCCCTCACGGGCGTAGGTGCGCAGGATCTTGGTCGTGAGGGCCGACTCGCACAACCCGGCATAGCGCTCCAGCCCGCCGACCTGCAGCAGCCGCCCGAGCGCGCGGGCCAGCCGCTCATGGTCGCCACCGACCTTGAGCGGCAGTGTGTACCAGAGGAACTCGCAGACGTCGAGCTGCGTAACCGTCTCCAGCGGCTCCCCGCCCGTCAACCACTCCACAGCGGTCCTGGCCTCTTCGGCCAGGTCCGGCTCGGAGCGCTCCAACTCGGCGAGCAGGGCGGTGACGTCTGGTGCACTCATGCCTCGAAGTTTGCCGTATCGACCCCGGGCCTGACGATGACCGAAACCGGTGCGTATTGGGTCTTGCACTGCGACTACCCTATGAAATTAGTAAATATGGAACTGTGACCGGGTCAAATCCACCGCTTGTCGAAGAGCATCCGTGCCTTCCACTCGGTGTAGGGGATCAGCTCGGCGGACAAAACCGGATGCAGCCACCAGAAGTTGATCAGTGCCAGTAGTGCGAACGCGCCGACGGCCGCAGCCCCGAGCGTACGCCTCAACGGTACAGCCCCACCCGGTGTCTTCGCTGAGGGGCCTATCAGCAAACCCGCGCACAGGGTGATGGCCAGCACCATGAACGGCACCATCGGCACCGCGTAGAACAGGAACATCGTGCGGTTCTCGGTGATCGCGAAGTAGAACCAGGGCAGCCAGCCCATCGCGTAGGCCAGCAGCACCGCGCCCGCCCGCCAGTCCCGCGTGGCGACGTACCAGGCGATCAGGGCGATCAGCGCGGCCAGGGCGCCGAACCAGATCACCGGGGTGCCCACGCCGAGCACGGCCTCGGCGCAGTCCTTCGCGCCGCAGGCGCCGCCCTTGTTGCCCTCGTAGTAGAAGGCGACCGGGCGCAGCAGCAGCGGCCACTGCCACGGATCCGACATGTAGGGATGTGAGGTCGCCAGCCCGCTGTGGAAGGAGAAGACCTGCCACTGGTACTGCACCCACGACCGCATCGAGTCGATGACGAAGTAGATCGGGCCCGACGAGGTGGCCTGGTCCCAGTTGCGGCCGTAGCCGGCCGCGCTGACGAACCAGCCGGTCCAGGTGGCCATGTACGTCACGAACGGGACCAGCGCGAAGGCGACCAGGCCGGTCGGCACATCCTTGGCGAAGGCGCCGGAGTAGGGGTTGCGCAGGCCGACGGCCCGCCGCGCGCCGAAGTCCCACAGCAGGCTCATGACCGCGAAAGCGGCCAGGAAGAACACCCCTGACCACTTGACCCCCATGGCGGCACCGAGGCACAGGCCCGCGGCGATCCGCCACGGCCGCAGCCCCAGCCAGGGCCCCTGCGGCGACAGCGGCGACGTCTCGTACCAGTCGACCAGCCGCTCCCGCGCCCGGTCGCGGTCGACCACCAGGCAGGCGAACCCGGCCAGCACCCAGAACATCAGGAAGATGTCCAGCAGCGCCGTACGCGACAGCACGAAGTGCAGCCCGTCGAGGGCCAGCAGGAGCCCGGCGAAGCAGCCGAGCAGGGTCGAGCGGGTCATCCGGCGGGCCACGCGGGCCAGGACCAGGATCGACAGCGTCCCGATCACCGCCGCGGCGAACCGCCAGCCGTAGGGGTTCATGCCGAACAGCCACTCGCCCACGCCGATCATCCACTTGCCCAGTGGCGGGTGGACCACGTAGGAGGCGCACTTGTCGAGCGTCGCCTCCGTGCACTTCTGCCAGATGTCGGTGTTGCCGGCGATGAGCGCCTTGTCGGCATCCTTGATCGTGACCCGCTCCACGAGCCACGTGATCAGCGAATAGCCGTCCTTGGCGTAATAGGTCTCGTCGAAGACGACGGCCTTGGGGTGGCCGAGCCCCATGAAGCGCAGCACGCCACCGAAGACGGTGATGAACAGCGGCCCCAACCAGCCCCACAACACGCTGCCACGCATCGGCGGGACCACCCGATCTCGGATGGATCGCGTCCCGGGACTGCTCTCGTCCGCCGCCGGTTGGCCACTTGACTGGCCAAAGGTTTCGTACGGGAAATCGGTCACCGCCATTCGGACATCGTACGGGCCTCAAGCCAGTGCTTACCCAGGAAACAGGGTCTTATCGGGATGCCCTGCCACAATGGCCGGGTGACAGTAAAGGGCAGGTTGGTGCTGGCAGGGGCCCCCATCGGGCAGGCGGGCGACGTTTCGCCGCGGCTGCGCGAGGTGCTCGAGAACGCCGACGTGGTGGCGGCCGAGGACACCAGGCGCCTGCGCAGGCTGGCCAACGACCTCGGCGTGGAGATCCGCGGGCGGGTGGTCTCCTACTACGACGCCAACGAGGCCGGACGTGCGGCGGAACTGGTCGAGACGCTCAAGCAGGGGCAGACGGTGGTGGTCATCACCGACGCGGGCATGCCGGGCGTGTCCGACCCCGGCTACCGCCTGACGCACCTCGCGGTCGAGGAGGGCATCACGGTTACCGCCCTGCCGGGCCCGAGCGCCGTCACCACCGCGCTGGCCGTCTCGGGCCTGGCCAGTGACCGGTTCTGCTTCGAGGGCTTCCCGCCGCGCAAGCCTGGAGAGCGCGCTCGCCGCCTTTCGGCGCTGTCGAAGGAGGAGCGCACGATGGTGTTCTTCGAGGCGCCCCACCGGCTCCAGAGCGCGCTGGAGGCGATGGCGGCGGCCTTCGGTCAGGAACGGAAGGCCGCCGTCTGCCGCGAGCTCACGAAGACCTACGAAGAGGTACGGCGCGGTGGCCTGGGCGAGCTGGCCGCATGGGCGGCGACGGGCGTCAAGGGTGAGATCACCGTCGTGGTCGCCGGTCATGTCGCGGCCGACACCGAGCCCGATATCGAGTCACTGGTCGCCGAGGTGGACCGCCGCGTGGCCGACGGGGAGCAGCGCAAGGCGGCCGTCGCCGACGTGGCCAAAGAGGCGGGTCTGCCCAAGCGGGAGCTCTACGACGCGGTTCACAGGAGATCGTCCACCCCATAGGGTGCGCATCGTGAAGAAATGGGGGATTTCCGCACAGCGGTTGGTCCCGCCAATGCAAGGGGGCGCCCTCTGGGGGTGGCTGGGGCCGATCGCGGTCGCCCTCTTCGGCGGAATACTGAGATTCGTCAGATTAAGCGAGCCGAGGGCCATCGTCTTCGACGAGACGTACTACCTCAAGGACGCCTACTCGCTGCTCAGGTTCGGTGTCGAGCGGGTCACGCTAGGCGACTCCAAGAACCCGATCGCCGACCACCGGCTGATGAGCGGCAACCTCGACATCTTCAAGCACTGCCCGAACACGACCGACTGCGCCTCGTTCGTCGCCCACCCGCCGCTGGGCAAGTGGATGATCGGGCTGGGGGAGTGGCTGTTCGGCGTGAACCCCTACGGCTGGCGGTTCGCCGCGGCCGTGGTCGGGACGCTGTCGATCCTCATCCTGGCCCGGCTGGCGCGGCGGATGACCCGCTCGACGATGCTGGGCTGCCTGGGCGGGCTGCTGCTCTCGCTGGACGGGCTGCACCTGGTGCTGTCGCGTACGGCGCTGCTGGACATCTTCCTGATGTTCTGGGTGCTGGCCGGGTTCGCCTGCCTGGTGGTCGATCGCGATTGGTCACGGCAACGGCTGGCCGACTGGTACGACAGCTCGCCGCTCACCCCGACCGGCCCGCCGCTCGGTCTGCGGCCGTGGCGGATCGCCGCGGGCCTCTGCCTGGGGGCGGCCTGCGCGGTGAAGTGGTCAGGGGTGTTCTTCCTGGTCGCGTTCGCGGTCATGAGCCTGCTGTGGGACATGGGGGCCAGGCGGGCCGTCGGGCTGCGCAATCCCTACTCCGGCGCCTTCGCCAAGGACGTGCCGTCAGGGCTGGCCGCGCTCGGGCTGGTGCCCGCGCTGACCTTCGTGGCCTCGTGGGCGGGCTGGTTCGTCACCGCGGGCGGCTACGGGCGCAACTGGGACCAGGCGACGTCGTCGGGGCCGCTGTTCTTCGTCGTCGACTCGGTGCGCTCGTGGCTGAAGTACCAGGTGCAGGTCCTCGGCTACCACACCGGGCTGCACGACTATCACCCGTACATGTCGGATCCGTGGACGTGGCCGGCCCTGTTCCGGCCTGTCTCCTTCTTCTACCCGACGGACCTGCCGCCTTCGGCGTGCGGGGCGGACAAGTGCTCGCAGGCCGTGCTGGGGGTGGGCACGCCCGCCCTCTGGTTCGCCGCCATGCTCGCCCTGCTGGGACTCATCGCCTGGTACGTCGCCACGCGCGACTGGCGCGCCGGGGCGGTGCTGCTGACCTTCGCCGCCGGCTGGCTGCCGTGGTTCTACTACGCCATCGCCGACCAGCGGACGATGTACCTCTTCTACATGATCCCTGTGGTGCCGTTCATGGTGCTGGCGCTGGTCCTGGTCGCGGGGCTGGTGATCGGGAAGGAGAGCGCCGCACCCGCGCGGCGGGCGGTGGGGGCCGCGGTCGTGGGGGCGTTCACGCTGATCGTCCTGATCAACTTCTGGTGGCTCTACCCGGTGCTGGTCGCCGAGACGCTCACGCAGGCACAGTGGTGGGCTCGGATGCTGACGCGGGCTTGGGTCGTACCCGCGCCAAAGTGACGCCGCGGCGCAGCGTGATCGCCGCCGCGATGCAGGCCAGGGGGACCGCCGGCAGGACGTAGCGGTAGTCGAACTCCGCCGTCGCGGCGGGCGCGAGCAGCAGGCCGAACGCCCCGAGCCAGGGCAGGATCACCGGCCCGCCGAACCGGCGCCAGCGGACCACCGTGCCGTACAGGCCGATCAGCATCACGCCGCCCAGCACGATGCCGGGCAGGTAGACCACCTGCTGGTAGCCGCTCATGATCTGCGCGAAGGGCGCGACGATCTTCGTCTCGGGCGGGCCCTGCTCGTAGGTGTAGGCGTCGGTGTCCGTCCGGCCCTGATAGGAGGGCCACTGGGGCAGCCGCTTGGGATTGCCGCTGTCATCCAGCTCGTAGAACGGGATGAAGCGATACATGTTGTACGTCTTCTCGTCCGGGAAGCGCGGCCGGCCCCAGTTGAAGGCGCGGAAGAAGTCGCGCGCCACGACTTTCAGGTAGTCGCCGGGCTGTGAGGTGATCGCCCGCGTGGCGAACGCGCTGGCGGCCTCGTTGGTGATGTCGGTGAACTTCTTGCCCGCGCCCCAGCGGTGCAGCACCTCACCCGTGCCCTGGCCGTCGCCGTTGCCCTGGCCCCAGAGGTACCACTGCGCGTAGTCCTTGCGCTGATTGACCGGATCGTTGATGCACAGGAGCAGCATCTGGAGCTCCCGATATTTGTCGATGTGCATCTTGTTGCAATCGGCGAAGATCGCCGTGCGCATGTAAAGGATGAGCCCGTCGCTATTGGTCATCGCGAATTTACCGAAGTTTGTGGAGAACCACCCCATGTAGGCGAGGACCGGGACCGCGCAGGCCATGATCACGGCCACGATCGCCTTCCACCCGGTCCGCTTGATGAGCAGATAGGCGACGACCAGGGCGAGGATCGGCAGGCCGATCGAGCGGGTGAGCGCGGTGAGCGCGAGCAGCAGTCCGACGACCACGCCCAGCTTCCACGACATCCGCCGGTTCCACAGGACGATCGTGATCACGCCCACGACCAGCAGCGTGAACAGCGTGTCGGACATGATGAGCTGTTCGAGCTGGATCTGGTAGGCGTCGAACAGCACCGGGACGGCCGCCAGCGTCGCCCCCCACTTCGGCAGCCCGAACTTCGCGCGCACCAGCGCGTAGATGAGCGCGCCCGTGGCCAGGCCCATCAGGTGCTGGGACATGGTCACCAGGGTGAAACTGTGGAACGGCTTGAGCAGCAGCAGCCAGAATCCGTAACCGTCGGGCCGGATCGGGTGCGGCCTGGGGTGCAGCGCCACGGATACGTACTCGTAGGAGTCGTTGAACCACATCGCCGGGCCGTAGCCGAGCATGGTGATCAGCCGCAGCACCCCGCCCATGGCGAATGCGGCGGCGAACACCCGATGACGGCCGACGAACGCCCATACGCGCGCTATCCGGCCAGGGGCGGAGGGGTCCACAGGGGTCATCTCCGCAGCGCTCACCATGCTGTAAAGAATGCCAGTCGTTTTTAGGACTTGACCCGACCATCCTCGGGCACAGGGCATGATGGTGGGCTGGAAGAGCCTTAACTGAAGGGTTGAGACGTGGAACTGACGGTGGTCATGCCCTGCCTCAACGAGGCGGAGACCGTGGAAGTCTGTGTGCGCAAGGCACTGGCGTGCATGGAAGAGCACGGCATCGAGGGCGAGGTCCTGATCGCCGACAACGGCAGCACGGACGGCTCGCAGCAGCTCGCCCGTGACGCCGGTGCGCGTGTCGTCCACGTCGACGAGAAGGGTTACGGCAACGCCCTCATGGGCGGCATCCGGGCCGCGCGCGGCAAATACGTCATCATGGGCGATGCCGACGACTCCTACGACTTCACCTCGTTGCTCCCATTCGTCGAACAACTGCGCGACGGTGCCGATCTCGTGATGGGCAACCGGTTCAAGGGAGGCATCGCCCCTGGCGCCATGCCTCCGCTCCACCGCTACCTGGGCAACCCGGTGCTGTCGTTCATCGGCCGGCTGTTCTTCCCGTCGGCCATCGGCGACTTCCACTGCGGCCTGCGCGGGTTCAGGCGCGACTCGATCCTGCGGCTCCAGCTGCAGACCGGCGGCATGGAGTTCGCCTCCGAGATGGTCGTCCGCTCCACCCTGTCCGGCCTCGACGTGCGCGAGGTGCCCACCACGCTGTCGCCCGACGGCCGCTCCCGGCCGCCGCACCTGCGCTCCTGGCGTGACGGCTGGCGCCACCTGCGCTTCCTGATGCTGTACAGCCCCAAGTGGCTGTTCTTCTATCCCGGCATCCTGCTGATGATCATCGGGCTGGTCGCGGGCACGGCGCTGACGTTCGGTCCGGTCGAGATCGGCGAGCTGGCCTTCGACGTCGACACCCTGGTCGGCGCGTCGGCGGCGGTGGTGATCGGCTTCCAGGCGGCGTTGTTCGCGCTGTTCACCAAGGTCTACGCGGCCGAGGAGGGCTTCCTGCCCGAGTCGCCACGCGTCCGCCGGCTCATCGACATCGTCACCCTGGAGAAGGGCCTGGTGGTCGGCGGGTTGCTGGCAGTGGCCGGTCTCGTCGGTCTGGTGATGTCGCTGGTGCACTGGCAGGTCCGCAGCTTCGGCTCGCTCGACCCGCGCGAGTCGCTGCGCATCGTCGTGCCCTCCGCGACGGCGCTCATCATGAGTTTCCAGACCATCTTCGCGGCGCTGTTCATCAGCATCCTGGGCATCCGCCGCACCCGCGAGAGCTCGATCGACGTCGCGGCCAAGGTGGCCGAGGAGGCGGCCGAGGCCGTGTCCCGCGAGGAGTCCACGACGCGCTGATCATCCGCCTCGTGCCGGTGTTCGGTACGAGGCGACCGTGGTCGCACCGTAGGCTTGGGCCTATGTCCCAGCACATCTTGACCGCCGTAGCGTGGCCGTACGCTAACGGCCCTCGCCACATCGGGCACGTATCCGGATTCGGCGTGCCGTCCGACGTCTTCAGCCGCTACCAGCGGATGGCGGGCAACAAGGTGCTGATGGTGTCCGGCACCGACGAGCACGGCACACCCATCCAGGTGCAGGCCGACAAGGAGGGCGTGACCGCCCGCGAGCTCGCCGACCGCTACAACCGGGTGATCGCCGAAGACCTGACCGGCCTGGGGCTGTCCTACGACCTGTTCACCCGCACGACGACGAAGAATCACTACGCCGTCACGCAGGCGATCTTCAAGGGCCTCTACGACAACGGCTACATCTTCCCCAAGACCACGATGGGCGCGATCTCCCCGTCCACCGGACGCACCCTGCCCGACCGTTACATCGAGGGCACCTGCCCCATCTGCGGCTACGACGGTGCCCGCGGCGACCAGTGCGACAACTGCGGCAACCAGCTCGACCCGATCCAGCTCATCAACCCCAAGAGCCGGATCAACGGCGAGACGCCGATCTTCACCGAGACCGAGCACTTCATGCTCGACCTGCCCGCCTTCGCCGAGGTGCTCGGCACCTACCTGCAGTCCAAGCAGGGCGAGTGGCGGCCCAACGTGCTCAAGTTCGCCCTCAACCTGCTCGGTGACCTGCAGCCGCGGGCGATCAGCCGCGACCTCGACTGGGGCGTGCCGATCCCGCTCGACGGCTGGCGCGACCAGCCCAACAAGCGGCTCTACGTCTGGTTCGACGCCGTCATCGGCTACCTGTCCGCCTCCATCGAGTGGGCCAAGCGCTCCGGCGACCCCGACGCGTGGCGCCAGTGGTGGCAGAATCCCGACGCCCGTGGCTATTACTTCATGGGCAAGGACAACATCGTCTTCCACGCCGAGATCTGGCCCGCGATGCTCTTCGGCTACAGCGGCCAGGGCGCCAGGGGCGGCTCGCCGGGGGCGCTGGGCGCGCTCAACGTGCCGTCCGAGGTGGTCTCCAGCGAGTTCCTGACCATGGAGGGCAAGAAGTTCTCCTCCTCGCGGCAGGTCGTCATCTACGTCCGCGACTTCCTGGCCCGCTACGACGCCGACGCGCTGCGCTACTACATCGCCGTGGCCGGTCCGGAAAACCAGGACACCGACTTCACCTGGCAGGAGTTCGTCAACCGCAACAACGGCGAGCTCGTCGCCGCGTGGGGCAACCTGGTCAACCGGTCGATCTCCATGGCGGCCAAGAACTTCGGCTCGATCCCCGAGGCCGGTGAGCTGACCGACGCCGACCGTGCGCTGCTGGAGCGCTCGCGCAACGCCTTCGGGCCCGTCGGGTCGGAGCTCAACCGCTCGCGGTTCAAGAACGCCATCACCGAGGCGTTCGACGTGGTCCGCGACGCCAACCGCTACCTGGCCGAGCAGGAGCCGTGGAAGCTCAAGGACGACGCGGAGCGGCAGAAGTCGATCCTGCACGTCGCCCTCCAGGTGGTCGACGACGCCAAGACGATGCTCACGCCGTTCCTGCCCGGCTCGTCCAACAAGGTCCACGCGATGCTCGGTGGCGAGGGCGTC
The DNA here is from genome assembly GCF_040680095.1 of Nonomuraea sp. NPDC052129. Lineage (NCBI taxonomy): Bacteria > Bacillati > Actinomycetota > Actinomycetes > Streptosporangiales > Streptosporangiaceae > Nonomuraea > Nonomuraea sp. NPDC052129. The sequence goes on along the minus strand of NZ_JBFAVX010000001.1, from coordinate 929,484 downwards.
TGGTCCGGCATGCCGGAGATGCACGACGTCGACGAGGACGGCGGCACCCCCTACCCGGTGATCACCGGCGACTACAACGGGGCGGCCCAGTGGGAGCACCGGCAGATCAAGCCGGGCACGCCGCTCGCGCCGCCCGTGCCGCTGTTCAAGAAGCTCGACCCGAAGGTCGTGGACGAGGAGCTGGCCCGGCTGGCCGACTGAGGTCATAGTCCTTGAGCGTGATGGCGCTGGCCGTCTTCCGTGCGGTCCGCGCCATCAGCCCGGTAAAGGGCAGATAGGGCATCAGCTTGTAGTTCTGGTTCATGAACCACCGCATGAACCTGGTCTCCGGCACCACGAACTTGCTGACCCCCTCGCCGGACTTCTGGCAGGTGAGCACGTAGTCGCGCATGGCCGCCTCGTACCCGGCGAAGGCGGTCCGGTGGTCGCGGGCCGCCGCCAGCTCGCCCGCGAGCACGTACGCGCCCACCATGGCGAGCCCGGTGCCCATGCCCGACAGCGGCGAGGGGCACCAGGCGGCGTCGCCGAGCAGCACGATTCGGCCGTGTGACCAGCGGTCCATGCGCACCTGGGCGATGGCGTCGAAGTAGAAGTCGTCGGCTCGCCGCATGTCGCGCAGCAGCCGGGGTGCCTCCCAGCCAACGCCCGCCATCGCCTGTTCCAGCAGGTCCTGCTGCCGGCGGGTGTCGTGGCGGTCATAGGTCAGCTCCGGCGAGCCGAACCAGAACATGGCCTTGGCCTCGGTGTTCTGCCTGGAGCTGTAGAGGGCGACCATCTTGCCCGGTGTGTTGTAGGCGTGGCCGCTGTGGTCGAGGCCGAGGTAGTTCTCCGTCGTGAAGACCGCGCAGTACAAGCCCAGGTACGAGATGAACTCCCGTTCGGGGCCGAAGGCCAGCTCACGCACCTTCGAGTGCAGGCCGTCGGCGCCGACCACCAGGTCGAAGCGCCGGCTCGGACCCCGCTCGAACGTGACCGTGACCCCGTCGGCGTCCTCGTCGAGCGCGGCGATGGAGTCGTGGAAGATGTACTCGGTGTGGTCCCTGGTGAGCTCATAGAGGATCTTGGCGAGGTCACCGCGCAGGATCTCGACGTCGCCGGCGAACAGGTCGGCCGGCAGGGCGCTCAGCTTCTTGCCCGCCTCGTTGACGTTCCACATGGCGCCCATGTTGGTCTGCTGCCGCTGGATTTCGCCGAGTATGCCCATCTTGCGGAGCACGGTCAGGTGGGCGTCGCCGCGGAAGTCGACGGAGTAGCCGCCCTCACGCAGGGCGGGCGCCCGTTCGACGATCGTGGTGGAGTGCCCGGAGCGGTTCAGCCAGTAGGCCAGGGCGGGGCCGGCGACGCTGGCGCCGGAGATCAGGATGTCCATGCCGACGAGCTTCGCCGGGCGTGCTCACCGCGGGCTCACCCCGAGCTCACCGGGCAGAGCGGTGATCAGTCGCAACGGTGAGGCGGCGATCGCCGCCTCGGACACACCCGCCAGGAGGGCCGCTTGCGCGTGGCTGAGCGTCGCGCCCTCGCTCCAGGCCCGCTTGTACGCCTCCTCGCCCAGGATGGCCCGCGCGCGGGCGGAGACGTCCGCGGCGGCGGGGGTCTCGGGATGTGTCCCGCCGAGCATCACGGTGGCGGCCCCCAGCAGCTTGGCGGCCGTCCACGCGCCGCCAGTGGCCGCTCCCGAGCTGAGGTCGGTGAGCGCGAGCCGGGCGAGCGACTCGAACGCGCCGGCGCTCTCCGGCGCCGGGCCCGTCGCGACCGCGACCTCCACGGCCTGCCGGTATGAGGCCCTGGCCGCGTCGCGGTCGCCGTTGGCCTCCGCGAGGCGGCCCAGCCCGAGCAGGATCCGGACCCTGTTGCCGGTGCTCCTGAGCCACCCGGGATCCGAGCGCCGCAGCGCCCCCTCGTAGAGCTCCCGGGCCCTGACCAGGTCGCCCTCTTCCAGCGCCAGGTCGCCGAGCCCGCGCAGCGCGGAGGCAACGTTCGTCGGCACGCCCACGCGCCGGGCCAGCTCGGCGGCCCGCTCGTAGTCGGCCCTGGCGGTGGCCGGCCCGGCGCGCAGGTTGAGGTCGCCCCGGTTGCACAGCAGATCGGCCAGGTCCTCGGTCGCGCCCAGCTCCTCGGCCAGCGCGATCGCCTCGTCGGTGTGGGCCAGCGCGACCTCCCGGCTGCCGTGCATGCCCGCCATCATGGCCAGCGCGTCGAGCGAGAGCATCGAGCCCCACCGGTCGCCGAGCGCGCGCAGGTCATCGAGCGCCGAGACCAGATCGGCCTGCGCCTGGGCGTGCTCGCCCCGGGCCATCAGCGAATAGGCCCACATGAACCGGGACATCGCGCGTTCCCACGGGTCGGGGCTGTGCGCGGCCCTGGAGATCACCGCGACCGTCGCCTCGGGCGCGTGCATGGCCGACGTGATCATCGGCCACAGGAACGTGAGAATGGGATACTCGCGTGCCCCCTCGCCCGTCGACACGATCGCGTCGGCCACGGCGGAGTGGCGGGTCCACAGCTCGCCGGCCGCCTCGTCGCTGGCCGTGGTCAGCAGGCAGAGCACGTACGCGTCGCCGAGGTCCGGATCCGGCTCCGCCTGGTTGAGCAATTCAATGGCCGGAGCCGTGGCCGTGCCGCGCATCCCACGCATCCACAGGTACGTGGACTGCGCCGCCAGCAGCCGCATGCCGAGCCGCACATCGCCCGCCTCGGCCGCCCAGCTCAGGGCCGTCCGGAGGTTGTCGTGCTCGGCGGACAGCGACTCCAGCCAGTCGAGCTGCTCGGCCGCGCGCAGGTGCGGGTCGGCCCGCTCGGCGAGGGCGAGGAAGTAGCTCGCGTGCGCACGCCGTACGGAAGGTTCGCCGGTCAGTTCTTGCGCGCAGAAGGCGCGGATGGTCTCCAGCATGCCGTAGCGGCCGTCCGTGACGGTCACCAGCGACTTGTCGGCGAGCGAGTCGAGCAGGTCCTCGGCGTCGGGCAGACCGCACACCTCGGCGGCGGCCCCGGCCGTCGCACCGCCCGCGAACACCGTGAGCCGCGCGGCCATCGCGCGTTCGCCCTCGGTGAGCAGTTCCCAGCTCCACGCTACGACCGCGCGCAGCGTCTGGTGCCGGGCGTCGGCGGTGCGGCTGCCGCGCGACAGCAGCTTGAAACGGTCGGTGCCGAGGCGTTGGGCCAGCTCGCGGGTCTCATGCGTGCGTACGCGGGCGGCGGCCAGCTCGATGGCCAGCGGCAGGCCGTCGACCGCCGCGCAGATCTCGCCGACCGCCTCGTCAGCCACGAAATCCGGTCGAACCGCCTTCGCCCGGTCGGTGAACAGCCGGACAGCGTCCGCCTCGGCCAGCGGGCGGACCGGCCAGAGGTGCTCGGCCGTGATGCCCAGCGGCTCGCGGCTGGTCGCCAGGACGCGCAGGTGGGGACAGGCTTCGAGCAGCCGTTCGGCCAGCGCGGCGGTGTCCGCGATCAGGTGCTCGCAGTTGTCCAGGACCAACAGCAATGGCCGGTCGGCCAGTACGGTGACCAGCCGGGTGAAGAAGCCGTCGGAGGCGGTGGACCGGGGGCCGAGCAGCCCGCCTTCGCGGATGCCCAGCGCCGCGAGCAGTGCGCGCGGGAGGTCGGCGCCCTCGGTGAGGGCGGCCAGCTCGGCGAGGCAGGCGTCGGGGCGCTGCCCGGCGACCTCGACCGCCAGCCGCGTCTTGCCCGCGCCGCCCGGCCCCAGCAGGGTCACCAGGCGGGCCGAGTCGAGCAGCGCATCGACCGCGGCCAGGTCGTAGGCCCGGCCGACCAACGTGGTGAGCCGGGCCGGTATCCCCGACCTGCCGTTTTGTTCGGCCGGCCCCTGTTCGGCCGGCCCCTGTCCGGTCAGCCGCTGTTCGGCTGGCCTCTGTACGGCCGGCCGCTGCTCGGCTGGTCGGGCGGTGGTCGGTGCGGGTGCGGTCTGTGCGCTGGGTGGGGCCAGGTGGGCGAGTTCGCCGCGTAGCAGGCGCTGGTGCAGGCCGGACAGCTCGGGCGAGGGGTCGGTGCCCAGCTCGTCGGCCAGCAGCTGCCTGGCCTGCTCGTAGGCGACCAGTGCCTCGGCCGGCCGGCCGTCCGCGCTGAGCGCCCGCATGAGCTGGCCGCGTAGCCGCTCGCGCAGCGGGTGGCGGTCGATCAGCTCGCCGAGCTCCGGAATCGCCGCCCGCTGCGCGCCGCGCCGCAGGTCGGCCTCGATCCGGTCCTCCTGGGCGGCCAGGTGCCGCTCTTCGAGGGGTACGGCGTGCGTCGCGTCGAGGTCGGCGAGCGCGGGGCCGCGCCACAGGGACAGCCCCTCGCCCAGCAACGCGGCGGCCCGGTCGGGGTCGGTGTCGAGCGCCTGCCGCCCTTCCTCCGCCAGCCGCAGGAACCGGTGTGCGTCGACGTCGCCGGGATCGACGGCCAGCCGGTAGCCCGTGGCCGCCCGCTCGACCATGATGCCGTCGCCGCGCAGCCTCGACACCTGGGAGTGCAGGGCGTGCTGGGCGTTCTTGGGCGGCTGCTCGCCGTACAGGATGTCGATGAGCCGGTCATAGGGGACGACCTCGCCGGGCCGGATGAGCAGCAGGGCCAGCAGGGCTCGCCGGGACCGGCCGCCGAGTGGCACCTCGGCGCCGTCCGCGCGCCAGGCACGGGTGCTGCCGAGAATGCCGAAGCGCATGGACGTTACTTTAGAGGGCGTGAGCAAGATTCCCAGCCCGCCCGAGCCGCTGTCCGCACCGGTGTTCGACAGTCACTGCCACCTCGACATCATGGTCGGCAACCGGCAGGCGTCCTCGGGCGATCCCGTGGCACAGGCGGCGCAGGCGGCTGCGGCGAGCGTACGGAGCATCCTCGACGACTCGCGTGCCGTCGGCGTGACCCGGCTCGTCACGATCGGTTACGACCTGCCCTCCTCCCGGTGGAACGCCGAGGCGGCGGCGGAGCACGAGGGGATCTACGCCGGCGTCGCCATCCACCCCAACGAGGCGCACGCGGCCACGCCCGAGACGCTGGCCGAGATCGAGGCGCTGGCCGGGCGTGACGAGGTGCGGGCGGTGGGGGAGACCGGGCTCGACTACTACCGCGACTGGGCGGCCAAAGAGGACCAGCACGCGAGCTTCCGTGCGCACATCGAGATCGCCAAGCGCACCGGTAAGGCGCTGGTCATCCACGACCGTGACGCGCACGACGACGTGCTGAAGGTGCTGGCCGAGGTGGGTGCGCCGCCGGTGGTGGTGTTCCACAGCTTCTCGGGCGACCCCGAAATGGCTAAAAAGTGCGCCGAAGCCGGATATTTCATGTCTTTTTCCGGGCCGGTTACCTACAAGAACGCTTCTTACCTGCGCGAGGCGGCACGGGTGGCGCCGATGGAGCTCATGCTGGTCGAGACCGACGCCCCCTACCTGCCGCCGGTGCCCTATCGGGGCAAGCCCAACGCGCCCTACCTCATACCCCTCACTCTGCGCTGTCTAGCGGAGGTCAAGGGGGTCCATCCGGATGAGCTGTGTGAGGCCATCAGCGTCAATGGAGTCACGGTCTTCGGAGAGTGGTGACCATCTTTCCGTGAACCGGTAGAGGCGGCGGCGCGGGCGCCACTAGCGTCGTGCCGCCCGAAGCCACTACCGGAGGTAGTCCGTGCGCGGAAAGAGGCGCGCCCCGCGCCCTCGTATTGCCTGGCGATCACCGTGGACACCGGTGATCTGCCTGCTCGCGGTCGTGGCCGTGGGCGGCATCGGGACCGTCGCGGCGCTGGTCAAGAGCGTGGTGCTGGTCGTCGACGGCAAGCCGATGGCGCTGCGCAGCTTCGCCGGCTCGGTGCAGGAACTCCTCGGCGAGGCCGGGGTGTCGGTGGGGTTCGGTGACTCCGTACGCCCGGCCGGGCAGGAGGAGATCGCCGACGGAACGCGGATCGTCGTACGCCACGCCCGCCCGATCACGCTGACCCTCGACGGGCGCACCACCCGCCGCCTGGTGACCGCCACGAACGTGGGCGACGCGCTGGCCGAGCTCGACATCAGTCCGGCGGGCGGCCGGCTGTCGGCCCCGCCGACCAAGCATGTGCCGCTGTCCGGGATGTCGCTCTCGGTGTACACGCGGCGTGAGGTGTACGTCGAGGCGGGCGGCCTCCGGATGGCGACCACGACCACCGGCCGGACCATCCGCGAGGTGCTCAGGCAACGCCGCATCCCGGTGCGGCCCGGCTACCGGGTGCGCCCGCCGCTCGACAGCTTCCCGGCGCAGGGGACCGTCATCAGGGTCAGCCCGCCCGCGCCGCCGCACACCGTGGTCGTGCCGGCGGCCGTGGCGGCGCTCGACTGGGCGGCGCTGGCCCAGTGCATGTCGAACGGCGACCCGCTGGCGGTCAACCCCGCTGGGCCCTATTACGGGATGTACGGGTTCAGCCAGGCCATGTGGACGGCCGTCGGCGGCACCGGGCTACCGCACACCTGGCCACCGGAGGAGCAGACCTATCGGGCACAGCTCCTTTACCAGCTGGTCGGCGGGCGGTGGCAGGGGCAGTGGCGGGAGTGCGGGGCCCGGCTGTTCGGCTGACCACTTCCCCAGGCCCCGGCCGGTTTCCCCAGGCCCCGGCTGGTTCGGCCGGTCGGCTGTTCGGGACGCTGGGGAAGTCGGCTGGATCAACCGGCGATCGATGTGCCGAAGTCGGCTCCCTTGGGCGGTTGGAGCGGACGCAGCTCATCGGAGTTGCGGGCCAGCACCATGACCTTGCCGGTCGGGACGGCGTCGGGCTGGCCGATGTAGAGCTTGTTGCCGCTGTAGGCCAGCGACCAGCCGAACAGGCCGTCCGATGTCGGGAGCCTCTTGTCCTCGGCCTCGTTCTTGAGCGACAGCACCCGTACAGCTCCCTCGTAGGGCGAGCCGACGGCCACCCTGCCGTCGACCGAGGCGGCCAGCGAGAAGCCGAACCCGGCGGCCTGCCCCACCCGCCTTGTCGGGCGCATGGCCTGGTCGTAGAGCTGGACGTAGCCACGGCCCGGCGCGGTCACCGCGAACCCGGACCCCTCGGCGTAGGCCACCGCGTAGCCGTACCTGTCTCCGGCCTCCTTGGTGGGCGAGTCGAGCTTGGCCCCCGAGAGCCTCGGCGCCAGCGCGTTGTCGATGCGGACCGCGGCCCCCGAGTCGGACTTGCCCTGGTCGACCTGGCGGCCGGCGCCGTCGTCGTTCTCGTACGGGACGCCGACGAGCAGGCTGTTGCCCGGCCCGACCGCCACCGACCAGCCGAACTGATCGCCCACCTCGCCGTTGCCCGGCACCTCCACCGAGTCCTGATTTATCCGGATAAGACGACCCAGGCCCTGGCGTACGTAGACGGAGCCCGCGTCGGCGATCTGGGCCTGGTCCTCGTACGGCGCGCCGATCGCCACCACGTCGCCCCTCGCGGCCAAAGACCAGCCGAAGTGGGCGTTGCGCTGCGGCTCGGGAGCCGTCAGGCGTTCCGGTCCCTTGCTGTTCCCGCCGTACACGACATAGACCGCACCCGCGTCCCTGACACCGTCCACATCGGCGTAGGGCGCGCCCACCACCAGGTCGGCGCAGGCGTTGCCGGGGTCGATCTTGGCCAGCGTCACCGACCAGCCGAGCGCGTCGCCCTCGATGGCGGGCACCGGCACGGGGATCACCTTGTCCCCGGAGAGGATGTACACCGCGCCCCTGCCGCCGTCGGCGAACGGATCGCCGACCGCCACGTCCTCCACGCCGTCGCCGTCGAAGTCGCTCGTACCCGAGCACGCGGCCTTCTTGGCAGCGGCTGTCGCCGTGGTGCTCATGCCGCCTATGAGGACGGCCAGCGCCAGAAGCGCCGCACCGATCATCTTCACAACCGGACCTCGATCTGATTACCGTTCTTGAGCCTGGTCGCGAGGAGTTGTACCGGTTTGCGGTACAGCGGCAGGTCGAACACGAACGCGTTGTCGATGCGGTCACCCGCGGTGATCGCGGCCGGGAACGCGGGCTCCACCGGGTCGTGACGTCCGCCCTTGTCGTCGAGCAGCGAGACGATCGGGTCGCCGATCTCCTGGCGCTCGCCTCCGGGGTTCAGCATCGTCCAGCGGACCACGCACAGCTGGCCCAGAGTCTGCGTCTTGCCCTCGTACTCCTTCAGGCCGCACTGCGGGGCCGCCGCGACGATGAGCTGCGGGTCGTCGAAGGACTTGCCGAGAGCGAACCGGTGACCGAGGTCGTTGGGCCGCGCCGAGGCGGACGCCGTCTGGGTCTGCGACTGGACGGGCAGCGTGGTGTTGCGGCTGGAGGTCACGATGAGGACGGCGAAGGTGACGGCGATGGCCGCCACGGCCGCGGCGGCCGCGATGAGCCACCGGGTGCTCAGGGACCGTCCGGGGGCTGGGGCCTGGGTGTCGTCCGTGGACAGAGCCTCTGCCTGGAGCCCAGGATTCGTCTGGCGACCCTGTACGTTCAGCTCCTCCTGACGGACCTGAGCCTGGGCTTGGACCTGGACCTGGACCTGAGCCTGGTCCGGCTGCTGCGTCTGCTCGGGTAAGCGGGCCTGCTCCTTCTTTGCACTCGGCTTCTTGAGCGTCGGCTTCTTGAGCAGCGCCTTCTTGGCGGTCGGCTGCTGGGGGGTGGGCACCTCCCAGCGCGCCAGCTCCTCGCGAGCCGCCTGCTCCTCCCGGCGAGCCAACTCCTGCAGATCGGGCTGCTCCTGCCCTGGCGACGACTGTGCCTGGAACGCCTGCTGTGGCTGAGGCACTTGCTGCCTCTGCGCCCCCGCCTGTGACCCAGGCTGTGAGCCCGCCTGTGACCCCGGCTGTGAGCCCGGCGTCGTCTCCGGCCGAGATGGCGGCTGGGACGGGTCGTTCGCCACGGCCGGTCCTTTGGCCGTGGTGTCGCTGGGCGGCGGCGTGGCGAACGTGGCCGTAATGTCGGGCTCGTTCACCACGTTCTGCGGCGGCTCCCAGTCGTCGAGCAGCCCGGGAGCCACCAGGGTCGGCGGATCGACCGCCGGTGCCGCCGATGTCGCCGCGGGGGCGGGCGCAGTGCCTCCGACCAGGGCGATCAGCAGGTCCTGGGCGGTGGGCCGCTGAGCCGGATCCATGTCAGTAGCCCGCCGGATCAGCTCATCGAGCGGCGCGGGCAGAGCGCCCAGGTCCGGCGGCGCGTTCAGTACGCGCGTCGCGAGCGTGATGGGGTCGCCGCGCCCGAACGGGTGGCGCCCATTGCCGGCGTACGCGATCAGGCAGCCCCAGGCGAAGATGTCGACGGCGGGAGTGACCGTTTCCCCTCGCACCTGCTCGGGCGCCCACCAGCCCGGACTGCCCAGCAGCTCACCGGACATGGTGAACCCGGTCTCCCTGTCGAGCGCCCTGGCGATGCCGAAGTCGATCACTCGCGGCCCGGACAGCGACAATATGACATTGGCCGGCTTGAGATCCCTGTGCACCAGCCCGGCGACGTGGATCGCCGCCAGCGCCGCCGCGACTCCCAGCGCGACGCCGTGCAGCGGCCCCGGGTCCAGCGCGCCGTACTTGGCGATCTGGTCCGACAACGGGGTGCCGCCGATGTATTCGGTCACCATGTACGGGCGGCTGTCGCCAGTGTTGCCGTTGTCCAGCACCTGGGCCGTACAGAACGACGCCACCCGTCGCGCGTTCTCCACCTCGGCGTGAAAGCGGTCCGCGAACCCTTGCTGGTTGGCGAACTCGGCCTTCACCACCTTGACCGCGACAAACCGCCCCGTCGGTGCCCTGGCCAGGAACACCGTACCCATGCCGCCCTCGCCGAGTCGGCCGAGCAGCCGGTACGGGCCGATTTCCCGCAGATCCGTCGGGCGGAGCGGCGCGGCGCCCGTTGGCTCCATCAAGGACGTCCCTTCCTGTTCCACGCCCATCCTCCCCTGTGGTGCCCCCATCCGCCATCGCAGGTTCTTCGATGCGGGAGACTGGTTGGATGATGAGCCTGTTGGGCCCTGCAGAAATACGTATTTTGGCGGATAAGCTAAATCTTCGTCCGACGAAAAAGCTAGGCCAAAACTTCGTGATCGACGCGGGAACCGTGCGGCGCATCGTCAGAGTGGCCTCACTGGCCCCAGACGACGTGATCATAGAGGTGGGCCCCGGCCTCGGCTCACTCACCCTCGCACTGCTCCCCGAGGCCCAGCATGTGGTGGCCGTCGAGATCGACCCCGTACTCGCGGGCCAGCTCCCGCTGACCGTGGCGGGCCGTGGCCTCGGCGACAAGCTCACGGTCGTGGAGGCCGACGCCATGCGCATCACCTCCGCCGACCTGCTGGGCCACACGCCCACCGCCCTGGTCGCGAACCTCCCGTACAACGTCGCGGTCCCGGTGGTCCTCCACCTGCTGCAAGTGCTGCCGTCACTGCGCAAGGGCCTCGTGATGGTCCAGTCGGAAGTGGCCGACCGCCTCGCGGCCGGCCCCGGGTCGAAGGTGTACGGAGTGCCGTCGGTTAAGGCCGCCTGGTACGCGGACGTACGGCGAGCAGGCCCGGTGGGGCGGACGGTTTTCTGGCCCGCACCGAACGTGGATTCCGGCCTCGTCTCCATGGCCCGCCGGGACCCACCCGAGACCTCCGCTTCGCGCGAGGAGGTGTTCGCGGTGATCGACGCCGCGTTCGCACAGCGCCGCAAGACGCTGCGGGCCGCGCTGGCATCCTGGGCCGGCAGCCCTGCGGAGGCCGAAATCGCTTTGCGGGCGGCCGGGGTGGACCCGTCCGCGCGGGGGGAGCAGCTCGACGTAACAGCCTTCGCCCGAATCGCCGAGGCCAAGCCCTCGTAGGTCGAGCGGGTACGGCTCGCAAGCCTCGGGCGATCGGCGCGCTTGAGGGGGATCCGCGTCTGAGGGGATCTGCGTCTGAGCAGATTCGAGCCTGAGGGGATCCGCGTCTGAGCAGATTCGAGCCTGTGGAGATCCGCGCCCGAGGGGGCTCGTGCCCGAGGGGCCCGCGTGCTTAGGCGATCGGACTTCGGAGCCTGGAAGCCACAAAAGCTATCCCCGGCCCCCGGTTATCCACAGAGGGTCGCCTCCACAACTCCGGTTATCCACAGAACCCCGCTCGGCTCCCCGCCCCCAAGCCCGATCGCAAGATCCTGGGGCCTCCGTTCCGCACGTCGCAGGAGGCCCACATGACCCCCCGCTCCGCCCTGCCCCGCCGCTTCGGCCTGACCCTTCACTCTGATCTGGGCACTCGCTTCAGCCCGGCCACCAGCCCCGGCCCGACCCCTCACCCCAACCTGGGAGTCCGCTCCAGCCCAGCCACCCACTCCGGCCTGAACATCCGCTCCAGCCCAGCCACCCACTCCGGCCTGAACATCCGCTCCAGCCCAGCCACCAGCCCCGCCCTGAACACCAGCCCCTCTGTGGGCCCCGCTGTAAGCACCGGCCCCGCTCTGAACACCCGCCCCGCCTTGGACCCTCGCTCCGCCCTGACCCTCCGCCCTGCTCTTACCGGGCTCGCGGTCGGAGGAGGCACCCTCGCGGCGCTCCTCGCATTCCCCAACACGGCCGCAGCCACGAGCACCAGCGCGACCTCACTCAAGCCACCGACCACCCAGTGCTTCCACCTGATCGCCGTACCCACCAAACCCGTGAACGGCGCGCGCGATACGAGCCCCGTGAGCGATGGACGCAATACGAGCCTCGCAAACGGCGGACGCAACGCAAACGGCGGACGCAATACGAGCCCCGCGAACAGCGGACCCGATACGAGGCTCTCCCAGGACGTCCCGCCAGAGTCACTTTCGGCCCTGCCTCCTGAGGGCGTGGACCATTCTGATGGCGCCGACCATTCCGGTAGCGCGAACCAGCAGCCCATCTATGTCCTCATCCCCCTACCCCCAGAAGCCTGCCTCGCCCCCAACCCCCCGGCCACAATCCCCGCAATCCCTGCAACCCCCGCAGACCCCCGTGACCCCCGAGACACGCCGCCCAAGCCAAGACCCACCCAGCCTGGAATCAAGCCCGGGACCAAGCCCCGGACCAAGGGCGACATCGCGGTGGCAGCCGCCATCGACCAGTTGGGCACCCCGTTCTCGTGGGGCGGCGGCACGCCGTCAGGCCCCACCACAGGCGTAGGCAGGGGAGCCCACACCAAAGGCTTCGACTGCAGCGGCCTGACCCTCTACGCCTGGTCCAAAGCCGGCATAAGGCTCGGCCACTACACAGGCACCCAGTTCCGCCAAGGCCGCAGAGTCACACTCGGTGAGCTACGCAAGGGCGACCTGGTCTTCTTCGGTGGCGGCACCGGCGACCCCACACACGTCGGCCTCAACCTCGGCGGCGGCGTAATGATCCACGCCCCCAAAACCGGCGATGTGGTCAGAAGAACCCCGTTCCTAACCTCCACCTACTATCGCCCCCTATACCGAGGCGCCGTACGCCCAGGCTGACCCCGGCAGCCGACAGCACCCCCGAGCCACTCCTGGCCCTCACCACGGCACGAGGGTCGGCTTTCATGCCCGGGCCGCAGCCACCGAGCCACCCCCGGCCCTCACCACCGCACGAGGACCAGTTCCTGTTTCCGGGCCGCACCCATCCCCCCGATTCGCCGGGGTGCGGCCCGGCTCCTCAAGCACGAGCGCAGACTTTGACCAACTTCTCGACCAGAGGCGCGAGCAACTCCTGATCCTCGGCCCTGCCCGGCTCATACTCCACGATCCCCAGCCCTGCCACCTCGAACCGCTCCGCCACCGCGCTGACCAGTCCAAGCAACCCATCAGGTCGCATCCCGCCCGGGGCCGGCGTCCCCACGCTGGCGAACACTTCCGGATCCAGCACATCAAGATCGATATGTAGGTAGACGACCTTCTCCTCGAATCCACGCTCCTTCGGAAAGCCGCCCCGCTCCCGATCGAAACCAGCTGAAGCGATCGCATCGACCAGCGTCGCGGAGTCCGGCATGCGCAGGTGGCACACCCCACTCGCCTCAACGAACGCACCCTCGGCCGGATCGAGATCCCGCACCCCGGCGAGCACGATCTGCCACGGACGGACCAGTTCCTCGGGCACCAGCCCGTCCGGCCCTTCACCAGTGAGGGCCCGCAGCACCATCCCGTGAAAGGCCCCAGAGGGTGAGCCGGACGGCGTATTGAGATCCCCATGAGCATCGAACCAGACGACCACCAGCCGATCCCCGTACGCTCGCCGAGCCGCCGCCACCGGCTCCAACTCGACCCCGCAATCACCTCCAGCAGTGACCACGAGCCCCTCGCCCACTTGCGACATCGCCGCCCGCACTCGAGAAGCCGTGATGACCAGATCATCATCGACTTGCACACGCAGTCGCCGCGTCGCAGGCACCATCCCGGCCACCAACTGGGCCCCCTCCCGAAGCCGCTCCGCCGTAGCAGACCCCGACCCCCGCCACTGCGGCACCTCAACAACCGTCACTTCCGACAAAACGCCCTCTTTCTCTCAAAAGGCTTTTGCCCTAATCTAGCGTCGGCAGATAGGCATCCTGTGATTGTGGATCCCATATGACCAGGCGAAACTCCGCTGCGAGCTCCTTAAGTCAGTTCCTCTGGAAAGGGTGAGAAGAGCTGTGTAACGGGCGAGTGTTACGCACGGTTCCGTGGGAGCCCAGGGCTGCGATGCCATGAGCCACCGGACCTTCTGATCTTCACATCTTGTTAGTCGGCGCTGATGGTGGCCTATCGCATAGTTGAGGACCGGTGGCGGGATTCGGCATGGTGGGCACCCCGCATCCGGCCTTGATCGGTGCCGCCGGGGCGACTAGCCTGATCGCCGTGTTGCCGGAAGGCGGGGCCGAGGCGATCGCGTCAGGCGGGAAGAGCCCGACCACGATGAGCTGCTCGACCACGATGAGCTGCTCGACCACGATGCCATGGAGTTCGGGACCAACTGACGATGAGCGCGGAAGAGGATTTCAAGCAGGTCGGTGCCGAGCTTGCCGACCTGGGTGTACGGATCTCCAGGATGATGGGGAGTCCCGCGCTCAAAGATCAGGCGGGGAAGGTGTTCGCGAGCCTGCAGCGCGACGGTGCGATGGTGTTCCGGCTGGTCAGGGACACCCCCGAACACACAGCCGCGCTCCAGCTGGCCGGGGCGTCCCTGTTCGACCCCTCGGAGCAGGGCAGGGCGATGAAGGACTGGGTGGTCGTGCCCCACTCTTCGGTCGAGAAATGGACAGATCTGGCCGAGGCTGCCCTCAGCCGCCCGCGCTGATCATTGGGCCACGTCGACGGTGTGGCGGTGGGCGCCCGAGTCGGGCAGGACACGGAGCAGGGCGTCGGCGAGGTTGGCTTGCCGCTAGCGTAGCCACCGCAGAGCTGCGTCGGCGCAGTCCTCGGGGCTGCTGTTGAAGGCGATGGCCGCATTGGGCGCGTGCTGCCGGACCAGGTTGACCGCCTTCTCGAAGAGTTCGAGCAATGGCTCGTGCTTGCGGATGCCGCCCCCGATCACCACGCAGACGTAGTCTTTGCGGGTCAGCGCCTCCACGATCGCTCCTTCGGGGTTCTCGTCAAGTGCCAACAGGCACCAGTCGGCCTCGATACCATGATCGTCGAAACGGGCCTGGCCGCGTGCCATCGCCGCCTGAACTGGCTCTGGGTCCCAGCCCTGGATCTTGGCGGGATCGAGGCCGACCACCAGTACTCGTGCCACTGTCACGCGTCCTCCTTCTCAAAGAACGTTCTGCCAGCGCGATGGTTGAAGGTGATATCTGGGCGCATCGAACATTGTCGACCTTCCACCAGAGGGCGCCACGTTATCCCGATCTTGCCACGCGCGCTTCTGGACGTGCTCTCGTCAGAGTGGCAGGACATCGCGCCAGATACTTCCGCTCCAGGTGCTCGATCCATTCGCCACGTCGTGCGCGCCGACGTGGGTCGGCAAACAGCCCACAGGTCTCATCGTCCAGCCCAGCGGCGGGGTCAGCCCTGGATCGCCAGGCTGAGCCAGGCTGAGCAATAGGGCAACTCGATCAGTTCCAGGGTGCCGTCCAGATCCAGGGTGTTGTCGCCCAAGCGCAGCCACATGCCCTGGGACGTGCCTTTGAGCTCTTGGGCCTGGGCCCCGTGCGTGCCGGCGGGGCCGGACCGCAACTCGCAGACCTCATCAGGCCTGGAGACCACAGGTCTGCGCCAAGGTCGAGCGACGCGATCCCTGGAACGGCTGGAGACTCACCCCGGCCGTGGGTGACCCGCCGGGTGGGCGGTACTGATCTGTGAGCATGTTGAGGATGCCACCTGGGTTGCCCCCGCCCCTGACCCCACACAGGCCGATGTTTTCCGCGACCCCCCGTTCGAGTCGCGCGTGTCCGGTTGTCCGCTGTCGCACCGAAATCCGGCCTGGGGGCTGGCCGCCTGGGTACTGAGTCGGCTGCGGCTGTTAGCCCGCATGGACAGCTCAGGCCAGGGCCGAGATCTCGATCCGGGTGTGGTCGGTGGGGTCCACTAGGCACGACAGCGCGACGTTCCCCCGCTCCAGATGTTCCCCCATGGACGAGGTGAGCCGGGCCGTGCGCTCGATCTCGTACGGGCTGCCGCCCTGAGGGGTCACGCGAAGCCGCAGCAGCCAGATGTAACGTCCGTTGAACTTGTTGGACGTCTCCTCAATCCCCAAGACCGCCGCGTTGCACGGCACCGCGACCGCGCGCTCCTCCGGCGTGAAGGTTCGCAGCGCGGCGGATTCCATGCTCGCGAACGAGATGGAGCCCATGGCGAGCAGCCCCGCGCCCAGGAGGAGGAACATCGCGCTGACGTACGCCCCGACCCGGGTGTGCGGCTTTCGCCGCAACACGAGGAACAACACCACGGCCACGCTCACTGCGATCACGGCGAATGTCCCGAAGACGATCGATGGCATCGTTCTTCCTCACGCTGAGAGACAGAGCATGGCAGCCGGCCTTGTCCGTTCCGATGTCGATAGTTGATCAGATGTCGCTTGCATGGTGGCTGCAGCCCGCATGATCGCGTAGCTCCTCTCGTATGCGGCACTCGTGCGACATTCCGCCAAGCGGGCCGGAGGAGTCCTCAGCGCACCGGCAACGCTGGCATCTGGCACCGCAGTCGCAGGCGTCCGCCCCTGCGAGTGGACGCTCTCGTCTGCTGGAGCCGCACCGATACTGGCAGGTAGCGGCATCGTCGTCCTGTTCCATGCCAGAGGGGAGCTGCCTATGTCACGTCGATCCGAGCGGAGGGCCGCCTGCACCGGCTACGCCGACCGCGTAGCCCAGATCCAGCTCGCCGTGCTCTTCGATGACCTGACCGGCCCGACGGCAGCCGGCGTCGTGGCGGGGTCCATCGCCGCGTACCTCGTCGATCAAAGCCCATCCCTCATCGGTGACGTCTCCATGCGCCATGGCGAGGGTTTACCAGGACCGCCGACCGCAGCGCCGAAGAATCGCCCCCTCGGGTACGGGTGTTGCATCGGTCCCGTACAGGGGTCACCACTTCTGCCGAGAATCATGTGAGCGGGAAGCGAGCCCCTATAGGCTCGAGA
Organism: Nonomuraea sp. NPDC052129; assembly: GCF_040680095.1. Taxonomy (NCBI): domain Bacteria; kingdom Bacillati; phylum Actinomycetota; class Actinomycetes; order Streptosporangiales; family Streptosporangiaceae; genus Nonomuraea; species Nonomuraea sp. NPDC052129. Next base: position 913,053 of record NZ_JBFAVX010000001.1, on the reverse strand, counting down.
GCCCTCGACAAGCTCGAGAAGAGTCCTCAACCTCGGCAAACGACGAAAGTGACAGAAGATCGATGAGTTCGGTGACCGTACGGGTGCCCGCGAAGGTCAACGTGCAGCTATCCGTCGGACCGCTTCGGGAAGACGGCTATCACGACCTGGTCAACGTCTTCCACGCCGTATCGATCTTCGACGAAGTGGTCGCCCATGAGTCCGAGTCGATCACCGTCACGGTGGGGGGCAACTGGGCGGACCGGGTCCCGATCGATAACGAGAATCTGGCGATTCAGGCCGCGAGAGCCCTGGCCAAGCACGCGGGCCGCACCTATGGCGCGGCGTTGGTGATCCACAAGGCCATCCCCGTGGCCGGTGGCATGGCCGGGGGGAGCGCGGACGCGGCGGGGGCTCTGGTGGCGTGCAACGAGTTGTGGGGGCTTGGCCTGCCGTTCGACGACCTCATGGAGATCGCCGGCGACCTGGGAAGTGACGTACCCTTTTCGCTGCTCGGAGGCACGGCGGTGGGGATCGGGCGGGGTGAGCAGCTCAGCGAGCTGCCGACCGGCGGCCGGTTTCACTGGGTGTTCGCGGTGGCGGAGGGCGGGCTGTCGACGGCCGCCGTCTATGCCGAGTGCGACCGGCTCCGTGCCGCGACCGGTGCGGAGATCCCCTGGCCGCAGCTGAGCGACCCTCTGCTGGAGGCGCTCGGCGCCGGGGACGCCCGCAAGCTGGGCGCGTACCTCACCAACGACCTCCAGCCCGCCGCCCTGACGCTCCGCCCTCAGCTGGCCGACACCCTCGAAGCCGGTCGTCAGTACGGCGCGCTCGGCGCGATCGTCTCCGGCTCCGGTCCGACCTGCGCCTTCCTCGCGACCGACGCCGCCCACGCCGACCGCATGGCCGCCGCCCTCACCACGTCCGGCATCACCCGCACCGCGATTCCCGCTCACGGCCCAGTCCCAGGCGCCGTTGTTGTCTGACGCCGGGCGGTTTGTTGATCAGCTCGATCTCGATGACCAGGACGCTCAGAGCTTCCTCCTCCAGCCCTTAGGTGCGGCAGGTGGAGGCCCGCTGCTGGTCACGGGGCTGGTCACGGGGCTGGTGGGATTGACCTTCTCAGGTCGGGAGCCAAAGGCGAGAGTGGCTGCCTGCACCGCGCGGCGCCAGATGACGTCTCGCAGAGCGGTGTAGTTTCTCGGCCGCTCGGCCCTGACCATCCCTCGTAGCAGCCACTTATACCTCCTGACAGCTTGCTCGGCCCAAGTGCGCCGGGCCGAACCCGCCAGCGGTACGAAGACGGGCTCGCCGACGACCAGCAGGTCGTTGGCGAGCAGGGTGTAGCGCTCGATTATCCGGATCCCCGGACCCCGCTATCCGGATCCCCGGACCCCGCGTCCTGCGCGGGCGCGGCGACGGCTTGATGTGAGGGCGCGTTGAGGGGCTTTGTGGCCGGTTGCGGTGTTCGGCAGCCAACGCGATGAGCGCTCCTGGCGACGTTCGGTCAGCCGATCAGGAGAGTCAGCTGATCAGGAGAGCCGATCGATGAGCGGCACTGTTGTGTTCAGGTGTGCCGAACCAGCCGGAGAGCGCTTCTCGCCGCCCGAGCACGGCGGTGTCGGTCGATGATCACGTCGACGTCCATCATCGGCCCCGCCCCGCGCGGTCTTTCGTCGCGTCCCCGCGCGACCCGGTCATCGACATCGACACACGCACTTAGCTACTCCTATTTCCGCAGGTTCTGGCCTCGGCCGCCGATTCTGCGGTACGACCGGGGTCTTGCCGCAAGCCCCCGGGTGCGCCATACGTTAGGAGCGGAACGGAGCAGGCACTCCGTTCCTTTGCCTTTTCGTCCGCTGTAGACGGACCACCTCCTCAAGAACGGCCCAGGAGGATCTCCCACGGCCCTCTCCGAATCTGAGCGCCGGTCTCGGGGCGGTTGCGGATATGGCGCTATCGGTGTCGTCACCACAGCGCCTTTGAGGCCGATACCCTGGTAGGGCCATGAATCTGGTAAATCTCGAGTCTGTTTCCCATGCCTACGGGCCCAAACCGCTGCTCAACGACGTCTCCCTCGGGGTCGAGGTCGGCGAGCGCATAGGTGTCGTCGGACGTAACGGCGGCGGCAAGACCACGCTGCTGTCGGTGATCGCGGCAGACGTACGCCCGGACAGCGGCCGGGTCACCCATACCCGGGGGCTGCGGGTGGGCGTGCTGTCGCAGCATGACGCGCTCGATCCGGCGATGCCCATCCGGGAGATCGTGCTGGGTGAGAAGGCTGAGCACGAGTGGGCGGGGGATCAGGGCGTCCGCGAGATTCTCGGCAATCTCATCGGTGATCTCGATCTCGACGCCAAGGCGGGGGATCTGTCCGGTGGTGAGCGGCGGCGCACCGCGCTGGCCCAGCTGCTCATCGATGAGCATGACCTGATCATGCTCGACGAGCCCACGAACCATCTCGACATCGAGGCCATAGCCTGGCTGGCCGGTCATCTGGCCGGACGCAAGAGCGCGCTGGTGGTCGTGACGCACGACCGGTGGTTCCTCGACGCGGTCTCCACCAGGACCTGGGAGGTCGTGGACGGTCGAGTCGAGCGATATGAGGGCGGTTACGCCGCCTACGTGCTCGCGAAGGCGGAGCGGGCGCGCATCGCCCAGGCCGCCGAGGAACGCCGCCAGAACCTGATGCGCAAGGAGATCGCCTGGTTGCGGCGCGGCCCGCCCGCCCGCACGTCGAAGCCGAAGTTCCGGATTGAGGCCGCGCAGGCGCTGATCGCCGACGAGCCGCCGGCGCGGGAGAGCGTGGAGCTGCTGAGGTTCGCGGCGGTCCGGCTCGGCAAGACCGTCTACGACCTCGAAGACGTCACCCTGCACGCCGGTGGCCCCGGCAGCGGGCCGCTGGTGCTCGACGACTGCACCTGGCAGTTCGGGCCGGGCGACCGGGTCGGGCTGATCGGCGTCAACGGCTCCGGCAAGTCGTCCGTGCTCCGGCTGCTCGCCGACTCGGTCCAGCAGGACTCGGGGCGGATGATCAGGGGCAAGACGGTACGCCTGGCGCACCTGTCGCAGGAGCTGGCCGAGCTCGACCCCACCCGCCGGGTGCTGGAGACGGTCGAGGAGATCCGCAAGTACATCCAGGTCGGCAAGAAGGAGTGGTCCGCGTCCCAGCTGCTCGAACGCCTGGGCTTCAAGGGTGAGGCGCAGTGGAAGGTCGTCGGCGACCTGTCGGGTGGCGAGCGGCGGCGGCTGCAGCTGCTCAGGCTCCTCATGGACGACCCCAACGTGCTGCTGCTCGACGAGCCGACCAATGATCTCGACATCGAGACGCTGAACGAGCTCGAAGACCTTCTCGACGGCTGGCCCGGCACTCTTATCCTGGTGAGCCACGACCGCTACTTCCTCGAACGCGTCACGGACAAATGTGTGGCGCTCTTGGGCAACGGCAAGCTCTCCTTCCTTCCGGGAGGCGTGGACGAATATCTGTCCCGCCGGGCCCAAGGCACCGCCCAGACCGCCCGAATGACCTCACCCCAGTCGTCGGCTCCCGCACCGATCCAGCCCGCGGCCCCTCAGGAGGGCATGTCGGCCAAGGAAGAACGCGAGCTGCGCAAGGAGCTCAACCGCCTCGAACGCCAGCTCGACCGGCTGGGCGACCAGGAGGCCAAGCTCCACGCGGCCATGGCGGACGCGGCCAGCGACTACGCCAAACTGGGCTCCCTGGACACCCAGCTCAGGGACATCCTCGACCAGAAGGACACGGTCGAGGCCGAGTGGCTCGAACTCGCCGACCGCCTGAGCGACTGACCGCCTGAGCGGTCAGGAATCGAACGGTGCGAGGAGGGTGCGGAGCAGGGCGGAGAGGGTGCGTTGGTCGGTCAGGGGCAGGCCGGCGAGGAGGTCGTGCTCGCGCCGCAACAGCCCGGCGAACGCCGCGTCCACCCGCGCCAGCCCGCTGTCCGTCAGCGACACCAGCACCCCTCGCCGGTCCTCCGGATCCGGCCGGCGCCGCACCAGGCCCGCCTGGGCGAGCCGGTCGATGCGGTTCGTCATCGTGCCCGACGTGACCAGGGTGGCCCGGATCAGGGCTCCGGGGCTCAGCTCGTACGGCTTGCCCGCGCGCCGAAGTGCTGTCAGCACGTCGAACTCCCAAGGCTCCAGAGCGTGCTCGGCGAATGCCGCTCGCCTGGCCCGGTCGAGATGCTTGGCCAGCCGCGACACCCGCGACAGCACCTGAAGGGGCTCGACGTCGAGGTCCGGACGCTCTGACCGCCAGGCCGCCACCAGCCGGTCGACCTCGTCCTGCGGCTCCTCGTTCATGAGACCGCCTTGCCACGAGATCGCCAGGTCGGGGGGAGCGCATCCTGCGTCATGGTCAGAGTGTACTGTCTTGACATCGAGATACATATCTCGATATCAATTATCTCTATGTCGAGAGATATCTGGGATCCCACCATATACGCCAGGTACACCGACGAGCGATCACGCCCGTTCTTCGAGCTGACCGCCAGAATCGGCGCCGACAGTCCTGATTATGTCGTGGACGCCGGCTGCGGCACCGGCGAACTCACCCTCGAACTCGCCCGCCGCTGGCCCCAGGCTACCGTGGAGGGCTTCGACGCCTCCCCGGCCATGATCACCAAGGCGCGCCAGCACCAGCAGCAGCGGTTCTGGGTCTCCGATGTCACGACGTGGCGGCCCGACCGGCCGGTGGACGTGCTCGTCTCCAACGCAGTCCTGCAATGGGTGCCCACGCACCGCGACGTCCTGGAGCACTGGGTCGACGCGCTGAGCCCCGGCGGCTGGCTGGCCTTCCAGGTGCCCGGCAACTTCGACGCCCCCAGCCACGTGGCGATCCGCGAGCTCTGCGCCGCGCCCGAGTGGTCCGATCGGCTCGGCGACCTCAACCGGGGCCGCCCGGTGGACGACCCCATCGACTACGTCGACTTCCTGAGCGGCTGCCGGGTCGACGCCTGGGAGACGACATACGTCCACCTCCTCCAGAGCGACAACGGTGACAACGCGGTACTGAACTGGATCTCCGGCACCGCCCTGCGCCCGGTCTTCGACCGGCTGGACCCCGACGAGCAGAAGAAGTTCACCGCCGAGCTGGGGCAGCGGCTCGACGAGGTCTATCCGGCCAGGCCGTACGGGACGCCGTTCCCGTTCCGGCGCGTCTTCGTGGTGGCACAGAAATGATCACCTATGTGGTGGCACAGAAATGATCACCTATGTGGTGGCGCAGAAATGATCACCGGCCTGCATCACGTCCAGCTCGCCGCGCCCGCGGGGAGCGAGCCGCTGCTGAGGGAGTTCTACGGCGGAGTCCTCGGGCTCCAGGAGGTGCCAAAACCCTCTGAGCTGGACAAACGCGGCGGGGTCTGGTTCCGTGGCCGGGGGGTTGAGGTGCATCTCGGCATCGAGGACGACTTTCGGCCCGCCAGGAAGGCGCACCCGGCGTTCCTGGTGGACGACCTCGGCGCCTTCAGCACGGAACCACCCGACGACCTGCTCCCCGGCTACCGCCGGATCTACCTCATGGACCCGGTGGGGAACCGAATCGAGCTCCTCCAAGGCGTGTGAAGTTCGTCCAGCGGTGGCATGATTGTCCAAATCGGCCAAGGCTGTGAGGTGCTGTGGGCATCGAAATCGAGGACAAGTTCAACGTCCCCTCCGACTACGCGATACCCGACCTGAGCAAGCTGGCAGAGATCTCGGGCCCGAAGAGTTACCAGCTCGTGGCGCTCTACTACGACACGCCCGATCTGCGGCTGGCCACCCGGGGCATCACGCTCCGGCGAAGACGCGGCGGTGACGACGCCGGCTGGCATCTGAAGCTGCCCAAGGCCAAGGGCGTACGCCAGGAGATCACCCACCCGCTCACCCGGAGCACGAAGATGGTGCCCGCCGAGCTGGCCGAGCTCGTCCGCGCCTACACCCGCGGCGCGGAGCTCCAGGTGGTGGCCGAGCTCGACACCCGCCGGACCGTGACCCTGCTGCACGACGGCCCGACCGGGCTCGTCGAGATCGCCGACGACCGCGTCAAGGGCACGGTCTTCGATGCCAAAAAATCAGCAGGCGGGCCGGGGGTCGTGCGGTGGCGCGAGGTCGAGGCGGAGCTGCTGGAAGGCGACCAAGCCCTGCTCGCCAAGGTCGGCAAACGGCTCAGAAAGGCCGGCGCCACCCCGTCGGAGTCGGCCAGCAAGCTCGCCAGACTCCTCGAACCACCACCTGTCGCCCATGCCCCCACGAAGGACGGCTCGGCCGGCCAGACCGTCATGGACTACCTGGCGGGCCAGGTGACGGCCCTCCTCTCACAAGATCCCCGCGTACGGCGAGCGGAACATGACGCCGTCCACCAGATGCGCGTCGCCTCCCGGCGGCTGCGGAGCGCGCTCAGGGCGTTCGGCGGCATCATCATCGGCACGAAGCGGGTCCAGGACGAGCTGCGCTGGCTGGCCACGGTGCTCGGCGAGGCGCGTGACCTGGAAGTGATCAGGGCCAGGTTCGCCCGCGAGCTGGCGGCGCTGGCCCCCGAACTGGTCACCGGCCGCATCCTGGCCAGGCTCGGCGACGACCTGCACGCCCGCGAGCTGGAGGCGTACGAGCGCATCAAGGACACGCTCAGCGGCGAGCGCTACTACGCGCTGCTCGACACCCTCGACACGTTGACGGCCGCCCCGAAGCTGACCAAGGCCGCGGCGGAACCGGCGCACGACAAGCTCAGTGACGTGGCCGCCGAGAACTGGGACCGGGTGGCCAAGATCTACGACACCGCCCAGGCGATCCCGGACCTCGAACGCCGCGAGCTCGCCATGCACGATGTCCGCAAGGCGGCCAAACGGGCCCGCTACACCGCCGAGGCCCTCCAGCCCACGCTCGGCAAGAGCATGGCCAAGCTGGCCAAGCACGCCGCGGCCGTACAGGAGGTGCTCGGCACCCATCAGGACGGCGTGGTGGCGCAGGAGACGCTGGCCAAGGAGGCGGAGGCCGCGCGGCAGGCGGGTGAGGACACCTTCACGTACGGCCTGCTCATCGGCCTCGAACGCGGCACAGCGGAGCGAGCACACGCGGACTTCCCCAAGGTCTGGGCCGAGACGGCGCGAGCCATTAGGAAACTACTATGAGCGACTTACCAGTCATACCTTTCGCACGACAGGACGCCCTGGAGGTCCCTGCGGCCTATCGGGAGCTGCGGGACGAGAAGGGCATCACCAGAGTACGCACCCGGGTGGGCGACGAGATCTGGCTGGTCAGCGGCTACGAGGACGCCCGCAAGCTGTTCGCCGACCCCCGGCTCGGACGCTCGCACCCCGAGCCGGAGAAGGCCGCCCGCGTCTCCGGCTCCGCGCTGCTCGGCGGCCCCCAGGGCGAGAGCGCGACCGAGAAGGCCGACAACGAGCGGATGCGCCGGCTGTTCATGCCCTCGTTCTCCGCCCGCCGGATGAAGGCGCTCAGCGACCACGTGGGCACCTTGGTGGACGAGCGGCTGGACCACCTGGCCACTCTGACGCCGCCCGCTGATCTGCACGCCGAGCTGTCCTTCCCGCTGCCCGTGCTGGTCATCTGCCAGCTGCTCGGCGTCCCCTTCGAGGACCGGGACTACTTCAGCGGCGTCTCCAGCCGGATGGGCGACGTCGCGGACGAGGCCAAGGGCATGGCGGCGCGCGAGGAGATGGGCGCGTACATGGCCGGGCTCATCGAGCGCAAGCGGCACGAGCCCGGCGAGGACGTCCTTTCGGACCTGGCCGGGGTCCTGGACGACGACGGCAGGGTGGCGCAGCTGGCCGGCGGGCTGCTGTTCGCCGGGCACGAGACCACCGTGAACCGCATCGACTACGGCGTACTGTTCCTGGAGGCCAACCCCGACCAGCTCGCGCTGCTCAAGGCCGATCCCGGACGGGCGCCCGCCGCCGTCGAGGAGATCCTGCGCATGGCCTCGCCCAGCCTGCACGGCCTGCCCCGCTACGCCCACGGCGACATCGAGATCGGCGGCGTCACGATCCGCCGGGGCGAGGCCGTGCTGATCATGCCCGGCGCCGCCAACAGGGACGAGCGGATCTACCCCGACCCCGACACCTTCGACGTGGGCCGGAAGTCCGTAGACCCGCACCTGAGCTTCGGGTACGGCCCGCGCTACTGCATCGGCGCCAGCCTGGCCAGGGTCGAGCTCGAAGGGGTGTTCAGCCGGCTCTACCAGCGCTTCCCCGAGCTGCGCGTGGCCGTGCCGCTCGATCAGCTCCGCCGCAACGAGGGCCGGATCACCGAAGGCGTCGCCGAACTGCCCGTCACCTGGTGACCGTCAGAGCCTCGTGGCCCTCAGGTCGTGTAACGCTCCACGCTGACGACCCGCTCGCCCAGCCGGTGCAGGACGGCGAACGCCCCCTTGCGCAGCTGCACGTCCTTGCCGCTGAGCGAGCGGATCAGTTCGGGCAGCACCTTGCCGTGGCTGGACACGGCCGCCGCCGTCCTGAGCTCCCCGACCAGCGCGGGCGTCTTGTCCGAGTCCTGGCCCTCCTCGCTGAGCAGCGGCTCGGTCCTGATGTCGCCGCCGTACGGCTGGAGCGTCTGTACGCATCGGAGGCTGGGCGAGCTGACCAGGACCTCGGGACGGTAGGCGGGCAGCACCCGGGCGATCGTCTCCGCCTGGGCCCGGCCGTCCGAGTCGAGGGGACGCAGGGCGTCATCACCCTTCCACGCCTGCCTGGAGCCCGCGGCGCCATGCCGTACCAGGACAAGAGGGACGGTGGCCAGCGGCGCCACCTCCAGCGAGTGGACCAGGCCCACGTCCCACTCCCAGGTCAGCAGCTCGCGGGCGCGGTCGAGCGGCAGCCAGCGCAGCTCGTCCACCTCGTCGCCGGGGGTGAACGCCTCGCTCTCGTCCGTGGCCTGGGCCGCCCAGTAGTCGACCCGCTTGAGCCGGTCCGTGATCAGGTAGTGGACGGGTGGCAGGGCGCGGCCGAGCGTCGTGACCAGGCCGGTCTCCTCGCGCACCTCGCGCAGCGCGGCGACGATCACGTGCTCGCCCTGCTTCAGCTTGCCCTTGGGAAAGGTCCAGTCGTCATAGGCCGGGCGGTGGATGACGGCCACCTCGGGGTGGCGCTCGTCACCGCGCCACACCACGGCTCCGGCCGCGCGGAGCGGGTCAGTCATCAACGCTCCTCCAGCGGCGGGTGCCGATCAGGATGCTCTGCAGGTCCTCGCCCGGATGTCGCACCCAGGTGCCGTCGGAGTTCAGCAGCCACGCGCTCGTCGTGTCGGCGGTGGCGCGGTCCATCAGGTCGATGAGGTACGCCCGGTGCTGCTGGCTGGTCACCTTGACCAGCGCCTCGACCCGGCGCTCCAGGTTGCGGCGCATCAGGTCGGCGCTGCCGATCCACACCTCGGGCCGCCGGCCCAGGCCGAACTCGTAGATGCGGGAATGCTCCAGGAAACGCCCCAGCACCGACCGTACGCGGATGTTCTCCGACAGGTCCGGGATGCCAGGGCGGAGGGTGCAGATACCCCGCACCCACAGATCCACCTGCACACCGGCCCGGGACGCCCGGTAGAGGGCGTCGATGAGCGGCTCGTCCACCAGGGAGTTCGTCTTGATCCTGATGCGCGCGGGACGGCCCGCCTCCTGGTGCGCGATCTCCCGCTCGATCCTGGCCATCAGGCCGCCGCGCAGCGAGTGCGGGGCGACGAGCAGCCTGCGGTAGGCCGAGTGGTTGGAGTAGCCGGTCAGGTGGATGAACAGGTCCGTGATGTCCTCGCCGACCAGCGGGTCCGCGGTGAGCAGGCCGATGTCCTCGTAGTGCCTGGCCGTCTTGGGGTTGTAGTTGCCCGTTCCGATGTGGCAGTAGCGGCGCAGCTCGCCGGACGGCTCCTGCCGGACGACCAGGGCCAGCTTGCAGTGGGTCTTGAGCCCGACCACGCCATAGACGACGTGGCAGCCGGCCTTCTCCAGCTTGCGCGCCCACTCGATGTTGGCGTGCTCGTCGAAGCGGGCCTTGATCTCCACCACCACGACGACCTGCTTGCCCGACTCGGCCGCGTCGATCAACGCGTCGACGATCGGGGACTCGCCGCTGGTCCGGTACAGCGTCTGCTTGATCGCCAGGACGTTCGGGTCCTCGGCCGCCGCCTCGATGAAGCGCTGCACGCTGGTGGCGAAGGAGTCGTACGGGTGGTGCAGGAGCACGTCCCGCTCGCGCAGCGCGGCGAAGATGTCGTCGTCCGCCAGCACGGCCTCGGCGGGGACGAACGGCCGGTAGCTCAGCTCGGCCCGGTCCAGGTCGGCGAGGGCGTGCAATCCGGTCAGGTCGAGCGGCCCGGCGAGCTGGTAGATCTCGTGCGGCGCGACTTCGAGCTCCTCGACGAGCAGGTCGAGCACCTCGGGCGTGATGGTGTCCTCGACCTCCAGCCGCACGGCCGGGCCGAAGCGGCGGTTCTTCAGCTCCCGCTCCAGCGCCTGCATGAGGTTCTCGGTGATGTCCTCGTCCACGTCGAGGTCCTCGTTGCGGGTCACCCTGAAGGCGTGGTGCTGGACGATCTCCATGCCCTTGAAGAGCTGGCCCAGATGGGCCGCGATGACGTCCTCCAGCGGGACGAACCTGTCCTTGGAGGCGGTGACGAACCTCGGCAGCTGCGAAGGCACCTTGACCCGGGCGAACACGGTGTGATCGTCGACCGGATTCCGCACCAGGACCGCCAGATTCAGGCTGAGTCCAGAAATATACGGAAATGGGTGGGCGGGGTCGACGGCCAGCGGCGTCAGCACCGGCCGGATCCGTTCCCTGAACAGCTTGCGCAGCTCCGTGCGCTCCTCGCGGCCCAGGTCGTCCCATCTGACGATCTCGATGCCCTCGGTGGCCAGCTGCGGGCAGACCTGCTCGTGGAAGACGGCCGCGTGCCGCGTGGCCAGCGTGTGGGAGATCGCGGCGATCCGGGCCAGCTCCTCGCGCGGCTTCAGCCCGCTCTTCGTCCTGAGCAGCAGTCCGGTGGCCATCCGCCGTTTCAGCCCGGCCACGCGTACCCGGAAGAACTCATCCAGGTTGCTGGCGAAGATGGCCAGGAAGCGCACCCGTTCGAGAAGAGGGAGAGAGGAGTCTTCGGCCAGTTCGAGCACGCGTTCGTTGAACTGTAGCCAGCTCTCCTCACGGTTGAGGAACCTCTCCTGCGGCAGGGGAAGGTCACTCTCGGGATGAAGCGGTTCCGCGGACATATGAGAAATATGCCCCATTTGGTTGAACAGAACGTGAACTAAGCGGCAACGGCTTATTCCACCTGGTCAGGTTGCTCCAACCGGGCCGCGCGCTCGACCAGCCGGGCCTCCCGCTGGCGCAGTTTCTCCTCGCGCTCGCGGGCCTTCTCGGCCTCCTTCAGCAGCCGCTCGCGCTCCTTCAGCTCGCGGACCTTGGCCTTCTCCGCCTCTTTGAGCTCCCGCTGGCGGGCCTTCTCGGCCTCCTTGAGCTCCTTGTCGCGGGCCTTCTCCAGCTCGCGCAGCTCCTTCTCGCTGGCGCGCGGCACGGCGACGACGGGGTGGGCGCGTCCGGTGGACGTCAAGGAAAGAGCGGTGATGGCCGGCTGCGGGTTGAGTCCGGTCAGGCCGTTCCAGGCCAGGTTCACCACGTGGGCGGCGACCTCCTCGCGGCCCGGCTTGCGCACGTCGAGCCACCACTGGCCGGTCAGGGCCACCATGCCTACGAGCATCTGCGCGTACATCGGCGCCAGTTTGGGGTCGTAGCCGCGGGACACGAACTCGTCGGCGAGTACGTCCTCGACCTGGCTGGCGATCTCGCTGATCAGGCTCGCGAACGTGCCGGTGCCCGAGGCGGCGTGCGAGTCGCGCACCAGGATGCGAAAGCCCTCGCTGCTCTCCTCGATGTAGTGGAGCAGCGCCAGGGCCGCCCGCTCCAGCTTGATCAGCGAGTGGGAGGCGGAGAGCGCCTCGGTGATCATGCTGAGCAGCTTCTGCATCTCCCGGTCGACCACGACCGCGTAGACGCCCTCCTTGCCGCCGAAGTGTTCGTAGACCACCGGCTTCGAGACCTGGGCCGTTGCCGCTATCTCCTCGATGGAGGTCCCGTCGAACCCCTTCTCGGCGAAGAGCGTGCGGCTGATCTGGATCAGCTGCTCTCTTCGCTCTCTGCCGGTCATCCGCCTGCGAGATCTGGGTTCGGTCACGGTTTCCATAATGGCGGTGCTCGAAGAAGAGCCCGTCATCAACGGACCGGTCATCAACGAGCCGGAATCAGCCAATGCGCTTCGCCGCCAGGCGTTCGGGGGTCGGCCAGCGCACGTCGTGGACCCAGCCGAGCCGCTCGAAGATCCTGATGACGCCGGCGCTGAGGTCGATCTGACCCTTCAGCGCGCCGTGCCTGGCGCAGGTGGGGTCGGAGTGGTGCAGGTTGTGCCACGACTCGCCGAAGGAGGGGATGGCCAGCCACCACACGTTGCGCGACTTGTCGCGGACCTGGAAGTCCTCCTCGCCGAACACGTGGCAGATCGAGTTGATCGACCAGGTCACGTGGTGCAGCAGGCCGATGCGGACCAGCGAGCCCCAGAACAGCGCGGTGAGCGCGCCCTGCCAGGACCAGGTGACCAGGCCGCCGAGGATGCCGGGCAGCAGGAGCGAGGTGAGGGCCAGCGGGCCGAACCACTTGTGCAGCTTGACGACGTCGTCGTCCTTGACCAGGTCGGGGGCGTACTTCTCGCGGTTGGTGCGGTCGGCGTCGAACATCCAGCCCATGTGCGCGTACAGCAGGCCCTTGGACAGCGACTTGAAGCCGGGTCCGAAGCGCCACGGCGAGTGCGGGTCGCCCTCCTTGTCGGAGAACTTGTGGTGCTTGCGGTGCGTGGCCACCCAGTCGAGCACGGACATCTCCAGCGAGAGGCTGCCCGCGATGCCCAGCGCGATCTTCAGGGGTCGCTTGGCCTTGAACGAGCCGTGCGTGAAGAAGCGGTGCAGGCCGACGGTCACACCGAGCCCGCTCACCACATAGAAGACGAACGCGATGACGATGTCGCTCCAGCCGAGACCCCATCCCCACGCGAACGGCACCGCGGCCACGATCGCGATGAGGGGGAGCCCCACCACGAGGGCGAAGGTGACGAGTTCGGCCTTGGTCCGGGGCTCGGGTTCGACGTCGGGCTTCGGTCCTGGGGAGGTGCGCTCGGCGATAACGGTCATGGGCTACCTCTCACGACATGTATGAGGATGAATGTCCTGGCTACGCCACCGTAACCTACGCCATCGTAAGTTAGTAAGACCTAAGCGGCGAGTGTGGCGAAGGCGACTTCTGTCCTATGAGAGGAGTAGCTTCTGTATCTTGCGGCTTTTCGGGCGGTCTGTTATGTGGCGCGCGCGTGGGCCAGGGATCGGTATCGTAGGAGTGCGTCGGACGCTCAGGTGTCCGATTTAGTCCCGGATCGTCTAATCGGCAGGACAAGTGGTTTTGGTCCACTTTGTAGGGGTTCGAGTCCTCTTCCGGGAGCTTGGAGGCACTCCCCGCCGCTAGCGCGCGAGTGTCGGTTGGGTATCCTCACGGTGTCGGGAGGGTGGCGGTGCGACAGCTGCCGCCCCGAACCGCCCAGCCACAGGGAGCCCCAGTCCGTGAGTGTGCCGCGCCCGGCCGCAGTCATCGTCCTCGCCGCAGGCGAGGGCACCCGGATGAAGAGCCAGACCCCCAAAGTCCTGCATGAGATGTGCGGCCGCACCCTGGTCGACCACATGCTCACCGCCGCTCGCGACCTCGGTCCCGAACGGCTCATCGTCGTCATCGGCCATGCCTCCGAACGGGTCGGCGCGCACCTGGCGGAGACGAGCCCCGACGCGCGCGCCGTCGTCCAGCGTGAGCAGCGCGGAACCGGCCACGCCGTCCGCACCGTGCTCGAAGAGCTCGGCACGATCGCCGGCACCGTCCTCGTCACCTACGGAGACGTGCCGCTGCTGCGTACGGAGACCCTGGCCGAGCTGCTCCACCGGCACGCGGGTGACGGCAACGCGGTCACCGTGCTGACGGCCGAGGTGCCCGACCCGACCGGCTACGGGCGCATCATCCGCGACTCCGGCGGCGCCGTCCTGGAGATCGTGGAGGAGAAGGACGCCACCCCGGAGCAGCGCGCCATCACGGAGATGAACTCCGGCATCTACGCCTTCGACGGATTGTTGCTCGCCGACGCCGTCAAGCGGGTCTCCACCGACAACTCGCAGGGCGAGGAATACCTCACCGACGTGCTGGCCATCCTGCGGGAGGACGGCCACCGGGTCGGCGCGCACGCCGCCGCCGACTTCACCGAGGTCGAAGGCGTCAACGACCGGGTGCAGCTGGCCATCGCCCGCAAGGTGCTCAACCAGCGGCTGCTCGACGGCCACATGCGCGCCGGAGTCACGATCATCGACCCGGCCAGCACCTGGATCGACGTCGGCGTCGAGATCGAGCCCGACGCGGTCGTCCACCCCGGCACGCAGCTGCACGGCCATACCGTCATCGAGGCCGGAGCGGAGGTCGGGCCGGGCTCCACGCTCACCGACACCAAGGTCGGCGCGGGCGCGGTCGTGCGCAACGCGGTCTGCGACCACGCCGTGGTCGGCCCGGAAGCGAGCGTCGGCCCCTACGCCTACCTGCGCCCCGGCACCGTGCTCGGGCACAAGTCCAAGGCGGGCACGTTCGTCGAGATGAAGAACACCCAGGTCGGCGACCGGTCGAAAGTGCCGCACCTGTCGTACGCGGGCGACGCCACGATCGGCGAGGACGTCAACATCGGCGCGGCCGTGATCTTCGTGAACTACGACGGCGTCAACAAACATCGCAGCACGGTACGCGACGGCGCGTTCGTCGGCTGCGACTCCATGCTCGTCGCCCCCGTGACCGTGGGCGACGGCGCGTACACCGCGGCCGGTTCGGTCATCGACAGCGACGTCCCTCCGGGCGCGATCGGCGTGGCCAGGGCGCGACAGCGCAACATCGAGAAATGGGTCTTGCGCAGGCGCGCGGGCACGAAGTCGGCTGCGGCGGCCGAAAAGGCGCTGGCCGAGCAAGAACAGCAGGAGAGTGGCAAATGACCGAGCTTGCCGAGGTCATCAGTAACAACCGCACCGTGGTCACGAGACCGGCGAAGGAGATCTCATGACCAGCATCAAGCAGCCGGGCGAGAAGAACCTCATGCTCTTCTCCGGCCGGGCCTACCCGGAGCTCGCCGAAGAGGTCGCCGAGCACGTCGGCGTCTCCCTCACGCCCACCAAGCTGATCGACTTCGCCAACGGCGAGATCTACGCCCGCTACCTCGAATCCGTCCGCGGCTGCGACGCCTTCGTGATCCAGAGCCACACCGGGCCCATCAACCAGTGGATCATGGAGCAGCTCATCATGGTAGACGCGCTGAAGCGGGCCTCCGCCAAGCGCATCACCGTGGTCATGCCGTTCTTCGGCTACGCCAGGCAGGACAAGAAGAGCCGCGGCCGCGAGCCGATCACGGCCAGGCTGATGGCCGACCTGTTCAAGACCGCGGGCGCCGACCGGCTCATGTCGATAGACCTGCACACCTCGCAGATCCAGGGCTTCTTCGACGGCCCCGTCGACCACCTGTTCGCCATGCCGGTGCTGGAGAGCTATCTGAAGAACCGGCTCGACCTGGCCAACACCACGATCGTCTCGCCCGACACCGGCCGGGTCCGGCTGTCGGAGCGCTGGGCCGACACGCTCGGCACGCCGCTGGCCTTCATCCACAAGCGCCGCGACCTCGACGTGGCCAACTCGGTGAAGGTCAACGAGGTCGTCGGCAAGGTGCGGGGGCGCACCTGCGTGCTGATCGACGACATGATCGACACCGCGGGCACCATCTGCAAGGCCGCCGACGCCCTCTATGAGCAGGGCGCCACCAACGTGATCACCGCCGCGACCCACGCGGTGTTCTCCGATCCCGCGGTCGACCGGCTGAAGAACTCCCGGATCTCCGAGGTCATCGTCACCAACACCCTGCCGTTGTCCCAGGCCAACAGGTTCGACAAGCTCACGGTCCTGTCGATCGCGCCGCTGATCGCGCGCGCGATCACCGAGGTCTTCACCGACGGGTCGGTCACCAGCCTGTTCGAGGGCGACACCTGAGCCGGTAGACTTTTACGGTTGCGTTCGTAACGCCTTCCGCTAGGGCGGGTGAGGGGGAACGCAAATCCCGCAAAGCATCCCTAGGAGATGTCGTGTCTGAAGTACGTATCGCCGCCGAGCCGCGCACCACGTTCGGCAAGGGCGCCGCTCGCAAGATCCGTCGTGACAACAAGGTGCCCGCGGTCCTCTACGGCCACGGCACCGACCCCAAGCACCTGACGCTGCCCGGCCACGAGGTGCTCCTCGCGCTGCGCACCGCCAACGTGCTGATCCACCTCAAGGGCGACGGCGTCGACGAGCTCGCGCTGCCCAAGGGCGTTCAGCGCGACCCGATCAAGGGCTTCGTCGAGCACGTCGACCTGCTCCTGGTCAAGCGGGGCGAGAAGGTCACCGTCGACATCCCGGTCACCACGGTCGGCGCCGTCAACTCCGAGGGCCTGCTCGACCAGCAGCTCGTCTCCGTCTCGGTCGAGGCCGAGGCCACCCACATCCCGACCGGCGTCGAGGTCGACGTCGAGGGTCTGGTGATCGGCACCGTGGTCACCGCGGCCGACCTCAAGCTGCCCGAGGGCTCCACGCTGATCGCCGAGGGTGAGACCGTCATCCTCCAGGTCATCGCCAAGCCGGTCGAGGAGCCCACGGAGGCCGAGGCCGCCGAGGCAGAGGCCGCCGCGGCCGCCACGGTCACCGAGGAAGCCGGCGAGTAACACACCGCTGTTCGGCGACGGGGCAGCCGCCGGCTGCCCCGTTTCGCTTGAGGGAGACACATGGACCGCTGGTTGATCGTCGGGCTCGGCAATCCGGGCGCCGAATACGCCGGCAACAGGCACAACGCGGGCTTCATGGTGCTCGACGAGCTGGCCGCCAGGGCCGGCGGGCGGTTCAAGGCGCACCGGAGCCGGGCCGAGGTCCTGGAGTCCAGTCGCGCGGTGCTGGCCAAGCCGCTGACGTACATGAACCTGTCGGGCGGCCCGCTCAAGGCCCTGTCCGACTTCTACAAGCTCGGCCCCGACCGGCTGATCGTGGTCCACGACGAACTCGACGTCCCCTACGGCGCGCTGCGCGCCAAGCTCGGCGGCGGCGACAACGGCCACAACGGGCTGAAGTCGATCACCAAGGTGCTCGGCACCCGCGACTACCTGCGAGTCCGCTTCGGCATCGGGCGCCCGCCCGGCCGCATGGACCCGGCCGCCTACGTGCTCAAGGACTTCGCCACGGCCGAGCGCAAGGACCTGGGCTTCCTGGTCGACCGGGCGGCCGACGTGGTGGAGTCGCTGATGGAGCGTGGGCTCGAGACCACGCAGAACGAGTTCCATCGCGCCGATCTGCACATTTCCGGCCCTCCTCGCTGACCATCGCATAGAGGCGTTCGCGGTTTCCCACGCGTCGCTCAGCGCTACGATCTGGTGACTGTCTGTTGATCATCGGTCACGTGGAGGATTCGTGCGCGACGGCGATGGGCTGCTGACCGCTGTCCGGTCCGGCCACGCCAGGTCCGGGCGGCTCAGTCCGCACCTGCCCCCCTGGATACGCGCCTACCGTGTGCGCGCCATGCTCGGCGACTTCCTGTGCGCGGGGGCGGCGTCCGGGTTCGCGTTCTTCGCCAGGTTCGGCGGTTTCACCGCCTACGCCGCGCCGTACCTCGTGGTCAGCATGGCCCTGCCGGTGCTGTGGATCTGCACGGTGGCCTTCAACCGGGCCTACGAGCCGCGCATGCTCGGCATCGGCTCCGAGGAGTTCCGCCGCGTCGTGCAGTGCGGCGTCGCGCTGACCGCCGCGACGGCCATCGGCTCCTACGTGACCAAGACCGACATCGCCCGCGGCTACGTGGTCCTCGCCCTGCCGCTCGTGACACTCCTCACTCTTTTCTGCAGGTACGCCCTGCGCCGCTCGCTCCACCGGCGCCGGGCGGCGGGCGCGTGCATGCGCAAGGTGGTGGCCGTCGGGCACGCCTCCGCGATCGCCGAGCTGGTCCACCTGTTCCGCAGGGAGCCCTATCACGGCATGGAGGTCGTGGCCGCCTGCCTGCCCGACGACGCGCCCGGTGAGCGGGTCGGCGAGGTGCCCGTCGCGGGCGGCTTCAGCGACGTGTCGATCGTGGTCGACCAGTCCGGCGCCGACACTGTGGCCGTGCTCGCCTGCCCCGAGATGGACGGCCAGGCGCTGCGGCGGCTGGCCTGGCGGCTGGAGCGCACCCGCACCGACCTGGTGGTCGCCCCGGCGCTGATGGACGTGGCCGGGCCGCGCACGATGATCCGGCCGGCCGCCGGGCTGCCGCTGCTGCATGTCGAGCACCCCGAGCTGGCGGGGGTCAGGCAGCTGGTCAAGAACGGATTCGACCGGGTGGTGGCCGCTCTGCTGCTGGTGTGCCTGGCTCCGTTGCTGGGCGGGCTGGCGCTGGCCGTACGCGTGAGCAGTCCCGGGGCGGCGCTGTTCAGGCAGATCAGGGTCGGCAAGGACGGCCGGCCCTTCATGATCGTGAAGTTCCGCACGATGCGGCGCGGTTCGGAGCAGCAGAAGATCACCCTCGTCAGCGACAGTGACGGTGTGCTGTTCAAGGTCCGCAACGATCCCCGGGTGACGCCGCTCGGCACGCTGATGCGACGGCACTCGCTCGACGAGCTGCCGCAGCTCATCAACGTCGTGCTCGGGCACATGTCGCTGGTCGGGCCGCGCCCGCCGCTGCCGGAAGAGGTCGCCCGCTACGGCGACGACGTCCGCCGGAGGCTGCTGGTCCGACCTGGTTTGACCGGTCTGTGGCAAGTCAGCGGAAGATCCGACTTGTCCTGGGAGGAATCGGTCCGCCTCGACCTGCGTTACGTGGAGAACTGGTCTCTCATGCTGGATCTACAGATTCTTTGGAAAACCTGGTCGGCCGTCGCCCGCGGGCAAGGAGCTTATTGATGACGATTCGGGACGACCATGCCCTCGCTGCCGATCTGGCGACGGAGGCTGGCGAGCGGTTGCTGGAGGTTCGCCGGCGTACCGGGTTCGCCGACGCGTCCGCGTTGCGGGCCGAGGGCGACCGTAGCGCGCACGTCTTCCTGATGGAGTCGCTGGCCCGGCTGCGGCCGAGCGACTGCGTGCTCTCCGAGGAGGCCACCCGCGAGGAACGCCTCGACCCACGCAGGCAGAGCGCCTCACGGGTGTGGATCGTCGACCCGCTCGACGGCACCCGCGAGTTCTCCGAGGAGGGCCGGTCCGACTGGGCCGTCCACGTGGCGCTCTGGGAGCGGGGCGCGCTGAGCGCGGGCGCGGTGGCGCTGCCCGCCCAGGGCCGCACGCTCAACACCGCCGAGCCGCCCACGCTGCCCACGTTCGACAAGGGCCGCTTCCGCATCGCGGTCAGCCGCACCAGGCCGCCCGAGTTCGTACAGAAGCTGGCCTATCTGGTCGGCGCCGACCTCGTGCCGATCGGGTCGGCCGGGGCGAAGATCTCCGCCGTGCTCACCGGAGAGGTCGAGGCGTACGTGCACGCCGGCGGCCAGTACGAGTGGGATTCGGCCGCGCCCGTCGCCGTCGCGCAGGCGGCCGGGGCCCACGCCAGCCGCATCGACGGCTCGCCGCTGACCTACAACCAGGCCGACCCCTCACTACCGGATATCCTTGTTTCCCTACCTGACTTGGCGTCTGCCCTGCTCGCCGGGATTCGGGACCTGCATCGCTGAAGGCCGGAGGAAGCCCCTATGCTCCAGCGCGACTACACGACGTCGCAGCTCGACGTACTCGAAGCCGAGGCCATTCACATCATGCGTGAAGTGGCGGCGGAGTTCGAGCGCCCCTGTCTGCTCTTCTCGGGCGGCAAGGATTCCATCGTCATGCTGCGGATCGCCGAGAAGGCGTTCTGGCCGGCACCGATCCCGTTCCCGCTGATGCACGTCGACACCGGCCACAACTTCGACGAGGTCATCGAGTTCCGTGACCGCCGTTCCGAGGAGCTGGGCGCCCGCCTGGTCGTGGCCAGCGTGCAGGATTCGATCGACGCCGGGCGCGTGGTCGAGGAGACGGGCCGCCGCGCCTCGCGCAACCGCCTGCAGACCACCACGCTGCTCGACGCGATCGAGGACCAGGAGTTCGACGCCGTCTTCGGCGGTGCCCGGCGTGACGAAGAGAAGGCCCGCGCAAAGGAGCGGGTCTTCTCCTTCCGCGACGACTTCGGCCAGTGGGACCCCAAGAACCAGCGCCCCGAGTTGTGGAACCTCTACAACGCGCGGATCCGCAAGGGCGAGCACATCCGGGTCTTCCCGCTGTCCAACTGGACCGAGCTCGACATCTGGGACTACATCCGGCGCGAGGGCATCGAGATCCCGTCCATCTACTTCTCCCACACCCGCAAGGTCTTCGAGCGCGACGGCATGCTGCTGCCCGACTCCGAGGTCGTCAAGCGGGGCGATGACGAGCCGCTGTTCGAGGCGGTGGTGCGCTATCGCACGGTGGGCGACATGACCTGCACCGGGGCCGTGCAGTCCACGGCCGCCACCGTGGAGGAGATCATCGAGGAGATCGCGGTCACCCGGATCACCGAGCGCGGGGCCACCAGGGCCGACGACCGCGCCTCGGAGGCCGCCATGGAGGATCGCAAGCGGGAAGGCTACTTCTAAACCCATGGACATTCTGCGTTTCGCGACCGCGGGAAGTGTCGACGACGGCAAGTCCACCCTGATCGGCCGCCTGCTCTTCGACTCCAAGGCGATCTTCGAGGACCAGTTGGAGGCGGTCGAGCGCACCTCGCGCGACCGCGGCACCGAATACACCGACCTGTCGCTGCTGACCGACGGCCTGCGGGCCGAGCGGGAGCAGGGCATCACGATCGACGTGGCCTACCGCTACTTCGCGACGCCGCGCCGCAAGTTCATCATCGCCGACACGCCCGGGCACATCCAGTACACCCGCAACATGGTCACCGGCGCCTCCACCGCCGACCTGGCGATCATCCTCATCGACGCGCGCAAGGGCGTCCTTGAGCAGTCGAGGCGGCACGCCTTCCTGACCACGCTCCTGCGGGTGCCCCACCTGGTCCTGGCCGTCAACAAGATGGACCTGGTCGACTACTCCGAGGAGCGCTTCGAGGAGATCCGCGAGGAGTTCACGGCCTTCGCCTCGAAGCTCAACGTGGCCGACCTGACGTTCATCCCCATCTCGGCGCTCAACGGCGACAACGTGGTCTCGCGGTCCGAGAACATGCCCTGGTACCACGGCTCGTCTCTGCTGCACCACCTGGAGAACGTCCACATCGCCTCCGACCGCAACCTGGTCGACGTGCGCTTCCCCGTCCAATACGTGATCCGCCCGCAGCGGGCCACCGACCACGCCTTCCACGACTACCGCGGCTACGCGGGGCAGGTGGCGGGCGGCGTGCTCAAGCCCGGTGACGAGGTCGTCCACCTCCCCTCGGGCCTGGCCACCCGGATCGCCTCGATCGACACCTTCGACGGGCCGGTGGAAGAGGCGTTCCCGCCCATGTCGGTGACGCTCCGCTTCGAGGACGACATCGACATCTCGCGCGGCGACATGATCGCCCGGCCCAACAACCAGCCGCAGGTGGCGCAGGAGATCGACGCCATGATCTGCTGGATGGCCGACAGCGCCAAGCTGGCGCCGCGCTCCAAGCTCGTGATCAAACACACGACGCGGACCGCTCGGGCGCTCGTCCGTGACCTGCACTATCGGCTCGACGTCAACACGCTGCACCGCGACGAGACGGCCACCTCCCTGTCGCTCAACGAGATCGGGCGGGTGTCGTTGCGGATCACCCAGCCGTTGTTCGTGGACGACTACTCGCGTAACCGGTTGACCGGTGGGTTCATCCTGGTGGACGAGTCCACGAACGCGACCGTCGGGGCCGGCATGATCATGGACCTGCGGTAGTCGACTGATTCATGGCGGGCGTCCAGCGGGCTGGACGCCCGCGTCGGCGCGCCTGCGGCTAAGGGTTTGGCACAGGCGTCCGGTGGGCCGGGCGCCCGCATCCGCGCGCCCGTGGCTGAGGGATCGGCGCAGGTGGCTCGGGGGCTTAGGTAGATCCTTTGTCGTTTCGCGGATGGGATGATTACTCTCCGCGCTAGCCTCTCCACGTTCCGTATCCATGACGTGAAGGCCATTCCCCCGTGACGCATCGTTCGACCGCCTACCGGGTGGTCTACCTGGGCGGCCTCGGCCGTAGCGGCACCACGCTGCTCGAGAGACTGCTCGGCGAGATCTCCGGCGTGGCACCCCTCGGCGAGGTCGTACACCTCTGGGCCCGAGGCGTACTGGCCGGCGAGCCATGCGGCTGTGGCGAGCCCTTCCCGGCCTGCGCGTTCTGGCGCGAGGTCGGCGAGACCGCGTTCGGCGGATGGACGCGGGCCCTGGCCGAACGCGTCCTCACCCTGCGGCACCGCGTCGACCGCACCCGCAGGATCCCCCGCATCGCCCACCCGGAGCTGGCGGAGTACGCCGGCACCTACCAGCGCCTCTACGACGCCGCGGCCAAGACCGCCGGCGCGACGGTCGTGATCGACTCCGGCAAACACGCCTCCCTGGCCTTCTGCCTGGCGGCCACCGGGGTGGACGTGCATGTGGTCCACGTGGTCAGAGACCCGCGGGCCGTCGCCCACTCCTGGCGCAAGACCGTCGAACGCCCCGAGGACGGCCGCCCGATGACCCGCTGGGGCCCCGCCCGCACCGCCGTCCACTGGACGGCCCAGAACCTCGCCCTGGACCTCCTCGCCGCCCGCGGGGTCCCGGTGACGAGGCTTCGTTACGAGGACCTCCTGGCCGACCCAGCGGCCGCTCTGGCGACATTGGCCGACATCCTGGGCCTGGGTACGGCGCTGCCCTTCCTGACCGGCACGACCGCCCACCTGACCACCGCCCACACCGCCTCGGGCAACCCCATGCGCTTCACTGTCGGCCCGGTCGAACTGCGGCGGGACGACGCGTGGCACTCCGGCCTCCCGCGCCACCATCGGCACCTGGTCACGGCACTCACCTGGCCGCTCAGGTCGCGGTACGGGTATGGGGAGGCGGCGGCGTGAACGGGTCTCGCGCGGTCGGGCCTGGTGCGGACGGGCTTTCGGTGGTCGGGTCTCGTGCGGCCGGGTCTCAGGTGGCGGGGTCCCGCGCGGCCCGGCCTCAGGTAGGCGGGTCTTGTGCGGTCGAGCGTCGTGTGGTCGGGCCGCGTGAATGGGTTGCCGACGCCGTGGCGTGGGCCGTACCTCTCGAAGTGGGGGTCGCATGAGTGCGTCCGTCGGCGTGGTGATTCCCACTCGGGGTGACCGGCCCGAACAACTGCGGGCGGCCGCCCAAGCCGTCCTGACCCAGGACTACCCCGGCCGGATCTCGCTGGTCATCGTCGTCGACGGTGGCGACCCCATCGCAGTCGCCGAGCAGGTGGCCGATGTGGTGACGCCGGGCGCCGTCACGAACGCCCGCCATCGCGTGCTCGTCCTGCCCAACGCCCTCAGCGCCGGGCTGCCGGGTGCGCGCAACACCGGCATCTCCGCGTGCGACACCGATCTGATCGCCTTCTGCGACGACGACGACGTGTGGCTGCCGGGCAAGCTCGCCGCGCAGCACCAGGCGATCGAGGATGGCGCGGAGTTCGTCAGTTGCGGCATCGAGGTCGAGTACGGCGTACGCCGGGTGCCGAGGCTCGCGGGCAGCGACACGGTCACGGCGGCCGACCTGGTGCGTTCGCGCATGGTGATGGTGCACTCGTCGACGTTCTTGTTCAAACGCGGGGCCCTCTGGGTGGACGAGAGCGCCCCGGCCGGCCAGAACGAGGACTGGGACCTGGCCCTGCGCGCGGCCAAGCGGCATCCGATCGCGAATGTCGATCGCCCACTTGTACGTATCCGTTGGGGCAATTCGCACTATGTCGCCTGCTGGGCCGACCGCATCGCCGGGCTGGAGTGGATGCTCGCCCGACACCCCGAACTGGCCGTGGATCCGCGCGGCGCGGCGCGGGTCTACGGCCAGCTCGCTTTCCACCACGCCGCACTGGGGCGGCGTCGTGAGGCCGGTCGCTGGGCCCTGCGCACGTTCGCCGAGCGCATCGCCGAACCACGCGCCCCGATCGCCCTCGCCGTCGCCGCCGGGCTGATCTCCGCGCCGGCGGTGCTCGCCCTGCTCCACGATCGGGGGCACGGCATTTGAGCGCCGTCACGGCGGAAGTGGTCACCGCAGGTGTGGTCACAGCGGACGCCGTTACAACGCGCGTCTTACGGCGGGGTCCGGATACCGGGGTTTGACACGGGTGGGGTTCACGGGGTGTGGGAGAGGGGCCGGGGATGGTTGGCGAGCAGGCGAGGCCGGTGCGGGTGCTGGTCGGGGGTGTTGCCGTCGATCCGCTGACCGAGCGCCAGGTCGTCGAGCACGTCGATGGTGAGCTGGGTGCGGGGAGGGGTGGGCGGATCGTGACGCCGAACGTCGACATCTGCCGCGCCGTCGCGAAGGACGTCAAACTCCGTCACCTCGTCAACTCCGCTGACCTCGTCGTGGCCGATGGGATGCCGCTGGTGTGGGCGTCGCGGCTGCTCGGCACGCCGATACCCGAGCGGGTCACTGGGGCCGACCTGATCTGGTCGTTGAGCAAGCTGGCCGCTCGCCGAGGGTGGCCCATCTATCTCCTGGGCGGCCCGCCGGGCGTGGCCGCGTCCGCCGCTCATGAGCTCACCGCCTGCTATCCCACGCTTCAGGTCTGCGGCGTGGACGCGCCGCCCTACCGGTTCGAGAGCGGTGCCGGTGAGCGTGAGCGGGTGCGGCGGAAGGTCGTGAGGGCGGAGCCGAAGATGGTGTTCGTCGGGCTCGGGTTTCCGCGGCAGGACCGGCTGATCGCGCGGCTGAGCCAGGATCTGCCGGGGGCGTGGTTCGTGGGGTGCGGGTCGGCGATCGCGTTCGCCGCCGGCACGGTGCCGAGGGCGCCCGAGTGGATGCGGGGCGCGGGGTTGGAGTGGGCGTTTCGGCTGGTGAGCGAGCCCGGTCGACTGGCCAGGCGCTACCTGGTCGACGACCTGCCGTTCGCGGCCCGGTTGCTGGGCGATTGCCTGAGAGCGCGGGCCTCGTCGGGAAGTATCCACGACTCGTCGGGAGGCGCACGCGACTCGTCGGGGAGCGCGCGCGAATAGGTCGGCTGCCGATGGTCCGCTTCCCCAGGGACCCGTCCAGCCCCGCACAGACCCGTCGCTCGGCAGTGACGCGCCACGGTTCCGGCGGGACGAGCTGGCCGGTGGCTCATCCGGCGGAGGTGAGCTCGCGTACGCGGGTCGCTTCCGCCCGTGTCAGGCCGAGGGTGGCCGTTTCGAGCGCGCGGCGTGAGTTCATGGGCCGGAAGGCCGTGCGGGACAGGCCCGACCAGGCAAAAGCGCTCCCCGCGCCGACGGGGGCCGTGCATGCTCGGGTGATGCGGCGCTCGGCCGTGGGCGACCAGGCGAGGCCCGCGTACTCGTACAGCTGCCGGAAGCCCGGGACCGGTGCGGAGGCCAGTTCATCGTAGGAGGTCAGCAGGATGCCGGGGGTGCGGGCGAGGATCGCCTGTGTGACCCGCCACAGCGCCGCCGCCTTGGCGATGCGGTCCTGGGAGCCGACCAGGGCACGGAGGCCCAGGAGCTCGGGGTGGTCGCGGACGAGCAGGGGTTGTTCGAGGAGCTCGTGGAAGTAGACGGTCCAGCCCAGGCGCTGCCAGCTGGCCACGAACGCCACCGGGTCCCGGGTCAGCGCGATCACCTTGCAGCCCAGCCGCTTGGCGAACCAGCCCGCCGAGAGCACCGCGAACGGGTCGTCGAGCAGGGCCCGCCGTCCCAGCAGGCGGCCGAGGGTGAAGGCCGTGCCGTAGCGGGTCATGCGGGCCAGATCGTACGGCGAGCGGTTGGTACGCAGTTCGGCCAGGTAGCGGTAGCGGAGCGCGACCGTGTCACGGAAGGCGGGCAGCCAGTCGGCGGTGTTGTCGTCGCAGATGTACTGGAAGCGGTGGGTGACCTGGGCCCGCAGGACGCCGGGACAGCGGCCGGGCGGGTGCTGGGGGTTGAGCGGCTCGTTGACGTAGACGAGGTCGCCCCCGGCCGCCAGCATCTTGCCCGTCCAGCTCGTGCCACTCCGGGGCAGGCCCGTCACCAGGATGGCACCGCTCATGCCGCCGCCAAGGAGCGCAGGATGGGGCCGGTCACGCTGTGGTCCAGGAGCGGAAGCGGAGTGCGGGGAGGCTGTGGCGGCCAAAGGGGTGCAGGCCGTAGCGGTGGTGCAGTTGCCAGAGTGGGAGCAGGTTCTTGGCGATCATCCCGCCCGCCCAGCCGAGCACCGCGCCGAACGCTCCGTGGGCCGGGATGAGCGCCACGTCCAGCGCGACCGTGCAGGCGATGGCCGCCACCAGGTTGAGCAGGCTGGCCGTGGTGTGTCCGGCGGCGGTCAGTACGACGTCGACCATGCCGCACGCGGTCGCCAGCATCATCGTGCCGGCCAGCACCAGTGCCACCGGCACGGCCGTGCCGTAACCCGGCCCGAACAGGCGCAGCAGCCACGGCGCCAGCGCGGCGTACCCGAGCCAGATCGGCCAGGTGAGCAGCACCAGCCAGATCGTCGCCGCCTGGTACAGCTCCCGCGCCCGCCCCATCTCGCCGTCGGCCAGCGCCCTGACCAGGCGCGGCTGTACGGCCTGTGCCAGTCCCTGGTTGGCGAGCTGGCCGACGACCTTGAACCGGGTGGCGGCGGTGTAGACGGCCGCCTGGACCGGGCCGCCGAGCAGCGCGACGACCACGATGTCGAGCCGCTGGAACACCGCCTGGATGGCACCCGCGACCGAGCGCGGCGCCGTGTAAAGCCACAGGTCGCGGGCAGTGCCCGGCAGGTACGGCGTACGCGGCAGCCGTTCGCGCAGCTGGATCGCGGCAAGTAGCGCCACCGGTACATACGGCAGCGCCCAGAGGAACGGCAGCCACTGCGGCCTGGCGGCGACGGCCGCCGCAGCGACGAGCAGGAACTGGAGCGTCGGCAACGCCATCCCGTCGAGCAGCACGGTAGGCCGCATGGCGCCGAAGCCGCGGGTGGCGGCGAGCAGGAGGTCGGCGGCGACCATCACGGGCAGCGCCGCCGCCAGCAGGCCGAGCCGCGGGTAGAGGGCCGCTCCGCAAGCGGTGGCGAGCAGGACCGCCGGGACCAGAGCTACCCGGATATATCCGGAAATGCCGTGGTAGTCGTAGGTCTTGGCGCGGGCGATGAAATAGATGAGGCCGTTGCCCGCGTCGAGCTTGGCCACGCCGGCCACCATGAGGGCCAGGGCGGTGACGGTGAAGAAGGTGCCCGCCTGGTGCGCGCTGAACGCCCTGGTGACCACCACGACCAGCAGGAACTGGGCCCCCGCGCTGATGACGGCCCCGGCGATGCCCGCGATGCCGCCCCTGGCCACCTGACCGAGCGGCCCCGTGGTCAGCGACGCCACGACGGCTCACCGCCCAGCCAGCGGGCCAGCCGCGTGTCGTACGCCTCGAAGTGGTCCCTGAGCCGCTGCCTGACCGAGCAGGGCAGCGGCCGGGGCAGCGGCCGCCCGTTGTGGCGTTCGAAGATCGGATAGCCCAGGTGGGGCAGGCCAAGGAAGTCCAGGACCCGGTCGTAGGTGCGTTCCGGTTCGGCGAAGAAGCGGTGGCTGTCGAGCACCAGGACGCGTTCGCGGCCGAACAGCGGCTCCAGCCGGTCGAGTTGCTCCGCGTAGCGCCCGCGCGCCAGGTAGGCGTGGTGGCGGTGCGCGTGGTGGACGATGTGAGGCCGCTCGCGGATGCTCTGCTCGGCGCCCGCCAGCCGTCGCTCCTCCAGCTCCAGGGCCTGTTCGAAGTCGGACTCGGTCTCGTAGCCCCTGGCCAGCTCGTGGGCGTGCGCGGAGCACGCCCGCTCGACCGGGTCGCGCACCAGCACGATGAGCCTGACCCCGGGCAGGTCGGCCGCGATGCGCTCCCCGGCCAGCGGATGGAACAGGTAATAGGGCGACGACTCGAACGCCTGCGGATGCGTGCCGTGACGGCGAGCGAGCCGCGCGGCGGCCGCCCGGAGCGGAAAGTGCCCCTGGTACCAGGACAGACCCCGCCCGTAGTCGGCGTCGAAGTAGTGGACGCCCTTGTGCAGCACCGGTTTGAGCAGCAGTGGGTGCCGCGCCAGGGCCCGGTAGAGCGACGTGGTGCCGCACCGCTGCGCTCCGGCGATCAGGAACGACGGCAGCATCCGTACGCTCGACGTGAACCTTCCAGTGGTCCGGGAGATGGACAGGACCGACTGCTTCATCGTGTTCACGTCAGCGGCTCCTGGTGATCGACGAGGGGGTTGAGCCATGTGTCCGGTGGCCCGAGGGGTTCGTGGCCGTCGGCGGCGTGCCGGTCGGCCAGCGTGATGAGGTAGTGCAGGGCCGTCCGCCTGGCCTGCGCCGCCGACAGCCCGAGCGGGGCGAGCACGGGTATGGCCTGCGCCAGGCAGGCCCGCGCGGCCGTGGCCGGGTCCATCCGCCGCAGCGCGCGCTGGAAGAAGTGGTGCACGGCGTCGAACCCGTAGGGCACGCCGACCGCGTAGCGCTCCCAGTCCCAGACGAGCAGCCGCCCGTCATCGGAAGGGGCGATGTTCCAGGGCGACAGGTCGCCGTGCCAGGCCGCTCCGTCGGGGCCGCCGGTGCCGGCGATCTCCTTGACGGCCTCGGTGAGCAGGGCGGCGGGGACCCGGCCGCGCCTGATCGGCAGCGGCGAGAGGACCAGGACCGAGTACTCGCCCCAGCGCTCGTGGCGCAGCACGGTCGGCGCGACCACCGTCTTGAGCGCCAGACTGCTCAGCTTCTTGAGCGTGGCGGCCTCCCCGTCGACCAGTTCGCGGGCGCGCGGGGTGTCACCGATCTTCACGAAGGCCAGGCGGGAGCCCTCACCGTACACCTCCAGGATGGGCTTGCGGTTGGCCCGGCGAGCCGGCCGTACGTGGAGGACGGTCTCGACGGGGACGCCGAGAATGTCGCTCAGGTACGTCTCGATCGAGCCCTCGACCGGCACCATGACCGGCCGGCCCAGCAGCCCGTGCCATCGGCGCCGGGGGGCCAGGCGGCGCGGCAGCAGCCGGTGCGGCAGCACGCTGTAGGCGCGCGGCGAGCCGGGGCCGGGGTAGAGCGCCCGCACGGTCTGATCGAGGTAGCGCAGCCGCACCTTCGCGTCGTTCACGCGGTCTCCCCGGAGTTACGCCACAGGAGGGCGAAGGAGATGAGGTAGAGGCTGAGCGGCGTGACCAGGCCGTCGTACACGAACATGTAGAGCAGCACGAGGATCATGACGAGCACCCCGGCGAGCCCGATCGGGCTGCGGTCTGGCCAGTGGCGCCGGATCGCGCCCAGGAAGAACGCCACATACAGCGCCGCCCCCACGAAACCCTGGGTGATGATCAGCAGCCAGAGCTGTCCGTCGCTGCCCAGCGGCGGATGGCCGCAGCCGCCGCACCACTCGGTCTTGCCGGTGGTGATCGTGCGGTGGTTGCCCATGGCGTTGCGGGTGTTGCCGTAGCCGATGATCGGCGAGTGCGTGGCCGCCGAGATGGTCGCCGACACCGTGAAGGCCCTGATGTCGTTGGAATGCGGGTTGTCCAGGCGCTGGCCGACCAGCGAGGCGAGCGGGCTGAGCGCGAACGCCAGCGTCGCCGCCACCGCCGTCGCGCACAGGGCCAGCCTGGTGCGTCCGCCGACCCGGACGATCAAGTAGAGCCCGGCCAGCCCGAGGCCGATCCAGAGGCCGCGGTTGAGCGAGTAGACGATCGGGATGGCGGCCACGGCGGTCAACGCGATGGCCACCGCCTTGCGGCCGCCCCCGCCGTAGACCCACCAGCCGACCACGAACCAGATGAGCAGCACCGACACGTTGCTGCCCCACGCGTTGGCCCACTCGAACGGCGCCTCGGGGCGCGGCGAGGCGTAGCCGAGCACCTTCTGGGTCTGGGCGGCCGTCGGGTGGATGAGGTTCTGGACGAAGGCGTTGTCGCTGATCCACCCCGGCAGCACCATCTCCACCGGCGAGGTGAACTCCAGCCGGGGGAAGAACACGCCGAGCAGCCCGCCCGCCACGGTCGTGACGAACAGCACCCCGAGCATCCGTACGAGCCTGAGCTGCGGCAGCTCCCGCTCGGTCAGGTTGCCCAGGTAGAGCACCATGATCAACAGCGCCGCGTAGAGCGCGAACCGTATGAGGTAGCCGATGACCCGCCCGGCGTTGAACGCCCCGTACGTGTCGGGCGGCATGTCGGCCAGCATCAGCGCGCTTACCGTGTAACCGGCCAGGAGCAGCAGCCACAGCCCGAACCCGCGCGGCACCCGGATCGGCCGGCGCCGCCAGAGCACGACGGCCATGGGCACCGCCAGGACGATCACCGACAGGCCGCCGAAGCCGAGCGCCCACCACACGGGATAGCCGATGAGAAGCGCGCCGATCGGCCACGCCGGACCTCTCATGCCGAGGTGCCCGGCGGGCGGGGGAGCGAGGTCATGGGCGCCGCCTCGCCGGACTGGCCGGGGTCCAGCTCGCCGCTGGCGACCAGCTTGCCGAGCGGGTTGCCGTCGACCGGCTCGGGCCTCGGGGTCAGGTCCCTGGTCGTCACCACACCGATGATCGGTACGTTGTGCCTGCCCAGATGGCGTACGGCGGCGGCCACCTGTGCCGAGGTGGCCCGGCGCAGCCCCACCAGCAGCAAGGCCGCGTCGGCCCGGGCCAGGTCGCCCACGTCGGAGCCGGTCAGCAACGACAGCGGGGCAGTGACGGCCAGCGGCCCGACCACCGGCGTCGCGCCGAGCTCCGCCGGGATCGCCCTGACCAGCAGTCGCTTGCCCGGGCAGGCGGCGATCACGGCCGAGGCCAGGTCATACGGCACTCCTTGGCGCAGCGGGCCCGACAGGTCGCCGAGCACGGGCAGCCCGGTCAGCCGCTCGACGTCGGCGGCGGTGCGCAACCGGGTGTCGAGCCGGTCGCGGGTGTAGGCGGTGGCCGTGCCGAGGAGCAGGCCGATCATGAGCCCGGTGCCGAGGTAGAGCGGCAGGCTGGGCGAGCTCGGCACGGTCGGCGGCGTGGCCTGGCTGATGACCGACCCGGGAGTGATGGCGACGGTCCGCAGCGCGTCGTACTTGAGCGTGAGGCTGTAGGCCTGCCGGTTGAGGACGCTCTGCCGGTGCGCGGCGATCGTGTGCTCGATGCTGCCCTTGCTCGCCAGGGCGAGCTCCTTGATCACGGTGTCGAGCGCGGTGTTGACCTGCTTGAGCTTGACCAGCATCGCCTTCTGCTGCGCGGTCATCGTCGCCTGCGCGTTCTCGGTGCGGTTGGCCAGGTACGCCTGCGCGTACGCCCGCGACTGGGCCGCCGCGACGGCGGGATCGGCGGCGGTGACCGAGATCCACAGCACGGCCGAGTTGGGCGGCACCGAGACCTCGACGGGCTCGGGCGTGCCAGTCTTGAGCTCTTTGGCGGCCTTGTCGGCCACCACGGACGACTGGGCGATCTGCGCCTCGGTGTCGAGATTGAGCGGCTCGCGCTGCCGGTTGGTCACCTGGTTGTTCTGGTCCTGGACGCCCACGGGCGCGACCAGGACCTGGGTGGTCGCGGTGTAGGCGGCCGGGGTGAACCGCAGCAGCGCCAGTCCCGCCGTGCCGCCGGCCAGCAGGAACCCCAGGAACAGCAGCCAGCGCCTGCGCACCAGCGACAGGTGGTCCGCCAGGTCGCTGGCGTGGTGGCGGCCCGGGAAGTCCGGCGACAGGCTCATTGGAGCGGATCTCCTTCGAGTGTGTGCGCGGTGTCGCCGATCGGCGACTGTGCGTCACGAGTCGCGGCGTCCGCCCACTATAGGCCGGACAGATATTACCCAGGCTGAATCCAGAAGATTTTCTGTGGTACGGCCGACAATTAACCCCACGATAGTCCGAAATAATGCGAAATTGAGGGCTGGTTGGATAGTTGCTGAGCTGGCGATACACCCGCTCCGGCTGAAGTTCTGGGAATGGCATGGCATGGTTCAGGTTTGATAGGACGGGGGTCCTTGGTTGAGGGGGTTGAACGGCCTTGAACCGGTGGGGAATTTCTCATAAAGCGGTAAATATCAGCGTCAAAGGTGTGGCGCTGTTGGTCGTCGCCGTGCTCGCGGGCTGCTCAGGCGCGCAGGGTGCGGGGAGTCCGGCGCGGGTCGCCCAGCCGAGCGCCAGGCCGAACGTGGAGACCTCGCAGGCCTGCGCCGTCACTGCCAGGCTCATCCCATCTTGTGGTGCCTGGTGGGGGATCGCCCCGGAGGTCTTCACCGGCGCGGGCCTCGAAAGGTCGCTCCACGGCGCCGAATCCCGCATCGGTGACACCGCCGATGTGCTGCACGTCTATCACCGGGGCAAGGAGGAGTTCCCCACCAGCGAGGAGGTCGCGCTGGCCCGCGACCCGGTCCGGCCCAGGCTGCTGCTGATCAACTGGAAGCCGTCGCTCGACTACACCTGGGCGCAGATCGCCCGCGGTGCGATCGACCGCAGGATCGACCGGCTGGCCGACTACATCCGGCGCACCTTTCCCGAGCGGTTCTTCCTCACCCTCCACCACGAGCCGGAGAACGACGTCGACGCCGCCCCCGGCTCGGGCATGCAGGCCACCGACTACGCGGCCATGTACCGCCATGTCGTGCTCAGGCTGCGCGACGAGGGCGTCAAGAACGCGGTCACGGTCATGACCTACATGGGCGCACCCAACTGGGCGGCCAAGCCCTGGTTCGAGCAGCTCTATCCGGGTGACGACGTGGTCGACTGGGTGGCCCTCGACCCCTACGCCGACAGCCGGGTCCGCGACTTCGACGGGCTGGTCAACAAGACCCGGCCCGACTTCGACCAGTGGCCGGGGTTCTACCGGTGGATGCAGTGGCGCTTTCCCGGCAAGCCGGTCATGGTCGCGGAATGGGGCGTGTTCGAGCGGGCCGACGACCGTACGGCCAAGCGCTCGTTCTTCGAGTCGGTGCGTACGCAGATCCAGCGCTATCCGCAGATCAAGGCGCTGATCTACTTCGACTCGCCGCGCGCGCCGCGCGGCGACACGAGCTTCGACTCCGATCCCGCCGCAGGGCGGGCGTTCAGCGAGCTCGCGCGAGATCCTTACTTTCACTCGACGCCCGTGCCGCGGCCCTGACGCGCCAGCGCCAGCCCGCGACGGTCGCGAGTATGGCGCCCGCCAGCGCCCACACCGTCACCGTGTTGCTCACGTCGAGCAGCTTGAGCGCGGAGGCGAGCAGGACGATCCCGAGCATCGCCCTGATGAGTCCGCCCGGCGCTCTGGAGGAGATCCGGGCGCCGAGGTAGACGCCCGGGATCGAGCCGATGAGCAGCGAGACCGTCAGGGTGAGCTGGAAGTCGCCGAAGAGCAGGTGGCCGAGCGCGGCCGAGGCGACGAGCGGCACCGCCTGCACCAGATCGGTGCCGACGAGCTGGTTGGCCTTGAGCGCCGGATAGAGGGCCAGCAGGGCCACGATGATCAGGGAACCCGAGCCGACCGAGGAGATGCCGACGACGAGTCCGCCTACCGTACCGACCAGTACGGTCGGGATTGGGCGCACGACAATGTCGTGGGCGCTCGACGTGCCGCCCTTCCCGGCCAGCCACGTCTTGGCGACCAGGCCCGCGACGGCGAGCAGCAGCGCCACCCCGAGCGCGTACTTCACGCCGTCGCCGACCGCGAACGCGCGCGCCACGAACACCCCGCAGAACGCCGCCGGCACGGACCCCACGCAGAGCCAGCCGACCAGGCGCAGGTTGACCGTGCCCCTGCGCAGGTGGACCGCGCTGCCGACGGGTTTCATCACGGCGGAGGCGACCAGGTCGCTGGAGACCGCGGCCAGTGGCGAGACGTGGAAGAACAGCATCATCATCGGCGTCATGAGCGCGCCGCCGCCCATGCCGGTGAGCCCGACGACGATCGCGACCAGAAAGGACCCGGCGATCAGGGGGAAGTCGATCAACGAACCCAGCCTCCGCTCCGCAGCGCCCCCAGCACCTGGGTGACGGCCGCCTCGATAGAGATGTGCGTCGTGTCGATGATCAGATCGGCGTCGTCCGGCTCCTCGTAGGGGTCGGAGATGCCGGTGAACTCGGGGATGAGCCCGGCGCGGGCCTTGGCGTACAGGCCCTTGCGGTCGCGGCGCTCACACTCCTCCAGCGGGGTGGCCACGTGCACGAGCAGGAAGTCGGCCCCGACCGACTCGACCATCTCGCGCACCTCCTCGCGGGTGGCGGCATAGGGGGCGATGGGAGCACAGATCGCCAGCCCGCCGTGGCGCGCGGCCTCGGCGGCGACGAAGCCGATGCGCCGGATGTTGAGGTCGCGGTCGTCCTTGGAGAACGTCAACCCCTTGGACAGCAGGTGGCGTACCACGTCGCCGTCGAGGTACGTGACCGGGCGGCTGCCCAGTTCGAGCAGGGAGTCGCGCAGGCCGCGGGCGATCGTGGACTTGCCGGAGCCGGACAGGCCGGTGAAGAAGACCACGAGCCCGCGCCGGTGCGGCGGTCCGGGGATGCGCACCGGCTCGGGGCCCGCCAGGTGCTCGGTCGCGCCGTAGGCGGTGGCGACGTGCTCGCGCAGCTCCAGGTCGATCTCGGGCTCCGCGCGCGGCGCCAGCGGCACCGAGACCACCAGGGTGCCCTCGGGCAGCTGCTCCTTGGCGCGCAGCGCGGCGCGTACGACGGCCGGGCCCGTCTCGCCGTACGAGAGGGGGAGCAGCACGATCACCGCGTCGAGCTCCTTGGCGGTGGCGACGATCTCGGTGAGGTCGTCGAGCGGTCCCCGCATGGTGACGGCGAGCGCCGCCCGCCCGTCGAGCTCTTCGCGTATCTGCGCCGGAGTATGGCGAAGCCGGGCGAACGGCCCGTGCTCGGGGGCGCCCAGACCCTTGACCGGGCCGGAGGCCAGGCCGTCGGGCTCGCGCTCGGCGACGGTGAGCACGGCCAGCGGCACGCCTTCGGGGTCGAGCAGCGTGACCTCGGTGCCGGGGGTGGCCGCTTCCGGAAGATGGAGTGTGACGGGAGCCGGCCACGGGGTGCCGTCGGCGAGAGTGCCGCGCTCATGCACCGTGTGCAGGTCGTCGTGCCCGAGGAACCCGCTCAGCGGCTGGAACGCGCCGGAGAGCAGCAGCTCCAGGTCGGCCAGCTCGTACGCCCCTGGGGTCCACTCCACGGTCTGCCATCCCAACTATTCCGATTGACTTGGTAGGAAAGGAGTCTAGCCTTTGGTACAAGTGTGTCGCTAGTGCGGTGTCCCCGAACCTTCACCAGACATTCCGCTCTCCCGGAGTGGGTGTCCCTCTATAGGCGCCTCTGTCGCGGCGGCCCACCTAATACGGGACCGTCCCTCCACGGGGACTTCTTCCGCTCCCCGGAGGGGCCCTCTATGGCGACCTCGGCCACGACGGGCCGTCTTCTTCTTCGTCCCCGGAGGGGGTGTCCCGCCTCAAGGGCCTCGGCCACGATGGGCGGTCTTCCTCTTCGCCCCCGGAGGGGGTATCCCTCCCAAGGGACGTCAGCCAGCACGGACCGTCACGGTGCCCGAGGCGGTCGTGACGAACCACACCTAGATGAGCCGAGCGAAGTGATTCTGCGGCTTTTTGATCACCATGGCGATCTCATCGTGCGTCGACGGAAAGCGGTCGCGGGTCAGCTTGGCCGTCATCCTGACGGCCATCCGTCCGACACGCCCCATGGCCGGACCGCTGGTCGCTGTGTGGTCGTCGGTGATCATGAGCCCGCGCGTCAGGCAGAATGTGTGGATCCCGTCGCGTGAGGTCACCGGCCCGTAGACGGCCGGTAGCGGGCCCGGTGTGCCCGCCGACACCAGGTGCCGCCAGATGAGCCGCCGCAGCCACCACGGGGTGATCCGGTCGAGCAGGCCGTAGGCGGATTTCCGGTCGCGCATGCGCAGCAGGATGAGCCCGCCGGGGCGCAGCGCCTGCAGTAGCCGGTCGAAGACCAGTTCGGCGTGCTGGATCCGCTCCAGCAGGAACGACAGCTGGATCACGTCCACCGACCTCGGGGGCAGCGGGACGCAGCGCAGGTCGCCCAGCGACCACATGGCGAGATCGGCTCGCTCGCCGACCACTCTCCTGATCGGGGGCAGGTCCTCGTCGACGCCGGTGGCCCTGGTGTCGATCCGGTCCAGGACCAGTGGCTCGTCGTGCGCGCATCCGGCGACGAGCACGTCGAGCCGCCTGCCGAGCCGTCCGGCCCACTGCTCGCGGATGCGCTGACCAAAGAGATCGCCCCTTGGGGCTACCGACCGCACCTCAGACATGTCACCCAGAGTAATCAATCGACGCCAATTAGTAAGCCATTTCCCTGCTAGCGTCCTGCGCCGTGAGTGATCTCGTGTACGTGGGCAACGCGAATGTCGACGCCGCGACGGACCATGGCTGGCTCCTGGGCCATTTCAAACCCTACGGCGACCCGAGACACAGCGACGGGGTGGAGATCAAATGGGGCACCCACTCCCCGGGTGACGAACGCGCCGAGTGGGTGCGGGGCGAGGAGCGTACGGCGCTGCTCATCCTCATCTCGGGTCGCTTCCGCGTCGAACTACCGGGCAGGAGCGTGCTGCTCGCCGAGCGGGGCGACTACGTGGTCTGGGGCAAGGGCGTGGACCACTCCTGGCACGCGGAGGAGGAGTCGGTGGTCCTGACGGTCCGCTGGCCATCCGTCCCGGGCTACAAGGTCCTGCGACCGGACACGGTCCTGGAGTCGGACGAGGTCCTGGAGCCGTAGAAGGTCCCGGAGCCGGACAAGGTCTCGGAGCCGGACGGGGACGTGCGGTAGATGCGAATAGGCTTGTAGCACAACCCCCACGCCCGCCGGCTGGGGGTAATCGTCGTGGGGCTGTCGAAAATGAGTCTGTCCGGGCTGCTTGATCTTGTCGTCACCGATCCCAAGCTGACCGCCGCTCTCGAAGAGGGCGGCGACATCGCGCTGGTGGCGCCGTCCGCGCTGCGGCCGTTCGGGGTGGCCGCCCTGGCCGGGCACGATCAGCGGACCGTGCTGGCGATCACCGCCACCGGCCGCGAGGCGGAGGACCTGGCGAGCGCGCTGACCAGCCTGATGGAGCCCAGCTCGGTGGCCGTCTTCCCCGCCTGGGAGACGCTGCCGCACGAGCGGCTCTCCCCGCGCAGCGACACCGTGGGGCAGCGGCTGGCCGTGCTCAGGAGGCTCGCGCACCCGGTCAAGGACGACCAGGCGGCCGGGCCGCTCAGTGTGGTGGTCGCGCCGGTCAGGGCGCTGCTCCAGCCGATCGTCAAGGGCTTGGGCGACCTGGAGCCGACCCGCCTGCGCGCGGGCGACGACGCCGACCTCGACGGGGTCGTACGGCGGCTGGTCGACAACGGTTACCACCGGGTCGACATGGTGGAGAAGCGGGGCGAGGTGGCGGTCCGCGGCGGATTGCTCGACGTGTTCCCGCCGACCGAGGAGCATCCGCTGCGGCTGGAGTTCTGGGGCGACACGGTCGAGGAGATCCGCTGGTTCAAGGTGGCCGACCAGCGCTCGCTGGAGGCCGCGGACGGCGGGCTGTTCGCGCCGCCGTGCCGCGAGCTGCTGCTCACCGCGGAGGTCAGGGAGCGGGCGCGCGAGCTGGGCCGGGAGCACCCGGCGCTGCTCGAGGTGCTCGACCAGCTCGCCGAGGGGACGCCGGTCGAGGGCATGGAGGCGTTCGCGCCCGTGCTGGCCGGGGAGATGGACCTGCTGCTCGACCACCTGCCCGGCAACGCCGCGGTGTTCGTCTGCGATCCCGAGCGGATCAGGGGCCGGGCCGAGGAGCTCGTACGCACCTCGCAGGAGTTCCTGGAGGCGTCGTGGATCAACGCGGCAGCCGGTGGCGAGGCGCCGATCGACCTCGGGGCGGCGGCGTTCCGCTCGCTCGACGACATCCGCGGCCACGCCGACGTGCTGGGGCAGGCGTGGTGGACGATGGCGCCGTTCGGGGCCGGGGTCGAGCTGGACGCGCAGGACTCCGAGGCCTACCGGGGCGACACCAGGAAGGCGCTCGAAGACGTCAAGGGCTGGCTGGCCGAGGACAAGGCGGTCGTGCTGCTGAGCGAGGGACACGGCCCGGCAGAGCGAATGGTCGAGGTCCTCAAGGGCGTGGACGTTCCCGCCCGGTTGGTGAAATATCTGGATAAGTCGCCTGAGGCGAAGGTTGTCCATGTCTCGACGGGGTTGATCGAGCACGGGTTCATCACCCCCAACCTGGCCGTGCTCACCCACCTCGACCTCGTCGGCCAGAAGGCGTCCACCAAGGACATGCGCCGCCTGCCCTCCCGCCGTCGCAACATGGTCGACCCGCTCCAGCTCAAGGTCGGCGACAACGTGGTGCACGAGCAGCACGGCGTCGGCCGCTACATCGAGATGGTGCAGCGCACGGTCCAGGGCGCGACGCGCGAATACCTGGTTATCGAGTACGCCAAGGGCGACCGCCTCTACGTCCCCACGGACCAGCTGGACGAGGTCACCCGCTACGTCGGCGGCGAGGCCCCGACGCTCAACCGGATGGGCGGCGCCGACTGGGCCAAGGCCAAGACCAGGGCGAAGAAGGCGGTCAAGGAGATCGCGGGCGAGCTCATCCGTCTCTACTCCGCCCGCATGGCCTCGCCCGGTCACGCCTTCGCCGCCGACTCCCCCTGGCAGCGGGAGATGGAGGACGCCTTCCCGTACGTCGAGACCGGCGACCAGCTGGAGGCCATCGACGAGGTCAAGCGCGACATGGAGCGCGGCGTCCCGATGGACCGGCTGATCTGCGGCGACGTCGGCTACGGCAAGACCGAGATCGCGGTTCGGGCGGCGTTCAAGGCTCTCCAGGACGGCAAGCAGGTCGCCGTGCTGGTGCCGACGACGCTGCTGGTGCAGCAGCACATGTCGACGTTCACCGAGCGCTTCTCCAGCTTTCCCGTCTCGCTCAGGGCGGTCTCCCGCTTCCAGACCGACGGCGAGGTCAAGGGCACCCTGGAGGGCCTGCGCACCGGCGCCGTGGACCTGGTGATCGGCACCCACCGGCTGCTCAGCCCGGAGGTCCGGTTCAAGGACCTGGGGCTGATCATCATCGACGAGGAGCAGCGGTTCGGCGTCGAGCACAAGGAGGCCATGAAGCACCTCCGCACCCAGGTCGACGTGCTGGCCATGTCGGCCACGCCGATCCCGCGCACGCTGGAGATGGGCCTGACCGGCATCAGGGAGATGTCGACCATCCTCACCCCGCCGGAGGAGCGGCACCCGATCCTCACCTTCGTGGGGCCGTACGACGAGAAGCAGATCGGGGCCGCCATCAGGCGCGAGCTGATGCGCGACGGCCAGATCTTCTTCGTGCACAACCGGGTGGCCTCGATCAACCGGGTCGCCGCCCGGATCAGGGAGCTGGTGCCCGAGGCGCGCATCGCGGTGGCGCACGGGCAGATGAACGAGCACCAGCTGGAAAAGATCATGGTCGGCTTCTGGGAACGCGAGTACGACCTGCTGGTCTGCACCACGATCGTGGAGTCCGGGCTCGACGTGCCCAACGCCAACACGCTGATCGTCGACCGGGCGGACAACTACGGCCTCTCGCAGCTGCACCAGCTCAGGGGCCGCGTCGGGCGAGGTAGGGAGCGGGGTTACGCCTACTTCCTCTACCCGCCGGAGAAGCCGCTCACCGAGACCGCCCACGAGCGGCTGGCGACGATCTCGCAGCACACCGAGATGGGCGCGGGTATGTACGTCGCGATGAAGGACCTGGAGATCCGCGGCGCGGGCAACGTGCTCGGCGCCGAGCAGTCGGGCTTCATCGCGGGCGTCGGCTTCGACCTGTACGTCCGGCTCATGGCCGAGGCCGTACAGGAGCAGAAGGCCAAGCTGTCGGGCGCGGAGGTGACGGAGGAGCACCCCGACGTCAAGGTCGAGCTGCCCATCAACGCGCACATCCCGCACGACTATGTCACCTCCGAACGCCTGCGCCTGGAGGCGTACAAGCGGATCGCCACCATCTCGGCCGAGATCCACATCGACGAGGTACGCGCCGAGCTGACGGACAGGTACGGCAAGCCGCCTGTCGAGGTGGAGAACCTTCTGGCCGTCGCCCGCTTCCGCATCAGCGCCCGCCAGGCCGGGCTCACCGATGTGACACTGCAGGGCCAGAACATCAAGTTCGGTCCGGTCCGGCTGCGGGAGTCGCAGCAGGTACGCCTCGACCGCCTGTACAAGAAGGCCATCTACAAGCAGGCGGCGGAGACGCTGCTGGTGCCCGCGCCGAAGACCAAGCCCCTGGGCGGGCAGCCGTTGCGCGACCTCGACCTGCTCAAATGGTGCGGTGACCTGGTCGAGGCCATGTTCTTGGAGCCCGCGAGGGTAAGCTAGCCGCGGTTTTGTCGGGAAAGGACGCACGTGAAGTCGATTCGAGTGGCTGTGGCCGCTGCCGTGGTGGGTGTCGCGCTGACCGCCTGCTCCTCGCCTATGGAGGCCGGAGCCGCGGCCGTCGTGGGCAGTGAACGGATCTCGTCGCGCGATCTGAACAAGAACGTCCAGGAATACGAGGCCGCGCTGCGGAAGGTCAACATCGAGCCGTCGCAGCTCGGTGTGTCGGTCAACCAGTTCGTTCTGTCCAGGATGGCGGAGCAGAGCCGGCAGCAGCAGCTGGCCGACAAGTTCGGCGTACAGGTCAGCGACTCGGAGATCGACGCCGCGGCCCAGGACAAGGGCGAGCAGCAGACGGCCGAGATGAACCTGCTGTCCAAGGCCGTCTCCCCGGCCAACCCGCGCGGTTACCTGCGGGCGGCGCTCGGCGTGAACAAGGTGCTGGAGAAGCTCGGCGGGCCGCAGAACCAGCAGGCCGTGGAGAAGTTCAAGGCCGCCTACAACGCGATCGCCCCGGTCTTCAGCCCGCGCTACGGCACGATCAGTCAGCAGGGCTTCGTCGACGCCGGCCGGTTCGGCAAGCCGTCGGCGACGACCGAGCAGGCCGGCCAGGGCGAGCAACAGCAGCAGTCGCAGGGCTAGCCGTGCCGCTGATCATCGTCACCACCTCACCGCGGGTCGCGCCGGGTCTGCTGAGCCACCAGGCGTGGCAGGCGTTCGGCTCGGGCCGTGTGCTGACCGGGTCCGCGGATCATCCGCAACTGCCCTACCTGGCCGAGGCCGGGGTCGAGGTGGCCGTCGTCACGCCTGTCCCCGCCGACCTGGCGCGGCGGGCGGTGACGGAGACGGTGGTCTGGCTGGCCGCCGAGGACTCCGAGGACTTCATGCGGGCGGTCGGCCACGCGGCCGTCGCGATGGCCGAGCCGCCGCTGATCGAGGTCGTGCCGGGCTCCTACGACCTGCCCGGCGCGCGGGTGCTCGACCTGGTCGCGGTGATGGAGAGGTTGCGCACCGAGTGCCCGTGGGACCGCAAGCAGACGCACGAGACCTTGGTCCCGTACCTGCTCGAAGAGGCCTACGAGGTGCTGGAGACGATCGAGCAGGGCGACTACCCGGCGCTGCGCGAGGAGCTGGGCGATCTGCTGCTGCAGGTGGTCTTCCACGCGCGGGTGGCCGACGGGTTCGACATGGACGACGTGGCCGAGGGGATCGTCGAGAAGCTGGTGCGGCGGCATCCGCACGTGTTCGGCTCGGTGCGGGCGGAGACCGCCGACGAGGTGAACGACAACTGGGAGGCGATCAAGGCGGCCGAGCGGGCGGCGAAGGACGAGCGTCCGTCGGTGCTCGACGGGGTGCCGATGGGGCAGCCCGCGCTGTCGCTGGCCGCCCAGCTGGTGCGCCGGGCCGAGCGCGGGGGCGCGCCGGACGGGCTGGCCGCCGCGATCTCGCAGGGCGTGGGGCGCGAGCTCTTCGACCTCGTCCGCCGCGCCCAGGACGCGGGAATCGACGCGGAATCCGAGCTCCGCGCCGCCGCTCGCGACTACCGTGACCGCGTGCTCCGCTGGGAGTCGGAGCACCGATAGGCTCTGAAGGCATATTGCCTTTCGATTTAGGAGCGCAAACCCGTGGCTACCATCGAGGTCGTATACGCGCGCGAGATCCTCGACTCCCGGGGCAACCCGACCGTCGAGGTCGAGGTGATCCTCGACGACGGCGGCAGGGGGCGCGCGGCGGTGCCCAGCGGCGCGTCGACCGGCCAGTTCGAGGCCGTGGAGCTGCGTGACGGAGACGAGCGCTACGGCGGCAAGGGCGTGGAGAAGGCCGTGCTCGCCGTCACCGACGAGATCTTCGAAGAGATCAACGGCATCGAGGCCGAGGACCAGCGCATCATCGACCAGATCATGATCGATCTGGACGCGACGCCCAACAAGTCCAAGCTGGGCGCCAACGCCATCCTGGGCGTCTCGCTGGCCGTGGCCAAGGCCGCCGCAGACAGCGCCGAGCTGCCGCTGTTCCGTTACCTGGGCGGTCCCAACGCCCATCTGCTGCCCGTGCCGATGATGAACATCCTCAACGGCGGCGCCCACGCCGACACCAACGTCGACATCCAGGAGTTCATGATCGCGCCGATCGGCGCGAGCACGTTCCGCGAGGCCGTGCGCATGGGCACCGAGGTCTACCACGCGCTCAAGGGCGTGCTGAAGGAGAAGGGCTACGCCACGGGGCTGGGCGACGAGGGCGGCTTCGCGCCCAACCTGCCGTCCAACCGCGACGCGCTCGACCTGATCCTGGTCGCCATCGAGCGGGCCGGCTACACGCCGGGCGACGACGTCGCCCTCGCGCTCGACGTGGCCGCCTCCGAGTTCCACAAGGACGGCGTCTACACGATCGACGGCAAGGGTGTCTCGGCCCAGGAGCTCATCGCCTTCTACGCGGACCTGGTCGACAACTACCCGCTCGTCTCGATCGAGGACCCGCTCGACGAGGAGGACTGGGCCGGCTGGAAGGCCATCACCGAGGCCATCGGCGACAAGGTCCAGTTGGTCGGCGACGACCTGTTCGTGACCAACCCGGAGCGGCTCGGCCGCGGCATCGCCGAAGGCACCGCCAACGCGCTGCTGGTCAAGGTCAACCAGATCGGCACCCTGTCCGAGACCCTCGACGCGGTCGACCTGGCTCACCGCAGTGGCTACCGCTGCATGATGAGCCACCGCTCCGGCGAGACCGAGGACACGACGATCGCCGACCTGGCCGTGGCGGTCAACTGCGGCCAGATCAAGACCGGCGCGCCCGCCCGCTCGGACCGGGTGGCCAAGTACAACCAGCTCCTGCGCATCGAGGAAATTCTCGACGACGCCGCTCGCTACGCGGGTCGCGGCGCTTTTCCGCGTTTCCAGCGCTAGTTTCGGGTACGGCTCGCGGCATGGCGGGTATGCCGCGAGCCGGTCAGAAGGGTGCAAATAGCACCATCCGCTAAGTTCGGCCACCGAACTGGACACGGAGGTGTGAACCGTTGGCTAAGAGGCCGCAGCTGACCGGGCGGGCCGCCATCCTGGCGATCGTGGTGTGCGCGATCGCGATGAGCCTGGCCTACCCTGTACGCGAGTACATCGCGCAGCGCCGCGGCATCGCGGAGTTGCGGGCGGAGAAGGCGCGGGTCGAGGCCGACCGCCAGGCGCTGGCCGAGCAGGCGCAGCGGATCCGCGATCCCAACTGGATCAAGCGGACGGCCAAGGAACGGCTTCACTACTGCGGGCCGGGCGAGAAGTGCTACGTGGTCATGGACGCCCAGCCGGACAAGACCACGACGACGGTCAAGCAGCCCGCCGCGATGCCGCCGTGGTACCAAACGCTGTGGGAATCGGTCGAGGCCGCCGACACGGGCCAGGGCCGCAAGGCCGGATGAGCGCCGACTCGGGCCGGAGCCGCAAGGCGCCGAGTCGGGCCGGGGCCGCAAGGCGCCGAGTCGGGCCGGGGCCGCAAGGCGCCGACTCGGGCCGGGGCCGCAAGGCGCCGAGTCGGGCCGGGGCCGCAAGGCGCCGACTCGGGCAAGAGCCGCAGGGCTGGATGAGCACCGGCGCGGGGGAGCGTCGGTGGCGTGTGAGGGGAGAGCGTTGGACAGCAGAGACGTCGACGCGGTGCAGCGGCAGCTGGGCCGCCCGCCGAGAGGGCTGCGCGAGGTGGCGCACCGCTGCCCGTGCGGCAACCCCGACGTGGTGGAGACCGCGCCGAGGCTGCCCGACGGCTCGCCGTTCCCCACGCTCTACTACCTGACCTGTCCCAAGGCGGCCTCCGCGATCGGCACGCTCGAAGGCTCGGGGCTGATGCGCGAGATGCAGGCCAGGCTGGCCGCCGACCCGGAGCTGGCCGCCGCCTACCAGGCCGCCCACGACGACTACGTGGCCAGGCGCGACAAGGCGGCGCAGGAGCAGGGCACGGAGCCGCTGCCGCGTGACATGCAGAGCACCGGAGGCATGCCGCTGCGGGTGAAGTGCCTGCACGCGCTCGTCGCGCACGAGTTGGCCGTGCCCGGATCCAACCCGTTCGGCCGGGAGGCGCTGGATGCCCTCCCCGAGTGGTGGAGTGACGGACCATGCGTGTAGCCGCCGTTGACTGCGGCACCAACTCCGTACGCCTGCT
This sequence comes from Nonomuraea sp. NPDC052129, assembly GCF_040680095.1. Lineage (NCBI taxonomy): Bacteria > Bacillati > Actinomycetota > Actinomycetes > Streptosporangiales > Streptosporangiaceae > Nonomuraea > Nonomuraea sp. NPDC052129. The sequence goes on along the minus strand of NZ_JBFAVX010000001.1, from coordinate 868,503 downwards.
GATCGCCGACGTCGGCGACAACGACCTCACCGAGATCGAGCGGCGGATGGAGATCGTACGATTGGGCGAGGGGGTCGACCAGACGGGGCGGCTGGCTCCCGAGGCGCTGGAGCGGACGTTCGCCGCGATGCGCACCTACCGCAAGCTCATCGACCAGCACGGCGCCACGGCGACCCGGGTGGTGGCGACCAGCGCGACGCGCGACGCCGCCAACAGGCAGGAGTTCGTCGACGGGGTGCGCGAGATCTTCGGGGTGGAGCCCGAGGTGGTGACGGGCGCGGAGGAGGCCGAGCTGTCGTTCGTCGGCGCGACCAGGGGGCTGGTCCGGCTGTCGCGGGAGACCGGGGTGCCGCAGGGGCCGCTCCCGCCCTACCTGGTCGTCGACATCGGGGGCGGCTCGACCGAGTTCGTGGTCGGCTCCGAGCACGTCATAGGCGCGCTGTCGGTCGACATCGGCTGCGTACGACTGACGGAGCGGCACCTGCGCGACGCGGGCGATCCGCCGCCGGCGCAGGCGCTGGAGGCCGTCGTGGCCGACATCGAGGCCGCGCTCGACCGGGTCGCCGAGGCGGTGCCCGTCCACGAGGCGCACACGCTGGTGGGTCTGGCCGGCTCCGTCACGACGGTGGCGGGCATCGCGCTGGACCTGCCCGCCTACGATTCGGAGCGGATCCATCACTCGCGGATGACCGCCGAGCAGGTCCACGAGGTCACGCGACGGCTGCTCGCGATGACCCATAGTGAGCGTTCACAGATTCCAGTGATGCACCCAGGTCGAGTTGACGTGATTGGCGTGGGTGCCCTGATTCTGGACCGCATCGTGCGGCGTTTTGAGTTTTCGCAGGTCGTCGTAAGTGAACACGACATCCTCGACGGAATCGCCTACTCCATGGCCTGATTTTTCCGGCGAAAATCGGACAAATCTGGGATTCGGCTGTGTTGAGTGTGCAATCAGTTTTATGCTTAGGTAAAGGGGCATTGCGGGGGCTTTGTCATATTGCCGGACACGGGTGGTGTCGGCGTGGCGACCGTTCCCGGAGCGCATCTTTTCCCTAACGGAATGGAGCACTCTCACATGAACTCATCTCGTCCATTAGCGCGTAAGGCGGCGGCGTTCGGCGCCTCCGCCGCCGTGCTGGGCGCCATGGTCGCGGGGCTGGCAGCCGCTCCCGCGCAGGCGTCTACCCAGGCCACCGCGGGCAAGGCCAGCGCCGCGGCGACCTCCACCAAGGCCAGGCCCAAGGTCTCGGTGTCCACGCCCAAGGCGTCGAGTCGCGACAACGACGGTTCCTGCCCGGTGAAGGTCGACATCTCGGCCAACATCAACGTCAAGCTCGACGGCAAGACCGACCTCGCCTACCGCTGGCTCCACGGAGACGGCTCCAAGGGCAAGGTCAAGGTGCTGAAGCTCAAGGGCCACGGCACCAAGTCGGTCAAGATCGGCCAGACGCTCACCTTCAACGAGGAGGTCAAGGGCTGGGAGGCCGTGCAGGTCCTCGGTCCGCGCAAGGTGACCTCCAAGAAGGGCTACTTCTCGGTCACCTGCCAGGACGCCGTCGTCGTCGACAAGGATCAGCTGAGCAGCGGCAAGAGGATCTCGGTCAGCGCCTGGGCCGACCCGAGCTCGTACGTCGGGCCCTGTACCCCCGGCGACAAGGTCAACTTCCTTGGCCGGATCAAGGTCAACGACCCGACGTGGGTCAAGTACCGCTGGGTGCTGAACGGTCGCGTCGTCGACTATGGCCGGACGAAGATCTACCACTCGAAGACCGTCTCCTTCGGCTACTCGCCGCGTGACAGCCAGCGGGGCTACGCCGTCCTGCAGGTCGTCGGGCGCGGCGGCGGCTCCTCCTCGGACCGGGCCTACTACAAGGTCTGGTGCAAGGACGAGGCTCCCTCGACGCGGGTGTCGGCCACCAACCTGGTGACCGCGACCAACAACGACGGCTGCAAGGTCGGCGCGCACGCCACCATCAACTCGACCGGCCGCGCGCGGGTCGAGTACACGTGGTACGTCAACGGCCAGTCCGTTGACAGTGGTGTGGTCGGGTTCGGCCGCGAGGGCTCGCGTACCGTCGAGCTGTCGGACCGCGTTCTCTCCGGCTCCGCGACGCAGGGTGGCCGGGTGACCCTGGCCGTCTCCGGGCCGCGGAACAACGACTCGATCAGCCAGTCCTACGCCGCCTGCGAGGCCCCGAAGCCGAAGATCTCGGTTTCCAGCCTCTCGGTCTCCGGCCAGCGCAACGAGTTCTGCGCCGACAGGCGCGGCCCCGGCGTCGACTTCAAGGCGACGATCTCCAGCACCGCCCCGACCACCGTCAAGTACTACTGGGTGATCGACGGCAAGCGGGAGAACCCGGACCTCGAGCGTCAGGTCAACGGCAGTGTCGACGTGACCTGGGGTATCGCGGGCGCGCAGAGCGCCAGCGAGACCAAGGGTTCCGTCCAGCTCGTGGTCTTCAGCCCCGACTCCGCTTCCGCGGCCACCAGCTTCTCGGTGAGCTGCCCGAAGCCGGCCGGCGCCTGATCAGTTGAGTTGAGTTGAACCGGGTGGTGTCCTCGTGGCGCCGCCCGGTTTTTCTGTTTGCCACTACTGCGCTTTGCAGAGTAGTGTGCATCGCGTGGATAGTAGCCAGCTGCTCAAGGGCGTGCTCGATCTGGCGGTCCTCGCCGTGCTCGACGAACGTGATGGCTACGGCTACGACGTCGTGCGCAGGCTGAGGGAAGCGGGGCTCGACGACGTCGGAGACGCCTCCGTGTACGGCACGCTGCGCCGCCTGTTCAAGGCCGGCGCGCTCAACTCCTATGTGGTGGCCTCCGACGAGGGACCCCACCGCAAGTACTACGGGCTCAACGAGGTCGGCAGGAGCATGTACGCCTCGTCGGCCAAGACCTGGACCTCTTTCGCGGCCACCATGGCCTCCCTGCTCAAGGAGGGGCAAGCATGATCACGCCCGAACAGTACGCGCAGGCCGTACGGGACGCCCTGGCCGATCATCCGGAGCGCGAGGAACTGCTCGAAGACCTGGACGACCACCTGGCGGAGATCGCGGCCGAGTCCGACGTACCGCTGGAAGAGCGGCTGGGGCCGCCCGCCGCCTACGCCGAGGAGCTCGTGGCCGCCTACGGGGGCCGGCCGGAGAGCGCCCGGAAGCCCCGCTTCCGGGCGCGGGAGCGGATCGCGACCTTGCACTCCCGGCTCCTGCGACAGGCGCCCTACCGGAGCCTCACGGGCTTCCTGCCCGAGTTACGGCCCGGGTGGTGGGTGCTGCGCGGCTACCTGGTGGCCATGGTGCTGCTGAGTGTGGCCATCGATGGCCGGCTCGTGCCGCAGACCCTGACCGACTGGGTGGTGGTGGCCGTGTGCGTCTGGGCCTCGGTCTGGCTGGGCAGGCGGTCGAGGGGACGGCTGGCGGCGACGACCGCCTTCGCCGTCAACCTGGCGGCCGTGCTCGCGCTGGCCGCCGGGTTCGTGGCGGCGCAGTCGGTCGAGTCCTCCTCGCCGGTCGGCTACGCGGTGGCCGACGCCCCCGTGATCGTGCAGAACATGGCGCGGTCGGACGGGTTTTTCAACATCAAGCCGTACGCCAAGGACGGCACCCCACTGACCGACGTCTACCTGTACGACCAGGACGGCAACCCGATCATCACCCGCCCCGAGGAGCACGGCTACATGGTCGACCGCTCATGCGGCGAGCCGATTCTCAACCGCTACCCGCTGCCGCTGGTCGAGGTCGCCCCCGAGACGCAGACCGCCGCCCCGTGTCCCAGCCCGAGTCCTTCGGCCACCAAGTGATCGGGCACCATCGGTGCCATGAGCTTCGTACCTCCAGGCACCGGTTGGCCCGGCGACCCGGCGACCGCTGACACCCCGGTCGCCCACGACCCCGCGGACGTGCGCCGCCTCGCCGCCGCCGGCAGCACCCTGGCGGAGCTCACGGCCGCGCAGTCCGTCTGCCGGGCCTGCCCGCGCCTGGTGGAATGGCGCGAGGAAGTGGCCGAGGTGAAGCGGCGCGCGTTCGCGGACGAGACCTACTGGGGGCGGCCGGTCGCCGGATGGGGCGATGACCGGCCGCGCGTCCTGCTCGTCGGCCTGGCCCCGGCCGCGCACGGGGGCAACAGGACCGGGCGGATCTTCACGGGTGACCGCAGCGGAGACTGGCTGTTCGCCTCGCTGTATCGCGCCGGACTGGCCGTACAGGAGACGAGCACGCACGCCGGTGACGGGCAGCGGCTGATCGGTGCCCGGGTGGTGGCCTCAGTGCGGTGCGCGCCACCCGCGAACAAGCCCACGCCCGAGGAGCGGGCCACGTGTTTGCCGTGGCTGTCGCGGGAGCTGACGCTGACCGCGCCGAGCGTGCGGGTGGTCGTCGCGCTGGGCGGGTTCGCCTGGCAGGCCATGTGGCCCGCGCTGAAGGACGCGGGCTACACGCTGCCGCGCGTCAGGCCGCCGTTCGGGCACGGCGTCGAGGTCCAGGTCTCGTACGGGCAGGCGCCGGTGACCCTCATGGGCTGCTATCACCCCAGCCAGCAGAACACCTTCACCGGCAGGGTGACCGCCCAGATGCTCGACGACGTCTTCGTCAGAGCCAGAGCGCTGGGGGTGTGACGCGTAGCACCACCTGGGGATTGGCTTTATGGGGTGCCCTTGACGTAGCCTTGTGAATAGTTTCACAAGCGCTCCCATGGGATGGGGAACCGAGGATGAACAAGCACATTCTGATCGTCGGCGGCGGTTACGTCGGCCTCTACACGGCATTGCGGCTACAGCGCACGCTCCGCTCGGAGCTGCGCGACGGCCAGGTGCGCATCACCATCATCGACCCCCACTCGTACATGACCTACCAGCCGTTCCTGCCCGAGGCGGCGGCGGGCAACCTCTCCCCGCGGCACGTGGTCGCCCCGCTGCGCCGGGTCCTGCCCAAGGTGCGCGTGCTCAACGGCAGCGTCACCGCCGTCGACCACGGCGAGCGGAGCGTCACCTTCCAGCCGGTCGAGGGCGAGCCGCGCGAGATCGCCTACGACGTGATCGTGATGGCCGCCGGCTCGATCTCGCGGACACTGCCGATCCCCGGCCTGACCGACATCGGCATCGGGTTCAAGAACGTGGGCGAGGCCATCGCGCTGCGCAACCGGGTCCTGCACCTGCTCGACGTGGCCGAGTCGACCGAGGACCTGGAGGCGCGCCGCCGGGCGCTCACCTTCGTCGTCGTCGGCGCGGGCTTCGCGGGCGTCGAGGCGCTGGCCGAGCTCGAGGACATGGCCAAGGACTCGACCCGCTACTACCGCAACATCAAGCCGTCCGACATCCGCTGGGTGCTGGTGGAGGCCACGAACCGGGTGCTGCCCGAGGTCGGCCCCGAGATGGGCAAGTGGACGCTGGAGCAGCTGCGCGAGCGCGGCATCGACGTGAAGCTCGACACGCGCCTGGAGTCCTGCGAGGGCGGCCACGTGGTGCTCTCCGACGGCTCGAAGTTCGACGCCGACACCCTCGTGTGGACCGCGGGCGTCAAGCCCAGCCCGGTGGTCAACGACGGCGGCCTGCCCCTCGACGAGCGCGGCCGGATCAAGACCACGACGAAACTGACGGTCGCGGGCGTCACGGACGCCTTCGCCGCCGGTGACGCGGCGGGCGTCCCCGACGTGACCAACCCCGGCCAGTATTGCGCCCCCAACGCTCAGCACGCCGTACGTCAGGCCAAGGTGCTCGCCGACAACCTGGTCCGCCATCTTCGGGGGCAGGAACTGGTCGACTACCGCCACAAGTATGTCGGATCGGTCGCCGGTCTCGGCCTGCACCAGGGGGTCGCGAACGTCTATGGAGTCAAGCTTCGCGGATTCCCTGCGTGGTTCATGCACCGCACTTACCATCTGTCGCGGGTGCCGACGCTGAACCGCAAGGTCCGTGTCGTCGTCGACTGGACTCTGGCCCTGTTCTTCAAGCGGGAGACCATCTCACTGGGCGAGATGGAGCACCCGCGCGACGGGTTCAGAGCCGCCGTGGCGACGACCCGCCGCTAGCCCGCGTACAGCAGCGCCCCGGTGCGGCCGCATCGGGGCGTTTCGGCATTCTCGACTCAATCGAGAGGGGATCCACGAGTGGGGCTCTCAGCGGTGACGGTGCTCGGCGTGGACCGGCCCGGCGTGATCGCGGCGGTCACCGGCTCGCTCGCCGACTGCGGGGCGAACATCCAGGACTCGACCATGACGCTGCTCGGCGGCCATGTCGCGATGATGCTGCTGGTCTCGGGCGATCTGAGCGCCGACGAGCTGACCAAGCACCTGTGCGCGCCGGACCTGGTGGTGACCGCCTCGGCCGTCGAGGCCCGCCGCTACTTCGGCGGCCGGCCGACCGGGCTCGGTTACGTCCTGACCGTCCACGGCCCGGACCGGCCGGGCATCATCTCGGCCATCAGCGCCGAACTCGCCTCGGTGGGCGGCAACATCACCGGCATGAGCACCCGGCTCACCGGCCGGCTGTACGTCCTCATCGCCGATGTCGAGTTGCCCGAGGAGGTCGACGTGGCCGGGCTGATGCGCGGGCTGGCCACGGTCGGCTCGGGCCTCGAGTCCGAGATCACCTTCCGGCCCGTTGAACCGGACCTGTTGTGACCCCGCCGGACGGGATCGCCCGCGGAGTGCTCGACGCTCCGCATCCGCTCCTGTCCGCCCGGGCCCGGCAAGTGGATCCCACCGACCCTCGCGTGGTGGCCGCGGCGGCCGATCTCCTCGCCACTCTGCGCGGCGAACCGGGGACCGCGGGTCTGGCCGCCCCCCAGATCGGGCTGAGCTGGCGGCTGATCGCCTTCGACGCCGCCGGGCACCCAAGAGGTAGGTCGTGGGCCGGCGAGCTCGTGGTGGTCAATCCACGGCTCGCTGAGGCGTCTCACTGGTGCGTCGGGCGGGAAGGGTGCGCCTCGATCGCGGGTTTGACCGCTGACGTACGGCGAGCGACGCGTATCACAGTGCTCGGCAGCTTGCCTGGCACGGGAGATCCCGTCACCATCGAGGCGGATGCATTCGAAGCTAGGTGCATTCAGCATCAACTGGACCATCTCGACGGCGTTCTGTTCCTGGACAGAGTGTCAGGAGCCCTATCACTTCACCGCAGACTTCACAGTTGTGACGCCTGATACGAAGTTGTGCTCCTCGGAAGCATGGTCCGTTTCGTATGATTGCGGCGCCCCCGTAGCCCAAAGGCAGAGGCAAACCCCTTAAAAGGGTTGTAGTGCGGGTTCGAATCCCGCCGGGGGCACCCGCATCTACCAGAGGAAATGCCTCACTAAACAACCCTCAGTAACCGCGGGAACTCAGGAACGGATCCGTTCGTTGTCCTCCTGCTGAAGTCTCGAAACCACATAGATCTGAGTGCGTGTTGACCTAGGTGACGCCGCGTCCAATAAGCTCGGCGCACAGGAGGCAGCGATGGAGAGCAAGAACCCCGTTTTCAACCGGTCCAGGCAGGCCGGCGGGTGGCAGGGCGCGACGCCCACCCCCGGACAACTGCAGAACATGTACGACTCCCCGTCGTACGCGCCCCCGGCACCGACCGCCCACCGGACGATGACGATCGACGACGTCGTGGTGCGCGGTTTCATGACCCTGGGCACGCTCGTCGTGGCCGCGGCCGCCGCCTGGTACCTCGACGTCCCCCTGGGCGTGGCCATCGGCGCGGCCATCGTGGCGCTCGTCCTGGGGCTGATCGCCTCGTTCAGGATGAGCACCAACCCGGCGTTGATCCTCAGCTACGCCGCGTTCGAAGGGATCTTCCTCGGCGCGATCAGCAGCGCCTACGAATCCCTCTACAACGGGATCGTCCTCCAGGCGGTGCTCGGCACCGCGTTCGCTTTCGGCGGAGTCCTGACCGTCTACGCGCTGCGCGTCGTCAGGGTGACACCGAAGTTCATTCGGTTCGTGGTGGCCGCGGGCTTCGCGGCCATCGCTCTGGTGCTCGTCAACCTGATCGTCGGGATCTTCATCCCGGGCGGCCTCGGGCTGCGCACCGACTCCCCGATCGGGTGGATCTTCAGCGTCGCGATGATCCTGCTCGGCTGCTTCTTCCTGCTGCTCGACTTCAACTCGATCGAGGAGGGCGTCCGGCAGGGCGCCCCGGAGAAGTTCGCCTGGCAGTGCGCCTTCGGGCTGACGCTGACCCTGGTGTGGATCTACCTCGAGGTGCTCCGGTTCATCAGCATTTTCACGCGTAGCGACTGACCGTTCGCCTCCCGGACCCCGCCTGGACCCCGTCGATCCGGCGGGGTCCTTCTCTTTGCGCGACCGAAAATCTACCCGCCGTTACAAAAACCTCGGAGGTTGGGGCTTGTCATTCGGGGGGACGTGTTGCAGTGTCGAGCAAAGGACCTTAATCCGTGGAGGTGCCCATGTCCTTGAACCACTCACCGGAGACGCAGACGAAGCTGATCGCAAGGGTCCCAACGATAACGGGACGCGAACTCCCCGAGTGGTTTCAAGCCATCGACAACGGCCCGTCCTTCCTGAGGTGTGACGAGCGGGCCAACTGGCTCGCCGACGAGCACGGGCTGTCCCATGGCTACGCCGCCGCCATCGTGCACGAACACGAGCGGTACCGCCATAACCGTATGGGCTTCCTGTAGAGCCCACACTCCGACCCGACCCGCGCCCGTGCCCTCGGTACGGGCGCGGAATCATGGGTGGATGGACCTAGACGAGGCACGCGACTTCCTGCGAGACAACCACCGCGCGGTGCTGCTCACCAAGCACGGCGACGGCCGCCCGCAGATGTCCCCGGTGTCGGTGGGCGTGGACGACGAGGGCTACCTCGTCATCAGCACCAGGGAGACGGCCGCCAAGACGCGCAACATCCGGCGCGACAACAAGGTGACGATCTGCGCCTTCACGGATGCCTTCTACGGAAACTGGATCCAGGTGGAGGGCGAGGCGGAGATCATCTCACTCCCGGAGGCCATGGATCACCTGATCGCCTACTACCGGGGGATCTCGGGCGAGCACCCTGACTGGCCGGACTACGAGGCGGCGATGGTCCGCGACAAGCGGGTCCTGGTCCGTGTGACCCCGACCAAGGCGGGCCCGGACCGCCACGGCTGAGGTCGGTCCGGGCCACTGCGGCTGAGCCGGCCCGGACTGCCACGGCAGAGGCGAGTTCCCGGCGTTCCACGGCCCCGGCCGTAGAACGCCGGGCCGTGGAACACCGGTCGTGAGACTTAGGAAAGGCGTTCGAGGACCATCGCCATGCCCTGCCCGCCGCCCACGCACATGGTCTCCAAGCCGATCGACTTGTCGTGGTGGCGGAGGCTGTTGATCAGCGTGGAGGTGATGCGCGCGCCCGTCATGCCGAACGGGTGCCCGACGGCGATCGCGCCGCCGTTGACGTTGAGGCGGTCGAGGTCGATGCCCAGATCCCGGTAGGACGGGATGACCTGCGCCGCGAACGCCTCGTTGATCTCCACCAGGTCGACGTCGTCGATCGCCATCCCCGCGCGGGCCAGCGCCTGCTTCGACGCCTCGACCGGCCCGAGGCCCATGATCTCGGGGGACAGGCCGGTCACGCCGGTGGAGACGATGCGCGCCAGCGGCGTGATGCCCAGCTCGGCCGCCCGCGTGTCGCTCATCACGATGACGGCGGCGGCGCCGTCGTTCAGCGGGCAGCAGTTGCCGGCCGTGACCGAGCCGTCGGGGCGGAAGACCGGCTTCAACCCGGCCACCCCCTCGTACGTGGTCCCGGCCCGCGGCCCGTCGTCCTTGCTGACCACGGTGCCGTCGGGGAGCGTCACAGGGGTGATGTCCTTCTGCCAGAAGCCGTCGGCCAGCGCCTTCTCGGCCAGATTCTGGGAGCGGACGCCGAACTCGTCCTGGTCGCGCCGGGTGACGCCCTTGATCTGGGCGAGGTTCTCGGCGGTCTGGCCCATCGCGATGTAGACGTCGGGGATCGTGTCGTCCTCGCGCGGGTCGTGCCAGCTGTGCCCGCCCTCGGCGGAGGCCTTGCTGCGCCCGATGGCGTCGTTGAAGACCGGGTTCTGGGTCTCGGGCAGCGAGTCGGAGTTGCCCTTCACGAACCGCGACACCATCTCCACACCCGCGGACACGAACACGTCGCCCTCGCCCGCCTTGATCGCGTGGAAGGCCATCCGGGTGGTCTGCAGCGACGACGAACAGTAGCGGGTGACCGTGGTGCCCGGCACGTTGTCGAGGCCGAGCAGCACCGACACCACGCGGGCCATGTTGAAGCCCTGCTCACCGCCGGGCAGGCCGCAGCCGAGCATGAGGTCGTCGATCGTCGTCGGGTCGAGCTGCGGCACCTTGGCGAGCGCGGCCTGGATCATCTGCACGGTGAGATCGTCAGGACGTATGTCCTTCATCGAACCCTTGAAGGCCCGCCCTATGGGCGAGCGAGCGGTAGCGACGATCACAGCTTCAGCCATCTTCATCCTCCTGTGTCGGCCTTTAGAACTATATTCCAGTCCTGGTGGCGGAGCACGGTGGGTGGGGCGTCAGCCGTACATGCCGGGTGCCGTGGCCGTGCCGTCGTTGACGGCGTGGACGGCGCCTTTCTCGTCACGCCAGAGGCGCCAGCCGTCCTGGCTGCCGGTGAACCAGGGGGGCGGGGTCGTCGTGGAGGCGAGCCGCTTGCCGGTCGCGAGGTCGTACTCGCAGACGGCGGCTATCGAGTAGAAGCCGGGGGCCTGGCCGCGGAGCGGGAGCGGCTTGGGGTCCGTGACGCAGAAGGACCAGCCGCGCTGGTCCTCGACCGGGACCGGCCCGCCCGTCGTCAGGTCGAAGGCGGCGCCCTTGGCGTCGTGCTTGAGGAAGCCGAGCTTCTCCATGCGGTCGGGGAAGGCCAGCCACCAGCCGGAGCCGGGCACCTCGGAGGCGGGGATCTGGCCGATGACCCGGCCGCTCTCGGAGTCGAGCCGGGCGAAGCCGCCGTAGGTGCCCTGCTGGTCGACCGGGCGTACGACGGGGGCGTAGCCAGGGCTGCCGCTGGGGTAGACGCGGACGACCGAGGGACGCATCCAGTTGATCGTGCCGTCGCCGATCTTGATGGAGAACAGGCCGAAGGTGGAGGCCTTCTTCGTCCGTGGGTTGGTGTAGGGGGCGACGTAGCCGATCAGGTTGTCGCTGGTCGCGCCGAAGGCCCATCCGCCCGACATGTCGATGCCGGGGCCGAGCGCCTGCTCGATCGGCTGCTGCCACTGCAGCTTGCCGGTCTTGAGCTCGTACGACTCGATCATGGGGTTGGCGGCCAGGCGGAGCAGCAGGACCCGGTCGGGATCCGACCACTCGACCTCGGCGATGCCGGGCAGCTTCCACATCTGCTTGCCGCTGGCCGGGTCGAGCACCACCACGCGGGCGGTGGAGAGCGCGGTGTGCTCCGACAGGCAGATGTAGGGCCCGCAGCGCTGGGGGCCGAACGTCGAATGCACCGGCCGCGTCCACTTCTGTGTGCCGGTGCGCGCGTCGCGGGCGACGACGGTGGCGTTCCAGCGGCCCTTCTTGACCGGGTCGACCGCCACGACGACGGCCTGGCCGGGGGCCGTCTCGACGATGGCGGGCGCGGAGACCCCCATGCCGGGCAGGCGGCCCGCCATGGTGGCCGGCTGGGCCCAGAGCTTGTTGCCGTGGGTGAGGTCGACGGCGACTGTCTCCAGCGAACCGTCGGGCTTCATGGAGGTGGTCGTGACGACCCCGCCCGCGGCCGACATCCGGCTGACCGCGTCGATCTCGTCGTTGTGCCAGGTCGGGAAGTGGGCCGTGGCCGCGCCGCTGTCGGAACAGCCGGCCAGGGCCAGGATTCCGGCGAGAGTGAGGGCGGCGTTCGCGAGGGGCCGAAGCACGAGCAATCCACTCCAAAGGGACGAGGAGTGACGGCTTCGGTTCGGAGGGTGACCGGGATCAGGCGTCGTTGGGCGACTCTCCCAGCCGGCGGCGGAACAACGTCGCCCACTTGCCGTGGAGACCCGTCGCCCGCCCGGCGACCGTGGTCGCGGAGACCTCGGTGCCGGACTCCTCCGCGGCCGTAGCCGCCGCGAGGTAAATCGGTTGCAGTCCTTCGCCGCGCGCGGGTCGAGGCTCTGGCCACAATCCCAACGCAGCGCATACAGAAGGTAGCACTGCGTAAGCTGCCTGTGCGTAACCTCGGGCAGATGGGTGGAAACGATCGGGTCCGAACATCTCGCCCGGATTTGTCGCGAAATCCGGCCCTAGGACGTCGGCGAACGAGACCGTACGCCCGCCCGCGTCGACCACCGCGACCGTCTGGGCCGCGGCCAGCTGGCGGCTCCAGCGCCGCGTCACCCAGCGCAGCGGTTGCGCGATGGGCCGTACGGTGCCGAGGTCGGGACAGGTGCCCACGACCACCTCGGCGCCCGCCTCGCGCAGCCGGCGCACGGCCTTGCTCAGGTGGCGTACGGCCACCGCGGGCGGGGTCTGGGTGGTTACGTCGTTCGCGCCGACGAAGATCACGGCCAGCTGGGGCTCCGCCGTCAGTGCCCGGTCGACCTGGTCGGCGAGTTCGGCCGACGGGGCTCCCGACTTGCCGACCACGCGGAGGCGTACGGGGCGTTCGGCGACGGAGGCCAGGCCGTGTGCGAGCAACACGCCCGGGGTCCCGGCCGGATCGGTCATCCCCAGGCCGACGGAGAGGGAATCGCCCAGCAGGACCATGGAGACCGGGGTGCCGGGGAAGTCGCCGTAGACGCCGTCGGACGGCGGCCCCTCCATGCCGTGCGGGCGGCCGATCACCTTCCTGGCCAACAGGCTTTCGGCCATCAGCAGGCCGTACGCGGTGGCGCCGAGGGCGGTCAGCCCGCCGCCGCCGAGTGCCGCAGCCGTCGCGATCTTGCGCGCTGCCCGCGCCGTGCCCGCTGCCCAGACCACGTGCGTGCTCCCCTCGGCCGAACACGGCGGTAGCGTTTGCCTTGAAAACTAGCCGAGTGCCCGCCACCCCCACGGGAGCTCGGCCCTCGGCAAGCTGACCAAGCTTCGGCAAAGAAGGTGAACACCTCGGTGCGCGTTTACGATTCCCTGGTCGAGCTCATGGGCAACACCCCGCTCGTCAGGATGCACAAGGTCTCCGCCGGCCTACCCGCCCAGGTGCTCGCCAAAGTCGAGTACTTCAACCCGGGCGGCTCGGTCAAGGACCGCATCGCGGTCCGCATGATCGACGCGGCGGAGGCGTCGGGGGAGCTCCGGCCCGGTGGCGTGATCGTCGAGCCGACGTCCGGCAACACGGGCGTGGGCCTGGCCATCGTGGCCCAGCAGCGTGGCTACAAGTGCCTGTTCGTGGTGCCCGACAAGGTGGCCCAGGACAAGATCGCCGTGCTGCGCGCCTATGGCGCCGACGTCGTGGTCTGCCCGACCGCCGTGTCGCCCGACCACCCCGACTCTTACTACTCGGTGTCCGACCGGCTGGCCCGCGAGGTGCCCAACGCCTGGAAGCCCGACCAATACTCCAACGTCAACAACCCCGACTCCCACTACTACTCGACCGGTCCCGAGGTGTGGGAGCAGACCGAGGGCCGGGTCACCCACTTCGTGGCGGGCATCGGCACCGGGGGCACGATCAGCGGCACCGGCCGCTACCTCAAGGAGATCTCCGACGGCCGCGTGAAGATCATCGGGGCTGACCCCGAGGGTTCCGTCTACTCGGGCGGTTCGGGGCGTCCCTACCTGGTGGAGGGCGTCGGCGAGGACATCTGGCCGGCCACCTACGACACGAAGATCTGCGACGAGATCATCGCGGTGTCCGACAAGGACTCCTTCAACATGACCCGGCGGCTCGCCCGCGAAGAGGCCCTGCTGGTCGGCGGCTCGTGCGGGATGGCCGTGGTCGCGGCGCTGGAGGTGGCGGCCAAGGCGGGGCCCGAGGACGTGGTGGTCGTCCTCCTGCCCGACGGCGGGCGCGGCTACCTGTCCAAGATCTTCAACGACGACTGGATGGCCGACTACGGCTTCCTGACCACCTCGTCCGAGGAGGGGCTGGTCCGTGACGTACTGGCTCGTAAGGGGGCGGGCCTGCCCGAGTTCGTGCACGTGCACCCGCACGAGTCGGTCGGTACGGCCATCGCCATCATGCGCGAATACTCGGTGTCGCAGCTTCCGGTGATGAAGGAGGAGCCGCCGGTCATGGCGGCCGAGGTGGTCGGCTCCATCGTCGAGCGCGACCTGCTCGAAGCCCTCTACCGCGGCCGGCTCTCCTCCGAGGACACGATCGCCGAGCACATGTCGTCGCCGCTGCCGATGATCGGCAGCGGCGAGTCGGTGGCGCGCGCGGTGGAGGCACTGGAGAAGGCGGACGCCGCGGTGGTGCTCGAAGAGGGCAAGCCGGCCGGGCTACTGACCCGTCAGGACCTGCTCGCCTTCCTCGCCAACCACTAGGGCCTTGACCGCTAGGGCTTTTTGATCGACTCGATCACGGTGCCGAGCCCCTCCGAGCCGCGTCCCTCGGCGTCGGCGCGCTCGAACAGCTCCTTGAGGGCGTTCGGCACCGTGGTCTCCAGCCCGGCGTCCTTCAGCGCGTGGACGACGTGGTCCATGCCGACCGCCTGCATGTGCAGGGAGTTGAGCTCACCCGGATACACCCGGGCCTCGGCCTCCTCGGCCAAGATCTTGGCGAACCCCATCGGCCCATCACTCCCGAGCTGCGTGAACGTCTCCCTGGCGAACGGCAGGAAGTCCCGTGGCGGTACCCCAGCCGTACCGAGCAGCGCGAGCGCGTGCATGTAGCTGGTCAGGCTGGACCAGAAGATCAGCAGCTGCGCTTGGTAGTACATCATCGCCAGGCCCTGGTCCTCGCCCACATAGGTGATCGTGGCCAGCGCCTTGAGCGTCTCGGCGTGCCGGTCGACGGCCTCCTTCGGGCCGCTGTAGAAGGTGTACGCCATGGGCAGGCCGATGCCCGGCGGCGGCACCATGATCCCTCCGGTGACGAGCGTGCCGCCCCGCCCGGCCACCCACTCCGCCGCCGCGCGCAACTCCTCCGGGGTGCCCGAGCTGAGGTTGACCAGCACCTTCCCGTCCAGCTGCGCGTCGCCCAAACTGTCGTACATGGCCTGGTAGCTCACCTGGCTGATGACCAGCAGCTCGCCTTCGGCCGCCTCGTCCGCTCGCCGGGCGCCTCTGGCCACGAGCGGGTCCGTCTTGCTCCTCGTACGGTTCCAGACGGTCACCTCGTGGCCCGCCGCGAGGAACGTCTCCGCCATCTTCGACCCCATCGGGCCCATTCCGATCACTGTCACTCGACTCATGAGCCCCACCATCGGACGTCCCCCTACGGAAATCCTTCCGCCTCGCTACGGGGTTCATCGGCAGTGCCCCGGTCTTCAGGCCGGGTGTGAAGCTGACGGGCCCGCGTAGCGGTGGCAGGAAACAGCCGATTCGCCGCCGGGCGAACCGATGTCCTCTGGGCTCAGAGTTGTCGATTCTGCTGCTCGATGTACTGGCGCACGGTCGACAATGGTGCACTGTCGGCGGAGCCGGCGAAGTAGGAGCCCGACCACAACTTGGTGGCGCGGTAGTAGTGGGCGGCCAGGTCGGGGAACTCTTGCCGCAGTCTGCGCGAGGAGACGCCCTTGAGGCTGTTGACCAGCTTCGACAGGGCGATCTTGGGTGGGAAGGTGACCAGGAGGTGGACGTGGTTGTGGCCGCCGTTGAACTCTCGGAGTTCGGTTTCGAAGTCGGCGCACACGTCCCTCATGATCTCTTCCATGCGGGTCAGGTGGGCGTCGGTGAATACCATATGCCGCAATTTCGTGACGAAAACCAAATGGGCGTGGAGCAGGAAACACAATGCCTGCCTGCCCGGATATCACTGTTGTCGGCCATAACCCAACTGTAGAATCAAGGCCGTGCAGCTGCGTTACTCCTTCCGCCTGGACCCCACCCCCGGCCAGCGCATCGCGCTGGCGCGAGCGTTCGGGTGCGCGCGGGTGGTGTTCAACGACGCGCTCGCGCTGCGTCGCCACGCCCACGCCGAGGGATTGCCGTTCATTACCGATGGCGAGCTGTCCAAGCAGGTCATCACCGAGGCCAAGCAGACTCCCGATCGGGCGTGGCTGGGCGGGGTGTCGGCGGTGGTGCTCCAGCAGGCCCTGGCCGACGCCTGCGCGGCCTACCGCAACTTCTTCGCCAGTCTGTCCGGCACGCGGAAGGGGCCGAAGATCGGCCCGCCCCGGCTGCGGTCCCGTAAGGATAACCGGCAGGCGATCCGGTTCACTAGGAACGCCCGATTCACGATCACGGCAGGCGGGAAACTGTCCCTGCCGAAGATCGGTGACATCACAGTGCGCTGGTCCCGCCGCCTGCCGTCCGATCCGTCCAGCGTGACGGTGATCAAAGACGCGGCGGGCCGCTACTTCGCCTCTTTCGTGGTCGTCGTCGCCGAACGGCCGTTGCCCCGCACCGAGGCTGAGACCGGTATCGATCTGGGGCTGGGGCATTTCGCGGTGCTGGCCGATGGCCGGAAGATCGACTCGCCCCGGTTTCTGCGCCGGGCGGAGAAGAAACTCAAGCGCCTTCAGAAGCTGTTCTCGCGTAAGGAGAAAGGATCGGCGAACCGGGCCAAGGCCCAAATCAAGGTCGCCAAGCAGCATGCGAAAGTCGCCGATGCGCGCCGGGAGTTCCACCATCAGGCCTCCATACGGATAGTTCGCGAGAACCAAGCGATCTATGTGGAGGACTTGGCGGTCAACGGGCTGGCGCGCACACGGCTGGCCAAGAGCGTGCACGATGCGGGCTGGTCGGCGTTCGTGGGCATGCTGGAGTACAAGGCGAAACTCTACGGTCGCACCTTCGCCCGGATCGACCGGTTCCATCCATCCTCCAAGCTCTGCTCGGCGTGCGGGAACCTGGCACAGGTCATGCCGCTGAACGCCCGGGAGTGGATGTGCGCCTGTGGCGTGAGCCATGACCGGGATGTGAACGCCGCGATCAACATCTTGGCCGCTGGGAGGCGGCAGGTCGCCGCTGGACGGAAACCTGAACCTGAGATGGGCGGGAAGCGGAGACCCCAAACGCCTGTGGAGGCAGGTAAGACCCCACACCCAGCGCGCAAGCGCCGGGCACGGGGCACGGCCGAAGAAGCAGGAAGCCACCGAAATGTCGCATGACACCATGCGGCACAGGCGGAATCCCCGGGATGCATCCCGGGGAGCGCGTCAAGGGTTGTCTCTGACGTGGTGAGTTTCGGGGTGCTCGGGCCGCTGGCGGTCTGGACGGACGACGGCCGCCCGATCCAGGTGACGGAGCCCAGGATGCGGGCGTTGCTGGCCGACTTCCTGGCTCACGGGGGCGGGCCGGTCTCGATGGACCGGCTGATCCACGACCTGTGGGGGGAGCGGCCCTCCCGCAATCCCGTCGGCACGCTCCAGGCACGCGTCTCCCAGCTCCGCCGTGCCCTGGGTGACCCCGGCTCGATCGTCCACACCCCGGCCGGCTACCGCCTGGCGCTCGCCGACCCTTCTCGGGCCAGGGGCCGACGGGAGGTGGGGCACTCCGGTGCCGTGCTGGACGCGAACCGCTCTCGTGACACGTTGGACGAGGGCCGCTTCGGTGTCCCCCCGGAGGCGGGCCGCTTTCGTGGTGCGCTGAGTGAGGGCCGCTTCGGTGTCGCGCTGGACGCCGACCGGTTCCGCGAGCTCGTCGGCGAGCGTGCCGCGGATCCGCGTGAGCGGGCCGCCCAGCTTCACGAGGCGCTGAGTCTGTGGCGCGGTCCCGCGTACGCCGACCTCGCCGACGAGGAGTTCCTCCGTCCGGAGATCGCGCGTCTGGAGGAGCTGCGCCTGGCCGCCCTCGAAGAGCAGGCGGAGGTACGGCTCGCCCTGGGCGAGGACGTGGACCTGGCCGACCTGGTCTCCCGGCATCCGCTGCGCGAGCGTCTGCGCGCCCAGCACATGACGGCCCTGTACCGGGCCGGTCGGCAGAGCGAGGCCCTGGCCAGCTACGGGGAGCTGCGCGAGCGGCTGGCGGAGGAACTGGGCCTGGACCCCACGCCCGAGCTGGCGGCACTCCAGGAGGCGATCCTGCGGCAGGATCCTTCGCTCGTCCGGCGGGACCCTCCGCCCGCTGCCAAGCCGCCCCGCTCCAACCTGCCGTCGCCGCTTACGGAGCTGATCGGCAGGGACGCGGAGGTCGCCCAGGCCCGCGACCTGCTGGACGCCGCCCGCCTGGTGACGCTCACCGGGCCTGGGGGCGTCGGCAAGACCCGCCTCGCCCTGGAAACCGCCCGTTCCCTCCTCGACGACAGCACAGCCTTCCCTGACGCCGGCGCCGTCTTCCCCGACGCAAGTGCTGCCTTCCCCGACGGGGTGTGGCTGGTGGAGCTGGGCGGGATCACGGACGTGGCCGAGGCGGTCGCGGACGTGCTCGGCGTACGCGACGACGACGCCGCGCCACTGCCGCCGAGGCTGGCGACCGCCCTGGCCACCAAGCGCGCGTTGCTCGTACTCGACAACTGCGAACACCTGGTGGAGGAAGCGGCGGAGCTGATCTCCGCACTGCTACGGGCCGCCCCAGGGCTGCGGATCCTGGCGACCAGCCGGGAACCGCTCCGGGTGACCGGCGAGCGCGTCCGTGTCGTACCGCCGCTGACCGAGCCCGACGCCGTACGCCTCTTCACCATCCGCGCCGGAAGCAAGCCGAACGAGCCGAACGCCACCCCCACAGACGCGACCAGCAGGGCGAGTGAGTCGAACGAGGTGGGTGAGGCGGTCGCGACCATTTGCCGGCGGCTCGACGGCCTTCCGCTGGCGTTGGAACTGGCCGCGACACGCGTGCGGGCGTTGGGTGCGCGGGAGGTGGCCGAGCGGCTCGACGACCGGTTCCGCCTGCTCAGCTCTGGCATGCGGGACGCCCCCTCACGTCAGCGCACGCTTCGGGCGGTGATCGACTGGAGCTGGGACCTGCTGTCCGACCACGAGCGGGTCGTGCTGCGGCGGCTGGCCGTACACGCGGACGGGTGCGCGCTGGAGGCGGCCGAGGTGGTCTGCGCCGAGCCCGGCGTGGACGTGGTGGACGTGCTGGCCCGTCTGGTCGACCGCTCGCTGGTGGTGGTGTCCGCCGGACCCAGGTACCGGCTGCTGGAGTCCGTCGGGGTCTACTGCGCCGAGCGTCTGGCGGAGGCGGGGGAGCACGGGCGGATCGCCGTACGTCACGCCCGCTACTACACGGCGCTGGCCGAACGGGCGGACCTGCGCGGCCCGGGGCAGAGACAGTGGCTCGAACGCCTGGACGCCGAGACCGCCAACCTGCGGCTCGCCCTGGCGGGCCCGGAGCCGCTCCGTCTGGTCAACGCGCTGGCCTGGTACTGGTTCCTACGCGGCCGCATGGGCGAGGCCCGCCGCTCCCTGGCCACCGCCCTGTCCAACGCCGCCCCGGCGCCCGGTGCCGCCCCCGCCTCCAGAGGCGTCCCGGCCGCGCCGGCCACCGATCAGTCCGTCGGGCGGGCGGCCGTGGCGTCGGTGTGGTTGGCGGGGATGGCGTTGTCCGTCGGGGAGGTGGCGCCGCCGGTGCGGGTGGCCGGGCTCGACGCCGGAGGGCGGGCACTGGCCGACTGGTTTCTGACCCACGTGCGCTGGGCGTACGGCGATCATGGTGCGCACGAAGCGGCGGCGAGCCGGGCACTGGCCGCCTATGAGGCGCTCGGCGACCGTTGGGGGATCGCCGCCGCGCTCAGTCTGCGCGCGAAGCTGGCCGTCGGCCGGGGGGACCTGGCCGCGATGGAGCGGGACGGGCGGCGGAGCCTGGAGCTGTTCGTCGAGCTGGGTGACGCGTGGGGGCGGTTGGAGGCCATGGACGCGCTCGACCGGCTGGCCGAGATACGGGGTGACTACGCCGAGGCCGCCAGGTTGCGCGAGGAGCAGTTGCGGCTGGCGGAGGAGCTCGGCTTCGAGGTCGCGTTCAAACTGGCCGGACTGGGCCGTGTGGCCCTCCTGGCGGGCCATTATGGGCGGGCCGACCACTACCACGAGCGGGCCAGACTGCTGGCCGTGGAGCAGTCCTACAAGGCCGCGGAGGAGCATGCCGTGCTCGGGCTGGCACTGAGCGCCAGGCGACAGGGCGACTACGTGCGGGCGGAGGGGCTGCTGACGCCGTGGCTCGGCTGGCTGCGTGAGGTGCGGGGGACGCCCGGCATCGCGTTCGTGCTGGCCGAGCTGGGGTTCGCCGCCGAGCAGCGCGGTGACGCCGGGACGGCGCTGGCCAGGCAGCGCCAGGGCTACGAGGCGGCCCGAGCCACCGGGGACCCGAGAGCGGTCGCGCTCGCCTTGGAAGGGCTGGCGGGCGCGCTGTCACTCACGGCCGAGCACCCCGGGGAGGGACAACAGGCAGAGCAGACCAGGAACGGACAACAGGCCGAGCAGACCGGGAACGGACGACGGGCCGAGCAGACCGGGAACGGACGACGGGCCGAGCAGACCGGGAAGGGGCTACAGGTCCGAGGGAGTCGTTCCGGCGGGTACAGGGAAGCGGCGGGGACGCCCGGCTGGAGCCGTTCCGAGGAGTACTGGGAGGCGGCGGGGATGCTCGGCGTGTCGGCCGCGCTCAGGGAGGCGGCCGGGATGCTCGGCATGGCCGCTGCGCTCAGAGAGGCGGTGGGTGTGCCGTTGCCCGCCCCCGAGCGGGCCGACGTCGACCGGATCACCGCCAGGCTGCGCGCCGCGATGGGCGCGGAGTACGACGCCGCGCACGCCTCAGGACGTCGGAAACTCCGCGACCACTTCCCAGGCACCGTCGGAGCCGGGCCCGGCGTAGAGGCGGCCGCCCAGTGCCTCCACCCGCTCGGCCATCCCGACCAGCCCGAACCCGCCGCCCAGGCGCGAGAGCCGGGGGTCGGCGGCTGAGCCGAAGTTGCGGATGCGCAGCAGTACGAGCTGGTCGAACCGGCGTAGCTCGGCCTCGACCCAGTCGGCCCCCGGCGCGTGCTTGCGGATGTTGGTGAGCGCCTCCCGCAGCACCCGGTGGACCGTCGTCATGACCTCCGGCGCCAGGGTGTGGTCGTCGATGCCGGACCCTATCTCGAACGCGACGCGCGGCCCGTTCGCCGAGAACCGTTCCGTCAGCAGCCGCAGATCGGCCAGCGACGTGCCGGGGGTCCTGGCGGCCTCGTCCTCGGCGCGCAGCACGCTGACCAGGCGCCGCATCGAGGTGAGCGCGTCCGTCCCGGCGCCGGCGATGGCGTCGAGGGCGGGCAGCACGGCTTCTGGCTTCATGGCGGCGACCGTGCGGGCGGCCTGGGCCTGTACGACGATGCCGGTGATGTGGTGGGCGACCAGGTCGTGCAGCTCCCTGGCCAGCTCCAGGCGCTCCGCACGCCGTACGGAATGGACGGCCTCCTTGCGGCGCTCCTGCTGGAAGCGGAGGTAGCCGCCGACGGCGGCGATCATCGTCCACGCGGTGAAGAGGATGAACGAGAAGGCCAGCTTGTTCTGGGGATCGCGTGAGGTGCCCTCGGCCATGAGGACGACCAGCGCGGCGCCCCCGAACACCGCGGCCCGCCTGACCGGCTCGACGTGGCGCAGCACGCCGATCGTCAGGATCATCAGCGCGCCGGTCTCCGCCGCGCCGGGTACGCCCACGAACCCGCTGACGGCGATCACCAGCGAGGAGGCGAGCGAGAGGGCCAGCACGACGACGAACGTCTCGACCCGGAAACGGCGCCGCAGGATCGCGGCCGCGACGCCCACGACCCCGCAGATCGGTACGAGCCACTGGACGCCGCCCCTGGTGGCGGCTATGGCGAGGTCCATGAGGAGCATCATGGCCAGCCAGCCGATCGCCGCGATGTCGCTCAGCCGGCGGATCCAATAGACGACGTGCTTGGCTTCCCCCACCCCTAGGAGCCTAAGCCGCAAGTCGGATGGCGGGCATCGACCGTTCGGCTGAGGAGGCTCGCCGAGGACCGGCCCTTCAGTGGAGGCGGCGGCGGGGGGCCGTCGACGATGCTGATACATGTCCGGAAGGGGGACGGGAAAATGATTGTCCTTGGGTTCGTACTACTGGGTGTCGGTCTGGTCGTGGGTCTGCTGCTGGCGCTGGCCGACCCGGTGCTGCTCTCCCGCATCAACGGGGAGCACGCGGAGGGTGGCAGCGGCCGCCACATCCAGGTGCCCGCACGTGACGCCGATGTCATTCCGCTGGCACCGCGGGCAGGTGGCGACAGGAAGAAGCCTCAAGCGGCCTGAGACCCGGCTCGCGTGGGGCATGACGCGCGAGCCACGCGGGCGCGGTTGGGGACGGCGCCCGCCTCGGCCCGCGGTCCGTTGGGGAACGGGCTGCGGGCCGCTTCCGTTACCGTGGGCCTATGACGAACGGTTTCGAAACCCTGGCGATCCACGCAGGTCAGGAGCCTGACCCGCTTACCGGCGCGGTCGTGCCGCCGATCTATGCGACGTCCACCTACAAGCAGGACGGTGTGGGTGGCCTGCGTTCCGGATATGAGTACAGTCGCTCGGCCAACCCGACCAGGACCGCGCTCGAAGAGGCGCTGGCCGCGGTCGAGGGCGGCGCGCGCGGGCTGGCGTTCGCGTCGGGCCTGGCGGCCGAGGACACCCTGCTGCGCGCTCTCTGCAGGCCGCAGGACCACGTCGTCATCCCCAACGACGCCTACGGGGGCACGTACCGGCTGTTCGCGAAGGTCGGTGAGCGCTGGGGCCTGCACTACGATCCGGTGCCGCTCGGCGACCTCGACGCCGTGGCCGCGGCGATGACCCAGAAGACGCGGATCATCTGGGTGGAGACGCCGACGAACCCGCTGCTCGGCATCGCCGACCTCGCCGCGCTCGCCCAGCTGGCCCACGACAACGGGGCGCTGCTGGTCGTCGACAACACCTTCGCCTCTCCCTACCTGCAGCAGCCGCTCGCGCTGGGCGCGGACGTGGTCGTGCACTCCACCACCAAGTACGTCGGCGGCCACTCCGACGTGGTCGGCGGCGCGCTGATCGCGGCCGACGAGTCGGTCGGCGCGGAGCTGGCCTTCCACCAGAACGCGATGGGCGCGGTGGCCGGGCCGTTCGACGCCTGGCTGACGCTGCGCGGGCTCAAGACTCTGGGTGTACGGATGGACCGCCACTGCGACAACGCCGAGCGGATCGTCGATCTGCTCCTCGCGCACCCGCGCGTGACGCAGGTGCTCTACCCGGGCATGGGTGACCACCCCGGGCACGAGGTGGCCGCCAAGCAGATGAAGCGGTTCGGCGGGATGGTGTCCTTCCGCGTCACGGGCGGCGAGGCCGAGGCGGTCGAGGTCTGCAACCGGGCGAAGCTGTTCACGCTGGGCGAGTCGTTGGGCGGCGTCGAGTCGCTCATCGAGCACCCGGGCAGGATGACGCACGCCTCGGCGGCCGGCTCGCCGCTGGAGGTGCCCGCCGACCTGGTGCGGCTGTCGGTCGGCATCGAGACGGTCGACGACCTGCTCGCCGACCTCACGCAGGCGCTCGGCTAGGAGCCCGGTCGTTCGGTTAGGAACCCGGTACGACCATCAGGAAAAGGATCACCAGCCAGATCAGGGACAGCAACCCGCTGATGGCGGCGATCCTGCCGTTCTGCACCTTCGCGTCGTCGTCCGGGGTCTCGGTTTCGAGGACCTTGACGGCGGCGCGCAGGTCGCGGTCGATGATGACGAGCAGCACGATGGCCACGATGAACAGCGTCATCGAGGCCGTCATGTACCACTTGCCGAGCACACCGCCGTCGAGGGACATACCGACAGCCAGCCCGAAGATCAGCACACCCAGCGAACCGATGCTGTAGATCCGGGTGGTCCGCTGGATGTTCTGCAGGACGGGCACGTTCTTGCCGCGGATGGCCCGCGGAGCGGCCATGGTGGCCGCCGTGAGCGGGCCGATCGTGAAGATCGCGAAGCCGATGTGCAGCCAGAGAAGCAGGGGCGACATGCGTAGGAGACTAGTCCCCGACGATCTCGCCCGTGGACTCGACACTCTGTTTACTCTCTGAGGAGCAGCGCATGATCAGCTCGGTGGCCGCGATCGCGACCACCATGAGCACGATCAGAAGAATCATGGCAATCATGGAGCCCCCCTCCTTCCCCGTGTCGGACGTAAATATCGTCCGTAATGACTAGACGCTCTGGCAACGGAATAAGTTCAGCGCCGGTATGGTTGACCACCGTCGCTTTTTCCTTACCGTTTGGGCACAAGGGGGTGCCGTCCGTGGCCATCAGGCATGTCGAGCCGTATACCGACGAGTGGCTGCAGCAGCCGACCGGCTACGTGCAGCGGGTCGTCGACCTGCTCGGAGCCGAGGTCGCCGACTGGTGGGAGGGCCCCTGCGAGCCGCGTGGCGCGACCGTCCGACTGGCGGACGGCAGCGCGCTGGTGTGGGACGAGGAGAGCGGGTGGCGGCTCGGCGGCTTCGTCTCCGGCGGCCGTGGCGAGCACACCCAGCTCGACGGTGTCCGTTACCTGGGGGGTGGCCTGCTGCCCCGGCCCGAGCGCGTGCCTCCGGCGCTGAGCGACGCCCGCACGGGCGTGGGCGCCAGCTCCGCCTGGCGCCCCTGCTACCGCTCGCACCGCAACTGCCGCGACGGCTTCGACGTCGCCCTCGACTTCTACGCGCCTCTCGTCGACGCCTGAGCGCCTGAAGACGCGCGCTACGACATCAAGCCCGCGTTCAGCGGGACCGGCGTACCCGTAGGAAGTCGCTCACCACGTACTCGCCCAGCCGATCCGCGCTGGGTGAGAACACGCGACCGCCGTTGCGCCGCGCCACCTCGTCCACGAACTCCTTGAGGCGGTCGTCGCCGGCCAGCATGAAGATGTTGAGCGTCGCCCGCCGCCGCGTCATCTTGTCCACCTCGGCCAGCGTGAGCTCCAGCGTCTCGGGCGACGGCGGCCACTCGAAGGCCGAGTGCCCGTTGCGCATCAGGTGGGCCGTCGGCTCGCCGTCGGTGACCACGAGCACGACGGGCTCGAAGTCGGGATGGCGATCCAGGTGCCGGCCCGCGATGAGGAGGGCGTGGTGCAGGTTCGTCCCCTGGACCATGTCCCAGTCGAGCCCGGCCAGCTCGTCCGGCTGCAGCACCCGCGCGTAGTTGGAGAACCCGATGATCTGCACCGCGTCCTGTGGGAACTTGGAGGCGACCAGCGCCTGGAGGGCGAGCGCGGTCTGCTTGGCCGCCGCCCAGGTCCCGCGCAGGGCCATCGAGTAGGACAGGTCGACCAGCAGACAGACGGCCGCCGCGCTGCGCCGCTCGGTCTCGGCCACCTCGAAGTCGTCGACGGAGAGGCGTACGGCGCCTGATTCGGACTGGACGCCGCCGTTGCGGACGCCGTTGACCAGCGTGCGGACCACGTCGATCGGCTGCTCGTCGCCGAAGCGCCAGGGCCGTGACGAGCCGGTCAGCTCTCCGGCCGAGCCCGCGTCGCGCTGGTCGTGGTCGCCGCGCCGGCCCGCGTCGAGCGAGGCGAACACCCGGCGCAGCGCCGTCTCGCCGAGCCTCCTGACGGCCTTGGGGGTGAGCTCCAGCTTGCCCCGGCGGCGCAGGAGGTAGCCCTGCTCCTCCAGCTCGCGTTCGATCCGCTTGAGTGCCTCCAGGTCGTCGACCGCCGAGCGGCCGAGCGCGCGGCGGACCGCGGACTCGTCGACGTCGTCGAGCCGGGCGCCCGGATAGTCCTGGCGGAGCGAGGTCTCCAGCTGTGAGAGGTCGGCCAGCTCCTCCAGGGCGGTGACGGCGTCGCCCATGCCCAGCGGCTCCTCGCCGGTCAGCCGTTCGGGGGTGTCCCAGGCCAGGTCGGGCCGGCGGGCCTGGAGGGACTCGCCCAGACGGCGCATCTCGTCGGACAAGCCCGCCTGGTCGAGCGTCTGGCTCATCAGGTTGGCCAGCTCTTCGCGCTGGGCCGGGGTCATCGAGGCGAGCATGCGCTGGGTCGCGGCGGCCCGCCGGGCCAGGACGTCGACCAGCTCGTCGAGGTCACGCGGCTTCTCCGGGAAGAGATCGCCGTATTCCTTCATGAACGCATCGAAGTCCTGCTGGGTGTGCTGACCTCTGGCGTCCTTGTCGAGCATGTCGTTGAGGTCCGACATCATCTGCCGGACGCGCTCCATCGCCGCCGGGTCCGGCTGGGCCAGCGCGTCGCGCAGCCCTCTGAACTGGCTGTCGAGCACTTCGCGGCGCAGCAGGTCGCGCAGCTCCTCGAAGGTCTGCCGGGCGGCGGCGGAGCGCCACTCGTAGGGGGTCAGCTGCTGGATCGCGCTGGCCGTGTCGTCGGGCAGCGAGTCGAGCTCGCTCTCGCGCAGCCGCGCGTCGTCGGACGGGTCGGGGAACAGCTCGGCCCGCTCCTGGCCGATGGCCTTGTCGAGGAGCGCCCGGGCCCGCTCCAGCGTGCCGTCGAGGCGGCCGCTCTCGCGCAGGTCCCTGCGGCGCCGTCGTACCTCTCTGAGCATGTCGTCGAGACCCCGGCGGTCCTGGGCCCCGGGCAGCCCGCGCTTGAGCAGGTCGCGCAGGGCGTGCACGGGGGTGGAGCCGGACAGGATGGCGTCGCCCATCTCGTCGAGCGCGGCGCGCACGTCGTACGGCGGGGCGAGGGGGTCGGGGCCATCGTTGTACTCGCCATAGCGGTAGGCCATCACGAACACACGCTAACCCGAGAACGGGGGCTACGCGTCCCCGAAGACCTCACGCACACCGGAGAGTTCGTTGACATCCGGCACGTAATCGACCTGTACGAGCACCGGATGCTTGACCGACTTGAGGGCTTTGGTGAAGTCGCGGCTCTGGCACGCCTTCTTGCCGAGGCCGTGCTTGTCGGCGTTGACCGGCTTGCCGGCCAGCCAGCCGTCGCCGCAGCGCTTGGTGGTCCTGGCGAACGACATCAGGTTGGTGTAGCCGAGCTTGAGCGTCCTGCCCGCCCCGGTGAACAGGACCGTCGTGTCGTCCACCCGCTTGACCGTGCCGCGGACGGTGCGCGACTCAGGCCACTTGGCGAGCACTTCATTGATCTTGACGGCCTCGGCACCGCGATACTCGACGCGGACCGGCGCGGGCCCGGACGCCAGCTTGTCGGTCAAGGCGTCGGCCTTGCAGACGGTGGTGCCCAGGCCCTTGCGGTCGATCGCCACGCGCCCCTCGGTCTCCTTGAGGTCGCAGGCGACGGTCACTCGCCGGAACGCCGCCTTGGCGTAGTCGAGCCGCAACTCCTTGGCGCCGGTGACGGCCTTGAAGGTGTGGAGCGGCTTGCGGTACGTGGCGGTCATGGGCGTGATGCGGATTTCGGTCGCCCCGGCCGCCCAGGCGTACCCGTACACGATCTTGGTGTCCGCGGCGTTGGCTGGTACGGCGAAAGCGCACAAGGCGGTGGCGCTCAGGGCGGTGGCACAGACAAGCAGACGCATGGGCGGTCTCCCCCGACGGCGTGATCAATTCATCACGTTCGACGTGTGAGACCGCCCGAATGTTCACGTCCGGTAGACGGAGACCCCGTCCACGTCGTCCTTGGACAGGCGGCGCATGAGATACAGGCCCTCCAGGGCGAACTCCAGCGCGGCCGCCGCGTGCCCCGGCGACTCCTCGCCCTCGCCCATGCCCAGCCGCGACATGACCTTCGCCAGGCCGCTGACCGGGCCGATGCGGCGCAGCAGTTCGGCGGCCGGGATCAGCTCGCCGGACTCCACCTGGTTGCCCTCGGCGAATTTGTCCGTCAGCGGCGACAGGTCCATGCCGCCCAACCGGCTCCTGAACGTATCGGCCGTGGCCCGGCGGAGCAGGTGGGCGAGGATCTCGGTCTCCCTGCCCTCCTCGCTGACCTCGAACTCCACCTTGCCGCGCAGGCTGTGGACGACGCTGGTCAGGTCGCAGACGCGGGCGACGGCCTGCTCCTCGCCGGCGATCGCCCCCCTGCGTACGGCGGAGGCCATGGCGGTCTCGGCGGCCGCGATCGAGAACCGCGCCGACACGCCGGAGCGGGCGTCGACCGCGGTGGACTCGCGGACCAGGCGGGTGAACCGGGCGATCACCTCCACCAGGTGCTCGGGGATGTCCGCCCCGATGTCCGGCATGGACTCCTGGCGGATGAGCACCAGCTCGTCCTCGACCGTCAGCGGGTAATGGGTACGGATCTCGGCGCCGAAGCGGTCCTTCAGCGGGGTGATGATCCGGCCCCTGTTGGTGTAGTCCTCGGGGTTGGCGCTGGCGATGAGCAGGATGTCGAGCGGCAGGCGCAGGTTGTAGCCGCGTACCTGGATGTCGCGCTCCTCCAGCACGTTCAGCAGCGACACCTGGATGCGCTCGGCCAGGTCGGGCAGCTCGTTGACGGAGAACACGCCCCGGTTGGTGCGCGGCACCAGCCCATAGTGGACGGTCTCCGGGTCGCCGAGCGTCCGGCCCTCGGCAATCTTGATCGGGTCCACGTCGCCGATCAGGTCGCCGACGGAGGTGTCGGGGGTCGCGAGCTTCTCGCCGTAGCGCTCGTCGCGATGCTTCCACGCCACGGGCAGCTCGTCGCCCAGCTCCCGCGCCAGCGCGATGCAGCGCGTACAGGCCGGCGCGTACGGATGGTCGTTGATCTCGCACCCGTCGACCACCGGGGTCCACTCGTCGAGCAGCCCGGTGACGGTGCGGATGAGTCGGGTCTTGCCCTGGCCCCGCTCACCGAGCAGGACGAGGTCGTGCCCGGCGAGTAGCGCCCGCTCCAAGTGGGGCAGGACGGAGTCGTCGAAGCCCACGATGCCTGGAAAACGGGGCTCACCGGCCCGCAGCTTGGCCAGCAGGTTTTCGCGGACCTCTGCTTTCACGGTGCGATGAACGTGACCGCTCTCTCGCAGCTCGCGGATATTTAGAGGCTGATGCACGGGAACGAGACTACGTCCCCTGGGACCACTGCGGCAGACACTTTCGCATCTGGCGGAGATTTCGGATCTTGACTATTGCGTGACGGTTCGTGCGCGTGCTTGTTCCTTTAATGGGGAGAATCGGTTCCTAGGGAACTTCGACCCGCTGAGGAGGCGAGATCCGTGGCTGTGATGACGAGCCGCTTCGCCGACGGCCTCGCCGTGGGTTCCGACCTGGTGGAGGCCGCGGAGCGTGCTGTCGGTCAGGCCCTGTCGAGACTCAGCGGCGAGGCGGACCTGGTGTGCTTCTTCATCTGCGGCGACGATCCGGACGAGGTCGCCAGGGCGGGGGAGTGCGCGATGAGGCTGGCCCCTGAGGCCCACGTGATCGGCTGCAGCGCCACCGGCGTGATCGGCGACGGGCAGGGGGTCGAGCTGACGTCCGCCGTGAGCGCGTGGGCGGCCACGCTGGACGGGGCCGAGCTGACCACGTTCGCGCTGGAGACGCTGACCGCCGAGGACCGGTTCGTGGTGGTGGGGCTGCCGGAGCGGACGACGGAGGATCACGTGGCGATCCTGCTGGCCGATCCGTACACCTTCCCCACAGACGCGTTCGTGGAGCGTTCCGTGGACGTGCTGGGTAATCTGCCGCTGATCGGCGGGCTGGCCAACGGGATGCGGGGCCGGGGGTCGGTCCGGCTCTTCGCCGACGGCGAGATCTACACCGAGGGCGCCATCGGCGTGCTGCTCAGCGGCTCCGTACGGGTCAGCACAGTGGTCAGCCAGGGCTGCCGGCCGATCGGCCCGACCATGGTCGTCACCCGCTCCGAGGAGAACCTGCTGCTGGAGCTGGCCGGCCAGCCGGCCCTGGCCCGGCTGGAGGACATCGTCAGCGAGCTCGACGAGGACGACCGCGAACTGGTCGCCGCCGGCCTGCAGATCGGCGTGGCCATGGACGAGTACGCCGAACGGCATGAACGCGGCGACTTCCTCATCAGAGGCGTGATCGGCATCGACCCGGAACGCGAGGCTGTGGCCATCGGCGACGTCGTGGACGTCGGCAGGACCGTACGCTTCCACGTGCGCGACGCGGCCACTGCGGACGAGGACCTCTACGACCTGCTCGACGCCCACCGGGAGGAGCTCGGCCGGATCGACGGCGCGCTGCTGTTCTCCTGCAACGGCCGGGGGTCGGCGATGTTCGGCACCGCCGACCACGATCCGGTGGCGCTGCGCGACACGCTCGGGCCGATCGGGATCGCGGGCTTCTTCGCCGCGGGCGAGGTCGGCCCGGTGGGCGGCCAGAACCACGTGCACGGCTTCACGGCGTCCGTCCTGGTCTTCTCGGCCGCCACGGGCACGCCCGGCGCCCCGTGAGCCTCGCGCTCAGCCTGTGAGCCTCGCGCTCAGGCAGTCAGGCGTCGGGCTTGGTCGGCTGGAAGAGCCAGGCGTCGAACAGCGGCTTGAGATCCTTGCCCGAGAGCTTCTCCGCCAGCGCGATGAACTCGTCCGTCGTGACGTTGCCGTATTTGTGGTCAGACGTCCACGTCTTCAGCAGCGTGAAGAAGGTCTCGTCGCCGATGGCCTTGCGCAGGGCGTGGAGGGTCAGCCCGCCCCGGGTGTAGACCGAATCGTTGAACAGGTCTTTGGGCTGGGCACGGCCCGGGGGATATTTCCACATCGGCTCGCTCGCGGCGCGGTTGTAGAAGGTCTGGAAG
This sequence comes from Nonomuraea sp. NPDC052129, assembly GCF_040680095.1. Classification (NCBI taxonomy): domain Bacteria; kingdom Bacillati; phylum Actinomycetota; class Actinomycetes; order Streptosporangiales; family Streptosporangiaceae; genus Nonomuraea; species Nonomuraea sp. NPDC052129. The sequence continues at coordinate 838,009 of NZ_JBFAVX010000001.1, read as the reverse complement.
AGCCGGTCGGCGGTGTTGGTGCCCTTGTGCTCGGCCCAGAGCCACTCGGCATAGGTGGCGAAGCCCTCGTTGAGCCACAGGTCGCGCCAGCGCTTGATGCTCACGCTGTCGCCGAACCACTGGTGGGCCAGCTCGTGCGCGATGATGCTCTGGTCGGGCTCGAAGCCGCCGTAGAGCGGCTTGGTCTGGTTTTCCAGGGCGTAGCCGGCCGAGAAGTCGTCGACTATGCCTCCCGTGGAGGAGAACGGGTAGGGCCCGAAGACCTTGCTCCAGTAGTCGGTGACCTCGCCCGAGATGTTGTAGAGGTCGTCGAGCGAGGCGCGGTGCTTAGGATCGACCGCCGCGAGGTTGGGGATGCCGCCCGGCGTGCGGCCCTTGCGCAGTTCGAACTTGCCGATCGTGGCCGTCGCGAGATAGCTCACCATCGGATGCCGCTCGCGCCACCGGAACGTGGTCTTGCCCTCGGCGGTCGTGGGCTCGCCGACCTGCTCGCCGTTGGCCAGCGCGGTCACGCCGTCGGGCACGGTGATCGCGAAGTCGTAGGCCGCCTTGTCGGCTGGGTGGTCGTTGACCGGATACCAGGTCTTGGCGCCGTCGGGCTCACAGGCCACGAACGCGCCGTCGGGCGTCGGGACGAAGCCGAACGTGCCGAGGTTGGTGGAGTCCTTGATCGGTTTGGGCACGCCGGAGTAGGCCACCTTGATGGTGAAGTCGGCCTTGTTGCCCAGCGGCGTGGCGGGCAGCACACCGAGCTCGGTGCCGTTGCGCGAGAAGATGGCCTTCTCCCCGTTGACCGTGACCTCGCTCACGTCGAGGCCGGAAAGGTCGAGGTCGAACCGCGAGAGCGCCTGCGTGGTCGTGGCCTTGATCGTCGCCACGCCGTCGAGGTGCTTGCTGCTCGGCGTGTAGCCGAGCTCGAGGCCGTAGTGGGAGACGTCGTAGCCGCCGTTGCCGTCAAGGGGGAAGTCGGGGTCGCCGATGCCGGGCGCGCCCGTGTCTCCGCTCACCGGCCGGGCCGCTGTGGGCGCCATGGCGCCGTTGGACGGCGCGCAGGCGAGGATGCTCAGAAGCGCCACGAGCGAAGCGGCCCTGCGCTGGTCAAACCCCATAGGCTGCGCTCTTCCCTTCGCTAAGTGACAGGAATTCTACGCGGAGTCAGGCATTGACCACGACCGTCTTCGCGGCTTTGGCATATGGAGCCTGCTGGCGCGGGTCGAACAGAATCCAGCCTAGGTCCAGCAAGCTGCCGACGCAGCGTCCCCGCCCTGTCAGGGCAACCGCGGCGCGGTCTAAAGGTTGCCCCTTCGCTCCTGCTCCCGCTCGATGGCCTCGAACAACGCCTTGAAGTTGCCCTTGCCGAACCCGAGCGAGCCGTGCCGCTCGATGAGCTCGAAGAAGACCGTGGGCCGGTCCTGCACGGGTTTGGTAAAGATCTGCAGCAGGTAGCCGTCCTCGTCGCGGTCGACCAGGATCTTGCGCTTCTTCAGCTCCTCGATCGGCGCCCTGACCCGCCCGATGCGCGAGCGCAACTCGGGGTCGTCGTAGTAGGAGTCGGGGGTATCCAGGAAGCTCACCCCGGCCGCGCGCATGTGGTCGACCGTGGTCAGGATGTCGTTGGTGGCCAGCGCGACGTGCTGTACGCCCGGCCCGCGGTAGAACTCCAGATATTCGTCGATCTGCGATTTCTTGCGGCTCACGGCCGGCTCGTTCAGCGGGAACTTGACCTTGCGGCTCCCGTCGGCCACGACCTTGGACATCAACGCCGAGTACTCGGTGGCGATGTCGTCACCGACGAACTCCGCCATGTTGGTGAAGCCCATCACGTGCTTGTAGAACTCCACCCACTCGTCCATCCGGCCCAGCTCGACGTTGCCCACACAGTGGTCGATGGCCTGGAACAGCCGTCCGGACTTGGTCGTGGGCGGGGCGACGAGCGGCTCGGCGGCCACGTACCCGGGCAGGTAGGCGCCGCTGTAGTTGGTCCTGTCGACGAGCGTGTGCCGCGTCTCGCCGTAGGTGGCGATCGCCGCGAGCACCACCTTGCCCCGCTCGTCCTCCAGCGTGTACGGCTCCGCCAGCCCACTGGCCCCCTGCTCCACGGCGTGCCGATAGGCGGCCTCCACGTCCGGAACCTCGATGGCCAAATCGATCACCCCGTCACCGTGCTCGGCGACGTGCCTGGCCAGGTCGGTCCCCGGCCGGATCGAGGCCCGGAACTCGAACCTGGCGCTCCCCGAGGTCAGGACATAGGCCGCCTCGTCGCGGCTGCCGTTCTCCGGCCCGTGATAGGCCACCAGCCGCATACCGAACGCGGTCGAATAGTAGTGAGCCGCCTGCCTGGCGTTGCCCACGGCGAACACCACGGCGTGCATCCCGTTTACCGGAAAGACATCAGTCATAGCATCAATACTTGGATTCTCTGGACGAGTTGAGCAACAGTCACTTTTTTGACTAGACAATATGTACGGCCTATCCGCGCGTAAGGCAGGAGATCTGTACACCATGACGATCGACCAACTGGACGCCCGGCTGATCGCCCTCCTGGCCGCCGAGCCGCGCTTGGGCGTGCTGGAGTGCTCGCGCAGGCTGGGCGTGGCCCGCGGCACTGTGCAGGCCCGGCTCGACCGGCTGATCGCCAGGGGAGTGATCACCGGGTTCGGGCCCGACATCTCGCCGGTGGCGCTCGGCTACGACGTGACCGCGTTCGTGACGATGGAGATCAGGCAGGTCGCCGGGCACGACCCGGTGGCGCACCGGCTGGCCCACATCCCCGAGGTGCTGGAGGTCCACACGATCACCGGCGGCAGCGACCTGCTCTGCCGGGTGGTGGCGCGGACGAACGCCGATCTGCAGCGGGTGATCGACCAGATCGTCGAAGTTCAGGGAGTTCTCAGGACTTCTTCGATCATCGCCCTCGACACACCTGTTCCCTACCGCGTTTTGCCATTGGTGGCGAATGTTCCCCAGCGCGAAACGCGCTAGCCGTACTATCGCGGGAGGGGACGAGGCACCGTTATCGATCGCTTAACCTTGACATTCGCCCAGCTGACGGGGGTTTGGTGAGGCGCGATCGGGGGTTGTGGGTGCGGATCGGTGGTGAAAAAGGCATGCGAAAGCGGCGGATCCTTAAACGGCTGTTGATCGTTTTCGGCGCCGGGATCCTCTTGGCAATAGGGCTTTTCGCCGTCGCGTGGGCGATGACTCCGATCCCCGACAGCACCCAGAAGGACGCCACGGCCCAGGGGTCGGTGATCTACTACCGCGACGGCAAGAGCGTGCTCGCCAAGAAGGGCATCGACCGCAGGAACGTTCCGCTGGACAAGGTTCCCCAGCACGTACGTGACGCGGTGATAGCAGCCGAGAACCGCTCCTTCTACCAAGACGGCGGCGTCTCGGTCAAAGGCACCGCGCGAGCCGTGTGGTCCACCATCTCCGGGCAGCAGCTCCAGGGCGGTTCGACGATCACCCAGCAGCTGGTCCGCAACTACTACAGCGGCCTCAGCCAGGAACGGTCCATCACCCGCAAGTTCAAGGAGATCATGATCTCCATCAAGGTCGACCAGTCCAAGTCCAAGGACTGGGTCCTTGAGCAGTACCTCAACACGATCTACTTCGGCCGCGGCGCCAACGGTGCCCAGGCGGCCGCGCAGGCGTACTTCGGCAAGGATGTCGGCAAGCTGAGCGTGGCCGAAGGCGCGTACCTGGCCGCGGTGATCCAGCAGCCCAGCCGCTTCGCCGACCCCAAGGGCGCCGACCTCGACGCCGCCGAGGCCCGCTGGCAGGCCGTGATCGACGCCATGCGGCAGACGGGCACGCTCACCGCCGAGCAGGCCGCCGCCCAGACGTTCCCGGTGCTCAAGGCGCCGAAGAAGCCGTTCGAGCTCAAGGGCCAGGCCCAGTACATGCTCGACCAGGTCACCGCCGAGCTCAACCGGCGCGGCTACACCGACGAGGACATCAACGGCGGCGGGCTGAGAGTCGTCACGACGTTCGACAAGAAGCTCATGCTCGCGGCCGAGAACGCGATCAAGACCGTGCTGCCCGAGGGGACGCCCAAGAAGGTGCGCACCGGGCTGGCGGCCGTCGATCCGGCCACCGGCGAGGTCGTCGCCTTCTACGGCGGGCGCCCCGACCGCTCCGAGTACGACAACGCCTTCTCGGCCAAGGTGATGGCCGGCTCCACGTTCAAGCCCTACACGCTGGCCGCCGCGCTCAACAACGGCTTCGACCTGTCCACCAGGGTCAACGGCAACTCGCCGATGCGCGTGGCCTCGGCCAGCAAGCCCATCCCCAACGACAGCGACCGCTCGTACGGCGAGATCAACCTGATCAGCGCCACCCAGAACTCCGTCAACACCGCCTTCGTCGACCTCGGCCAGAAGGTCGGCCTCGACAAGGTGGCCGCCACCGCCGTCGCGGCGGGCATCCCGGAGACGCAGCTCAAGCAGCACGAGGCGGCCGCCACGTTCCCGCTCGGCGTCGCCTCGCTGAGCGCCGTGCAGAACGCCTCCGGCTTCTCCTCCTTCGCCAACGGCGGCGTCCACATGGAGGCGCACGTCGTGAAGTCGGTGACCGCCCCCGACAGCAAGAAGAACGTGATCAAGGGCGCGTCGACCCAGGTGGTCAGCGAACAGGCCGCCGCCGACACCACGTACGCGATGCAGCAGGTCGTCAAGTACGGCACCGGCACCGCGGCCAGGCTGTACGACCGCCCGGTGGCCGGCAAGACGGGCACCACGGACAACTCCCAGGCGGTCTGGTTCAACGGCTTCACACCGCAGCTCGCCGTCGCCGTCGACATGTTCCGCGAGGACAACAAGCCGGTGGAGATCCCGGGCTACGGGGTGCAGTTCGGTGGGCAGCTGCCCGCCCAGATCTGGCGGGCGTTCATGACCGAGGCCATGGCGGGCAAGCCGGTCATGGAGTTCCCCGAGCCGTCGGACTACGGATATGGCTCCGACGACTGGGCCCGCCCCGACCAGCGCCAGGACATGCCGCAGGAACCGCAGCACACCCAGGCACCCGACCCGTGGTCCTCGCCCACCCCTGAGGTCACCGAGCAGCCGAGCACGGAGCAGCCCACCACGCAGGGCCCCGACACGCAGCAGGATCCGCCGCGGCAGAACGACACCGGCGGCCCGCCCACCGGCCAGCCGGACGTCCCCACGACCGGCCCCGACGAGAACAACACCGGCCGGTGGAGCGACACCGGCCGGTCACCGGTCGGCTAGTTCGGCCCGCAGCTCCTCCGGGGTGGTGACGGGCATCCGGCAGGTGAAGCCCCGGCACACGTACGCGGCGGGAAGGCCGCCGACCGGCCCGCGGCCTTCCAGCAGCTCGGGCCCGCCCGGCGGCACGCCTTCGCCGTCGCCCAGTGCGACCACCAGACCGGGAACGTCGGCCAGCAGCGCCTCGCGGTGCAGCGCCCGCGTACGCGGGTCGTCCATCGGCCCGACGACCGCCACCTCGACGGGACCACTGAGCGCCGCCCGCGCCACAGCCAGCCCCCAGCCGGCGAACCGCGCGTGCCCCGTGGCCAGCACGGACACCGTGCCCAGCGCCGCGTAGGCGGCCTCACGGTGCCGTGTGGACCCCGTCAGCGCCGAGTAGGACAGCAGCGCCCCGGCCGCGGCGTACTGTCCCGACGGGGTCGCGTTGTCGGTGGGATCCTGCGGCCGCTGGAACAGCCGTTCGGCGTCGTCGGCCGTGTCGTAGAACCCGCCTTCGCCGTCCCCGAACCGGTCCAGCACGGTGTCGAGCAGCGAGCCCGCCAGCCGGTGCCAGCGCGTCTCCCCGGTCACGCCGTAGAGGGCGATCAGCCCCTCGGCCAGATTCGCGTAGTCCTCCAGGACTCCGGCATTGCGGCCCGCCCGCCCGTCGCGCGAGGTCCGCAGCAGCCTGCCGCCGTCCATGTGCACGTCTTCGAGCAGCTCCGCCGCCTGCCGGGCGGCCGCCACCAGATCCGGCCGGTCGAACACCGTGCCGGTCTCCACCAGGGCGGCGATGGCCAGGCCGTTCCACGAGGCCACGACCTTGTCATCACGCCCCGGCCGGACTCGCAGCTCCCTGGCGGCGAGCAACCGCGCCCGTACGTCGTCGAACCGCGCCGCGTCATCCGTGTCAGGGTCGGTGAGCAGCTGCAGCACCGACGTGCCGTGCTCGAACGTCCCCCGCACCTCGAAGAGCCGCGTGGCCCACTCCCCGTCCTCCTCGCCGAGCACCTCACGCAGCTGCTCCGGCGTCCAGACGTAGAACCGGCCCTCCTCGCCCTCACTGTCGGCGTCGAGCGCCGAGGCGAAACCGCCCTCGGCGGTGCGCAGCTCGCGCAGCAGCCACTCGGCCGTCTCCAGCGCCACCCGCCGGGCGAGGGGCGCCCGGCTCGCTTTCCACCAGTGCGTGTAGACCCGCAGCAGCAGCGCGTTGTCGTACAGCATCTTCTCGAAGTGCGGCACCACCCAGCCCGCGTCGACGCTGTAGCGCGCGAATCCGCCGCCGAGCTGGTCGTACATCCCGCCGCGCGCCATCGACTCCAGCGTGCGGCCGCTCATCTCGGTCTCGCCGGAGCGCAGCAGGAACTCCAGCACCATCGACGGCGGGAACTTGGGCGCGCCGCCGAACCCGCCGCGGACCTTGTCGAACGACTCCCGCAGATTCCGTACGGCCAGCGCCAGCGTCTCCTCGCCGGGCAGCGGCCCGGTGGGCAGCGTCGTGTGCGCGTTGAGCGCCTCGACCACCTTCGACCCCTGCTCGGTGACGGTCGCCCGGTCGCCGGCCCACGCGTCGCGCACACCACGCAGCAGCCGCTGGAACTGGAGCCGCGGGAAGTAGGTGCCGCAGTAGAACGGATGGCCCTCGGGCGTGGCGAAGACCGTCATGGGCCAGCCGCCCTGGTGGATCATGGCCTGGGTGGCGCTCATGTAGACGGCGTCGACGTCGGGCCGCTCCTCGCGGTCCACTTTGACGTTGACGAAGTGCTCGTTCATCAGCCGCGCGGTGTCGGCGTCCTCGAAACTCTCGTGCGCCATCACGTGACACCAGTGACACGCCGAGTAGCCGACCGACAGCAGGACAGGCACATCGCGCCGTCGCGCTTCCTCGAATGCCTCGGGCGTCCAGGGCCACCAGTCGACCGGATTGTCAGCGTGCTGAAGCAGATACGGCGACGTTGCATCAGCTAGCCGGTTCATACGATTCAGCCTCTCACAATGCCCACCCCGTCGGTGAGGCTCCGCACGGGCTCTGCCTCGCTCAGCCGGCAGGGCAATCGCGCTCTTCAAAGATCGGGTGCCTCGGCATCGCCGACAGTAAGCTGAGCCCAGCGGCGCTGGAACTGTTGGGGGTCATCGAAGGAGGCACACACCATGACCGCCGAGATGGTGACGCCCGCGTGGATGCACAACCAGATCAGCGCGGAACAACAGTACGACTCCTGGTCCGAGGAACAGTGTGCCGGCATTGAGATCGTGGACGGGATGATCGTGGTCAGCCTGAGCGCCTCCAAGCGGCACAACCGGCTGGCCCGGGTCCTGGCCGATGCCCTGGACGCCGCCGCAGGCCCGGACTGGAACGCCGACACGGACTTCGACGTCCGCCTGCGGGACGTTCCGCTCACCAACCGCCGTCCGGACGTCATCGTCTACCGGGCGGAGACCATCGACCTCACGCCCACCCGCCCCGAACACGTACTCCTGGTGGTCGAGGTCGTATCGCCCGGCTCAGAGACCACCGACCGAATCGTGAAGGTGGACCAGTACGCCAAGGCCGGCATCCCCTTCTACTGGCGTATCGAACAGGCCGTAACCGGTGTCCCCATCATCTACACCTACGTTCTCGACCCCGCCACCAATGCCTACAGGGACGGCGAGATGTTCACCGGAGTGATCAAGGCTGCTGCCCCCTTCTCCGTCACCGTGGATCTGGGAATCACCTGACGACCAACATTCGCCTGGGCGGCATCATCAACAGCCGGCAAAGGACGACGGAGGTCGGTCACGCGCACACGCGTGTGGTGGGGACGGCGGGGGCGTAAGTTACGGAGCGTGGATCTGGACTTCGTGTGCACGCATGCCGGCCGCCCCGCCGCCGCCCTCACCCGCAGGGACGTGGCCCGCGCCTTGCTCGCCGTGCCCTCCGGGGTGGCGCTGGTGGCGCTGCCCGACCTGCGGCGCGCGTTGATGGCCGCGGGCAACCCGCTCTCCCTGGCGTTCTGGGAGTCGGCCAGGGCGACACTCGGCACGATCGAGTCGGGCGTCGCCACGGTCGGCGACGTGCAGCGCTGGGTCGAGTCGACCGGCACCGAGCCCATGCTGATGACGCCCGGCTACTTCGTCTGGCCGGAGGAGGACGAGCGCGGACCGGTGGCCGAGGAGATGTTCTCGCTGCTCGTGCGGTATCTGGAGGACCGCGTCAACGCGGGGGAGATCGACCCCGACGCGCTGGTCGCCGGTGACTCGGGGGCCCGCAGGACGTACGAGGAGCTTCAGGAGCGCTGGCTGAGCGAGCCGCAGCCCGACGGCCGGGTGCCCGGGTTCGCGGTCAGTGACGAGCAGGACGAGGAGCTGTTCGCCGCCTGGGACGAGGAGGAGGCGTTCGCGCTGGCCGAGCTGCGGCGGATCGTCGGCGAGCTGCCCAAGCCGCCCGAGCTGCCCGCTGACGAGCTGTGGCGGGCCGGGGCGCTGCTGCGCGAGCTGCTCGGCCTGCCCGGCTACCCGGCGAACGTGCTGCGGGCCTGCGCCGGGCTCGACGACCGGCCGATGCCCGAGGACAACGGCGAGCTCTGGCTGTCGGTGACGGCCGGCATCGCCGGGCCCATCTCCGACCTGTCGGAGGCCGGCGACAGCCTGGAGGAGTTCGCGGACATCGACGGCGACCTCAGCCACGAGGACACCGTGCTGGCCAACCTGTGCGCCATCCAGCACGCCGACTGGCTGGCCGCGGTGGCGGCCCTGACCCGGCTGGGTCCCGGCGTGCTCGCCTCGCCCGAGCGGCTGGCCCGGCTCATCGCCGAGTCGGAGGACATCGACATCGACGACCAGGACGCCGACGACCTCGACGCGACCGAGCGGCTGTTCGTGCCGGTGGTCACCTTGTGGGGCTATCTGGGCATCGTCGACACCGAGGACGTGCTCACCCCGCTGGGCTGGTGGGGCCTGCCCAAGGCCCTCGAACGCGCCTGGTCACCCAGCGACTGACGTCGCCTGAGCGGCTGACACCGCGTGGTCACCCAGCGGCTGAGTCGTCGACCAGATCCTTGTACTGGGGGTGGCGCTCGATGTACTTGACGACGTACGGGCAGAGGGGCACCACCCGCAGGCCGGTGTCCCTGCTCGCGTCGAGGGCGTGCCCGACCAGCTTGCCCGCCAGGCCCTGCCCCTCATGTTGGGGCAGCACCTCGGTGTGCGTGAAGACGATCTTCGTGGGCAGCAGACGGTAGTCGGCGAACCCGGCGACCGTGCCGTCCACGAGAATCTCGAACCGGCTCTGCGCCACGTTGTCGACTATTTCGACCGGCATCTATTCGGCCTTCTTGTCGTCGATGTCGGCCGCCCGGGGCACCTGGATCTTCGACATCTGCTTGTTCATCGATTTGATCAGGATGTACAGGGCGACCCCGATGAGGGCGACGACGACGAAGCCGAGCAGGCCCGGACTCACATCACCCGCTGCGAGAGTTATCACTCCTCCAGTCTGCCACCGGGGGGTCATGCTCCGGTCAGTGGCAGGCGGCAGGCGTGGATTCCGGTCAGTGGCAGGCGGCGGAGACCTCGTCGGCGTGGATTCCGGCGAACAGATCGTCTTCCGGCAGCTCGGTGTCGACCAGGGAGCGCGCCAGGTGGTAGTCCTCGGTCGGCCAGATCTCCTGCTGGAGCTCGCGCGGGCAGACGAACCAGAAGCCGTCGGGGTCCACCTGGGTGGCGTGCGCGAGCAGCGCCTCGTCGCGCAGCTCGAAGTAGTCGGCGCAGGGCACCCGGGTCGTCACCGGCCACTTGGCGGGCCGGTCCTCCCAGCGGGAGATCCAGTCGGAGTAGGGGGAGCCCATGCCGCGCGAGGTCATCGCGTCGTGCAGCGCCTCGAACCGCTCCTTGGTGAAGCCCATTTGGTAGTAAAGCTTCAGCGGCTGCCACGGGTCGCCGGTGCCCGGGTAGCGGTCGGGGTCGCCGGCCGCCTCGAACGCCTCCACCGAGACCCGGTTCGTCATGATGTGGTCGGGGTGCGGGTAGCCACCGTCGTCGTCGTACGTGACGATGACGTGCGGCCTGAACGCGCGCACGGCGGCGACAAGGGGCGCGGAGGCGTCTTCGAGCTTCTGCACCGCGAAGCAGCCCTCGGGCAGCTCCTCCTCCTCGTTCTCCGGCAGGCCGGAGTCGACGAAGCCCATGAACTCCTGCTGAACTCCAAGAATCTCCCGCGCGCGGGCCATTTCCGCTTTGCGGACCTCGCCGATGTTGTCGACGATCTCCGGCCGGTCCATCTTGGGGTTGAGCACAGAGCCTCGCTCACCGCCCGTGAGCGTACAGACCAGCACGTCAACGCCTTCACGGACGTAGCGCGCCATCGTGGCGGCGCCCTTGCTCGACTCGTCGTCGGGGTGGGCGTGGACGGCCATCAGCCTCAACGGTGCACTCACGGGCTCGATGTCTCCTCAGTTGGACCGATCACTTGCCCAGAGAGGTTAGGTTCAGCTGGGCGGTCGCGAGGGCGTGACCCCCGCAGGGAACAATTGTCTCGGATAACGCTGAGGGAGTGCAGGGAGATTCCGCCATGGCCACCGAAGATGTCGAGAGCCGTCCAGTTCTCGGCACACCCGACGACTTCCCCGATCGTCCTGAGCGCCGGGGCCGCTTCGTCGTGCACGTCGTCATCGGCGTGCTGGTGGCCATCATCGCAGGTGGCTGGGGCTACGTGATGTGGTCGATGACCGGCGGCAACACCGGGGCCATCCCCCAGGTGGTGTCGTTCCAGGCCAATCGCCCCGACGAGGCCGAGATCACCTTCGAGGTGAGCAAGCCGGTCGACCGGGCCGCCGTATGCGGTATCAGGGCCACAGATGTCAACCACGCAGAAGTGGGCAGCAGGGAAGTAAGAATTCCCGCTGGTGGGGGTAGTAAGCAGCTCAAGGAGCGCCTGGACACGAGTGCCCAGGCCACGTCCGTCCACATCCAGTACTGCCATCTCGTAGAATGAGACGTTTGAGGAAGCGTACGAGCTGTTGAGTTGTTAGCCTTTCGCAATTCAACCGAATGCAACCTCAAGTGATCTCAGGGCCCCCTAGGCAAGCAAGGAGAACCCGTGGCCGACTCTCGCGATGAGAACGTCACATGGCTGACGCAGGAGGCGTACGACCGTCTCAAGGCGGAGTACGAATACCTCTCGGGCCCAGGGCGCGTCGACATCGCCAAGAAGATCGAGGCCGCCCGTGAGGAAGGTGACCTGAAGGAGAACGGCGGCTATCACGCGGCCAAGGATGAGCAGGGCAAGATGGAGGCCCGCATCTTCCACCTCCGGCAGATCATCGACAACGCCCAGGTGGGAGAGGCACCGAAGACCGAAGGGGTCGTCGGCCCCGGCATGACCGTGACGATCCGGTTCGTCCGCGACGACGATGAGGTGACCTTCCTGCTGGCGTCCCGTGAGGAGAGCGGCGCCCCGATCGACGTGTACTCGCCGAAATCGCCCCTTGGCGCGGCGATCAATGGTAAAAAGATCGGCGAAAAGGCGACCTACTCCATGCCCAACGGTCGCCAGAACACCGTCGAGATCCTCGAGGCCGTTCCGTACATCGGCAACTGACTTCCGAAGACACAACCCGCCGGGCCCACGAAGGTCCGGCGGATTTTTCGCGTTCCTCCGGTATCCGGCAGGATCTCAGCTTCCTGGTCCGCTCCAGGAAGCGGCGGGACCACCACAAGCTGGTCCCGTTCATCGTGGTTTCGCTCGTCGCGGTGCTGACCGCCGACCTGCTGCTGCTCGCGCAGGTGGGCCAGCGGCAGGTGGGCGGCCAGCTGCCCGCGGCCGCCGTACGGCCGCAGCAGCGCCCCGCGCCCCAGCAGACCCTGGCGGCCGAGGCCGGCAAGACCGCGCAGCCGGTGAAGCCGCTCGGCCAATTACACAAGCCCAACCTCTTCGTGGTCACCCGTAAGCCGCTGACCAACGAACTGCTGCGCAAGGTGGCCCGGCTGCGCGGGGTGACCGCCCTCGAACTCGCCGACGCGGCCTCGATCATGCTCGACGACAAGCGGGTGCAGACGCTCGCGGTCGACCCCTCGACCTTCCGCGCCTACACGCCCAAGGTCACGGCGGCCTCCGACGCGCTGTGGAACAACGTGGCGGCCGGCGACGTGGCGGTCTCGTTCGTGCTCGGCAGCGACGGCGGCCTCAGCCTGCACAGCCGGGTGCGCGGCCCCGCCGGGCCGCTGCGCATCGGGGCCTACGCCACGACCGGCTTCGGCGCGGTCGACGCCGTCGTCTCCCGCGAGGTCGGGCGCACGCTCGGCCTGCCGCGCGACAACGCGCTGATCGTGAGCGCGCCCAAGGCCAATTCCGACAAGCTGCGCAAGGCCCTGCTCAAGGTGCTCCCCAAGGGCACGCAGACGGCCATGGTCAACCCGGTGCTGCCCCCCGCGCAGGCCAAGGTCCGTACCTGGGCGGCCGGCTCGTTCATGAGCGGCGAGCAGATCACCGTCGCGCTCAGGGCCGCCGCCACCAAGCTGGGCAGGCCGTACGTGTGGGGCGCGGAGGGCCCGGACACCTTCGACTGCTCAGGCCTGGTCCAGTGGGCCTTCGCGCAGGCGGGCGTGCGTATGCCGCGGGTGACGCACCAGCAATGGCTGGCCGGGCCGCAGGTGCCGCTCGCCCAGATCCAGCCGGGTGACCTGATTTTCTGGCGCCTGGACCCGACCAATCCCGGCTACATCTCGCACGTGGCGATCTACTGGGGCGACGGCAAGATGGTGGTGGCCCCGCGCACCGGCGACGTGGTCAAGATCGCCCCGATGAGCACCCGGAACCTGGCCGGGATCGTCAGGGTCAGCCCGACGCTCGCGGCCCGCGTTCGCTGACGGCTTCATTCATAAATAGACAGCCCTTCCGCACGTGCTTTTTCCCGGCAACCGTGTAATTCTAATTACATGGCAAGTGATGAAGCAGCGGCCCAGATCAAGGGCTGGTTCACCGGGCGGTTGCCCGAGGAATGGTTCACCGAGGCGCCGGAGATCGTCCTGGACCGCGAGGAGATCGCGGTGCTCGGCACACTGCCGGAGCCCGGCTCCGAGGGATCGGACGTCGAGAAGGCGGCCCTGATCGAGGGGCTCATCGGGCGGTTCAGGGAAGAGACGCGCGAGCGCCGCATCGAGATCGCCAAGGAGGCCGAGCGGCGGTTCCGGCAGAAGGTGTCCTGGGGTGTCGTCTGCGGCGACACCACTGTGATGTTCACCACTCTTTCGGTGCCCGTCATGACACGCCTGCGACAGCAGGAACGCCAGGTGCTCGACACGCTCGTCGCCGCGGGCGTGGCCCGTAGCCGCAGCGACGCGCTGGCCTGGTGCGTACGACTGGTCGGAAAGCACACCGACACCTGGCTGTCCGAACTGCGAGACGCGCTGCAACACGTCGACCGAGTTCGCTCCGCCGGGCCGGACGTCAATTCCTGAGAGTACGCAGGAAAAACTCTCCGGCGAATGGACTAAACCTCTTGCGAAATTGGTTTAGACCAACTTCATTCGCCGGGCAGTGGGCGGGTCGCTTTCTTTTGAAACCGCTTCTTCGGGGTAGGCTCCCCCAATCATCGAGGCCGCAGCCTGCGGCGACGGCCAGATCCAGGCATAGGTCTATGCCAATTGGCTTTTTCGCGCCGTCGTCGTGAATGATGTTTGGGCCCTGAAGAGTGGAGGAGCCGCCGCCGTGTCCGTTTCCGTGGAAGTACCCGCCCCGACGAGCAATGCCGAATTGGTCGCCTGGGTGAACCAGATCGCCGCATTGACCCAGCCCGACCGGATCGAGTGGTGCGATGGCTCGGAGGAGGAGTGGACGCGCCTGACCAACCTGCTCGTCGAGCAGGGCACGTTCACGCGCCTGGCCAAGCGGCCCAACAGTTTCTACGCCAAGTCCGACCCGACCGACGTGGCCCGGGTCGAGGACCGTACGTTCATCTGCTCCGAGCGCGAGGAGGACGCCGGGCCGACGAACAACTGGGTCGCGCCCGCCGAGATGCGCCGGACGTTCGGCAAGCTGTTCGCCGGCAGCATGCGCGGCCGGACCATGTACGTCGTGCCGTTCTGCATGGGTCCGCTGGGCGGGGAGATCTCCCAGCTCGGCGTCGAGATCACCGACTCGCCGTACGTGGCTGTCTCCATGCGGGTCATGACCCGCATGGGGGAGCGGGCCTTGCGCCTGATCGAGGAGCGCGGCGAGTTCGTCAAGGCCGTCCACTCCGTCGGCGCGCCGCTGGCCGACGGCCAGGAGGACGTGCCGTGGCCGTGCAGCTCGACCAAGTACATCAGCCACTTCCCGGAGAGCCGCGAGATCTGGTCCTACGGCTCCGGCTACGGCGGCAACGCGCTGCTCGGCAAGAAGTGCTACGCCCTGCGCATCGCCAGCGTCATGGCCCGCGACGAGGGCTGGCTCGCCGAGCACATGCTCATCCTCAAGCTGACCCCGCCCTCGGGCGAGACCCGCTACATCGCGGCCGCGTTCCCGAGCGCCTGCGGCAAGACCAACCTCGCCATGCTCCAGCCGACGATCCCCGGCTGGAAGGTCGAGACGGTCGGTGACGACATCGCCTGGATGCGGTTCGGCGACGACGGCCGCCTCCACGCCATCAACCCCGAGGCCGGCTTCTTCGGCGTCGCGCCCGGCACCGGCGAGGTCACCAACGCCAACGCGGTCAAGACGCTCTGGGGCAACAGCATCTTCACCAACGTCGCGCTGACCGACGACGGGGACGTGTGGTGGGAGGGGCTCACCGCCGAGCCGCCCGCGCACCTGACCGACTGGAAGGGTCGCTCGTGGACGCCGGAGTCCGACGAGCCCGCCGCCCATCCGAACGCGCGCTTCACCACCCCCGCCGCGCAGTGCCCGACCATCGCCCCCGAATGGCAGGACCCCAAGGGCGTGCCCATCTCGGCGATCCTGTTCGGCGGCCGCCGCGCCACCGCGGTGCCGCTGGTCACCGAGTCGCTGAGCTGGGAGCACGGCGTCTTCCTCGGAGCCAACGTCGCCTCCGAGAAGACCGCCGCCGCCGAGGGCAAGGTCGGTGAGCTGCGTCACGACCCGTTCGCGATGCTGCCGTTCTGCGGCTACAACATGGGCGACTACTTCGCCCACTGGCTGGAGATCGGCCGCCGCGAGAACGCCAGGCTGCCGCGCATCTACTACGTGAACTGGTTCCGCAAGAACGCCGACGGCAAGTTCATCTGGCCCGGCTTCGGCGAGAACAGCCGCGTGCTCAAGTGGATCGTGGACCGGCTCAACGGCGAGGCCGAGGCCGTGTCCAGCCCGATCGGCCTGCTGCCGGACGCGCTCGACGTCGAGGGCCTTGACCTGGCGGAAGAGGACCTGCGTACGCTGCTCACGGTCGACCGCGAGGTGTGGCGGGAGGAGGCGGCGCTGATCCCGGCCCACTTCGACAAGTTCGGCTCGCACCTGCCCAAGGAGCTGTGGGAGGAGTACAACGCCCTCCTCGACCGGCTGAGCTGACCCACCAGCACCAATCGGCAGCCTCCGGAACCAACCGGCACCGACCGCGCCGGCCGTCATCGCGACGGCCGGCGCGGTCGCGCGTCAGGGCGAGTGGCGCGGTCGGTCGCGCGTCAGGCAGGGCGGCCACATGGCTGGTGCCTCTTGATCTGATATATCCAGACATCCTAGGTTTGCCGGGTGATAGTGGATGCGCACCAGCATTTCTGGAATGTCGAGACCGGTTGGTACACCTGGCTGACCCCCGACCTAGGCCCCCTGCACCGCACCTTCGCCCCCGAGGACCTGCGGCCGGAGCTCGCCGCCACCGGCATAGAAGCCACGGTCCTGGTGCAGGCGGCCGACTGCTACGAGGACACCGACGCCATGCTGGCCCAGGCCGAGGCGCACGACTTCATCGCCGCGGTCGTCGGCTGGGTGCCGCTGGAGCGTCCGGAGGAGGCCGCGGCGGCCATCGACCGCTACGGGAGACATCCGAAGTTTGCCGGTGTCCGCCACCTCATTCACGACGAGCCCGACCCCGACTGGGTGGTCCAAGACCGCGTCCTGGAGTCACTGGGACTGCTGGCCGAGGCCGGTCTGACCCTCGACGTGCCGTCGCTGCTGCCGCGCCACCTCGATCACGTGGTCACCCTCGCCGAGCGGCATCCGAGCCTGAAGATCGTCATCGACCACCTGTCCAAGCCGCGGATCAAGGACCACGAGTGGGAGCCGTGGGCGGCCCAGCTCACCCGGGCCGCGGCGTGCCCCAACGTGTACGCCAAGGTCTCGGGACTGGTCACCGAGGCGGACCACCAGGAGTGGACCGTGGAGGACCTCAGGCCGTACGTGGAGCACGCGGTGGAGGCGTTCGGGCCCGAGCGGCTGATGTACGGCAGCGACTGGCCTGTGGCCCTGCTGGCGGCCGACTACCGGACGGTCTGGGAGGTGGCCACGGCCCTGCTCGGCGGCACCGACCGCGACCAGGTATTCGGTGGTACAGCTGGGTATTTCTACGGGTTTGCCGTGGTTTGACGGGGGATACCCTCTGGACATGGGAGGACTCCGCTGTGTTGACGGCTCATACCTGACCGTCACGCCCGTCGCGTGCACGGACAGCGTCGGCACGCCGTACGAGATCACCCTGGAACTCCGCCGCGACGGCGCGCCGTACGGGATCGTCGGCGAGCGGTGTGCCTGGCTGCTGGAACGGCTGGCGCGCGGCGTCAGCCGGGCACGCGAGGAGCAGGAGCAGGGCGAAGCGGGCAAATGGCCGGATCCTGATGACAGGTTCCCCGGCGACGAAGGCGGGAGCGAGCTGTTCTGGTTCCGATATCGCGCGAGGTCCGGCGCGGTGAACGGCGGGGAGCTACGCTGCCAGCTCAGGACCATCCCCATCTGGCTACCCGCCCAGGGCGAGTGGCGGGTGACCCGCAGGGCCTACGTCGAAGCCTGGGGCTCCAGCGGCGTGGGGATGCGGGCGGTCCTGACATCGTCCGAGTTGGCCGCGTTCGTGCACGGTCTGGTCGACGAGGCGGAGGACTGCCTGGGCGGCCGGGATTCCGGTTGAGGGGGCAGGCTGGGGTGAAACGCGGTGATAATTGCCTGTTGGGTCATTCGACCATAGGCACGGCACCGATGGGGAGGACTCCGTGGGCCTGCGCGATCTGGTCTACCGGCTGTACGAGCACCGGCTGGAGACCAAGCTGTCGAAGGACAGCGTCCCCCGGCACGTCGGGGTCATCATCGACGGCAACCGGCGCTGGGCGCGGGCCATGGGCATGCGTGATGTCGCGAGTGGTCACCGCAAGGGTGCCGACAAGATAGCCGAGCTGGTCACCTGGTGCCGCGAGACCGGCGTCGAGGTGGTCACCATCTGGATGCTGTCCAACGACAACCTCAACCGGCCGAGCGAGGAGCTGGAGCCGCTCCTGCGCATCATCGAGGACGTGACGCGGGAACTGGTGGAGGCGGGCTGGCGGATCAGCCCGGTCGGCGCGCTGGATCTGCTCCCCGACCGCACGGCGAATGTCCTCAAAAACGCAAAAGAAGTCACATCGCACCGTCCCGGCCTGATTGTGAACGTTGCAGTTGGGTATGGAGGAAGGCGTGAGATTGCCGATGCGGTGCGCTCACTCCTCCAGGAGCACGCCAGCAAGGGTGCCAGCATCGAGGACCTCGTCGAGGTACTCGATGTCGAGCACATCGCGGAGCATCTCTACACTCGCGGCCAACCCGACCCGGATCTTCTCATCCGGACCTCAGGCGAGCAACGCCTGTCGGGCTTCATGCTGTGGCAGAGCGCTCACTCAGAGTTCTACTTCCACGAGGCATACTGGCCCGACTTCCGCAGGGTGGACTTCCTGCGGGCGCTGCGCGACTACGCCGCGAGACACCGACGTTACGGTTCCTGACGGGACAACTGGGTATCCAGGACGTAACGTGATAAGTGTCCGGTCACAGGCCGGACACTCCGGAGAGGGCCCGCCTTTGCACCAACACCTGCCGCGGGGGGCCGGAATCCGGCGCCGCCGACAGGTCTTGGTCGGGGACGCGGGTCCGGTCCGGTTCCCACCTCGTCTGCAGGGTGCCCGTTCCGATGGGCGCCCGGGGGAGAACGTGTGGCAGTGTCCTCGAGCAACCCTTCGATCAACCCGGCCAAGCGCACGTACGTGCTGGACACCTCGGTCCTGCTAGCGGACCCGGCGGCCATGACCCGGTTCGCGGAGCACGACGTGGTCCTCCCGATCGTGGTCATCACCGAACTGGAGGGCAAGCGACACCACCCCGAACTCGGCTATTTCGCGAGGAAAGCTTTGCGCTACCTCGACGATCTACGAGTTCAGTACGGCCGGCTGGACGAGCCGATGCCCACGGGAGACGGCACGATCAGGGTTGAGCTCAACCACAGTGATCCATCCATCCTGCCCGTCGGGTTCCGCCTTGGCGACAATGACACCCGCATCCTGACCGTGGCGCGCTCGCTCGCCGCCGAGGGCTGCGATGTCGTGCTGGTCTCCAAGGACCTGCCCATGAGGGTCAAGGCCGCCTCGATCGGCTTGTCCGCGGAGGAATACCGCGCCGAGCTGGTGGTCGAGTCGGGCTGGACCGGGATGGCCGAGGTCCAGGTGACCACGGAGGACGTGGGAACACTCTTCGAGCACGGCACGGCGGATCTGGAGGAGGCCAGAGACCTGCCGACGCACACGGGCCTGCGGATGCTGTCGGCCAAGGGCTCGGCCCTCGGCCGCGTGCTGCCGGACAAGTCGGTGCGGCTGGTGCGCGGCGACCGGGAGGTGTTCGGCCTGCACGGCCGCTCCGCCGAGCAGCGCATCGCGCTCGACCTGCTGATGGACCCGGAGATCGGGATCGTCTCGCTGGGCGGGCGCGCGGGCACCGGCAAGTCGGCGCTGGCACTCTGCGCGGGCCTGGAGGCCGTGCTGGAGCGCCGCCAGCACCGCAAGGTCGTCGTCTTCCGCCCCCTGTACGCCGTGGGCGGCCAGGAGCTCGGCTACCTGCCCGGCTCCGAGGGCGAGAAGATGGGCCCGTGGGCGCAGGCGGTCTTCGACACCCTGGGCGCGGTCAGCTCTCCCGAGGTGATCGAGGAAGTGCTCGACCGCGGCATGCTGGAGGTGCTGCCGCTCACGCACATCCGTGGCCGGTCGCTGCACGACGCGTTCGTGATCGTGGACGAGGCGCAGTCGCTGGAGCGCGGGGTGCTGCTGACCGTGCTGAGCAGGATCGGCGCCAACTCCCGGGTGGTGCTCACCCACGACATCGCCCAGCGTGACAACCTGCGGGTCGGCCGGCACGACGGCGTAGTGGCGGTGGTGGAGAAGCTGAAGGGCCACCCGCTGTTCGCGCACGTCACGCTGACCAGGTCGGAGCGCTCGCCGATCGCCGCACTGGTGACCGAGATGCTGGAGGACATCACGCTCTAGGTCACTTGAGGTCGCCGCAGATGAACCGTCCCTCCGTCTTGGAGGGGCGGTCGTCCGGGTACTGGTGGACGATCTTGACCTGCTCGAACGCGGCGTCCTGCTGGGCCGTACAGACGATCTGGGCCTTGGCCAGTTTGCTGAGCGTGCCCTCGCCCCTGATGAAGACGGTCAGCGTCGAGGTGCGCGGCAGCTGGACCTCGTCGCGCTGGATGGGGTTCAGCGAGTCCTCGATGCGCTCGAAGGTGAAGCCGCGCAGGGCGGTGTCCCGGTCGCCGAGCGGCATTCCGGAGGCGTCGAACAGGGCGGTGAGCAGGCTGCTGACCGTGTCGGAGTCGACGTCGGCGGGTTCCAGTGTCAGTTTGCCGTTCTTGAGCAGGTAGATGGTCTTCGAAGGCGGCGGCACCTCGATGACCGGCGGCGCGGCCCGTTCCTCGACGTCCGTGGGGGAGATGCCGCAGGCGGCCACCGCGAAGAGAGCGAGGAGCGCCGCTACAAGGGCACGACGGTCAGCCATGAGGCAGCCAGACCGTGAAGAGCGTGCCCGGCTCCTGCCGGCGCACCGAGATGGTGCCGCCGTGCAGGTGCACGTTGGCCCGCGCGATGGCCAGGCCGAGACCGCTGCCCTGGCTGCGCGCCCGGCCCGCGCCGGCCTTGAAGAAGCGGTCGAACACATGGGGCATCGCCTCGACCGGGATGCCCTTGCCGTGGTCGCGTACCTTGACCTCCAGCCCGTTCTTCGTGGCCCTGGCGTTGACCACCACCGGCGGCAGCCCGTGCTTGAGCGCGTTGCCGACCAGGTTGGCCACGATGACGTCGAACCTCCTCGGGTCGAGGTTGACCGTCAGGATGCGGGAGGTGTGCACCTCCACCTGCTCGCTCCAGCCGCGTACCTCCAGGCAGTCGTGGATGGCGTCGCACACGTTTACCGGTTCCAGGTTGAGCGTCGCCGTGCCCGCGTCGAAGCGGCTGATCTCGATGAGGTGCTCGACCAGGCCGCGCAGCCGCTCGATCTCCCGCAGCACCAGGCGTACCGCCTCCGCGGGCGCGCTGGGCAGCCGCTCGGCCTCCTCGGAGAGCATGTCGGCCACGGCGGTCATCGCAGTGAGCGGGGTGCGCAGCTCGTGCGAGACGTCGGCGACGAAGCGGCGCGACAGCGCCTCCAGCGAGCGCAGCTCCGACACGCTGAGCTCCAGCGCCGCCGCCGCGTCGTTGAACCTGGAGGTGAGCTCGGCCAGCTCGTCCTGACCGTGTACGGGCAGACGCGTGTCCAGGCGGCCCTGACCGAGCGCCTGCGCGGCGGCGCTGAGCCGCCTGACGGGCAGCAGCACCTGCCTGGCCGACAGTAAGGCCACGACCAGGGCGATCAGCAGGATGACCGCGCCGCCCTGGGTGAGCGTGCCTCTGAGCGTGGACAGCTGGCGCTCGTCGTCGCGCAGTGGGAAGAACACGAAAGCCCGCAGGCCGGTGGCCTCGGGTCCGGCGTCGGTACTGCGGTAGACCTCGGCGCCCACGATGAGCCAGAGCTCGTCGTGAATGAGGGTGCGCTGGGTGACGACGTTTCGCTTGGCGCGGCCGTACAGCTCGTTGGGCACGTCGTTCATGTTCAGCGGGCCTTCGGCGTAGGCCAGGTTCTTGTACTCGACGACGACGCTGCGGCCCGGGCCGTTGAGGGACTGGGCGACGTTCTCCAGGTTCTTGGTGGTGGGCGGGGCCTCGCCCTGCCGGAGCGTGCCGACCGGGAAGGTGATGCGGCCCAGCTCCCTGGTCACCAGGTCGATGGAGGTGTCCTCGGCCCGTTTGATGAGCGCCGACTTGGCCAGCTCGAAGCCGATGGTGGCGACGAGGAAGGAGGCGGTGACGGCGACCAGGGTGAACGTGATGACCAGGCGCGCGCGCAGCCCGGTGGGCAACGGGATCACGGAGGGCTGAACCGGTAACCGAACCCGCGCACGGTGTGGATGAACACCGGCTCCGCCGGTCTCGGCTCGATCTTCGCGCGTACCCGCTGCACGCAGGCGTCGACCAGGCGCGAATCGGCCACGTGCGTGTGGTCCCAGACGGCCCGCAGCAGGTAGCGCCGGTTGAGCACCTGGCCGGGATGCCGTACGAGCTCCAGCAGCAGCCGCAGCTCGGTCGGCGTCAGGTGGATCTCCTTGCTGGCCAGCGTGACCTTCAGCGCGCCCCGGTCGATCATGAGGTCGCCGAAGGAGATCCGGTCGGAGGCGGCGGACTCGGCCCGGCGCAGGATGGCGCGGATGCGGGCGTCCAGGACCCGGGGTTCGACCGGTTTGACCACGTAGTCGTCGGCGCCCGCCTCCAGCCCGACCACCACGTCCAGGTCGTCGCCGCGCGCGGTGAGCAGGATGACCGGGAGCTGGTCGAGCCGGCGGATGCGCCGGCACACCTCGACCCCGTCCATGCCGGGCAGCATGACGTCGAGGATCGCGATCTCAGGGCGGCGGGACCTGACGTGGTCGAGGGCTTCCTCGCCGGTCGCGTACGAGGTGACGGAGTGCCCCTGCCTGGTCAGCGCCAGCTCTAGAGCCGTGCGGACGGAGGGGTCGTCTTCGACGAGGAGGATGCCAGCCACGCGGACATTATTCTTCCCAGCTGCGACTATCTGCGTTCTGTCATGAAACTGTGACATGGCGCGCACAAGACCCAAAACAACGCCAGGCACGCTAGAAGCGGCCCTCCCTTCGGTGACGGGCGCCCGAAGGGCGGGCCGGATGATGTGATGAAAATCACACCGCTGGTAAATCTGGGCGCCAACCAGCCTGTTAGTAAATGTGGCGCCAATCGGATATCCCGTTTCGGTTGCGGACCACCCCCTATGACAGGGCAAGCTCATGGGTCGTGAGCCCTGGTCCGCAGTTGAGTGAGCGCCCCGCGCCGGAAACCCCCCGCTCGGCACGTCGACCGGCCCGTTCGTCCTCGCGGACAGTGAAGCGCGTGGTGGTCATCGGGTTGTCCGTCGTGGTCGTCTGTGGCGGCGGTGCCTTCGTCGCCTACCGAGCGATCCAGAACGCCAACACGCCGCCCACGCCCATCTCGGCGGAGGACTTCGGCCGGATCGCCAGCGGCGACCTCTACGCGCCCGACCCCGACAGCGACGCGCTCAAGGAGGCGGGGGTCAAGGCCTACCAGGCGCGCAAGCTCAAGGAGAGCCGCCAGGGCGGCAAGCCCGACGACCTCGACTGGATCGTGGTCAAGAAGAAGTCACCGGGCGGCGACGGGTTCCCGCCCGCCAACTTCCCGCCGGGCAGCAACCCCTCGCCGGGCAGCAACAAGGCCGTCGCCAAGCAGATGCTGTCCGGGGCGGGCTTCGGCGCCGACCAGTGGGGCTGCCTGGAGTCGCTCTGGCAGAAGGAGAGCGGCTGGAACGAGCGGGCCATGAACCGCTACTCCGGCGCCTACGGCATCCCGCAGTCCCTGCCCGGCAGCAAGATGGCCAGCGCGGGCGGCGACTGGCAGACCAACGCGGCCACGCAGATCAAGTGGGGCCTCGGCTACATCAAGGGCCGCTATGGCACGCCCTGCGCCGCCTGGGGGCACTCGCAGGCCAGCGGATGGTATTAACGAGCCATCTTTTCTTCTGCAATCGGCAAGCCACCGCGCCCCATGAGATAGGTCGGCGCACGCTGACCACATGGGTGTGAAGGTCAGTGTGATCGTTAATGTCCACAACCCGGGAAGCCGCGCTGACGCGTGCATCCGCTCCGTCCTGGAGCAGAGCATGCCCGCGGACGACTATGAAGTGATCTTCGTGGACGACGGTTCCATGGACGGGATCGCGGAGCGGCTCGACACGGTCGCCGCGGTCCGCAGGAACGTCCGGGTGCTGCACCTGCCCCACACCGGCTCACCGATGCGAGGCCGCAACGTCGGCATGGCCGCCGCCAAGGGCGACTACATCTACCTGATGGACCAGGGCGACCGGCTGGAGCGCGGCGCCCTGCTGAGCATGCACGACCGGGCCGTGGAGACCGACGCCGACGTGCTGGTCGGCCGCCTGGTGCGGGACGTGGGGCCGCCGGTGACCGCGTTCGTGCGCAGCAGGGGGCGCGCCGATCTCCTGCGCGACCGGCTGCTCAGCCTGCTCACCCCGCACAAGCTCTACCGCCGCGCCTTCCTGGAGGAGCACGAGCTGGGCTTCGCCGTGCCCGGCGGGCAGGTGGCCGAGCAGGCGTTCGCCGTACGGGCCTACCTGCAGGCCAAGGTCGTCGCCGTGCTGGCCGATCAGATCTGCTGCCACATCGGCGAGCGCGAGGAGGTCGTGGAGGACCCGCGCACCACCGTGGCCGAGCTGCGGATCCTGCTGGCCGACATCGACGCCTACGTGAGCGACGGGCGCCAGCGCGACCGCATGTACGGCCACTGGCTGCGCACCACCGTGCTCAAGCCGTTGCTGAGCAGCCGGTTCTTCGCCTCGTCCGTGGACCGGGGCATGCACTTCAGGTTGATCAGGCAGCTCGTGCTCGACAGCTTCCCCGAGCGCCTCGACCGCTACCTGCCGGTCCAGCTGCGGGCCGTGGCCACCTTCGTCCGTACCGGACGGCTGGACCAGCTCGTCGTCCTGGCCAACTCCTCCGGCCGGGCCGGGCTGCGGGCGGACCTGAGCGAAGTCCGCTGGGACGCGCAGGTGCTGGTGCTCGGCCTGTCCGTGGAGGTTCTGGGCGGTGACGGGTGGCCCACCAGGTTCCGTACGGACGGTGAGCGGTTGCTCTGGCAGCCACCCCGATCGGTCGACGCCAGGCTGCTGCCCGACAGCGTCCTGGACGTCACCGCCGCCATCGAGCGGGCCCGCATCGAGGTGTACGTACGGCACAGCGAGACGAGCGTCATCCACTACCTGCCGGTCGCCTACCGGGTCGAACGGGTCCAGGACGGGCGCCGCCACGTCCGCGTGCGGATCGTCGGCGAGGCCAGGGTCGACGTGGCGGCGGCGGCGCACGGCGAGCCGCTCAAGGCCGGCCAGTGGGAGGTGCACGTCCGCATGTTCGGCGGCGCGCACCAGGCCAGGAGCCGGGTCCGCCGCCCGGACGGCCCGCTGAACTGCCTCGGCGTGCTCGCCCAGCGGCCCAGGATGCGCCTGGTGGTGCCCTGCTGGAGCGACGCGGGCGAGCTCGGGCTGGCGGTCGAGCCGCGCTCGTTCTCGGAGTCGATCGCGCTGGTGTCGCCCGGCGTGATCATCCGGCGGCAGGAGGGGCATCTGTACGTCGTGCTGCCCGTGCCGTACGTGCCGCCGAGCGGCGGTCCCGCGCTGGAGCTGGTGCTGCGCAACACCGCGCGGCGGCCCCGCGAGGTGAGCGCGCCCGCGCTGGTCGAGCCGGGGGTGCCGGGCAAGATCGCCGGCCAGTTGGTGGCCAAGGTGCCGGTCAAGCGGATGATGCCGGGAAAGGACAGCCTCGGCCCCGGGGCCTGGCTCTCCTCGCTGCGTACCGCCGACGACGAGATCGGCCTGCGGTTCGGGCTGGAGGTGCGCAGAGGCAGGATCGAGGTGCGGCCGTCGGCCGCCGTGGACCCCGAGCGGCGCTCGGCGATGGGCACGGACACGCTGCTGCACCGGATCGGCCGCCGCCTGCCCGGCGCGCGGCACATTGTCCGGCTGGCGCGCGCGGGCAGGCATCGCTACCTCAGGGACTGACCCAGTTCTCCAGCTCGGTGAAGGAGTCTCTGAAGACCGGCAGCATCGGCTTCAGCTTGTCGGGGTAGACGTCCACCAGGCTGTCGAGGTGATTGCCGCCCTCGACCCGGTGATAGCGGAACGGCCGGTGCGGGCCGACCATCTTGGCGTAGACGTCGGAATCACGCGAGATCGGCAGCAGCGAGTCGAGTGTGCCGTGGATGGTGATGAGCGGCTTGGTGATCCGGCCGGTCAGCGCGATCTTGGCGACGGCCGCGTACGGCTTGCGCGCGTCGTAGTCGTAGTCCGCCGGGGCGCCCTCGTAGGAGGGGTCGAGCTCCTTCTGGTAGAGCCGCTGGGTGAGCTCCCAGTAGTACTGCCGGTGGAAGGGCCACAAGAACTCCGAGCCCGCGGCGAAGCCGGCCTGCTCGGGAGACTCCTTCAGCGCCTGGGGCAGGAAGTTGAGCAGGTTGTCGCCCTTGACCCGCCAGAGCGTGCCCTCCCAGTCGACGCCGCCGTCGTAGAGCCAACCGCGGTTCTCCAGCTGCCAGCGGACAAGGTAGCCGCCGTTGGAGATGCCGGCCATGAACGTGCGCCGGGGCTGGCGGCCGTACCGCTGCCTGACGACGGCCTTGGCGGCCACCGTGAGCTGGGTGACGCGCTCGTTCCACTCGGCGATCGCGTCTCCGGGGCGGCGGCCGTCGGCGTAGAACTCCAGGCCGGTGTTGCCCTTGTCCGTGGCGGCGAACGCGTAGCCCTTCGACAGGACCCAGTCGGAGATCGTGAAGTCGTTGGCGTACTGCTCCCTGTTGCCCGGGGTGCCGGTGACGACCAGGCCGCCGTTCCAGTTCTCGGGGAGTCTGATGACGAACTGGGAGTCGTGGTTCCAGCCGTGGTTGGTGTTGGTGGCCGAGGTGTCGGGGAAGTAGCCGTCGATCTGGAGGCCGGGGACGCCGGTGGGGTTGACGGTGGCCGCCGAGTGCAGCCCGGCCCAGTCGGCCGGATCGGTGTGGCCCGTACCGACGGTGCCCGCCGTGGTCAGGTCGTCGAGCCGGGCGCTGATGGTGTGCTCGGCGCCCGGCACCGTAAGGCCTTGGGCGGGGGTCAGCAGGCTGGCCACCAGGGTTAACGCGACTAACATCAGGACTCCGCGAGATGGTCGGCCAGCAGGCGCTGGAAGTCGGCGGGACGCTCCAGGTGCGGGCTGTGGCCGCACTCCGTCAGCACGGCCTCCCGATAACGGCCGTAGCGGTCGAGCACGGCCCTGGTCTGGGACACCATGGGCTGCGCGGTGGTGCCGGGCGAGCCGGGCACCACGCCCAACTGACCGAGGTGGGCCAGGTCGAACAGAGAGGTGTCGGAGACGATCACGTCATCGGCGCCCCTGATCCACAGGATGGGCGGCTTGGGGTCGATCTCGTGCAGGTCGTCGAGTCGGAAATGGGTGGGGGCCAGGGCGTTGAGCACGCCGTGCTTGCCTGGGGCGACGCCCGGCCATTGCCCCGAGCCGACAGGGTTGCCCGGGTAGTGGGACTCGCCGACACGGGTGGTGAGCATGGAGCGGACGTAGAAGTCCTCGTCGGGGACCGGATTCTTCACGTACGTGCTCCGGAACACCGAGCGAGGAGACGTGGGGGATTCGTCCGACATGTCGGCCGCCTTGAGGCGGGACACGAAGTCGGGGTTGGCGGCCCCGGCGCCCGCTCCGGTGCCGTCGGCGTGGGTGAGCCGGCCGTCCGCGCCCTCCGTGCCGCCGTAGCCGTACGGCGAGACGGGGTTGACCAGCGTGACGCTCCTGACCGTGCCGGGACGGTCGCGCAGCAGCCGCAGGACGATGCCGCCGCCCATGCTCCAGCCGACCAGGTGGACCCGCGCCAGGCCCAGCCGGTCGATCAGCTCGCTCAGGTCGTCGGAGTAGTCGCGCAGGCCCCGCGTGGCGTCCACCGGCTCGGGGTCGGTCTCGCCGAACCCGCGCAGGTCCACCGCGAGCGGCCGGTACGCCTCGGGCAGCGCGGCCATGGTGCCCCGCCAGAACGCGCTGGAGGAGACGTTGCCGTGCACGAACAGCGCGGGCTCGCCGCTGTCCCGGCCCACCACGGTCAGGACGTGCTGGGTGAGCCGAGGCGTGGTGACCTTCACGCGTTCACCTTCTCCGCCAGGTCGCGGCCCTGGGTCTCCCTGGCGGCGTAGACGGCGACCAGGGTGAGGACGGCCGCCAGGCCTAGGTAGACCGAGATCGGCAGGCCGCTGCCGTAGCCCTTCAGCAGCGCGACCGCGATGATCGGGGCCAGCGCCCCGGCCACGATGGCCGACAGCTGAGCGCCGATCGACACCCCGGTGTAGCGCATCCTGGTGCCGAACAGCTCGGCGAAGAAGGCCGCCTGCGGGCCGTACATCATGCCGTGGAAGAGCAGGCCCACGGTGATGGCCAGCGTGATCGCCAGGAAGTTGCCGGTGTCGACGAGCGGGAAGAACGCGAAGATCCACAGCCCGATGCCGGCGGCCCCGGCCAGGTACATCGGGCGGCGGCCGATCCGGTCCGACAGCGCGCCCCACATCGGGATCGTGACGAAGTGGATGGCCGAGGCGATCAGCACGGCGTTGAGCACGGTGGTGTTCTCGATCTTGTTCGTCTTCGCGTAGGTGATGACGAAGACCGTGAGCAGGTAGAACGAGATGTTCTCGGCCAGCCGCGCGCCGATCGCGACGATGACGTCGCGCCAGTGGTGGCGCAGCACCCCGATGATCGGCGCGGTCTCCTCCGGCTCGGCCTGCTGGAACACCGGCGACTCGCTGATCGACAGCCGGATCCACAGGCCGATCAGCACCAGCACGCCCGACAGCAGGAACGGCACCCGCCAGCCCCACGCCAGGAACGCCTCGTCCGACTGCGTGGCGGCCAGCACCGCCAGCACGCCGGTGGCCAGCAGGTTGCCGCCCGGCGCGCCGGCCTGCGGCCAGGAGGCCCAGAAGCCGCGCCGCGCCGCGTCGCCGTGCTCGGAGACGATCAGCACCGCGCCGCCCCACTCGCCGCCCAGCGCGAAGCCCTGCACCAGCCGGAGCAGGGTCAGGAGCAGCGGCGCGGCGGCGCCCACGCCCGCGTACGTCGGCAGGCAGCCGATCAGGAACGTGGCGGCGCCCATCAGCAGCAGGCTGACCACCAGCAGCTGCTTGCGGCCGAGCCGGTCGCCGAAGTGGCCGAAGATCAGGCCGCCGAGCGGGCGGGCGATGAACCCGACGGCGTAGGTGAGGAACGCCAGGAGCGTCCCGGTCAGGGGGTCGGCGTCGGGGAAGAAGAGCTTGTTGAAGACGAGGGCGGCTGCCGAGCCGTACAGGAAGAAGTCGTACCACTCGATGGTGGTGCCGATCAGGCTCGCGGCGACGATCTTCTTGATGGAAGTGGCCATGCCGTCACGCTAGGGAGTGACCGGCGTCACTCATATGGCGTCGCGACCCACAGTCTGTGGTGCGGATGTGTGGCCGAGCCGGTGCAGGCGGAGGGCGAGCTGGATCTCCAGCGCCCGCTCCGGCTCCAGCCAGCCGTCGCCCAGGAGCTTGCCGACGCGGTCGAGCCGTTGGGTGACGGTGTTGACGTGGATGTGCATGGCCTCGGCCGTACGGGAGGGCGAACCCCCCGAGCCGAAGTAGGCGGCGAGCGTGTCGGCCAGGACGGTGCCCCGGCGGGCGTCGTACTCGACCACTGGGCCGAGCACCGAGCCGACGAAGCCGCGCACGTCGCGGCCGTCGCCGACCAGCAGGCCGACGAAGCCCAGCTCGCTCGCGCTCGCGCCGTCACCCGCCCGGCCCAGCGCGATGAGCGCCTCCGCGCAACGCCTGGCCTCCTGGTAGGCCGCGGCCACGTCGCTCTTGCGGGAGGCTCCGGCCGTGGCGGGCGTGTGCAGCGACGTGCTCAGCTCGGCCGCGACGCGCTGCGCGATGGCGCCCGCGTCGCCGCCGGGAAGCAGCAGCACGACCTCATCGGCCCGCCCCGCCGCCAGCCCATGGCGTACGGCGGCCTGCGACGACGCCCAGAACGCGGCCCGCTCGCGCTGCCCGTCATGCCGGACCACGACCACGACGTGCGGCGCGGTCAGGTCCACGCCCAGCCGACGGGCCCGGTCGGCAAGGCCGGGGGAGCCGGGCCTGGAGATCAGGTCGTCGAGCAGCTCGCCCCGCACCCGGCCCTCCGCCTCGGCGACGCTCCGGCGGAACAGCAGCAGCAGCGCGCAGACCAGCGCCGCCCGCTCCAGGATGCGCTCGTCGGCGTCGTCGCTGCGCAGGATCAGCGTGCAGAGCGGCTCACCGCCGACGTCCACCGAGGCGATCAGCAGATCCGCCTTGCGCACGGTACGGCCCAGCGCCCTGGACGCCTGCGCGGCCTCGAACACGCCCGCGTCCAGCTCGCCGACGTCTCCGGTGATCGGCCGCCCCAGGTCGTCGAGTACGGCCAGCGAGCCGCCGAGCACGTCGGTCACCACGGCGGCCACGTCCTCGATGCCGCCGCCGCGCAGCACCAGCGAGGTCATCCGGTCGTGGGCCAGCGCGGCCCGCTCGACGGCCTGGCCGTGCTCCCTGACGGTGCGGTGCGCGGTGGACAGCTCTTCGAGGGCGTTCCTGGTCTCCTGCAGCAGCCTGGCGTTGTCGATCGCGACGGCCGCGTGCGCCGCCAGGCTCGCCAGCAGCGACACCTCTTCCTGCAGGAACGGCCGGCGGCTGCGGTTGGCCGCGAACAGCACGCCGATCACCCGCTGCCCCAGCCGCAACGGCACACCGAGGATCGCGACCAGGCCCTCCTCGGTGACGGCCTCGTCGATGTGGTTCTTGTGGTGGAAGCGGGCGTCGTCGAAATAGTCGGCGGTCGCGTACGGCGTGGCGCTCTGCGCCACCAGCCCGCCGAGCCCCGCCCCCATCGCCAGCCTGAGCGCCCGGAACTTGGCCGAGATCGAGCCGTCGGTCACCTGCATGTACGTGTCGCCGCGGGCCGGATCGTGCAGCGTGAGGTAGGCGGTGTCGGTCGCGAGCAGCTGCCTGGCCCGGTGCACGATCGCCTCCAGCACCGCGTCCAGGTCACGCAGCGCGGCCAGGTCGTTGGCGGTGTCGTAGAGGGCCGACAGCTCGGCTTCACGCCTGGCCCGGCGTTTCAGGAGCGCGCGCACCTTGAGAGCGTCGACCTTGGCCAGCTCCAGCTCCTCGACCGTGGCCGCGTCGGCACCTTCGGCCCTGGCCTGGATGATCGGCCCCTCGAACTCGACCGCCGACGCCTCCCTGGCCAGCAATTCGAGGAATTGTCTGCTCATCATGGCGTCGCTAGCGTGCCGTCCAGCCGCCGTCGAGGGGCACGGAGACTCCGGTGATGAACGACCCGGCGGGGCCACACAGGTAGGCGACCAGTTCGGCCACCTCGTCGGGCTCGATCAGCCGCTTGATCGCCGCGGGCTGCAGCATGATGTCCTCGACCACCTCGCCCGGGTCGATGCCGTGCATCTTCGCCTGGTCGGCGATCTGGCCCTCGACCAGCCCGGTCCGTACGTAGGCGGGGCACACGCAGGTGGAGGTCACCCCATGGGGCGCCCCTTCGAGCGCGAGGGCCTTGGAGAACCCCTCCAGCCCATGCTTGGCCGCCGTGTACGCCGACTTGTACGGCGAAGCCCGCAACCCGTGCACCGAGGAGATGTTGACGAACCGCCCCCACCCCCGCGCGTACATGCCCGGCAGCACATGCCGCGCGATCCGGAAGGGCGCCTCGACCATGACCCGCAGCATCGTGGCGAACACCTCGGGCGGGAACTCCTCGATCGGCGCCATGTGCTGGAACCCCGCGTTGTTGACCACGATGTCGATGGGCCCGTCCGGCAGCACGCCGACGAACTCCGGATCGCTCAGGTCGGCCACCACCGGCACCCCGCCGACCTCGGCGGCCACCTTCTCCGCCGA
Source organism: Nonomuraea sp. NPDC052129 (assembly GCF_040680095.1). Classification (NCBI taxonomy): domain Bacteria; kingdom Bacillati; phylum Actinomycetota; class Actinomycetes; order Streptosporangiales; family Streptosporangiaceae; genus Nonomuraea; species Nonomuraea sp. NPDC052129. The sequence goes on along the minus strand of NZ_JBFAVX010000001.1, from coordinate 806,836 downwards.
CTCCGCGCTCCGGTCGACGACCAGCACCTTCGCCCCGCCGGCGGCCAGCCGTCTCGCGCAGGCGGCTCCGATGCCGGCTCCGCCCCCCGTGACCAGCGCCGTCCGCCCCGTCAGCTCGTTCGCCATGTCTCCGAGCCTAAGCGCTCGTGGGCCGAGGGCGGCATGGGTGTCCGCGACATAGATCGGTAGTCCTTTATGTGGTGTGTCCCGGCGGCTACGGCGCCCACGTGCCTGGTACGGTTTCTCCCATGCACGCGTATTCGTACTCCTGGTGGCCCGCCTTCTAGGCGGTCCTCCTAGCGCATACGCACCCCGGCCGCCTCGACGAGGCGGCCGTCGTCATGTCAGGACCCCCTTGTCGAGCACCTCAGACGAAAGGGCGTCCAGTGACAACCTGGCCAGCGCTGCTCAGCACCCTCCTCGACGGCACCTCGCTCACCTCGGGCCAGGCCGCCTGGGCCATGGACCAGATCATGTCGGGCGCCGCCACGGACGCCCAGATCGCCGCGTTCGCCATCGCCATGCGGGCCAAGGGCGAGACCGTGGCGGAGGTCTCCGGCCTGGCCGACGGCATGCTCGCCAGATCGGCGGCCATCAGGATCCCCGGCGACCCGGTCGACCTGGTCGGCACCGGCGGCGACCGGGCCAACACGGTCAACGTCTCGACCATGGCGGCCATCGTGGCGGCGGCGGCCGGGGCCAAGGTCGTCAAGCACGGCGGCCGGGCCGCCTCCTCGACCACCGGAGCCGCCGACCTGCTGGAAGAGCTCGGCGTGGTCATCGACCTGTCGCCGGCCGGTGTCGCACGGGTCGTGGAGGAGGTCGGCATCACGTTCTGCTTCGCGCCCACCTTCCATCCGGCGCTGAGACGCACCTCGGGGGCGCGGCGGGAGCTGGGGGTGCCCACGGTCTTCAACTTCCTCGGCCCTCTCACCAACCCCGCCCTGCCGGCCGCCCAGGCGGTCGGCGTCTTCGACCCGGACCTGGCGCCGGTCATCGCGGGCGTCCTCGCGGAGCGCGGCGGCTCCTCGCTCGTCTTCCGCGGCGACGACGGCCTCGACGAGCTGACCACCTCCGGCCCCTCGGCCATCTGGCTCGTCCGCAAGGGCACGGTCACCCAGACCCGCTTCGACCCGGCGGACCTGTCGATCCCACGAGCCCGCCCATCGGACCTGGCCGGCGGCGACGCGGCGCACAACGCGGCGGTGGCACGGGCGGTCCTCGCGGGCGAGCGGGGGCCGGTCCGCGACATCGTCCTGCTGAACGCGGCCGCGGCCCTGGTCGCGGCCGACGGCACACCGCCCGCCGCCGACCTCACCGGAGCCCTGGCCCACGCCTACAAGCGGGCAGGGGACGCCGTCGACTCAGGGGCCGCCGAGACCCTGCTCACCCGCTGGGCCCGGGCCACCCACAGAGCGGCCTGAGGCCCGCCGTCACTTCGGCGCGTGGTCTGGCGTTGTCGTCACTCGGCGGGCCGGGTCATGGAGAGTACGTCCAGCAGGGCATCGAGTTGTTCCTCCGTGAGCCGGCCGGCCGACACGTGGCCGCGTTCGATGACCACCTCGCGGATCGTCTTGCGCTCGGCCAACGCCTGCTTGGCGATCTTCGCCGCCTCCTCATAGCCCACGTATCGGTTCAACGGCGTGACGATCGACGGCGACGACTCCGCGTACTCCCGCAGCCGTGGCACGTTCGCCGTGATCCCCGACACGCACCGATCGGCCAGCAGCCGTGAGACGTTGGCCAGCAGCCGGATCGACTCCAGGATGTTCCGCGCGATGACCGGCAGCTGCACGTTCAGCTCGAAGCTGCCCGACGCGCCCGCGAACGTGATCGCGGCGTCGTTGCCGATGACCTGCGCCGCGACCATGGCGGTCGCCTCGGGGATCACCGGGTTGACCTTGCCCGGCATGATGGACGAGCCCGGCTGCAGGTCGGGCAGGTTGATCTCGCCCAGCCCGGCGCGCGGCCCGGAGCCCATCCACCGCAGATCGTTGGCGATCTTGTTGAGCGAGACCGCGACCACCTTCAGCTGGCCCGACAGCTCGACGATGGAGTCCTGCGCGCTCTGCGCCTCGAAGTGGTCCATCGCCTCCCTGAACGGGATCCCGGTCGCCTCGCGCAGCTTCTCGATCGCCAGCTGCGCGAAGCCCGGCGGAGTGTTGATGCCGGTGCCCACCGCCGTACCGCCCAGCGGCAGCTCCAGCACGTGACCGAGCGCCGTCTTCACCCGTACGGAGCCGTGCTCGATCTGCGTGGCGTAGCCGCCGAACTCCTGCCCCAGCGTCACAGGCGTGGCGTCCATGAGGTGCGTCCGCCCGGACTTCACCACCTGGTCGAACTGGATCGCCTTGGCCCGCAGTGCCGCCGCCAGGTGTTCCAGGGAGGGCAGCAGGTGGTAGGTCACCTCCGTCGCCGCCGCCACGTGGATCGACGTCGGGAACACGTCGTTGGACGACTGCGAGGCGTTGACGTGGTCGTTCGGGTGTACGGGACGGCCCAGCCGCTCCTCGGCCAGCGTCGCGACGACCTCGTTGGCGTTCATGTTTGACGAGGTGCCGGAACCGGTCTGGAAGACGTCGATCGGGAAGTGATCGTCGTGCTCGTTCTCCGCGACGTCGGCCGCGGCCTGGGCGATGGCCTCGGACAGGTCCTTCTCCAGCACGCCGAGCTCTCCGTTGACCTCGGCGGCGACCGCCTTGATCAAGCCGAGCGCGGCGATGTGCGACGGCTCCAGCGGCCGTCCGGACACCGGGAAGTTCTCCACCGCCCGCTGCGTCTGCGCGCGCCACCTGGCTCCGACTGGAACGCGCACCTCACCCATGGAGTCATGTTCAATGCGGAACTCGCTCATGCCTCCCAGTCTGGCTCACGCACGCCGAAACAGCCCGAAAGGGGCGCCACGACGAGGCCGTGCCAGCTCAGCTCGACAGGGCGAGACCGTGTCGGGCTCAGCTGGACGAGGCGGGGTGGGCCCGCTCAGCCGGCCAGGGTGAGGCCGGGCCAGCTCAGTCGGCCAGGGTGAGGCCGGCCAGCTCAGTCGGCCAGGGTGAGGTCGTGTCGGCTCGGTTGGAGAGGACGCGGCCGTCTCGGGTCAGCTGGACAGCAGCGCCACGATGAGGACGGCGATCACCACTGCGGCGGCCGCGGCCACGGCCATCAGGACCAGCATCCCGTTGCGGTTGCCCGTGGGGCCCTGCTCTGGCTCCTTCGCGATGGCGAACAGGTCCGTTCCGAGCCCCTGCCCGGCCTGGCGTTCCTGCCCCGGCTGCCCCGCCGGGCGCGGCGGGCCCGCGTGCGGGCCGGTCGGCGGCCCCTGCTGCGGCCCCATCGGTCCCATGGGGGGTCCGGCCTGCGGTCCCATGTAGGGCGGCCCTGCCTGCGGCCCACCGGGCGGCGGTCCGGGCTGGGGGCCGCGCGGGTTCTGCTGGGGCGGGGGCACCGGGTAGACCTGCTGTCCCGGAGGGTGGTGAATGCGGGTGGTGACGGTGCTCTGCTCGTCGGAGCCGCGCCGCGACGGGTCCTGGGGCATGGGGGTCTTCGGCCGCGCCACGCTGATGGTCCGCTCGGGGTCGTACGCACCGCTCGGGCGAGGCCCGGTCGGGGCACCGGGCCCTCCGGCACCACGCTGAGGGCCACCGGGCCCGGACGGAGCGCCTGTGGAGCCGTGCGGGCCGCCAACAGGGCCGGATGGCGCGCCCGTGGATCCGGGAGATCCGGGAGGGGCACCCGCGGGCCCGTGTGGCCGCGCTCCGGTCGCCGGACCGGCGGCCTGCGCGCCAGGCGCCCCGCCTGCCCGCGCGGCCTGTGCTCCTGCCTGGGGCCCCTGCGGGGGCGTGCCGAACGCGTTCGGACCGGGCCCGGGCCCCTGCGGTCCGCCCATCGGCCCCTGCCCGCCCGGACCGAACGCCCCGCCCGGTGCCTGGCCGCTCGGACCCGCTCCGCCCGGCGTCATTCCGCTCGGGCCCGTCGCGGCGTGCGGGGGCCGAGCATCCCGACCGGCCGCCGCGGCCGGAGCCTGAGCTCCACGGCCGGGAGCGGCGGGCGGGGGACCCCACGTCCCGGCCGCCTTGGGGGGCTGTACGGCGGGCGCCGTGTCGTTCGAGTCGGGCACGCCGGCCTCCTGGGCGATCAGGGCCTCCGCCGTGATCGCCGGCATCTCGCTCGTGGGCGTGTCGGCGATCATCCTGAGCAAGGTCTCCGCCTTGGCCGCCGACAGTCGCCGCTTGTGGTCCTTGTCCAGCAGCCCGGTCAGCACCGGCCGTAGCTGCCCGGCCTGGGTCGGCGGGTCGGCGTTCTCGCTCAGCAGCGCGGCGAGTGTCTCCGCGATCGTGGACCGCTCGTACGCGGGACGGCCCTCGACCGCGAAGTACAGCGTCGCGCCCAGCGACCAGACGTCGGACTCGGGCCCGGTGTATTCGCCTCTGGCCCGCTCCGGCGCCGTGTATCCGGGCGAGCCGATGACCATGCCGGTCTTGGTGAGCCGGGAGTCGCCCTCGGCCTTGGCGATGCCGAAGTCGGTCAGCACCACGCGGCCGTTCTCGGTGATGAGCACGTTGCCCGGTTTGACGTCGCGATGCGTGATGCCCTGGGAGTGCGCCGCGCGCAGCGCGCCGAGCAGGTCGACGCCGATCTCCGCCACCAGCCGGGGCGGCAGCGGGCCCTCTTCGTCGATCACCTGCTCCAGGGAGCGGGCCTCGATGAGCTCCATGATGATCCACGGGCTGTTGTCGTGGATGAGCACGTCGTGGATGGCGGCGACGGACGGGTGCTGGATCCGGGCGGCGATGCGCCCCTCCCGGACCATGCGCTCGCGCAGCTCAGACCGCTGTTCCTCGGTGAGACCCGGGTCCTGGCGGATTTCCTTGACCGCCACCTCGCGCCCGAGCGCGCGGTCGCGGGCGCGCCATACGGTGCCCATGGTCCCTCGGCCGAGGGGCGCGATGAGCTCGTAGCGCTCCGCGAGCAGGCGTGTCTGCTGTTCCGGCATGAGAAGAAGATATCGATTCTCGCTTGGGAAGTGCTTTACCCTCGCTTGCGAAGTTCTCTTGGCCAGAACCGTCGAGGAAGGCACAACTTTATCACCGTCGCTTTGAAACGGGCATAAGCGGACGGTGTAGGTCGGGGTTCGACCCGTTTCCGATGGACGCCTTCACCCGGTTTACGTTCCTGACGTGGTGGCGGGACCGCCAAAGCGGCCGCGGTGGCCTCTGCTCGGTGTAGCCCGCGGTGTGCGGGCCGGCGCGCGAAAGAGGGAGTGGTGATCACCGGCGCCGGCCGTACCGATCTGCTCGGGGCCAGCGGCTCCTCCGCGGAGCCGCCCGCCGCCACCCTGGCCAGCATCAACGAGGCGCGTACGGAGTCGAGCCTGGTCTGCGGGTCGATGCGCAGCAGCGCGTCGAGAACCGGCGCCAGCGGCCCGGCCTTCGTCATCGGGATCGGCTCGCCGCTGGTGAGCGCGGCCAGCGCGGCGGCGGCAGTACGGCGCCCGTGCAGGCCCCGGCCCTCGACGGCGGTGTAGAGGGTCGCGCCGAGCGACCACAGATCGCCGGCCGGACTGGCCTTCGACCCCAGCACCCGCTCTGGAGCGATGTATCCCGCCGAACCCAGCACGATGCCCGCCTGGGTAATAGAAACGTCACCTTCCAGTGCGGCCAGCCCGAAGTCCGTCAGGACCGCGCGGTCCTCCATCACCAGCACGTTGCTGGGCTTCACGTCGCGGTGCAGGATCCCCTTGGCGTGTACGGCCCGCAGCGCCCCGAGGATCTGCCGCCCGATCTCGGCCGCCTTGCGGGGATGGAGCGGTCCGCCCTCAAGGATCAGCTGCTCAAGGGACTTGGCCTGAAGCAGCTCCATCACGATCCACGGCCGGTCGTCCTCGGTGACCACGTCGAACACGGTGATGACCGACGGGTGCGCGACCATCGCGGTCGCCCGGCCCTCGCGCTCGGTGCGGGCGCACAGCTCGGCCCGCAGCTCCTCGTCGAGCACGGCCGGCAGCCGGACCTCCTTGACCGCCACGTCCCGGTCGAGCAGCTCATCGTGCGCTCGCCAAACGGTACCCATGCCGCCGCGGCCGACCGGCTCCAGAAGCCGGTAGCGCGCGGCTAGTAGGTAACCGGAGGGCGCACGCATGGCAGGCAGCTTACCTATTTGTCTAAACCGACCAGTAGAGGCGGGGCCGATAAAATGTTGCGAAGTTAAGTCAACTGGTCTGACTCGTGACGTCAGCAAACCTGCCGTCCACATCGGTCCGGTTGATAAGGGAGTAGGCGTGCTCCCAGGCGTCGAACACCAGCGGTGTTCCCATGATGGTGGTAAACGCGCTCGATGGCCAGCCGTCCGCCCAGCGGCTCCCCGGCCCCACACCCCGGCTTCGCACCCCCGCCCGCTTCGGGAACGCGCCAAGATCCACGGCCGCCGAGCTCGCCCTTGTCGCGCCCCCAGGTCCTCGGCAGGGTGTCAGTCCGAATCTGCCTCTGGTCGCTGACCTGCGGATATGGTGCCCGGCCCAAGTTGGGCACCAGGATTGTGCGCGATGCCCGCAAGAAGCTCGCAGGCGTCCGGCAGGGTTGCTCATAGGGGCCTGACGCAGCTGTCAGCAGTTTGTAAGGGTCTCGTAAGGGCGCAGGGGCAGACTGAAGTTAAGGGGATCGGATGAACCCGGAGGCGGCCGAAACTGTCAGTGGCGGCGGTCACACTGGGGACAAACGCCCTGGTGCTTACCGGAACCAATAACCGAGACGAGTTCGTTGAGGGACGTGATGAGGATGCGCCAGAGTCAGGTTCGTCGCCGACCGGCAAAGAGGCCGGTCGCACCCGCACTGGACCTTCGCACGCCGTCGGGGCGACAGCTGCCCTTTTGAAACCCACAACAGGAGCGCCACCTGAGAGGTGCACGATGTGCAGTCACTACCCGCTTTGTCCCACCGCCGACTCGCCCGACCGTGAGGCTTCACACGTGATCTCGGCTCACCCTGATCAGGGCTGGAGCCTGCTGTGTAATGGCGTGGTGCTGTTCGAGGACACCGGGTTGCTCCTTCCAGACGGCTCCGTCGTCGCGCCCCACCGCGGTCTCGTGGCCGCTTGAGCCGTTAATGACCAGTGCCGTCTGAGTGCCACCTGACCGGTGTCGTCTGAGCTTCACCTGACGGGTGCTGCCTGAGCGTCATCCGACCGCCGGTGCCGAGCGGCCGGAGACGGCTCACCCGGCACCCTTTCGGCGACCGGTTCGCGGAGAGCGTCAGCGGCGGCCGATCGACAGGACCGGTCCGGTGCGATCGGTGAAAAAGTCATCACCCTTGTCGTCAACGACGATGAATGCGGGGAAGTCGACCACTTCGATCTTCCACACCGCCTCCATCCCCAGCTCCGGATATTCCAGAACCTCCACCTTCTTGATGCAGTCCTGGGCCAGCCTGGCCGCGGGCCCGCCGATGGACCCCAGGTAGAAGCCTCCGTGCTCCCTGCAGGCGTCGGTCACCTGCTTCGACCGGTTGCCCTTGGCCAGCATCACCATCGAGCCGCCGGCGGCCTGGAAGCGCTCCACGTAGGAGTCCATCCGTCCGGCGGTCGTGGGGCCGAACGAACCCGACGCGTAGCCCTCCGGCGTCTTGGCCGGGCCCGCGTAGTAGACGGCGTGATCCTTCAAGTACTGCGGCATCTCGCCGCCCGCGTCGAGCAGGTCGGCGATCTTCGCGTGCGCGATGTCGCGGGCGACCACGAGCGGGCCGGTCAGTGAGAGTCGCGTCTTCACCGGATATTTCGACAGCTCGGCCAAGACCTCCGGCATGGGCCGGTTGAGGTTGATGGTGACGACGTCGTCCGAGAGGTGCTCGTCGGTGGTCTCCGGCAGGAAGCGGGCCGGATCGGTCTCCAGCTGCTCCAGGAAGACGCCCTCCGGCGTGATCTTGGCCAGGGCCTGCCGGTCGGCCGAGCAGGACACCGCGATGGCCACCGGGCAGGACGCGCCGTGCCGGGGCAGGCGGATCACGCGTACGTCGTGGCAGAAGTACTTGCCGCCGAACTGGGCGCCGATGCCGAGCTTCTGCGTCAGCTCGAAGACCTTGGCCTCCAGTTCCAGGTCGCGGAAACCGTGCGCGGAGGGGGAGCCCGAGGTGGGGATCGAGTCGAGGTAGCGGGCGCTGGCGTACTTGGCCGTCTTCAGCGCGTACTCGGCCGACGTGCCGCCGACCACGATCGCCAGATGGTACGGCGGGCAGGCCGCGGTGCCGAGCGAGCGGATCTTCTCCTCCAGGAAGGCCAGCATCCGCTTCTCGTTGAGCACGGCCTTGGTCTCCTGGTAGAGGAACGACTTGTTGGCCGATCCGCCACCCTTGGCCATGAACAGCAGTTTGTACTCGTCCGGGTGGCCGTAGGGGTCCTCGGCGTACAGCTCGATCTGGGCGGGCAGGTTGCTGCCGGTGTTCTTCTCCTCCCACATGCTCAGCGGCGCCATCTGCGAGTAGCGCAGGTTGAGGCGCGTGTAGGCGTCGTAGACGCCGCGCGAGATGTGCTCGGCGTCGCGCCCGTCGGTGAGGACGTGGCGGCCGCGCTTGCCCATGACGATGGCGGTGCCGGTGTCCTGGCACATGGGCAGTACGCCGCCGGCCGAGATGGAGGCGTTCTTCAGCAGGTCGAGTGCGACGAACCGGTCGTTGCCGCTGGACTCGGGGTCGTCGACGATCTTCCGCAGCTGGGCGAGGTGCGAAGGACGGAGGAAGTGGGAGATGTCGTGGATCGCGGTCTCGGTGAGCAGCCGCAGCGCCTCGGGCTCCACTTCGAGGAAGCTGCGCCCGGCGGCCTCGACCCGCCGCACGCCGTCCGGCGTGATGAGCCGGTATTGCGTCTCGTCGGCCCCCAGCGGCAGCAACTCGCTGTAATCGAACTCGCCCATGATCCTCCCCATTCGCCGCACAGAGCCTATCTTTTCTACCAGTCTTTTTTACGGCCAGCCCGGTGGGCCCCACCCGCCGACCGTGGCCGGGCCCTGTCCAGGGGCACGCTCCTCCGGTGGAGGTGGCGGGCCGCCGTGACGTGCGCGACGTCGGCCATCTGGGTGGTCTGTGCGGCGGCGTTGGCCGTCTGGGCGGTCCGTGAGACGGAGTCGGCCTTCTGGGGGCGGGCTGTCAGCTGACGGGGACCGGTTCCTGGTTCCTCGTGGTGGTCAGCCCGACCAGGATGCCCGCGATCACCAATGAGGCGCCCAGTAGGTCGAAGACCGTTGGGGTGGCGATGCCCAAAGCCAGGCCGGTGGTGATCGCTCCGACCGGGATGAGGCCGGCGAACAGGCCCGCGTGGCCCGGGCCGAGCTTGGGCAGCGCGGTGTACCAGAGGAAGAAGGCCAGGACGGTCACCACTACCGCCAGGTAGACGAAGCCGAGGGCCTGTGCCGTGGTCGGTGTCCTGAGCATGCCGGTGCCCTCCTTGACCAGGCCGATCGTGGCCAGCATGGGGACGGCCAGCACCGTCGAGTACGCCGACAGCCGGATCGCCCCCAGCTTCGGCAGCAGCGGGATGGCCAGCATCGAGAAGCTGACCTCGCCGACCAACGCGCCCAGCGCCCACAGCAGGCTGGGCAGGTCGCCGCTGCCGAGCCCGGTGGCCAGCGTCGCGCCCGCCACCACGACCACCGCGCCGGTCAGCAACCGGGGCGCGGGGCGGCCGCCGAGCAAGGCCAGGGCGAGCGGCACGGTGCCCAGCACGGTCCCGACCAGCGCGGGGCCGGAGGTACGGGTCGACTCGATCACGCACATGTTGAACAGCACCAGCCCGAGCAGCGTCAGGCCGACGAGCAACAACGTCTCGCGACGCGTCAGCCGGACGAACCGCAGGCCGAGCGCCCGGATGACGACGAGCCAGATCACCGCCGCGACCAGGTAGCGCACGGCCTGCCCGCCGTACACGGGGTAGTCCTGGATCAGGCCGGACACGCCCGCCAGCGTCCCCACGAGGAACATGGCGGCGGCGGCCCCGGCGACTCCGCTTCTCATAAAAAGGAGACTAGGGACACAATGGCTCATAGCAGCAGTCCAATGTTCCGCTAAAAGGATGGACCAATGTGGCTGACCTACATGTCCCGATAAATCGTGATCAAGGGGGCATCGCCGGGCAGATCGCGGCGGAGATTCGCGCGTCCATCCGGCACGGCCGCCTCGCTCCGGGCACCCGGCTGCCCGCCAGCCGAGACCTGGCCGCCGACCTCCAGGTCTCGCGGGGCGTCGTGGTGGAAGCGTACGAGCAGCTGGTGGCCGAGGGCTTCCTGATATCCCGCGTCGGCGCGGGCACCCAGGTGGCCCCCACCTCGGCCCGCTCGGCAATGGACGTGGTCCCCGCGAGTGGCCCGGTCTACAGCCCTCACTACGGCCACCGCCCCACCTCTCCCGATCTCGGCTGCTTTCCCCGGGAGCGCTGGCTGGCCTCTGTACGCCATGTGCTGACCACGATGCCCTCGGACGTGTTCGACTACGGCGACCCCGGCGGCGTCCCGGAGTTGCGTGACGAGCTGGCCGGTTACCTGCGGCGGGTCCGGGCGGCGGACGTACGCGCCGACAACCTGGTGATCGTCGGTGGGGTGGCCCAGGGGATCAGCCTGGCGCTCCACGTACTCACCCAGGGGACCCGCGGCCTGCGGCTGGCCGTGGAGGACCCGAACAGCCACCGCCAGGTCCCCCTCCTCCTGCGGGCGGGCGCCGAGCTCGTCCCCGTCCCGGTGGACGACCAGGGCCTGGTCGTGACGGAGCTGCGGGCGCGCGGCGCGGACGCGGTCCTGATCACTCCCGCCCACCAGTACCCCACCGGTGTCGTGCTCTCCCCGGCGCGGCGGGCCGCCCTCATGGAGTGGGCCGCCGAGAGTGGCGGGGTCGTGCTGGAGGACGACTACGACGCCGAGTTCCGCTTCGACCGCGACCCCGTCGGCTGTCTGCAGGGCCTCGCCCCCGCGCGGGTGATCCTCTCCGGCAGCGTCAGCAAGGCGCTGGCTCCCGGGCTGCGGCTCGGCTGGGTGGCGGCCCCCGCCGAGCTGGCCGAGTCCATGCGGCAGGCGAGAGGCGAGCTGGACCTGGGCTCGCCGGTCATCGACCAGTACGCCCTGGCCCACTTCCTGCGTACCGGCGGCTACGACAAGCACCTGCGCCGGATGCGCCGGGAGTACCGGCGCCGCAGGGACGCCCTGGTCAAGGCGGTGGCCGAGCACCTGCCCGAGGTGCGTGTCCGGGGCATCGCGGCGGGTCTGCACGCCTACCTGGACCTGCCGCCGGGCTCGGACGAGGACGCGTTCGTACGGCCGGCGCGCGAGCTGGGCCTGGCCGCCGACCCGGTCGGCCCGACGCGTCTCACGCCCGGACCGCCCGGGATCGTGGTCGGCTTCGCCCGCCTCCCGGCCCACCGCGCCGCAGAGGTCATCCAAGGCTTAAAGGTCAGAATGTCAGGACAAAATATTGACTGATGGAGAAGGTCGCGCTTAGAAAGAAATCCCCATCTCATTGGAGGCGCCATGCGCGTGGGACTGCTGGGCTTGGGCAGGATCGGCGCGTTTCACGCGGCCACCCTGGCCGCACATCCGCTGGTGGACGAGCTGATCGTCTCGGATCCCGTACGTGAGTCGCCGTACGGCAGGCCGGGAGACCCCTTCGAGGCGGACGCGCTGGTCATCGCCTCGCCGACCAGCACGCACGCCGAACTCCTGCTGAAGGCGTGCGGGCTGGGCATCCCGGTGTTCTGCGAGAAACCGGTCGCGGGGAGCGTCAAGGAGACCGTGGAGGTGCTCGCGGCCGGCCGGGGCAACCGGGTGCAGATCGGCTTCCAGCGCAGGTTCGACCCCGGCTACATCGACGCGGCGATGGCGCTGCGCGGGGGTGAGCTGGGGGAGTTGCACCGGGTTCACCTCATCACCGCGGATCCGGCGCCGCCGCCCGCCGAGTACATCCCGCTGTCCGGCGGGCTCTACCGCGACTGCCACATCCACGACTTCGACATCCTGCGCTGGGTGACAGGACGCGAGGTGGTGTCCGTGTACGCGACCGGCGCGAACCGGGGCGCCGCCTTCTTCGGCGCGGCGGGCGACGTCGACACCAGCGCCGCGCTGCTCACGCTCGACGACGGCACGCTGGCCACCCTGCAGGGCTCCCGCTACAACGGCGCCGGTTACGACGTGCGCATGGAACTGGCCGGCACGAAGGGCACCCGGGCCGTCGGCCTCGGGCCGCGCGCGCCACTTAGCAGCTCGGAAGGCCTGCAACCGCCCGGGGAGCCGTGGCCCGACTTCGTCACCCGCTTCGCCGACGCGTACGCCGCCGAGATCGACTGCTTCCTGCGCAGTGACGTGAGCCTGTGCTCCATCGAAGACGCCCTGGCGGCCCTGTACGTCGCCGAGGCCGCCGAAGTCTCCCGCCGCGAAAACCGCCCCGTCGAGGTCGCGGAGGTGACGCGGTGAGCTCGTCTGTCGCAAGTGGTGGAGGTGACGCGGTGAGCGTGTCCGTCGGAGTGGTGGAGGTGGCGCCATGAACCTGGCTGGAGCGCCCATCTCATGGGGCGTGTGCGAGGTGCCCGGCTGGGGCTTCCAGCTCCCGCCCGAGCGGGTGCTCGCCGAGATGCGCGACCTCGGCCTCACCGCGACCGAGCTGGGCCCGGACGGCTTCCTGACACCCGCCCTCATCGAGGAGTACGGCCTGAGCGTCGCGGGCGGGTTCGTGCCCGTGGTGCTGCACGATCCGGGTCACGACCCGCTCCCCGGGCTGCCCCCCGACCCGCCGGGCATGCTCGTGCTGGCGGCGGCCACCGGCGCCGACGGCTACGACACCCGGCCGGTCCTCGACGAGAAGGGCTGGGCGACGCTGCTGGCCAACCTCGACCGGATCGCCGCGGCGTACGGCCGTGGAGCGTCCCTGCACCCGCACGTCGGCACCATGATCGAGACCCGCGAGGAGGTCGACCGGGTGCTCGGCGGCAGCTCGATCCCGCTCTGCCTCGACACCGGCCACCTGCTGATCGGCGGTACCGACCCTGCCGCTCTAGCCGCGGCCGATCCCGGCCGCGTCGCGCACGTCCACCTCAAGGACGTCGACGCGTCGCTCGCCCGGCAGGTCGCCCGTGGCGAGCTCACGTACACGCAGGCCGTGCGCGCGGGCGTCTATCGGCCGCTCGGGCAGGGCGACGTGGACATCGCGGGCATCGTCTCCGGCCTTGAGAGCAGCGGCTACCAGGGCTGGTACGTCATGGAGCAGGACGTGGTCCTGTCCGGGCCGGGGGACGAGCCGATCCACGACGTACGGCGGAGCCTCGCCTATCTAGGGGTTGGCTGACTGTCATGCGGCCTCTTTGACCCGTCGCGGCTCGAAGCCCCGGGCCAGGACGATGATCACGGCGGACAGCACCAGCGGCGCGGCGAACGCCACCTGCATGTCGCTGGCGCTGGCGATGCCGCCGACCAGGGCCGCGCCCACGATGAAGCCGACGTAGTTGAACATGTTGACCCGCGCGATGGCCACCCCCGTCCCCGCCGGGTCGAGCCGCCCCGCCGCCGAGAACGACTGCGGCGCGATCACGGACAGCCCCACCCCGGTCAGGCCGAACGCCAGGATGGCCAGCGGCTGATTGGGCGCCAGGACGATGCCCAGGAAACCGAGGGTGGCGATCCCGCCGCCGATCCTGACGATCGCGGCCGGTCCGTACTTCCTGACGGCGACGTCGCCGCCGAGCCTGATCAGCAGCGTGGTGGCCTGGTAGGCGGCGTAGGCCAGCGGGACGACCGCGGGGGTCGCGGTCAGCACCTGCTGCATGTAGACGGTGCTGAAGTTGGAGACCGAGGCGTCCCCGACGTACAGGAAGGCCATCGCCAGGCAGAGCGGGATGATCGGCTTCCACGGGAACCTGCCGGCGGCCGTCGCGGCGGTCTCCTCGACCTTCTCCTCCTCGACGGTGCACAGCTGCGGCCCGGCGTACAGGGAGCCCGCCACCGCCACGACCATCGGAACCGTCATCGTGACGATCAAGGGAAGCTCGGCCGCGACCGATGCCCACAGCGCCCCGGCCGTGCTGAACACGCTCCACATGCAGTGGAAACCGTTCAGCACGGCCCGCCCGTAACGACGTTCGACCGCCACGCCCTGCATGTTGATGCCCGCGTCGACCGCGCCGAGCCCGAGGCCGAACAGCAGCAACGCGAGCACCAGCAGCGGCACGCTCGGCGCGAGGCTGATGAGCACCACGGCGACGGCCACGGCCGGCTGGGCGAGGCGTAGCAGCGGCTTGCTCCCCTTGCGCGAGGCGAACCAGCCGGCGCCCACGCTGCCCAGCCCGGCGAAGACCGGCACGATGAGCAGCAGGATCGTCAGGGCGCCCTCGTCGAGCCGGTGTTTGGTCTGCAGGTTCGCGACCTGGGCGAGCAGCGTGATGAACGAGAGGCCCTGCACCGCGTACACGACGAACGTGGCTATGCGGGCCTGGCGATCACGAGGAGTCGGCACGGCGGCCTCCTGATGGGGGGGAACGTGAGGCGGGGTCAGGTTAGCCGCTTGGCCAGCTCTTTCGCCACCATCCCACGGCCCTGTGACGGTGGTGGCTCGCGGATCAGCCCAGCGCTCGCCGTACGAGATCGTCGCTGAGCTCGCGCAACCGCTTCCGCGCCGCGAGATCGTATGCCTGGGCGTCGGCCAGGCTCTCCCGCAGCCCGTTGAAGTAACGCCCGCTCACGCCGTCGAGTCCGTCGATCAACTGCCGCGTCGCCGCCACGCCCTCGTCGACCGTGCTCATCACCGGCGCACCCGCCTCACGGACCATCGTGGTGTCCATGTACGTGGCCGGGTGCAGGGCGTTGACCGTCACGCCCTGCCCGGCCAGCTCCTCGGCCAGGTCGAAGGTGAACATGATCTGCGCGAGCTTGCTCTGGCTGTACGCGCGCTGGCGCCCGTAGCCGCGGGTCAGCATCGGGTCGGCGAAGTCGATCGCCTGTTGCCCGGCCGAGGCGACGTTCACCACCTTCGACGGCGCCGACTTGACGAGCAGCGGGAGCAGCCGCCGGGTCAGGTGGTATCCGGCCAGGTAGTTGACCGCGAAGCGGAGCTCGATGCCGTCCTGGCTCTCCGCGCGGCCGGAGCCGGGCGGACCGCCGCCCATCCCGGCGTTGTTGACCAGCACGTCGAGCCGGTCGAACCGATCGAGCACCTCGTCGGCCAGCCGATCCACCTGGCGCAGGTCGGCCAGGTCGGCCAGCACGCCTTCGGTGGTGCCGCCCACGTCGGCCCGCGTCCGCTCCGGGTCGGCCCGCTCTGCGTCGGCCCGCGCCCGCCGTACCCGCTCCGGGTCACGTCCATGCACGATGACCCGGTCGTCGGCGGCGAGCCGTCGCGCCAGCTCCCGCCCAAGCCCATCCGTCGCGCCGGTGATCAGGATCGTCCTCATGCCTTGAGCCTGCCCCCTCCGTCGACGGTCAGCACCGTTCCGGTGACGAAGGAGTTGCCCACCACGTAGGCGATCGTCGCCGCCACGTCCTCCGGCCGGCCCACCCGGCCGACCGGCGAGCTCCCCGCCGCGTGGGCGAACAGGGCCTCCCGCGCGTCGTCGGGGAGCCCGGACCACCACTCGGTGTCGATCACGCCGGGGGAGACGGCGTTCACCCGGATCGGGCCGAGCTCGACCGCCAGGCCGGGCACCGCGGCCTCGATCGCGCCGTTCACCGCCGCCAGAGCGGAGACGCCGGGGAAGGCCGAGCCCGCCGACGCCGCGGTCACGAACGTGATCGAACCCTCGGGATCGAGTACGTCCAGAGCGGCCTGCGCGGCCAGCAGGTGCGGGATCAGCTTGTTCTGTACGGCCTCGACCAGCGCCTCCCGCGTCAGTGAGCGCAGCGGCCCGGCGGGCCCGCGGCCGGTCACGGTGATGATCAGGTGGTCGATGGCACCGGTGCGGGCGAAGAGATCGCGCATCGCCTCGGTGTCACGGGCGTCCACGGCCTCGCCCGAGGCCCGGTCGCCGAGCAGCTTCACCGCGGCCGCCACCCGCTCGGCGGACCGGCCGGTGATGACCACCTCGGCGCCGTCGGCCGCCAGCCGGGCCGCCGTAGCCAGCCCGATGCCCGTGGTGCCGCCAATGATCACGACTCGCATCGTGTTTCCTCCTAATTCAAGACATCTTGCCTCGAAACTATATCGAGGCATCGTGTCTTGTAAAGTGGCGGGCATGGTAGGCAGACCGCGTAGCGAGGTGGCCAGGAAGGCGATCCTCAAGGCCGCGCTCGACCTGTGCGAGCGCGACGGATACCCGAACGTCACCCTGAAGGGCGTCGCCGCCGCGGCGGGCGTCGGCAGGCAGACCCTCTACCGCTGGTGGCCGACCAAGCGCGAGGTGCTGCTGGAGGCGATGACCGACCTGGTGGGGGCCGAGATGCGGCCCCCGCCCATCAGCGGGGACGCGGGGGCGGACCTGGTCGTGTTCCTGCGGGAGACGTTCGCGGTGGCCCATGGCGTGGCCGGGCGGGTGGTCGTGGGTCTCATGGCCGACGCCCAGGCCGACCCCCGGTTCGCCGCGGAACTGCGGGACAAGCTCATCGGCCCGCGCCGGCAGGCATTGCGCTCGGTGCTGGAACGCGGCGCGCTCCCGGCCGACGTGGACGTGGAGCTCGCGGTCGATCTGATCTTCGGCGCCATGTGGTACCGCCTGTTCAACCGCCACGCCGAAGTCGACGAGGCGCTCGCGGAGGAGATCGCGGCCCTGGTCGCGCGGCTCGGCTGACTTTCGGGGCACTTTCGGCTGGCGCGGCGCCGGAGGCGCGAGCGAAGTGGCCGACTGCCGGATATCGTCAGAAGTGTGAATGAACGCCCGGGATCCTGGTTGCCGCGCCTGCAAGAAGTCGGAGAACGGCTGGCCGAGGAATGGGTCTCGGCACGCCGTCCCAAAGAAGATGACAGTGCCCCGCGCCCGCACGAACTACGCGCATCCGACGAGGATCGCGAGCGGTTCGTCCAGGTGCTCCAGGACGCCCACGCCGACGGCCGCCTCATGCTCGACGAGCTGGAGGAACGGCTCGGCGTCGTCTACGCGGCCCGGACGCTGGGCGAGCTCGCCGCGGTGACGGCCGACCTGCTGCCGGCGGAGCAGCAACCGCTGAACCTCGACGGCAGGCCGGTGTCGGCGTTCTTCAAGCAGGAGCAGCGCGGCGGACGCTGGGTGGTGCCCGCCGAGCTGAGCGTGACCGCCATGTTCGGCACCACCAAGCTGGACCTCCGCGAAGCCATCCTGCAGAACCGGCGCGTCATCATCAACGCGACGCTGGTCTTCGGCGGCCTGGAGATCCACGTGCCCGAGGGCCTTGAGGTGATCCGCGTCGCCAAGGGCAACACGGTCCGGCTGACCAAGCAGCCGACCGAGCCCGAAGCACCGGTGGTCGAGGTACGCACCACGAACTTCGCGGGCGACGTCAAGGTCAAAGAGCCGCCCCGCCGCAAGCGCCGCCGCTGATCCCTATCCCTATCCGGCCCTATCCCTAACCGGTCCCTATCCGGCCGTGTCGAAGTTGATCGCGCTGTAGGCGCGCAGCTTCGTGAGCTGGTGCTCGCTGTCCACCTTGCGGATGGTGCCGGAACGCCCGCGCATCACCAGCGAGTGCGTCAGCGCCACCCCGCCCCTGAACCGTACGCCCTGCATGAGCTCGCCCTGCGTGATGCCCGTCGCCGCGAAGAACACATCCTCCGAACGCACCAGGTCGTTCGTGGTCAGCACCTGGCCGAGGTCGTGCCCGGCGTCGAGCGCCTTGCGCCGCTCGGCGTCGTCGCGCGGCCACAGCTTGCCCTGGATGACGCCGCCCAGGCACTTGAGCGCGCACGCGGCCACGATGCCCTCGGGCGTGCCGCCGATGCCCAGCATCAGGTCGATGCCGGTGTCGGCGCGGGCCGCCATGATCGCGCCCGCCACGTCGCCGTCGACGATGAACTTGATCCGCGCCCCGGTCTCCCTGATCTCCTTGACCATCTGCTCGTGCCGTGGGCGATCGAGTACGACGACCGTCACGTCGGATGCCGAACAGCCCTTGGCCCTGGCGACCGCCTGGATGTTCGTGGCCACCGGAGCCTCGATGTCGACCACGTCAGCGGCGTCGGGGCCGGTGACCAGCTTCTCCATGTAGAACACGGCCGACGGGTCGTACATCGAGCCGCGCTCGCTCACCGCGATCACCGACACCGCGTCCGGCATGCCGAGCGCCGTCAGCCGGGTGCCGTCGATCGGGTCCACGGCCACGTCGCAGTCGGCGCCGCTGCCGTCGCCGACGCGCTCGCCGTTGAACAGCATCGGGGCGTGGTCCTTCTCGCCTTCCCCGATGACCACCACCCCGTTCATCGACACGGTGTTGATCAGCTGGCGCATCGCGTTGACCGCGGCGCCGTCGGCGCCGTTCTTGTCGCCCCTGCCCACCCAGCGGGCCGCCGCCATCGCGGCCGCCTCGGTGACGCGTACGAGTTCCAGAGCCAGGTTGCGATCAGGGGCGCGCTCTCCCGTGGCCAGCGCTGCGGGTACGGACGTCTGATCGGACATGATGAAGGGCCTCCTCGTGGACAAACTGTCTCGATCGTAGTTGTCCCTGTATCCCCGGTCACCGGAGGATAATGTGCCTGCCATGAGCAGCGATGTGGAACAACCGGCGACAGCCCGCACCTCCGGGCGAGGCGCGGCCACGCGCAGCGCGCTACTCAAGGCCGCCAGAGACGTCTTCGTCTCCAAGGGTTTCGCCGAGGCCGGAGTGACCGATGTGGTGGCCAAGGCCGATGCCAGCGTGGGCAGCCTCTACCACCACTTCTCCGGCAAGGCCGACCTCTACCTCACGCTGTTCGAGGAGTGGCAGGGCAGGCAGGCCCAGCGGACCAAGCAGGCCGCCCGCGAGGCTCGCGCCGAAGGAGAGAGTGACCCGATCCGGGTCTTCATCCGCGCCGCCCGCGCCTACCTCGACGGGTGCATCGAGGAACGCGAGCTCGCCGCGCTGTTCCTGCGCGGCGACGGGCCGCCCGGCTTCGAGCTCGTCATGCGCGCCCGCCTGCGTAAATGGGCCGAGCGCAACGCCGCGCTCTTCGAGGACCAGGGGGCGCTGGTGGTCGTCCTCACCGGCGCGCTCGCGGCCGCCGTCTCCGAGGTGGTGCTGTCGGACAACCCCGCGCTGGCCGAGGACGTGCTCGCCATCATCGGCCAGATCCGCCCGGCCGCCTCGTCGGGCGGCGGGTAGATCCGCCCGCTCGTTCGGTCGGGCGGCGGGTAGATCCGCCTGGCCGCTTCGTCGGGCGGCACCACCAGCGGGTAATCTCGCCAGTTGTGCGACGGTTCACGGAAGGTTTCTACGGCTACGCGGTAGCCCTGCTCGTCTGTCTTGTGGGGGTAGGGCTGTTCCTGCTGGTCACGCCGCAGAGCCGGGAGGAGCACATCCCCAAGCTCAACTACTCCATCACCGTCGCCAACTTCGCACATGACGTGCCCTACCAGGTGTGGGCGCCCGCGAAGGACCCGGCGGGCTGGATCCCCAACAGCAACAAGATCGCCAAGGGCTCCGGCGGGGCTCAGGTCCTCTACCTGGGCTATGCGACGGCCAAGAGGCAGCACGCCATGTTCGTGCAGAGTGACGAGAAGCCGGCCGCCGGGTTCGCCGACCGGATGGCCAACTCCAACCGGGCCGTGGGCACCCAGCAGGTGGCCGGGCAGCCCTGGGAGCAGCGCTTCCGCGAGGACAAGAAACAGCGCTCGCTGATCCGGGTGCTGCCGGAGGTCACACTGGTCGTCACCGGCACGGCCGACTGGACCGAACTGGGCGAACTGGCCGCCATCCTGCAGCAGCGACCGAAGCCGACGAGCTGACCCGCGCCTCCGACCCGGAGGTGGCGGGCTGACGCGTGGCGATGGGCTGACGACCTGCGGCTCCGACCGGGAGGCGGCGGGCTGACCTGCGGCGGCGGCCGGAGGCGAGGGGCTGAGCCGCTCCTCGCCGGGGCTCCTCGGCGGGCCAGGGCGCGGGATGTCGGTGCCTGACTCTAGGGTGGTGCCCGTGGCAGAAGAGAAGGCACCCTCATACGAGCAGGCCCGCGAGGAGCTGACCGAGGTGGTGCGCCGCCTGGAGACGGGCGGGCTCACCCTGGAGCAGTCGATCGAGCTGTGGGAGCGCGGCGAGAAGCTGGCCGCCATCTGCGAGGAGTGGCTACAGGGCGCCCGGGTGAAGCTCGCCGCCGCCATGGCCCGTCGCGCCGACCCCACCACCAACCAGTCGGACGACGCCCCGTTCTAGTCGCCCGCAGTCGGACAACGTCCCACGGCCGGACGACGCCCCGTTCCAGCCGCCGGGCAGCCGGACTGTTCTAACTCCGGACCGTTCTAACTGCCGGGCAGCCGGACGAAACCTCTGGCCGCCCAGGCAGTCGGACGACGCCCGTTCTGGCCGCTGATGCCCGTCAGGCGGAGCGGTGGAGGGCCACTACCGGGATGCGGCGGGTGGTCTTCTCCTGATACTCCGCGAAACCCGGGGCGATCGTGACCACGTGGGCATAGAGCCTGTCGCGCTCTTCCTCGCCCACGACCTCGGCCGTGAGCTCGTACGTCTCCGTCCCGATCTCGGCGGTCACCTCGGGGTTGGCGACCAGGTTGTGGTACCACGCCGGGTGGTGGTCCGCACCGGCGTACGAGGCGATGACGATGTAGCGGTCACCGTCCTCGAAGTACATCACCGGGCTGGTCGTGCGCTTGCCGCTCTTGGCGCCCGTGGTCGTCAGAAGCACCAGGTTGGCACCCTCGAACATGCCCCCGACCTTGCCCTTGTTGGCACGGAACTCGGCGATGATCTGCTCGTTGAACTCGTTCGCCATTATCGCTCCTCGAATCGGAAATTTCTCCCTTTATGGCAGCCAAAGCCTAGCCGGAGAAATTTCCGTTTACCACGTTTATGCTCAGTCTGTGTGCGAGCGTCGATCCCTGCCGATCATCGGACAGCCCCAGCCCGAACGGGCTGACGCGGCGCGCAACAGGCAGAAGATCATCGAGGTGGCCGCCAAGATGGTCGCCGACGGGTGTATCGGCCGGCTCTCCCTCGACGAGGTCGCCCGTGAAGCGTGCGTGGGGGTCGGCACCGTCTACCGTCGCTTCGGGGATCGGGCGGGGCTGGTGCTGGCGCTGATCGACGATCGCGAGCGGCGTTTCCAGAGTGACTTCCTGCGCGGCCCGCCGCCGGTCGGGCCGGGCGCGCCTCCTGCCGAGCGGATCAGGGCGTTCCTGCACGCGCTGATCGATCGGGTGGTGGCGCAGATGGACCTGTTCCTGCTGCTCGGGCCGCCGACCGCGCAGCTCAGCGGGGCGTACAGGGCGCATCACACCCACCTGGCCGGGCTCCTGGCCCAGGTACGCCCGGAAGGCGCGAGTTTCTTGGCCGACGCGCTGCTGGCGCCGATCAACGCCCATCTGCTCCAGTACCAGCGGGACGTACGCGGCATGTCGATCGAGGAGATCAAGGCCGGATTCGACACCCTGACCCAGGCGATCAGGACATGAGGCAAGCCGTCTCAGGCGGTTTCGTCGGAGGCCTTCTTGCGGGGCTTGCGGGGTTTGGCCGGGTCTTCCGTACGGACGGTCAGGCGGTCGTCGCTGAGCCGGATCGTCAGTAGGGAGCCGGGGGCCACGTCCTTAGCCAGCCGGACGACCTCCCCGGACGGATCCTGGACGATGGCGTAGCCGCGTTCGAGCGTGGCGGCGGGTGAGAGGGCGACGAGCCGGGCGCGGAGATGCGACAGCGAGTCCTCCGCGCGGTCGAGCGAGCCGCCCAGCGAGCGTCTGGTCCGGTCGCGGAGGGCCTCGACCTGCTCGGCCCGGCGTTCGAGCTCGCGCACCGGGTCGGCCAGCGAGGGCCGGGAACGCGCCGACGTCAACCAGGACATCTCCCGGTCGAGCCAGCCGCCGAGCACCCTGCGACCCCTGTCGCGCAGCTGGCGCACCAGCGTGAGCTGCTCGCCCACGTCGGGCACCACCTTCTTGGCGGCGTCAGTCGGCGTCGAGGCCCGCACGTCGGCCACCAGGTCGAGCAGCGGACTGTCCTGCTCGTGGCCGATCGCGCTCACGACAGGAGTGCGGCAGGCGGCCACGGAGCGCACCAGCGTCTCGTCGGAGAACGGCAGGAGGTCCTCCAGGGAGCCGCCGCCACGGGCGATGACGATCACCTCGATCTCGGCGTCCGCGTCGAACTTGCGCAGCGCCTCGGTGACCTCGCCCACGGCGTACGGGCCCTGTACGGCCACTTCCTCGACCTTGAACCGCACGGCCGGCCAGCGGCGCCTGGAGTTTTCCAGCACGTCACGCTCCGCCGCCGAGTCGCGGCCACAGATCAGCCCGACCGTGCCGGGCAGGAACGGCAGCCGCCGCTTCCTGTCGGCGTTGAACAGGCCCTCGGCGGCCAGCAGCTGGCGCAGCCGTTCGAGCCGCGCGAGCAGCTCGCCCACGCCGATCGGCCTGATCTCCAGCGCGGTGAAGGCGAACGAGCCCTTGTTGACCCAGAAGTCGGGCTTGACGTGCACCACGACCCGCGCGCCGTCGGCCGGGCGGGGCATGGTCGCTTCGTAGACGCCGCGCGGGGCGGTGACCCGGGCCGACACGTTGGCCACCGGGTCGCGCAGCGTCATGAACACCGTGCCGCCACGCGCGCTCAGATCGGTGATCTGGCCCTCGACCCAGACCGTGCCCAGCTTGCCGATCCAGCCGCCCACCATCTGCAGGACGGTGCGGATCGGCAGCGGAGACTCGGGCGAGGTCTTCGAGGTCATGGCGGAAGACTACGGTGCCAGGACGACTTATTCCCCGGCCTGCAGCTTGACCAGGCGGTTCTCGAACATCCGGACAACCTCGGGCCGGCCGCTCGTGGCCTGCTCGTACGCGATGAGCTCGGTGATCTGCTCGGCCGACTTGCCGCGCATCCTGGCGCGCAGGGAGGCGACGGTCAGCTCGGAGTAGCCGGGCAGCGGCTCGGCCAGGTCGGTGGCGGTCTTCGTCTCGGTGACGGCCGCTGCCTCGGCGGTGGCCTTCGCCTTGGGAGTCGCCTTCGGCTTGGGGGTGGCCTTTGCCTTGGGGCTTGCCTCCGCCTCGGTGGTCGCCTCTGCCTCGGCGGCGGTCACCGTCTCCGTGGCGGCCTTGGCCTTGGGGGTGGCCTTCGGCTTGGCGGCGGCCCGGGGCTTGGCAGGGGTACGCGGCTTGGTGGCCCGCGCGGGCTTGACCTCGACGGCCTCCGGCGCGCCGACCGGCTCCGCCCCGGCCACCGGCTCAGGGGCGACAGCGGGCTCGACGGTGGCGACTTCAGGCTCGGGCGCGACTTCAGGCTCGGGGGCGACGGCAGGCTCGACGGTGGCGGCCTCGGGCTCGGGCGCGATCTTGGGCTCAGGGACGGCAACGGGCTCGGGCTCGACAGCGGGCTCAACGGTCGCGGCCTCTGCCGCGGCCACCGGCTCGGGGACGGCGGTCGGCTCGGGAGTGGTCACCGGGGCGGGCGCGGCAGCAGCGGTCTCGGTGGTGGTTGCCTCGGGCTTCGGCTTGGCCGCCGGGGCGAAGATGACCGGGTCCGGCTTGGTCTTGGGGGAGCCGTTGGACGCGGGGGTGTCGGACGGCGTGGGGCGCGGCGCGAAGATGACCGGCTCCTTGCGAGCGGGCTTCGCCACCTCCTCGTCCGCGGTCACGGGCGGCGTCACCTGGTCGGCGGCGGACGGGCGGGAGTCGTGGTCCGCCTCCTTGTCCTCCTTGCCGCCGATCCCCTTGATCGAGTTCTTCATCCGGTCGACGAGCAGCAGCGCCTGACCGGCCGCGCTCAACGTGGTCTGGATCACGAGGAGGGGAAGGTCTTTGGCCTTCTCCTTCAGCTCGTCCTTGTTGGTGATGGTCTTCGTGATGTTGCGTATCACGTCGCTGAGGGACATGACGTCTCCCTGGGAGGTCTGTATTGGACGGCCAGTCTGGCACGGCGGGCAACCACGCACGCGCGGGCCTGTTGGCCGCTCCACGTAGCATAAGAAGTATGGAGCCCCAGACCCCCACTTCCCGCCGAGTCCTCGTTGCCCGGCCACGCGGCTACTGCGCCGGAGTCGATCGAGCCGTGGTGGCGGTCGAGAAAGCACTGGAGCAGTACGGTGCGCCCGTCTACGTGCGTAAGCAGATCGTCCACAACACGCACGTGGTCAAGACGCTGGAGGCCAGAGGCGCGATCTTCGTCGAGGAGACCGAAGAAGTGCCCGAGGGCGAGATCGTGGTGTTCTCGGCCCACGGTGTCTCACCCGCGGTGCACAACGAGGCCAGGCAACGCGGATTGCGCACGATCGACGCTACCTGCCCGCTGGTCACCAAGGTGCATAACGAGGCAAAGAGGTTCGCGGGTCAGGAATACGACATCCTGCTGATCGGACACGAGGGGCACGAAGAGGTCGAGGGCACCGCTGGTGAGGCGCCCGACCACATCCAGCTCGTCGACGGCCTCGACTCCGTCGACCGGATCCAGGTCAAGGACCCGTCCAAGCTGGTCTGGCTGTCGCAGACCACGCTCTCGGTCGACGAGACCAACGAGACTGTGGCCAAGCTCAAGGAACGCTTCCCCACGCTGATCGACCCGCCCAGCGACGACATCTGCTACGCGACGCAGAACCGCCAGGTCGCGGTCAAGGAGATCGCCGCCGAGTCGCAGCTGGTCATCGTGGTCGGGTCGGAAAACTCCTCCAACTCCAAGCGCCTGGTCGAGGTGGCCAAGGACTACGGCGCCGACGCCTCCTACCTGGTCGACAACGCCACCTTCATCCGTGACGAGTGGCTCGAGGGCGTGACCACGGTCGGCGTGACCAGTGGCGCCTCGGTGCCGGAAGAGCTGGTCGCCGAGGTGCTGGCCCGGCTGGCCGAGCACGGGTTCGACGACGTCGCGGAGGTCGAGCCGGTCCACGAGAGCGTGCGCTTCGCACTGCCGCACGAGCTCCGCAAGGACCTCCGAGCCTCCTGACCTCGTACGCGCGTAACCTCGTCGGCGGGTCCGGCGGGTCCGGCGGGTCCGGCGGGTCCGGCGGGTCCGGCGGGTCCGGCGGGTCCGGCGGGTCCGGGCCTGGCCGGGCGCTCGGCGTTCCCGGCGGCTTGGTCAGTCCCCGGTGCCCGGGTTACTCCTCGGTGCGCGCCGTGCCGTACACCTTGGGCTCGAAGTAGCCCTCAGGCTCCGGTACGAACGACTGGCGCGGGCGCGGCGCTTCGGCGCCCGCCCGCAGCTCCTCGCGCAGGTCCCGTACGTTGTCGCGCAGCCCGCGACGCCAGGCGACGACCAGCACGATCGCCGAGCCCGCGAACAGCCAGGGCGCCCCACGCGACAACGAGCTGAACAGGCCGACCAAGAGCGACTGCATGATCGACAGCGCGCCGAACGCCCGGCCCAGCTCGACGAAGAACGTCGCGACGAAGAACACCAGCGGCGGCGTCACCACCAGCGACAACAGCTCGCGCGGGTTGACCAGGAGCACGCCGAGCAGGCTCGCCACCACGAACACCGGCCCGACCACGATCGGCAGGTTGATCACGGCGGCCACGACATAGGCCGCCAGCGTGGCGATCAAGGCGAGCGCGATGGCACCGCGAGCGGTCAGCCTGACGGCTGATCGCTTGCCTCTCTCACTCATTGGCCCCCGCCCCCTTACTGCGACCCGTTGGCCAACTTACCGTTCGCGTGCGAGATCAGAGACGAGGTTTCCAGCAGTTCGGGCGAGGCCAGCGGCCTGGGCAGGCCCTCCAGCATCTCCGGAGCCTCGAGTTCGCCGTCGACGACGCCCAGATCGTGCAGCTTGCGCGCGCTGACCAGCACGCGGCTTTCGAGCGATCCCACAGTCTTGTTGTAGGCCTCGACGGCCCGGGTCAGGGACTTGCCCAGGGACTCGACATTCCTTCCCAGCGACGAGAGCCGCTCGTACAACTCCTTGCCCAGCTCGAACACCGCGCGCGCGTTCTCGCTCAGCGCGGCCTGCTGCCAGGCGTACTGGGCGGTGCGCAGCATCGTGATCAGCGTGGTCGGGGTCGCGATGTGCACGCGGCGCGTCATCGCGTACTCCAGCAGCGCCGGATCCCGCTCCAGCGCGGGCGCCAGGAACGCCTCGCCGGGGATGAACAGCACCACGAACTCCGGCGACGGGTTGAACCCCTGCCAGTACGTCTTGGCGGCCAGCCGGTCGACGTGCTCGCGTACGTGTCTGGCGTGCGCGTCGAGCCGCACGGTGGCCAGCGAGTCGTCGGCCGCCTCCGCGGCCTCCAGATAGGCGGCCAGCGACACCTTGGAGTCGATCACGATGTTCTTGCCGCCGGCCAGCCGCACGATCATGTCGGGCCGCATGGCGCCCTCGGTGACCTGCTCGTCGAAGTCGCAGTAGCGCTGCATCCCGGCGATCTCGGCGACCCTGCGCAGCTGCAGCTCGCCCCACCGGCCACGGGCCTCGGGCCGTTGCAGCGCGCGGACCAGCGCCGTGGTCTGCGAACGCAGCTCCGCGCTGCTCTGCCGGACGAACTCCATCTGCTTGGCCAGCTCGGCCCGGCCGGCGCGCTGGGCCGACTCGGTGTCGCGCAGTTGGGCCTCCACCCGCGTGAGCGCGTCCTTCAGTGGTTCGACCAGGTGCTCGACCGCCTGCCTGCGCTGGTCGAGGTCGCCGCTGGCCTCGGCGCGGCTGGCGGCCAGCCGGGTCTCGGCCAGCTCCAGGAAGCGGAGGTTGTTGACGTCGAGCGCGCGGGTGGACAGCGCCTGGAAGCGCTCGGCGAGCTGCTCCTCGACGTAGACGAGCTTGTCGGCGGCCGATCTGGCCTTGGCGTCGGACTCGGCCAGCCGCACCGCCGCCCGGGTGCGGGCGATCATGAACCCGATGGCCAACCCAACGGCGAGGCCGATGAGAAGCGAGACGACATCCACTCCTTCGCTATCCACTCCAACGATGATTGCAGGTCATTGATCGCGGATCTCTCCGACACGCTTGGGCATTCCGCTTGTGCGCCTCACCATAAGTCACCCAGAGTACTTGTATGGTTACTCGATGGCGGCCGACGCTGTCGCTCGTGGCGGCGCTCGCCGTGGCGGCCGGCGTGGTCGCGCTGGCGGTGGTGGTCGTCCGCGCCGGCTCCCCGCGCCCCGTCACCGCCCCGAACCCCCGGCCGGCGCTGCGGTGGGAGGCCGGCGCGTGCGTACGCCGATCCGCCGAACGCTACGACCTGACGCCCTGCAACGGCGGCGACGCCGAGGTGGTCGCCTTGTCCGCCGACCCGCCGGGGCCGGGCGCCTGCCCCGACGACGTCGACGACGTCCTGCGCATCGACGGAGGGCGCGCCGCCTGCGTACGCAACTTCCTCGAACCGCACCCCGGCGCGCCGGGCGGTGGCGGGGGAGTGCTCAGGCCGGGCGACTGCGTCGCGCTCGACGGCCGCGAGCGGCCGTGTTCGGGGTCAGGCTGGTACGGCAGAGCCGTCGCCCTCGTCCGTTCACCGTCGAGTTGCCCCGCGACCACGCTCGACACGCTGACTTTGGACGGTCCGGCACCCGGCACACCGTCCGGCGACGCCGTGATCTGCCTGGGCCGCGGCGGCAAGGTGCTCGGCCGGGGGATGTGCGTGGCCGAGCCGGGCCCTGGCGCCGTGACCAGGTCGGCGATCGACCGGGTCGCCTGCGCGTCGCCGAGGGCCTGGGCGCGGGTGACCGCCTTCGCCGAGTCCGCCGCGAGCTGCCCGGGCAGCTCCGAGCGCTACCTGGAGGCTCGGGGCGCCTATCGGCCCGTGACCTGCCTGAGTCTTGTGAGCAAGTAAACTCGGCGAACGTGAGCCTCTCCATCGGCATTGTCGGTTTGCCCAACGTCGGCAAGTCCACGCTGTTCAACGCGTTGACCAAGACCGGCAACGCCCTAGCCGCGAACTACCCGTTCGCCACCATCGAGCCCAACGTGGGCATCGTGGGCGTGCCCGACGACCGGCTGCCCAAGCTGGCCGAGATCTTCTCCTCGGCGAAGGTGCTGCCCGCCAAGGTGGAGTTCGTCGACATCGCCGGCCTGGTCAAGGGCGCCTCGGAGGGGCAGGGGCGGGGCAACCAGTTCCTCGCCAACATCCGCGACACCGACGCGATCTGCCAGGTGATCCGGGTCTTCACCGACCCCGACGTCACGCACGTCGACGGCGAGATCTCCCCCAAGCGCGACATCGAGACCATCAACACCGAGTTGATCATGGCCGACCTGCAGACGGTCGAGAAGGCCATCCCGCGCCTGCAGAAGGAGGCGCGGCACAACAAGGACAAGAAGGTCGCGCTGGAGGCGACCGAGGCCGCCCTGGCCGTGCTCGAGACCGGCAAGACCATCTTCGAGAGCGGGCTCGACCGCGAAGAGCTGCGCGAGCTCCACCTGCTGACGGCCAAGCCGTTCCTCTACGTGTTCAACCTCGACGCCGACGAGCTGATCGACTCCGCGCTCCGCGAGCAGCTCTCCACCCTGGTCGCCCCGGCCGAGGCGGTCTTCCTCGACGCCAAGATCGAATCGGAGCTGGTGGAGCTCGACGACGAGGAGGCGCTGGAGCTGCTGCAGTCGGTGGGTCAGGAGGAGTCCGGCCTGTCGCAGCTGGCCAGGGTGGGCTTCGAGACGCTCGGCCTGCAGACCTACCTGACGGCCGGCCCCAAGGAGACCAGGGCCTGGACGATCCGTAAGGGCGCCACCGCGCCCGAGGCCGCCGGCGTGATCCACACCGACTTCCAGCGCGGCTTCATCAAGGCCGAGGTCGTCTCGTTCGACGACCTGGTCGAGGCGGGCTCCATCGCCAGCGCCCGCTCGGTGGGCAAGGCCCGCATCGAGGGCAAGGACTACGTCATGCGTGACGGCGACGTCGTGGAGTTCCGCTTCAACGTCTAATACGTGTGGCGAAAGTCCGTCTGACCTGTGGCGGAGTGGGTTGGGCGGCCTTTGCGGTCGGCGCAGAGTCCGCAGCGTGCTGACTTCGGTCAGAATGCTAGCCACCGTTACCGCCGGCTAGCGTTCAGGCGCTGGAGGACCTCCTGGGCACGGACCTGCGACAGGTCATCGCCCGGTACTGACGTCAAGCGCTGGCTCCGCTATGCAGGGTCGCTCGGAAACAGAGGCTCGTAAGGCAGGTAATCGTCGTCCGGCACGCGCGGGACGTAGTCCGGGGCCGTGCGTGCAGCCACCGCCAGCCTCCTCCTCGGAGATGGAGGCAAGCCCGAGGGCGTGCAGAAGGCGGCCGCGTTCGGTGTCGAAGTCCGGGTGGTCGGCCCGAAGGTCCGAGTCTTCACCCAGCTGTACGACCGCTACATCGACACGGAGGAAGAGTTTCCGCCGTCACCGCGTATCGCGGACTACGTTGCTGGGCTCTTGAGTCCGGTCGCTCGCCACTGAGAGGGGCCCGCGCGGGGGTCAGCCGATTCACTGTTGGTTGATACGACCCGAGTGCTATCATGGCTGATATCAGCTGAGGAGGTGGTTCTGATGTCATCCATCGTCGTCCGGGGGCTCGAGGAGTCCGTAAAGAAGCAGCTCGCCGTTCAGGCGAAGGAGCATGGCCGCTCCATGGAAGCCGAGGTCCGCGACATCCTTACGAAGGCCGCGCGCCGGCCCCACATCGGCCTGGCGCTCATGCGGGCCGCGCAGGAGGCTGGCGGGATCGACGATCTCGTTATCCCTGAGCGCAGCGACGTCGCGCGAGCGGTGGACTTCGAGTGATCGTCCTCGACACGAATGTCATCTCGGAGATCTTCCGACCGAAGCCCGATGCCCGCGTCGTGGCATGGCTGGAGTCTCTCGCCGGCGATGTGGCCATCACCTCCGTCACGCTCGCCGAGCTTCTGGCCGGCGTGCGCCGTCTCCCAGACAGCAAGCGCAGGTCGGCGCTAAGCGCGACGATTGAATTCGCGCTGCAGCCCTACCGGGAGACCAGAGCAGTGCTGTCGTTCGACGAAGAGGCGGCAGCGCACTACGCCGACGTCCTCGTTGTGCGCGAACAGGCCGGACTGCCCATCAGCACGGCAGACGCCCAGATCGCTGCGATCTGCCGGTCCCACAAGGCCGCGTGCGCGACCCGCAACATCAAGGACTTCGTGCAGACGGGAATCGAACTGCTCGACCCATGGACAGACTGAGCTGGCTCCCTCGCTGCGCCCGACGAGCTGGCCGCTTGGCCGCTTTGAGCGGCGGATTTTCCACCCGGGAACCCCTTCGCCGCTGCCCGAGCCCGCCCCCGAAGCGCGTGGGCTCGGCGGGTGTGATGGGCCCCTGAACCCCGGGGGTTCCTCGGTCGCGGCATCCCGCCGGATTCTCCGCCCCCGGGCTGTCGCGGCTCAGGGGTGAATCCCACAACGACGGATTGCGTCGAAGTAGAGTTAGACGCATTCCGTCGCAGTCGAGGTGTGGGAGGGTGAGTGACGAAGGGCCTGCCGTCCAAGCCG
The DNA here is from genome assembly GCF_040680095.1 of Nonomuraea sp. NPDC052129. Lineage (NCBI taxonomy): Bacteria > Bacillati > Actinomycetota > Actinomycetes > Streptosporangiales > Streptosporangiaceae > Nonomuraea > Nonomuraea sp. NPDC052129. The sequence continues at coordinate 776,412 of NZ_JBFAVX010000001.1, read as the reverse complement.
GACGACGTAGTCGATCGGGACCGGGAGTGGGATCTACTCGCGGAGTTCCTCACCGATCCGGACCCGGCGATGCGGCTCGGCATCGTGTCCGGGCGGCGGCGGCATGGGAAGTCGTACCTTCTGCAGGCACTGTCCGAGCAGGTCGGCGGCCTGTATGTCACAGCCGTGCGGGAGGAAGGGCGGCTGCCCGCGATCCGGCGGTTCAGTGACGCGGTCGCCACCCACGCCGGCCTGCGGCCGGGGAGTTTGCGCCTGACCGACTGGCGTGACGTCCTGTCCAATGCCCTTGATGTGACCGCCCGTTCGTCGCACCCGCTCCTGGTGATCGATGAATTGCCGTACCTGCTCCAGCACTCGCCCGAAATCCCGGGACTGCTGCAACAGCTCTACGACGAGCGCCAGCGCGGTGCCCGGCCCGGTGCCGGGCCGGGCCCGCGGCTGATCCTGTGCGGCTCCGCGATGAGCGTCATGCACGAACTTCTCTCGGGGACCAAGCCGCTGCGCGGCCGTGCGGTGGTCGATCTACGGCTGGGTGCCTTCGGCTACCGGGCCAGCCGGGACTTCTGGCGGATCGATGACCCGCTGACTGCGCTGAAGGTGCACGCGGTCCTCGGCGGAGCCCCGGGCTACCGGCCGGTGGCTGCCCGTCCGCATCCGGACGACGGCTTCGACGCCTGGCTGACCCGGACGCTGCTCGATCCGGGGCGTGCGGTGTACTCCCGCGCCGAGACCGAGTACCTGCTGCGCGAGGACCCGAGGATCACGCAGCACACCCTGTACTACGACATCCTCACTGCGATCGCGCGGGGTGCCAGCACCCCCAGCAAGATCGGTGCTGCCCTGGAGCGCCCGCGCAACGCCGTCGCTTACCCCCTCGGAGTGCTGGAATCCACCGGCTACATCCGGCGCGAACAGGACATCCTCCGCTCCAGGCACCCCGTCATCACCCTCGCCGACCCCGTTATCCGCTTCAACCAGCTCATCACCCTCCCGCAGGCCGCCGCCGTCGAGCAGGGGTTCGCCGAGCAGGTGTGGCAGCAGGCCGCTCCGACCTTCAACTCCAAGATCCTCGGACCGCACTTCGAGGACCTGGCCCGTGACTTCACCCGCCGTTACGCCCACACCCTGCTGCCCGGTGGACTGCCCGGCCCGGTCGGCACCACCGAGGTCGCCGACCAGGCCGCCCGTACGAAGCACGAGGTCGATGTCATCGCCTTGGCCGCCGGCGAGCGCCCGCAGGCCCCTCGGGCGAGGATCGCGCTCCTCGGTGAGGCCAAGGCGACAGTCGCTCGCCGAGGGACCGGTGACCTGGAGCGCCTGGAACGTATCCGTGCCCTGCTCGCAGATCAGGGGCATGACACTGCTGCCACCACTCTGGCCCTGTACTCTCTGCACGGCTTCCACCCCGACCTGGTCGAACTGGCCGACCGCCGTGACGACCTCCTCCTGGTCGATCTGCTCACCCTCTATGGCAGCTGAGCTCCAGAGTGGCCGGTCTTCGGACGTGCCTGCTCTGGGGAGGGATGGGGGGCGCGTACCAGGTGAAGGCCGACTCTGCCTCGCGCATCCGTTCCTCCAAGCCCTCTGGAGTGTCGTCTTCGACGACCAACGGCCTCGGTGCCGGCCAGGCCGCTATGGCGTAGAAACGGCGGTTGCCGAGACTGTAGAGCACGCTCCAGCCGGGCCATGCCTGATCGAGTAGTTCGGCCTCGGCGCGGGCCGGGCCATCCCACAGGCGGCGGTACGCCTTCGTGTGAGCCTGGCCCTTACGGTGGCGGCCGGGGGCGCGGGCAGGGCGTCGCCGGATCATGAGACCACCCGTTCGGCGATCTCTTCCTGCCGGGCGACCTCGACCTTCAGCGCGTCGAAGGTGTCGGCGTCCACAGTGGGTTCCGCCCCTGCGCGCAACGCGTCCGGAGGGAACGCTTCGCGGCGGACGGCCCAGAAGCGGCCCCTGTCGCTGAGGATCAGCCGCCAACCGGGAATCGTCGGTTCGGGCGTAGCGGTCTTAGCATCGTCCATGGGTCGCAGCTCCTGTGCGATCAAGGAACCCCGTATGGCCTGCCCGCCTGCGGGGTTCCGCTTTACGTAGCGCTGATTGATGCCATAGTTGAAGCGACTCAGCGTGTTGGACAAGACACGTAGCGTTGCTCTGGGGTCGGTGCAACGCGTGCAACGGATCGCGAGGCAGCCGTGATCAGACAATCGACATCGACGATTTCAACGACCTGGCAGGAGTTCGGCAGTGCTCTGCGGACATGGCGCGAACGGCGCGAACTGAGCCTGCGTGACCTTGCCGGGCGGATTCGATGGGACTACTCATTGATCGCCAAGTGGGAGCAGGGGAAGAACCGCCCGCCCGTCGAGGCGATCACGGCCCTTGACGCCGAACTCGGCGCCGGGGGCGAACTGGTGACCCACGCGCTTCGTGCGGCCATGGCCGATACCGATCGGCTGCGCAGGGGTACCGTCCAAGGAAACGCCTCAACACGGGATGAGGGTGAGGATGTGGAGCGCAGACGACTGATGCGGGACGCGGCTGCCATCGCCGCTGTAGGTGTGCTGGCTCCTGTGCTGACCTCGTTGACTGACGCATTGGCCGTCGCGCAACGGCCGGTGCCGGGCGCGAGCGTGTCACAGGGGATGATCGACGACTGGGAACATGCAGCCGATGTCCACGCGCAGCGAGCACGCTTCGAGCCGGCCGCCGCCGTTCTCGCCGCGCTCGCGGTCGACTACACCGACATGGCTCCGCATCTGGGCCGTGCTCAACCCGATGCCGTGCAGCGTGACCTCTCCCATGCCGCCGCGCGTCACGCGGCCCTGATCGGTGGCAAGTGGTTCGACCTGGGCAACCGCCGCGAGGCGCAGCGCTGGTGGGCACAAGCCCGGCAGTTGAGCGAACGGTCCGGTGATGACCTCCTGGCGTCATTGCTGAGAGGCTGGGAAGCGAGTTACCGGCTATATGATCCGAGTGAGGATCTCGACCGTGTGCTTCTCGTGGCGCGCGAAGCACGTCGTCTCGCGGGAGATGCCCCCAACGCGCCACTCGTGTCCGCTCTCGCAGTCGAGGCCATGATCCTTTCAATGATCGGGCGTCACGTTGAGGCGATCACCGCGCTACGCCGCAGTGAGGAGACATACGAGCGGCTGTCTTCCTCGGCCGACCCACATCAAGGCCGTGCGCTGTGGTACGACCGAACGCTGATCCACACTCTCGCGGGGAACACCAAGCGCGCCGAGGATGCCCGCCGTACGGCCGAGAGCCTCTATCCGGCGGGGCATCGCACAGCGACCCTGCTCGCGCTCCACGGTGCCGCGCTCCACGCTCGAACTGATCCCGTCGAGGGCACGCATCAGGCGTTGCGACTCCTCGACGCACTACCCCCCACGCGGCACGATACCCGAGTGATCTCAGCGGCCCGTCTGATCATCGACGCCTTGCCGGAGAAGGCCCGCGCTCTGCCTTCGGCGCGTGAACTGCGCGCCCTGACGGTGGGCGCCCGGTCGGCTTGAGCCGGACCCGACGATGCCCCGCTGGTGGATAACCGGCCGCGGACAGACCAACCGCGGCCGAAAGATCTGCTTCAATGCCTGATTCTTAGATAAGTGAGCTGTCAACCACTTTGGGCCCCTACGCGTCGAATCGTCACAGCGTTTACGCTGACTCGGGAGGGCCCTCATGATCCGTCGCATCATCCGGAAACGACGTCCCGCACCTTCACTGGCGGGCATCAGCCTCGAAGAGGAGCTCGCACTGTTGCGGGTCGAGCTCATGTACGGTCTGCGCGTCAATCGCGAGGCGTACTTGCGCAGGAAAGTGGACGAGCGCGAAGAGCTCGCCATGCGGGTGCGTGGGCAGGACGCCGCCACCATGCTCGAAGGCCTGCGTGGTTCGCTGGAGCGGTCGGTGGCGCCCACGGTGGTCGATCTGCGCAGCAGGAGACGGCGCGACTTGGGACAGGACCCAGAGCCTGCCTGAGGGCGCGCCACGCACCAGGCCGCAGGCCCCTTGGCGGGCATGCGGCCGTTCGCGTGTTATACCAATTCCGCAGGTCAAAGAGAGTCCATGGCTGGTTTGGACAGGAATCCATGGCCGCAGGGCTATGCCATTACCGGCCTCTGGCCTGGTCAAATGCCCATTTGGCAGGGGAAGTGACAAGAGTTGGCACTCCAGCGTGGCATACACAACCTGGTTTGCCCATGGACGGCGATGCCTGCAGCATGGGCGTGGCTTTCCTGGAACAATGGCGGAGACCGGTAAGGTGACTGCTTCACCGCGGATGATGGGGATCGGCAACGGACGACACCGCGCCAGCCCGGGGGATCGGCGCGAGCGGAGGCGTGATGGCTCGTAGGTCAACCGTCCAGCAGGGTCCTCGGATCCCTGGCGACCCCGAGCTTTCGGCTCGCCATGACATGGCCGACTTCGACGTGTCGCCTGCCCGCAGGCCGCGCCGTGGCGGCTGGTCTGGCGCCGGCGGGAGATGGCTGGTGTGGACCGGCCGAATCGTTCTTTGGGCGCTTATCATAGTTATCGTGGTTAATGGGGTCCGTGCCCCATTTGAGAGGTTTACCCAGAGTGGTGCGGCGGCTCCGAATGAGGCGCCCGTGGCCAATCACGGATTCCCGGCCGACCGCGGCATGGCGTTCGCGGCCCAGTTCGCCGGCGTCTATCTGAATTTCACGCCCGCCGACGCGCCGAGCAGGGCGGGCAAGCTGGCCGCGTTCCTGGCGGACGGCATGGATCAGCAGATGGGCTGGGATGGCAACGGCAAGCTGGCCGCCGTCGCGATCCAGCCCTACGACATCGAGGCCACCAGCGCCAGCGACGCGATCGTCACCGTGGCCTTCCAGTCGGGCTCCCGCAGGATGATGCTGTCGGTCCCGATCTACTACTCGGCCGACGGCGGCAGCTTCGTCGTCTCCGGCCGGCCCGCCATACTGCCCGCGCCCGGCCGGGCGGATCTGCCCCAGCTCGCCAAGCCCGAGAACGACGACGCCGTCGCCGCCGAGCTCAAGCCGCAGATGGAGGACTTCTTCAAGAACTACGGCTCAGGCGACACGACGGGATTGCAGCGCTATGTCGCCCAGGGCAAGAGCATCACGAGTTTCGGCGGCGCCTTCACCTTCGCCGAGCTCAAGGACATCGTGGTGCCTGTGGGGGGCGCCACTCGAGAGATCCAGGTGGTCGTGGTGTGGAGCGTGCCGAGCGGCGCGACGCCGTCGGCCGAACCGGACGCCGCCGACGCCAACGCGGTCGGCGCCCGCCTGGAGCAGGCATATCGCCTCACCGTCGAGAAGCAGGGCGACAAATGGTACGTCGACGACATCCGCGGTGCCGGTCGGGCCGTTGGGTAGACGCACGAACGCCCTGTTGATCGGTACCCCCGGGAGGACAAAGAAGTGATCTTGAAAACGATAGTGCTCAACCTGATCGAAATGACGCCAACGCCCGCCCCCACCGGCATCGACTCCGAGGGGCTCGCCAACTTCCTGCGGGCCTTCTTCGCCCCGCTCTTCCTTGTCGTCGTCTCCGTGGTCGCGCTCTTCTTCCTCTTCACGCGCGAGATCACGAGGTTCGTGCAGTTCCTCATCCTGGCCATCGCCATCGGCGTGATCTTCTACGTGCCCAACATCATTGAGGTGACGGCGAAGGCGATCGCGGGAGCACTGGGCATCAAGTAAAGGGTTGAGACCGCTCAAGGGCGGTCATTGTACGAGCGGGTGGAGAGGAGGACCGCGTGGACCTGCCCACGTATACCAATATTTGGCGAATTGAGAAGCGGCTCTACAAGCTGTACGACCTACGGCTGCCGATGCCCCTCCCGATCGTGTGGATCGGCGTGTTCGTCGGCGTGCTGGCTCCATGGTCCCTGCTCCTCATGCTCCTGCACATCCCTTTCGCCGCACCATGGCACGTGCTTTACCTGGTGCCTCCGGGTGTCGTCACCTGGCTGTCCACCCGCCCGGTGATCGAGAGCAAGCGTTTGACCGAGCTCCTGCAGTCGCAGCTGCGCTACGTGGGCGAGCCGCGGGCCTGGTGCCGGATGGCGCCGACTTCCGAGCCCGAGACGGTCACCTTCGCGGGACGCGTCTGGCGGGTCACTCCCAAAAGGGTCAAAGCGCCGCGCAAGGCGCGCCAGCCCCAGCGCAAGCGCCGCGCCGAGCTGGAGCTCGCCACCGAGACCAGGCGAGCTGTCGGCGCCGAGCCGGTTACCGGTCCGCGCCAGGTCCGCCCCGCGGTCGCGGCGGCCGCCGCGGCGGCCGCCCAGGCCCCGGTCGCCGAGCCCAGGCCCGCCCGACCCGGCTGGGGTTCGGTCACGCGCCGCGGCACCGCGCCCGCCCTGGGCACCGAGCTCGCGGTCCAGCCGCCGGTACTCCAGCCTGAGTCCTCCGTACTCCCGGACAAGGCACTGGCGATGGGCTCACGGTCGGCCAAGGCGGGCTCGTCGGCGGACAAGACATCGGGTGTGGGGCCGAGGGTGGGCAGGACCGCTGAGAGCGGTTCACGGCCTACGGAGCCGCCGCTGATCGCCGTGCAGGGTGACGCTGGCGGCGAAGACGTCGTCCGGGCGGTCGGGAGGCCGGTCGACGCTGGCGGCGACGACGCCGCTCAGGCGGCCGGGAAGCCGGTCGACGGTGGCGGCGACGGCGTCGTCCGGGCGGCCGGGAAGCCGATCGACACGGAGGCGCTGCGGCGGCTGCGCAGGTTGGCGGCGAGCGCCGACACGACGGCGTCCAGCGAGGCGACCCGCGCTGAGGCGGCCCCTCGTGAGGCAGCGCGGGTTGAGACGGCCCCTTCTGAGACGGCCCCTTCTGAGACGGCCCCTTCTGAGACGGCGAGCGCCGAGACGGCGAGCGCCGACGCGACTCCCTCTGACGTGATCCCCTCCGACGACGCCGGTCCCGAGGAGGTGCGTGCGGCCGGAGCGGACGAGGTGGCGCGTGACCAGCACAGGAAAGGGAAGCCGCCCAGGCAGAGCCCGCCGCTGGTGTTCCCGGATGTGCAACGGCTCTGGCCGCCGCTCAGCCCCGACAGCAAGCCGGTGCGGTTCATCCGGCCGATGACGCGCGACGATGAGGCCCAGAAGGCCGGGACGGCTCCCGTGGGACGCGACGAGTCCGCGACCACCGCGTCCCTCCAAGGGCCCGAGACCACCGCGTCCGTCCACGAGATCGGCCCCGCCAAGAGCGAGCGGGTCCGTCAGGAGAACGGCCCGGCGAAGAGCGAGCGAGGCCCTCAAGGGATCGGCTCCGCGAAGGGCGAGCGAGCCGCGTCGCCAAGCGACCGCGACAGCGGGACGTATGCGGACGAGGCAGCGGTCAGTAGGGCGTACGCGGACGAGGCAGCGGGCATCGGGCCGTTCGAAAGCGAGCAGAGCGGGCAGAGCGGGCAGAGCGAGCAGGTCGTGCGGCCGCCCGCGGCCAGGCAGATCACCCAGGGGCCCACGCCGGGCGAGCGGGTGCGGCGGGTCGAGTCCGTGGTCGGCCGCGACTCCGGTGGCTGGCGGCGGATCGCGCAGGTGGTCGTCGGCGGCGGCAGCGTGCGGACCGACGGATCGGAGATCGACGAGGCCCGGACGCGGGCGGTGTTCAGCGGCAGTCGCCGGGTCGTGGTGCTCGGCTGTACGGGCGGCGCGGGGCAGAGCACGACCGCACTGATGCTGGGGCACACCTTCGCCCAGTATCGCGACGACCGGGTCGTGGCCATCGACGCCAACATCGGTGGCAACACCCTGACCAGCAGGATCGACCCGGAGACGCCCGAGACGCTGGCCTCACTGCTGGCGGGGCTCGAGCGGGTCAGCGGCTACCTGACCATGCGGGGCTACACCACCCGCACCGGGTCGGGGCTCGAGGTGATCGGCGCCGACACCGACGCGGACGCCGAGCAGCGGCTGTCCGACCGGACGCTGTTCTCCGACCACCGGCTGGGCCAGGCCATGCACCTGCTCGACCGGCACTACAAGCTGGCCGTCATGGACCCGGCCGCCGCGCTCGCGGCTCGCGTGCTCCCGTACGCCGACCAGCTGGTCCTGGTGGTCCCCGCGAGTGAGGAGGCGCCCGAGGCGGTGGCGATGACGTACGAGTGGCTCGACGGGCACGGCTGCGCGGACCTGCGCAGGCGGGCGGTCATGGTGGTCAACGGCGTGAGCAGGCGTTCGATGGCCGATGTCGAGCAGGCGGAGTCGGTGGCCAGCGGCAGGTGCCGGGCCATCGTCAGGGTCCCCTGGGAGGACGACCTGGCGCCGGGCGGCGACGGGGCGGTCGATCCTGGGCAGTTGCGCGCGGCCGGGCGGCGGGCCTACCTCGCCCTCGCCGGGGTCGTGGTCGCGGGCTTTGCGGCACAGACGGTCCGTCCGAGCGAAGAGGAGTTGGCGAGTGACCCCCCGGGCACGAGAATCGGTGAGCGATAAGTGAACATGCGAGCAGGTCTGACTTGTTCATGCGCCGAGGGGGCGGCATGAGCAGGGGGTCCCGAGCGCATCAGCGCCTGGCGGTCCGTTATTTCGACGACCGCATCCTGCTCACCAACACCTGCGCATGGGCGTATTTCCGACTTCCGACGATCAGCTACGAGTTCGTCACGCCGGAAGAGCGTGAGGCGCTGGCCACCAACATCACGATCGCGCTGGCCACGATCCGGATGCCCGACGCAGAGGTACACCTGAGGGTCGCGCACCGCACCTATCCCGCGGCCGAATGGGCGATGGCGCTCAACGCCACCTCCGATGAGGGGTCGGGCTGGCGCGATTATCTGGAGGAGATGTACCGGCACGTCTGGGCCAAGGACTTCTGGTCCAAGGAGGTCTACATCGGTGTCCGCCTCGGTCCCCGGGGCAAGCAGGTGGGCGCGGGCGTGCTGGGGCAGCTGTTCGGCTTCTACCAGCGTACGGAGAAGGCACTCGGGCTCGAGGACGACCATGTGCCGGACGGCGAGATCGGCAGATGGACCGAGCAGGCCGAACGGCTGGGCCGGGCGCTCGCCTCCAGCGCCCTCTACGCCAGGCATGCCACCTCCGTGGAGGTGGCGTGGCTGTTCCAGCACTCGGCCGCGGGCGCGCTCGGCGATCCGCCGCCGTCGGCGAGCCCGAAGCGGCGCTGGGGCAAGGGCGAGATCGAGTCGCTGGTCGAGGGAGAGATCCACAACGGCAGGTCGCTGCTGCGCATCGTGCAGCCGCAGGGCGACTCCTATGTCGCGCAGCTGTCGTTCGCCCGCTTCCCGGACATCATGCCGTTCCCGGACGGCGAGCCGTGGCTGCACTTCGCCGACCAGTTGCCCTTCCCCGTCGAGATCTCGTCGAGGATGCGGCTGATCCCGCCGGTCAAGGCGTCGAAGGACGTCGCGCGCAAGCTCGCGCACGCGCGCGACATGGACATCCACATCCGCGAGGCCGGCGCGGAGGCACCGCTCGCGCTCGCCGAGCAGATCGACGCGGCCCGCATGCTGGAGCACGGCATCACGAAGGAGCGGCTGCCCTTCGTGTACGGCTGGCACCGGCTGATCGTGTCGGCCCCGACCGAGGACCTGTGCGTACAGCGGGTCGAAGCGGTCGTCGAGCACTACCGTGACATGGGCATCGACGTGGTCAGCTCGACCGGCGACCAGTTCTCGCTGTTCTGCGAGGCTCTGCCGGGCGAGAAGGTCAGGGTCAACGCCTACGCCCAGCGGCAGCCGCTGCGGACGATCGCCGGCGGCATGGCCACGGCGACCGTGGACCTGGGCGACCGGCTGGGCGACGGCAGCGAAGGCTGGCTCGGGCCGTACATCGGGGAGACCGTCGGCAGGGCCCGCAGCATCGTGCACTTCGACCCGCTCGTCGCGGCCACCCGCAACCGGCCGACGGCCATCGCGATCACCGGCGAGCCCGGTGGCGGCAAGACCACGCTCGCGCTGCTGATGATCTACCAGATGGCGCTGCGCGGCGTCACCGTCGCCGTGATCGACCCCAAGGGCGACGCCGAGTCGCTGGTGCAGCTGCTGCAGAAGCGCGAGCGCAAGGCCCGCGTCATCCCGCTCGGCTCGGCGGCGCCCGGCCTGCTCGACCCGTTCTCGTTCGGCGACGACATCGCGGCCAAGAAGACCATGGCCACCGAGACGCTGCGCCTGCTCCTGCCCCGGATGTCGGAGGAACGCGAGTCGGCCATGATCCAGGCCGTCGCGGCCGTGTCCAACGGCGTGGACCCGTCGCTCGGCAAGGTGGTGGAGTTCCTGGAGCAGTCCACGGACGCCGCCTCCAAGAACCTCGGCGCCGTACTCCGCTCCATGTCGGAGATGCGGCTGGCCAAACTCTGCTTCGACCCCTCAGGAGGCGACCAGGTCGACACCGAGGGCTGGACGACCGTGTTCACGCTCGGCGGCCTGACGCTGCCCGACGTGGCGACGGGCCGCGACGACTACTCCTATGAGCAGCGGCTGTCGGTCGCGCTGCTCTACCTGGTCTCCCAGTTCGCCCGGCGGCTGATGAACAGCCTGGACCGCCGCGCGCCCAAGGCGATCTTCTTGGACGAGGCATGGGCGATCACGTCCACGCCCGAGGGTGCGAAGCTGGTGCCGGAGGTCAGCCGCATGGGTCGTTCTCGCAACACCGCGCTGGTGCTCGTCTCACAGAATGCCGGTGACCTGCTGAACGAGCAGGTCACCAACTGTCTGTCCTCGGTCTTCGCGTTCAGGTCCACCGAGCGGGTGGAGGTCGAGCACGTGATGTCCCTGCTGGGCGTGGAGGCATCGGAAGAGCACAAGGCGGTGCTGAGATCGCTCGGCAACGGCGAATGCATTTTCCGTGATCTGGATGGCAGGGCGGGCCGCATCGGAGTAGACCTGATCTCCGAAGACCTGCTCCGCTGGCTCGACACCAATCCGACACACGACAAACCCAGCGACAACGGGCATCATGATCTTCAAGGGGGAGTGGGCGGCAGAGCGCAGGAGGTGCGGTCATGAAGATCCGGCTACCCAGGCGGCTCGCGCTAGCTCTGGCCCTGCTCGTGGGCATCCTCGTGGTGCCGATCGTGGTGGGCTCGCTATCGCCCGCCGCCGCGGCCCCCTGCGACCTGTCCGGCGCGCTGGCTCCCGAGGTGATCGGCAGCGGCTCCGACGGCATGATGCAGCCGCCCGCGCCCGAGGGCGGCGCCGCGGCGGCGCCGACCACCAACTACGCCCAGTTCGGCATGAGCGGCCAGTTCTGGCACACCTACGACCTGGGCTGCTCCGACTTCGCCGCGGTGCTCGGCAACACCTGGGCCAACACGATCTTCCTGTGGGCCAAGGCGATCGACCGGGTGACCATCACCACCTACCAGGCGGCGGCCACGGAAGGGCCGCTGCAGTCCATCAAGGACGTGGTCGATGACATCGTGACGAACCTGTCCAACGCGATGTACTGGCCGCTGCTCCGGCCGCTCGTCATCCTCGGCGCGATCTGGCTGGCCTGGTACGGGCTGATCCGCAAGCGGGCCACCACCACCGCCGAAGGCGTGATCTGGATGGTGCTCGCGGTCACGGTCGCGACCTGGTTCTTCAGCCGGCCCGGCGACTTCACCGGCCTCGGCACGATCGTCACGGACAAGACCGGCGAGGTCGTCAACTCCGCCTTCTCCGGCCTGCCCGGCGCGGGCGGCGCCTCCTGCCTGCCCGGCCCTGGCCAGACCAACCCGCAGGTCAAGGCGGGCGGCTACGGCCAGACCGGCACGCCAGGGGTCGACCAGAACGCCGAGGCGCTGTGGTCCACGCTGGTCTGCAAGCCGTGGCTGATGGGCCTGTTCGGCACCGCCGACCCCAACCAGCCGATCGTGCGCGACTTCGGCCGTACGATGCTGGAGACCCAGTCGATCCCCGCCGCGACGGCCAACCAACCGGCGCCGGACGTCGGCGCGCATCAGGCCAAGTACGCCGAGATCGCCGAGAAGCTCAAGAACGACTCCCGCTACATGATCTTCTCCGGCCGTGACTGGACCAGCAGGCTCGGCGTGGCCATCGGCGCGCTGATCGCCGCCCTGGTCGCCGGGGTGCTCATCTTCCTGGTCGCGGTCTCGCTGCTGGTGCTGAAGGTCGGCTTCCTGCTGCTGCTCATACTCGGGCCGGTGTTCCTGCTGATCGGCGTACATCCGGGCAGCGGGCGGATCATCGCCATGCGCTGGGTGGAGATGCTGATCGGCACGCTGCTCCGGCAGGCCGTGCTCGCGCTCGTGCTCGGCGTGCTGGTGTACGGCTATGCGCTGATCATCTCGACCGCCATGCCGTGGGGGCTGCAGATCCTGTTCATGGCGCTGCTGACGATCGCGGTGTTCTTCTACCGGCGGCCGTTCCAGCACCTGTTCGCCTCGATGAACGGGCACACCCTGACCACGCGCATGCTCGGCGACGCCGCGTCCTCCTCCGTACTCGAGCGGTCGTCCTCGGCGCTGCCGCCAGTGGCGGCGGCCAGGATCGGCCGATGGGGTGCGCGCAAGGCCGAGCCGCTCATCCAGGCGGCGGCGATGGGCGCGTCGGCGGGCACCGCGGCGGCGGCGTCCACGGTGGCCCAGGGGCGGGCCCGTGGGCAGGAGAGCGCGGAGGGCGTGGCCGCGTCCGGCACCCGGGTCCCCGCCACGGCGGCGCCGCTGAACACCGACAAGCAGGACGGGAAGGCCGCGGGCCGGCAGGTTCCCGCACCGCGGGCCGGGGCCGCGCCGCCACTCAATCTGAGCGGCACGCCGACCCGCACTCGTGGCACTCCGTCGCCTGGTGGAGCGCGGCCGTCTGGCGGGTCCGCCGCCGGTTCTGGGAGTGCCGGTGCCGGGAGCGCCGGTGCGGGGAGTGGCGGGGCCGGTGGAGGCGGCTGGTTCGGTGGAGGTTCCGGGGGTGGCTGGGCGTCACGGCGTGGTGCGGGCGGCTCCGGTGGCTCCAGGTCGGGTGGCACGCGGTTCGGCGGTTCTGGCGGTTCTGGCGGCTCCAGGTCGGGCGGGTCAGGCTCGGGTGGATCCTGGCTGAGTGGCTCCGGTCGTTCGGGTGGCTCGGGCGGTTCGGGGGGTTCCGGCGGTTCTGGCGGGTCCCGGTCGGCGAGTCGTGGGTCGTCGGGCGGCGGGATGTTCGGGGGTGGCGGTTCAGGTGGTCGGCGCCCGGCCGACGAGCCGAAGGGCCGTTCCTCCGAGGCGCCGCCGCTCTGGCTGCCGAGCAGCCGCCGTGGCGGCGGCTCCGGTGAGGGCGAGCCGTCCGTGCCGTTCTGGCTCAAGCCCAGCAATCCGGACAGGGACTGATCATGGCGCAGCCGGGTGACAGGCGGGGCGTCGCCTTCGCCGCCATCGTGGTGGTCATCGCCGCCGTCGGCATCTACCTGACGATGTGGCCGGACTCCGGCGAACCGGACGCGGGGCAGGCGCCCGCCGGCCACACCACGACCGTCTCACCGGCCGCGCCGAGCAAGCCGCTGGCGACCGCCAGCGGCAAGCCGTTCGACATCTACTCCTACCTGCCGATGACCAAGGAGCAACTCGCCGCGGCGTCCGACCTGGCCGAGCGGTTCACCGCCGCGTACGGAACGTTCCGCTACGACGAGGAGCCCTCGGCCTATGTGGATCGGGTCAAGGTGTTCACCACGGCCGAGTTCGGCAACGTGCTCGCCAGGACACGCACCTCGCCCGGCACCGTCGAGCGCGACCGCGCCGACGAACTCGTGGCGGCGGGGACGGCCAAGATGAAGGAGATCAGGCAGGTCGAGAAGTCGTCCGTCATCTTCGTGGTGACCGGCACGCAGCAGATCACCGCCAAGAGCGGCAACAAGCAGGTCGTGGACGACTACGCGGTCACCGTGAGTCAGATGGGCGCCGACTGGCGGGTCTTCGACCTGCAACCCGCCGACGCGGGCCAGGACGGAGACACCCAAGGGTGAACACCTCCCGCGCTCGCGTCGCCCTGGCGGTCGGAGCCGCTGGGGTGCTGCTTCTCGCCGTCGTCATCATGTCGCCGATGCTCATGACCTCGATCCCGTCGTTCCTCGGCAGCGGGAGCACCGCCCGTACCGACTGCGTCAACGGCGACACGCCCGTACAGGAGGTGTCCGACACCGGCGCCTCCGACATCCCGGCCGACTATCTGGAGCTCTACAAGAAGTTCGGCACGAAGATCGGTGTCCAGTGGAACATCCTGGCCGCCGTCGGCAAGCGCGAGACCGACCACGGCCGCTCGAACATGGCGGGCGTCAAGAGTGGCACCAACTACGCGGGCGCGGCCGGGCCGATGCAGTTCCTGATCGGCACGTGGGGCGGCAAGGCGCGGATCGCGATGTCGTCGAAGTTCAACGGGTACGCCTCCGACGGCGACGGTGACGGCGTGGCTGACATCTACAACCCCGCCGACGCGATCCTGGGCGCCGCGAAGATGCTCAAGCGCAACGGCGCTCCGGAGAAGGTACGGCAGGCGCTGTTCATCTACAACCGCGCCTGGTGGTACGTCGACCAGGTCGAGCAGATCGCCAAGGGCTACGCCAAGTCCGGTGACGTCGAGGTGCCGCCGCAGGCCGACGAGGCCTGTGACGATCCGCTGGTCGAGGCCGCGCCGAGTGACGTAGTGGCCAAGATCCTGGAGTTCGCGCTGGCCCAGCGCGGCAAGCCGTACCTGTGGGGCGGGACCGGGCCCGACGCCTTCGACTGCTCGGGCATCATCTACGCCGCCTACCGGGCGGCCGGGCTGTCGATCCCGCGGACCACGTTCGGGCAGTGGCCGTTCGGCGTGAAGATCCCGCAGGGTGACGAGCAGGCGGGCGACCTGGTGTTCTTCAATGCCGGGCCGGGTACGGGGCCGGACAACCCCGGGCACGTCGGAATGATCGTGTCGAAGGGCAAGATGGTGGAGGCCCGCTGCACGCTGTGCGGGCCGATCAAGGTGACGACGTATCAAGCGCGCGGCAATATTATGGGTTTCACCCGTCCGTTACAGAACCCCGACGTGCTCGAACAGCTTAAGAAGCTGCAGAATGCCGCACTATGACAGTGATCGTGGTGACGGCGTGATGATGGTCGTGGTGGCGGTATGACGGTGATCGTGGTGGCGGCGGTGATCGTCTCCTCGGACGGGCACATACTCGCCGCGCAGCGGGCCGAGCCGCCCGCTCTCGCCGGCGGGTGGGAGTTCCCGGGCGGCAAGGTGGATCCCGGCGAGAGCGAGATCGAGGCACTGATCCGGGAGTGCCGCGAGGAGCTCGGCGTGACCGTGTCGGTGGGCGCGCGGGTGGGCGGCGACTGGCCGCTGTCCGAGGGGTACGTCATGCGGGCCTGGCTGGCCTCCCTGGCCTCGGGCGTGCTGGAGGCCAAGGAGCATCTGGCGCTGCGGTGGCTCGGACCTGGCGAGTATTACGACGTGGCCTGGCTCGGGGCCGATCTGCCGGTCATGGAAGCCGTGGAAGATCTGCTCCGACAGGGTTAACCATCTCCTCTGGGTGACATAACGATTACTGAGCGTAATGTCACGCGGCCTGAGGGGAGGCGACGTGGTCAGACATGGCTGGATCGTGGCGGGGGCACTGGCCTTCGCGGGGGCGTCGGTTTTGGCGGGCATCCAGTGCGAGCCCGTGGCGGCCGAGGTCTTCAGGGCCGCTGGCGGGGCTGGTATCGCGCTGGTCTTCGAGCGGCTGGGCGATGCCGGCGAGATCGGGCGATGGGTGCGTACGGGGGATGCGCTGCGGTTTCGGGTGAGCCTGGAGGGGATGGGCAGCGACGCCCGGCTCGCGGTGGCGACCAGCCCGGCGAACGCGCTGACGTCGATGACGTGCCCCAGCTTGCCTGCTGGTGGGTTGCTGGACACGGGTCCGGGAATCGTGGGTGGGCCGGGGGATCAGGCGGTTGAGGGGCGAGCGACTCCGGGCGGGCAGGCAGCCCCGGGTGGGCTGGCGATTCCGGGCGGACAGGCGGTTTCGGGTGGACTGGCAAGCGATGGCCGGGCTGCGGGCGGGCAGGCTACCCCGGGCGGTGCTCTGGCGGCTCGGACCGCCGCGCTGAACGCCCTCGCCGCTGGTGAGGCGACTGACGGACAGGCGTCAGTGGATGGGCGACCGGTCGCCGGGGTGGCGACGTCGCGAGGCGTCCTGGCGTCCGGGCCATCGTCGGTGCTGGCCGCGTCGGGTGTGACCGCGCCCGGCGGGACGCGCCCAGGGGGCGGAGTCGCGGCGGGCGGGGTGGCTCCGGGCGTGGTCCCCGTGGCGCGGGTGTGTGCGTTGGGTGATGTGGCGGGGGATCGGTTCGTGGATGTGCTGCTCACCGTGCCGCGCGGGCCGAAGGAGGTCGTACTCACGGCGGCGGCTCGAGCGCGTGACACGGCGGGCGGCGGTGTCGCGACCGTCGTCGGCTCGACCACGACCTCTGTCAAGGCCCCAGTGAGCGCGCCTGTCAGGACGAGCGGCAGGCCGACGACACCTGTCGCGACCCTGCCGAAGGGGACGAAGACACCCGCTCAGACGCTTTCGCAGGGGACACGTGGAGAGGGGGCGGTGCGCGGGGAGTCCGCCGATGACAGCACGGGGACGTTCGTCGAGATCCCACGGGGTGACGTCACCCTGAGCGGCCGAGCGGTGCGCGTCCAACGCGGCGCCGAGGACGCTCGTCCGGACGGGACATCGGTCGCCGGAAGGGTGCGCCCAAGAAACGGGCATACCGCGAAGTCGCATCTGCGGATGGTCTCAGCCGGTCATGCGCACGCGTCCAGCCCCGTACCGAACGGCACGGCCGTCCAGGTCCCGGCGCCTGAGCTGCGGCGCGAGCCCGCGCTGACCCTGCCCCAGGTCCTCCCGCCGCCGACATCGGGGCTCGGCACTCCGGGCGTCGGTGGCACTCCGGGCGTCGGTGGCACACCGAGAGTCGGGGCTCCAGAAGTGAGCAGCCCACAAGGCGGCACCCCACAAGCCCCACAAGGCGGCACTCCCGGACTTGGCGCTCCGGGTTTCGGTGCCGGTGCGGGAACCGGTTGGGGGGCCATGACATCGGCCGAAGAAGTTGGGCCGCCCTTGCCATTCGCCATTACCGGTAACCGCTTTCAACCGGCCGAGCGGGTGAATCCCCTGGCAGGCGTACGCGGACTGCCATGGGTCGCGGGCGGGATCGCGATGCTGCTCGGTGCGCTGTGGCTGGTCGCCAGGGCACAACGGGCGCGATTGCGACGAAAGGTGTTGTAATTCCGTCTTTACTGTTACTTTTACCCGGCTAGGATTCCCTTGACCATGGTTTCGGGACTGCGCGGAGGGCACAGGTGGCACGTACGCGAGTGACGGCCGTGTCCGCACTGATCCTGGCCTTAGGCCTGACGGGTGCCGGTGCGGTTCCCTTCGTCCTCCAGAGCGCGAGCGCCTCCGCGGTCGCCTACGACCCCGCCGTCGAGCCCTGTGAAGCGGGCGAGGTGTGCGACATCACGCCGGAGACCACCGTCACGGTCACCACGACGATGAACACCCCCACTCCGGACCCGGAAACGACGATCACCAAGACCGTCACCGCGCCCACGAAGACGACGACGAAGACGAGCACCCCGAAGCAATCGAAGACGCCGAGCTCGACCCCCAGCACGCCCAAGACCACGCCCTCGCAGCTGCAGCCGTTGCCGTCGCAGAGCGTGGAGGTGCCGTCTACGACCACCACCTCGTCCACGCCCGAGCCCACGGACACGGACGTCGTCCTGCCCACCGTGGCGCCCGTCGAGACCCCTTCGACGACGCCGTCGCCGAGTTTGACGGAGAGCTCGACGGAGGAGTCGGTCCCGCTTGAACTGCGTAACGCGGCCCCCGAGTACGACCAGCGGACGCTGACGCAGCAGCTCAGCATCCCGGCGCTCGTGCTGGTGCTGCTGGTGCTGTTCGCGGTGCTCATCTTCGAGGGGCGGCTGCGCCGGATGGCCCACGCGGCGGCTGTACGCAAGGCGGGCCCGCAGGGCGGCCCGGGTCAGCCCGGCTTCCCCGGAGCCCCCGGAGGGGCTGGTTATCCGGCGGGCCCTGGCTATGCCACTGCCGGTTTCGCGGCGCCCGGTTATCCGGGCGGTACGGCGTACGCGCCGATCATCAGCTTCGTCCCCGTACAGACCTATCCAGGGGGACAAGTCCAGTACGGCGCGGTCTATCAGGACCCGAACATGTACGGCCAGCCCGGCTACGGCCCCGCGCAGCCACCCCCGGCGGGCGAGCCGGTGGTGCTGCATCCGGACGAGTTCGACACGTTCAGCCAGGAGCCGGCCAAGTCCGACTTCGATGCCTTCAGCCGGCCCGAGCCCCAGGGGGAGTCGTACCGGGCTCCGTTCGAGGCTCTGGTCCCGGCTGAGCAGCCGCCCGCGGACATCCCACCCGGTGGTGCCGGTCCGTACGAAGACTCGCCTGAGCGCCCGCTGGGCGCCGCCTCGGCCGCCGAGACCGGCGACGCCGAGCCGTGGCAGAGCATTGGCCAGCCTCGACCTGGCACCGAAGGGCCTGGCACCGAAGGGCCTGGTGCCGGAGGGCCTACCCTCGAAGGGCCCACACTCGAAGGGCTGGCCGCCGATGGGGCGCCCGCCGATGTGACCGCCATCCAGCCGCTGCCTCCGCAGAAGCCCAAGCGCCGCTGGGGACGTCGCTCTTGACCTGCTCCCCGCCCTGAAGGGATGGGGATTCCCGTGCCGCTATGCGGCAGCTCGTGCCGCTTGCGCGGCCCGTGCTGTGGAACGGGGTGCTTGACGTTTCGCGGACCCGGGTGGGTCTCCACGCCCTGAGACGGCCGGCCCGGCCGCCTGTCCTTTGCTCTTGATGTTCCTCGCCCCGACGATGTCGGCGTGCTCGGTGTGCTCGCAGGAAGTGCAGGAGAAGATCGCTTGGCTCTTGCGGCTCTTCTCGTCTACCTTCCCGCACGCAGGTTCCGGGCATGTCTGGGACGTGTACGCGGGGTTGATCTTATGGATGACGCTGCCGGTGTAGCGGGCCTTGGAGCGGAGGGCGACTTCCAGGCCGTACCAGCTCTTGTCGAGAATCGCCTTGTTGAGCCCGGATTTGGCTGCCGCGCCGTTGCGTAGGAACCTGCCCGGTTGGTCGGGGTCGGGCTTGGGCTTGACGGCCGTGCTCATGCCCTTGGTGTTCAAATCTTCGATGACCACGTGCCCGTAGGCGCGGGTGAGCCGGTGCGCGGCTTGGGCGTTGAAGTCAGCGCGCCGCCACCGCACTCGCCGCATGGCCTCACTCATCGCGGCCCTGACCGTCTTGCGGCGCTTCGATCCCTTCTGCGTGCGGGCGAGTCGGCGTTGCAGCCGCATATACCGTTCCGCTTCGCCGGGCGTGACATACCCGAGGTCGTCTTTTCGGTCCTGTTTCGTCTCCCGTTTCGTCTCCTGCGGCGGCTGCCGGGAGGAGACCCCGCCGGTTCCGGCGTGGCGGCGGTCGAAGAACTCCCCGTCCGACGTCACGGCGGCCGTGACCACCCCCCGGTCCACGCCCACCCATCCAGGGCAGGCATGTTCCTCACGCTCGGCGATCCCATCCTCGACCAGGAAGCTGATGAACCAGTGTTCGCCGTCCCGGGACACGGTCGCGGACTTGACGCTTCCCCCGAGCGGGCGCGACATCCGAAACCGCGCCCACCCGAACTTGGGCAGCAACACCCGCCCCCGCCTGCGGGCGATCCGCTCGACGGGCAGGTGTTTGGCGGTGGGGAACCGAAACGAGGGCCGCCACTTCGCCTTCGACTTCCAGCGCACTCTCCACGTGCCATGCTTGCGGCACGCCTGGTCCAGGTCTTTGAGGGTCTGCTGGATCACCTGGGCGGGGGCATCGGCGAGCCACTCGCAGTACGGGTCCTTCTTCGCCTCGGCGAGCTGCCCGCACTGCTCGGCATAGTCGATCCACCCTCCGCGCCGCCGGTAATCCCGCCGCTGTTCGAGACCGGTGTTCCACACGGCCCGGCAGATTCCGCCCAGCCTTTCGGCGAACGCGGCCTGCCCGGAGTCGAACTCCAGGCGGTACTTCCGGCCCGCCAGCATGCGCAACACCCCCTCTCCCACGCGATGCTCACGTCCCATCGACTCGAACACATTATCATCTGGTCTATGAGCCAGGAAGTCGAATATCGACGAGGCAGACACGCGGTTTCCGCGATGCACGCCCATCTGGTCTTTGTCACCACATATCGCAGAAACGCCTACGACGACGCGATGCTGCGCCGCTGCGAAGACATCATGATCGAGGTGTGCGACAGTTTCGAGGCCGAACTGCGCGAGTTCAACGGCGAACACGACCACGTCCACCTGCTCATCCACTACCCGCCCAAGGTCGCGATCAGCAAACTCGTCAACTCGTTGAAGGGCGTCTCCTCGCACTACCCGCGCAAGGAGTTCACCGGCAGCGTCAACCGCGCCATCATGCACGGCCCCTTCTGGTCACCCAGCTACTTCGCCGCCTCCTGTGGCGGAGCGCCACTATCGATCATCAAGGCGTATATCGAACAGCAGCGCCGCCCCACCTGAGGTTCCACATCCGCGCTCCGGGATGCCCCGCCTACGGCGGGCCATGCCCCGCAGGGGGACCGCATTCATCCCCGGCCCGAAGGCCGAGGCTTTCTGCGGACCTTCGGTAACAGGTTGGTTGCGGGCCGTGCGGGCCGGCCCCGGCGGGTGTATCAAGGCGCGGGGTGATCCATTTTGCTTTCCATTTACGTCGACCTCGCGTTAGGTCTGGTGCTGGCGTTCCTCCTGCTGTCGCTGCTGGTCAGCGGGCTGAACGAGGCTTTCGTACGGCTGCTGGGCATCCGCAGCAAGTTCCTGTGGGCCTATCTCCGCGACACCATGGACGGCAGCGACGCGCAGGGGAAGTCGTGGTTGCCGGCCAAGGTGGCCGACGTGTTCGCGCGGCTGCCGTTCGTCCGCGATCCACGGCCCGCCCACAGCGACCAGCCGGCCCCGGTGGAGGCGGCCCAGGCGCCCGAGCAGGAGACCAAGGCCGACGACGCCGTGACGCAACTGCTCTACCAGCGGGTCCAGGAGATCGACCACCCGAAGAGAGGCCGCACCAGCATCGCCAACATCCCGCCGGAACGCTTCGCGGTGGCCCTGATGGAGATGGCCGCCGGCGAGAAGGACGGCGTCGAGGGGCTGCTGGCCAAGCTCAAGACGATGGGCAGCCCGCTCTACGGCCATCTCAAGGGCGTGTGGGAGACCGCGCAGCGCGACATGGACCGCTTCCGGCAGGGCGTGGAGACGTGGTTCGACGGCGAGATGCAGCGGCTGTCGATGCTCTACAAGCGCTACGTCAAGTGGGTGGTCGCCCTGCTCGGTGTGGTGGTGGTGCTGCTGTTCACGATGGACGGGTTCGAGTACGCCAAGTCCCTGCTGCGCGACAACGCCTTCCGTGCCTCGGTGACGGCCGTGGCCGAGGCGGGGCCCGACGCCTACAGCGAGCTCAAGGAGCGGTGCGCGCAGTCCAACCCGATGCCGTGCATCACTGAGACGCTGAGCCAGCCCGCGCTGGTCATGGTGTTCGACCACGCGATCGTCAACATCGCGATCCCGGCCGAGGGCGAGCCGAGCATCCACTGGAACGGCGCCGCCTGGTGGGACCGTCTCACCACACTCAGCCACTGGCCCGGCTATGTGCTGACGTTCGTGGCGCTGCTGTTCGGCGCGTCGTTCTGGTGGGACCTGCTCCGCCGCCTCACCGGCATCCGCGGCCGTCGTTAGATCTGGGCTAATGTTGCGCCGATGGAGACAGAACGGCTCATCATGCGCAGATGGCGCGACGACGACAGGGAACCGTTCGCGGCGATGAACGCCGACGCCGAGGTCATGGAGCATTTCCCGGCCCTGCTGACCAGGTCGGAGAGCGACGGCTTCGTCGACAGGATCGAGGCGGGCTTCGAGGCCCACGGGTACGGGCTCTGGGCGCTGGAGGTGCGTAAGAGCGGCGAGTTCATCGGGTTCACCGGGCTGGTCCTGCAGACGTTCGAGGCGCCGTTCACCCCGGCGGTCGAGGTGGGCTGGCGGCTGGCCAAGGCGGCGTGGGGGCACGGGTACGCGATCGAGGCGGCCCGGGAGGCCGTACGGTATGGGTTCGACGTGGCGGGGCTGGACGAGATCGTCTCCATGACGACCGTGGGGAACACCCGCTCGCGCAAGGTCATGGAACGCCTGGGCATGACCCGTGACATAGCTGACGACTTCTATCATCCGCGGGTCCCGGCGGACAACCCGCAACGGCCGCACGTCCTGTACCGGCTCAGGCGCGGTCAGGTGCTCATGGCGTAGTACGTACCGGCTTGAAGGTGGTCAGGTCAGGCGCTCATCGCGTAGAGCACGTCGCGCAGGGCTGCCTCGCGGCTGCGCAGCCAGACCAGCCGCAGAGCCAGCGTCGGCGCGTCGGAGCCGAACGGGATGAGCGCGCCGGAGGCGGGGTCCGTCTCCGGCGCGAAGTCGAGCGGGGTCAGTGTGCCGGAGGCGGGGTCCGTCTGTGTCGCGAAGTCGAGTGGGACCAGCGCACCGGAGGCCAGGTCGGCTTCCAGCACGAAGTCGGGGAGGAGCGCCCGCCCGAAGCCCTGCCTGGTCCATTCGCGGGCCGTGGCGATGCTGGTCATCTCCCTGCGCGGCACCCCGGCGCCGAACAACTGGTCGGCCGCCAGCCGGATCGAGCAGCCCGGCGCGCTGACCAGCAGCGGCTCCCGGTCACCGTCGGGCGCGGCGACCAGGTACAGCCTGACCTCGCCCACGTCCAGGAAGTCCATGTCGGGCGGCGGGGTGAATCCCAGGCCGCCGATCCGCGTACCGGAGTCGAGCAGCAGCGCCGCGTCCAACTCGCCGCGGGCCACCTCTGACAGCAGCGCCTGGCGGGTGAGCGAGCGTACTTCCACCTCCAGGTCAGGACGGCGCTCCGCCAGGCGGCGGACCACGGCGGCCAACTTGGCCGCGGCCAGCATCTCCAGCGCCCCGATCCGGACCTGGCGGCGCCCGCCGGTCACCGCCCGCCGTACCTCGTCCGCGTGGTCGAGCAGGCCTTGCGCACGCGTGAGCAGAGTGGCACCCGGGCCGGTCAGGCGCATGCCCTGGGGCGTGCGCTCGAAGAGCGCGACGCCGAGGCTGTCCTCCAGCCTGCGTACCTGTTCGGACACCGAGGCAGGGGCGAGACCGAGGTTGTTCGCGGCGCCGGTGACGGTGCCCGCCCCCGCTACCGCCACGAACCCCCGCAACTGACGCAGATCCATTCGGCCAAGCATACGGTTTTCCCGAACGCCCCCTGCGGCCGAGCCTGTTGAGGGTAAATATGCTGCTTTAGCAGGCTTCGGGGCATGAAGATGTTCGGTTTCTCCCTGGCCTACTTCTTGGTGATCCTCGACACGACCGTGCTCACGATCGCCCTGCCCGACCTCCGTGCCTCCCTCGGCGGCTCGCTGGCCGGACAGCAATGGGCGGTGAACGCCTACACCGTCGCCTTCGCCGCGTCACTGCTCACCGGGGGAGCGGTCGCCGACCGGTACGGCGCCGCCTGGATCTTCAAGATCGGTGTGGCGGCCTTCGGCGTGATCTCACTGCTGAGCGCCGCGGCGCCCCATCTCGGCGCGCTGGTCGCGGCGCGCGCCCTGCTCGGCGTGGCGGGAGCGCTCTGCACGGGCGGCTCACTCGCCCTCCTGCCCGAACTCTTCCCCGACCCGGCCGCCCGCGCCCGCGCCACCGGCCTGTGGGCCGCCATCACCGGCACCGCCCTGGCCGCGGGCCCGCTGCTGGGCGGCCTCCTGGTCGACCAGTACGGCTGGCGAGCCGTCTTCCTGCTCAACCCGCCCATCGCCCTGATCAGCCTGCTGGCCATGCGAAGGGTGCGCTCGCCCCGGGGGCACCGGCTCATCGACTGGTGGGTGCAGGCGCTGGCCTGCGTACTGCTCGGCCTGCTCGCCGAAGCCCTGATCGACTCGTCACCGGTCGCCGGGGTGTCGGCCCTGGTCACCCTCGTCGTGCTGGTGTTCGTGGAGCGACGAAAGGCGCTCGCGGATCGCCGCCCACCCTTCGTGGGGCGGCGCGGGCTGTTCGCAGGGCGCCGCAGTCACGCCCCCGTCCTGCCCCCCGTCCTGCCCGGCGGCTTGCTCGCCGTGACCTGGCCGGAACTGCTCGCGGGCATGGTGGCGAACTTCGCCTTCTCCGGCGCCCTGTTCGTCCTGACCCTCTTCCTGCAGGACACCCGCCACCTGACCCCGCTGGCCACGGGCCTGGCCTTCTTGCCCCTCACCCTCCCGATGACGGTGAACCCGCTGCTCACCGGCCGCCTGGTGGCCCGCTACGGCCCCCGCCCCCCGATCCTCGGCGGCCTCGCCCTGCTGGCGACCGGCCTGGCCGGCGTCTCGCTCACCGACTACCTGGCGCCATGGCTGGTCGTGATGGGCTTCGGGCTGTCGTTCGTACTGCCCGCGCTGATGGCCGGCATCCTCACCAGCGCGCCGACCGGCACGGCGGGCACGGCAGGCGGCGTCCTCAACGCCTCCCGCCAGGTCGGCGCGACGCTCGGCGTGGCCGTACTCGGCGGCCTGTCCCACCCTCTGCCGGTGGCCGCCATCCTGACCGCACTGACCTGCGCCTGCTATGGCGTCATGGCCCGCGCCCGACGGACGATGCCCACCGTTGGCTCACCAGGGACGGCTGGACTTCCAGCCGGGAAGTAATCGTGGCACCGCCTCTGGCAAACCTCTGTTTGAGACGGTGCATGGATGAAGCCACCGAGATGGATATTCTACACAGAGATCATCTGTTTATCGGGTCAGCGCATTGGGTGACGTGCTTTGAGGCCGCTGATTGCGGAGAATCCTTCGTCGGCTGTCACGAGGGTTCTTCCGGTGGCGATTGCTGTTGCTGCGATCATGAGGTCCGGGCGTGACCTGGTAAGTCCCTTCCCGGACATCGTGGCCGCGATCTTCGCGTGAACCAGGGCGACCTGCAGGGTGTAGTCGATCGACGGCAGATGTTGCATCATTGGCTGAACGAAGGCACTGCGCTGTCGTCGGTGTGCGTCATCAGATCGTTCCACGCCAAGCTGGAGTTCTCCGATGGTCACGACCGAAACGGCGACGTCGTCGTCCGGATCGATCACCTTCGCCAGAGACAATCCCTTTTCCAGGGATATGAGGATATTCGTGTCCAAAAGGACCTTTGCGGCCTTCATCGGCCACCCCACATGAGCTCCCGGCTCTCCTCGATCAACTCGGCCCATTGGGGGTCCGGCCCATATTCTTCGAACAATGCTATGAGAGCGGCTCCATTGGGCTTGAAATGAGGAGCGATCACAGCTACAGGCGAGCCGTCACGGGTGATGATGATCTCTTCTCCCGCTTCGGCTCGCCGAATCAGGGCTGCGACATTGCGGGCCAGTTCGGACACGGTGACCGAGGTCTCCTCGGGCTCCAGGCGGTCGGCCATCATGTACATACAATAACATGCACATATGTATGACCGCCCAGGGCGTTGTGGCTCGCGCTTGTACGCCACCCACGTCTCGATCGGGTCAGGCGTGAAGACGCCGCCCTCAAACAGGTAGTCGTGGTCGGCCTCCAGGGCGGCGAGGACCTCGGGGAGGAGCCGGGCACCTGCGACCTCTGGCGAGTCGGCGCCTGTCGCATAGAGTAGGAGCGTTGGAAAATCCGACAGTTGGAGGAGCCGTCGTGTCTGTCACGTCAGTGGCCCGTGCCAAGGTGCGCCCTAAGGCGCAGCTCACCCTCCCCGAGGAGATCCGCCGAGCGCTGCACATCGGCGAGGGGGACGAGGTCGAGTTCGCCGTGCATGACGACGGCACCGTGACAATTCGCGGCTTCGTGTCGATCCCCGCCGATCAGGCATGGTTCTGGACGCCTGAATGGCAAGCCGGCGAAGGGCAGGCGACCGCTGACATCACTGCTGGCCGTACCACCTTCCATCGCTCTGCCGAGGACATGTTCGCCCACCTTGACTCGGGCGACGACGAACCGCGCGACGACACCTGATGCCCACCTTCGAAACGGCCGGCCGTTTCGAGCGGGACTGGCGAAAGCTGACCGCCGAGCAACAGGCTCGATTCCGTAAGGTGATCACCGAGGCGTTCATCCCCGACATCATCGCTGACGGACCTTTCCGTGGAGGGCTTCGCGTGAAGGGAGTGACCGCATATCCGGGCGTGTTCGAGATGACGTGGGCCCCGGACGGTCGAGCCACCTTCGGTTACGGTGACGAGCGAATCCCCGGTGAAGTCCACATCGTCTGGCGCAGGATGGGCACTCGCGACATCTTCACTCCGCCGCCCGGACCGTAGAGCCGGAACCCACTCTCGGCGGCCCCTTGCTTCGTCATGGCCGCTGTCTCTGGCAAAACACTGGTGGGAATCGGGATGCCCGAGGCGGATCCCGCAGTCTCTCTTTCGGTCTCGTTCCGCTCCGGCGTGATCGAATCGGTGCGCCGGCGTGGTGTATCCCCTCATGTGGAGGCAGCGGTCCGACCGCAGATCGATCGTCACAACCGGGCCGCTCTCGTCAGAGCCAGTGAAGAGATCCACGGCCCCCTCACCGAGCCGGAGAGGTCCGGCTCAGAAGGTGATGGGCGGCGGGGCTGGCGCGCATACTGGGCAGGGTGTTTCCGTGAGACGGCTGGTCTCCTCGTTGACGTGGGCGACCAGGCCGGAGCCGACACAGTAGCCGCACAACCCTGTTCCTTCCAGTGCCGGATGCAGCCACGCGGGGATTGGTGCCGTCCGCGCGCGTCGAGGGTTCTCTTTTGGATCGTCAGGACCGCCTACGACGCCTCTCCCGTAGCAGCATATGCATTTGAGCACATACCCAGGAATGCTCCGATCTGCGCCGGTTCCTTGGCATTCGGGGCAGGTGAGGGGGTGGGTCATTGCCAACCACTCCTCACGCAAGTGCGGCATTTGGTCCACTTGTGCTCTTTGTCGCTTTTCCCGTTCGGGTCTTCCCAGTTACCACCCTCGCCGAAACAGGCGCCGCGGCGCCTGTGTTCTTTCTGCTCGTCATCGTCGTCTATCGTGCCCATGTCTTGACAGTACGGGGTGCGCGGGAAGTGGCGCCGGGAAAGTCGGTCGGCTGGGACCATAAATCCCGTTTCCAGTAGTTCTGCGAGATGCGTTGGATAAAGTTGGGCATTTGTGAGAGCTTCCCGTTGGTTCGCTGTCGCCTTCCTCTCCACTGTCGGCGCGCTGATCGTCTACGCGCACGGATTCTGGGCTGGGCGATTTCTCGAGCTGGCTCCCAACAGCGAATACTGTGTCAGCAAGCCTTTAGGCTTTCCGGCTACCTCATGGACGTGGCTCCCGCTCAGGCATCTGTGCCATTGGCGGGATGGAACCACGACCGATCTGGTACCCGGATACGTCAACCCGCTGGTGATCCTGCTGATCGTCGGCGCGGTCACCGGAACCGTGATGTGCGCGCTGACGCTCATCGGGCGATCATCACGCGGTACGGACAGGAACTCGACCGGCTGAAGGCCCTGCTCGGAAGGCGGGTACCGGCCGGGATCGAACGCATGGCCATCGGCTGTTGGGGGCAGCCGATGGCCTTTCCCAGAGTTGTGAGTGCCCCGCGGGTGCGGTCAGGACCAGAGGTAGCTGAGTCTGACCTGCAGAGGCCGGTCGAACTCGATGCTGACCCGAGTGTCGACGCCGTCCTCGAAGGCGCGGACGTTGTGCACGGTCATGCGGGCGCCGCCGATGAAGGGGTGACCGTTGGCGTCGACCTCGGTGATAGAGACGGTGACCGGGGTGAACGGTGTGACACCGGCCAGCGCCGCGCGGAGGATGACCTCTCCTGCGGCGCTGAAGTGTTCGTTGCGGCCGTGAACCTCGTCGGCGGCGGTACCCGTCTGGTCGGCGGGTGCGTGGGCGTCGGCTTCGATGGTCGGGATGGCGCTGACGGTCTCTTGGGACATGGGGGACTCCTTCTCTCGACGAGTCGGGTTCGACTCGTTCGGCTGACTCCCATCGTCGGCAGCTTCCCGGTCATCCACATCCCCCTAGATCTCGGGGTTGCCGGGCACGGTCTCAAATCAAGGCGTCGACGCTCGCAGCCGGCTCTTCGCGCGTCATGATCGGCTCGCCGCGCGCTCACCGTACGCCGGATGCCAGACCAGGCCCTGATATGGGGGAGAAAGGGGTCGTCGCAACACGGCGATCACTTACTGGCGGCGGCTGCGCCGGTCATCTGGGTTTTCCCGCGCCGGGCCAGCAGCGGGACGGTGGCGAGTTGGACGAGGGCGGCGGCGGCGAGGATGCCGTTGGTGACCTCCTCCCGCCAGGCGGGGAGGTGCTCGGAGAAGCCTGACTGCTCGTCCGCGTACATCAGCAGGTTGCCCCAAGCCACGAGTGGCAGCGTCAACAGGTAGACGACCGTGAAGACGCCGACGAGCAGCAGGGAGCGCGGGCGAACGCCGTGCCTACGCAGGAGGATCCCGTGAAGGGCCAGACCGACGGCGGGCACGACGGCGAAGGCCCACATCTGCAACATGAGGCGTAGCGCGTAGTCGGCCTCCCAGAAGGACCCGGGATGGGCCGCGCTGCGGGCGATCTGGTCGGACACGAGGTTGGCCGCGGCGAAGGCCAGGAGGAACGCCAACGGGAGCAGGAGGAGCCACACATTCCAGGGGGAAGAAGGTGGAAGGACCGTGTCGCGGCGCACGACGCCGCGAACCGCGAGGAGTTGGGCGATCGCGGCGGCGGCGAGGATCAAGCCGAGCAGCGGTAGGTACCACGGCGGCGACAGCGCGCCCATGTCGAAGGGCATCGTGGCGTATCCGCCCGGCGGGTCGAGAAACTCCTCGTCGTAGCCGGTGACCGGGTTGAGGACGTAGAGGACTGGCATCGCGGCCATGTAGGCAGCGCTTAGGAAGCCTGTCCCGAGCATGAGGCCCGCGGGCCGGCGGTTCAATCCGAACTCGACGAGGCCGAACAGCAGGGTGGCGGCGATGAAGAAGGCCCCGAGCAGGGCGATCCGCCCCTGAGCGAAGGGGATGAAGGCGTCGATCGCTTGGGGCACTATGTGCTCGTTCGCCTCGACGGGGCCGGCGGGAAGGCGCCCCTTCACATCGCGGACGGCGAAGAAGTTGACGACGATCACGACGAGCCCGAATGGCAGTGGAAACCATGTCAGTTTGCCCATAAGTGTTCGATGATCGCATACGGTGATCGGTTCAAGTCGAGCGCGGCGCTTCGCGCACCGGTTGGAGCCTATTGGTGAGCGGCCACAAGATCAGCGGGATCACTGCCGCCGCCGAGAGCGCGAGCAGCAACGGCACGCGCTCTCCAGGCGTCAGATGGTGCAGCAGTCGCACGTGGATCGCCAGGTGCGGCACCGCGAACACCACGTACACGGCGAGCGCCGTGCGGACCATGCCGCGCCGTACGACGAAGAAGCTCACTCCCAGCGGCACTGCCGTCGCCAGGCTCATCGCGCCGTAATCCATCATCAGATGCGCGTTGTACGGCATGCGCATCCCCACGAACGGGATGTCGAAGAACGAGCGGGGGAAGAACAGCGCCCAGCAGCCCACGGCGAACTGTGTCGCGGCCAGGAACGCCAGGCCCGCGCGGAGCCAGATGCGCGCGCTCATGCGGTGAGGAACCGCTCGAAGGTGATCTGCCCGACGGCATGGTCGGGAGCCAGGTGGCTCCCCTCCCGAAAGCCGCGCATTCCCCCGATTCCCGGCAGCGGCATCGACACCACCGGCCGGCGGCTGGACCGCGCCCGAGCATAGGCGCGGGCCAGATCGGCCGCGGTACGCACCTCAGGCCCGCCCATGTCCGGTGCCCGGCCCGCCGGTGGCGCCTCGGCCAGGTCGGTCAAGCGGGCGGCCACCTCGCCGGTGTCGACGGGCTGAAAGCTGACCCCGGCGGGCATCAAGATCACCGGCAGCCGCCGCTGGATCGCGCACATCCAGACGATGAGCTCGTGGAACTGGGTGGTGCGCTGGATCGTCAACGGCAGCCCGGACTCTTCCAGGAGCCGCTCACACGCCAGCTTCGCCCGATAGTAGGAGATATCAACTCGATCGATGCCGACGATGGACACGTAGATCAGGTGCGGGCGACCGGTTCGCATGGCCGCCCGGACGAGACTGCGAGTGACGTCTTGGTCCGCGTGGCCGTTACCGGTCGCGCAGTGAATGATCGTGCCGGTCTCGGCGACCGCATCCTCGAGCCCCTCACCCGTGATCAGGTCGCCGCGGTGCGTCATCTCGTCGCGCGGCGGCTTGCGGCTCAGCACGCGTACGGCGTGGCCGGCGGCCAGAAGCCGTGGAACCAACCTACGGCCGAGCCGGCCGGTACCGCCCGTCACCAGGATCGGATCTGTCATGAGTGGCAACTCTCGTGGAAGAGCGCGAGGCTGATGGCCGCGCGCGGCTGTCAGGTGCACCCATTAAGAACCGGTCAGACCTTCCCAACGTGACAACCGAAGTTTGGCGGGATTGGCGATGATGCGAATCTCGCTGATCAGGCCGCCCGCCGTCTCCGGCACCAGCACGCCGATCAGCTCCTCACCGGCCAGGGCCAGCAGGCCGGGAGCGCCGTTCAGCTCCGCGATCGACAGCCGGATCCGCTGACCTGTGGTCCGCGATGCGCCGACCAGATAGCGCGCCACCCGGTTGGCGCCCGAGACAGGTCGTCTGGCGGCGCTGATCCTGCCGCCGCTGTCCACCCACACGGTCACGTCGTGGGCCAGCAGCTTCTCCAGCCCTGGAAGATCGCCCTCCTCCGCGGCCGCCAGGAAACCTTTCACCAGGTCACGGTGGTGGGCCCGATCCATCGGGCGCTCGGCACTCCCAGGAGCGTCGGTGAGTCGCAGGCGAGCACGCCGATACAGCTGCCGGGAGTTCGCCTCGGAGGAATCGATGACCTCGGCCACTTCGCGATGGCTGTAGTCGAAGGCCTCACGGAGCACGAACACCGCGCGCTCCACGGGGTTGAGCCGTTCCAGCAAGGTCAGGAAGGCCAGTGAGACGAAGTCTCGCTGTTCGGCACTGTCCAGCGGTCCCAGAGCGCCGTCCGCGGTCAGCACCGGCTCAGGCAGCCACGGACCGACATAGCTCACCCGGCGGGCGCGCGCCGACGTCAACCGGTTCACGCACAGGTTGGTCGCCACCTTGGCCAGCCACGCCCAGGGCGATTCGACAGCCGAGCGGTGGTGCCAGCGAAGGAAGGTGTCCTGGACCACGTCCTCGGCCTCCTCGGCCGAACCCAGCATCCGATAGGCCAGCCCGAACAGCCTCGAGCGGTGCCGCTCGAACTCCTCAACCGCGTCACCCGTCACGCCCGCCAGCCTTCCAGGCCACCGAGCCGGGCCGATATTCGACCTCCGTACGCCGCTCGCGCCCAGACGATCACCCGGCTGAGTGGGCGTGGACGCGGAACAGCCCGGAACCGGTGGTCGGTTCCGGGCTGTTCCGGTCGGACTGCTAGATGTCGTAGTAGAGCTCGAACTCGTGCGGGTGCGGGCGCAGCCGGATCGGGTCGACCTCGTTCTCGCGCTTGTACGCCACCCACGTCTCGATCAGGTCAGGCGTGAAGACGCCGCCCTCCAACAGGTAGTCGTGGTCGGCCTCCAGCGCGGCGAGTACCTCGGGGAGCGAGCCGGGCACCTGCGGCACCTGGCGGGCCTCCTCCGGAGGCAGCTCGTAGAGGTCCTTGTCGACGGGCTCCGGCGGCTCGATCTTGTTGCGGATGCCGTCGAGGCCGGCCATCAGCATGGCCGAGAAGGCGAAGTACGGGTTGCACGACGGGTCCGGCACGCGGAACTCGATGCGCTTGGCCTTCGGGTTGGACCCCGTGATCGGGATGCGGACGCAGGCCGAGCGGTTGCGCTGGGAGTAGACCAGGTTGACCGGGGCCTCGTAGCCGGGCACCAGACGGTGGTAGGAGTTGACCGTCGGGTTGGTGAACGCCAGCAGCGACGGCGCGTGCCTGAGCAGGCCGCCGATGTAGTAGCGGGCCGTGTCGGACAGGCCCGCGTAGCCGACCTCGTCGTAGAAGAGCGGCGAGCCGTCCTTCCACAGCGACTGGTGGCAGTGCATGCCGGAGCCGTTGTCGCCGAAGATCGGCTTGGGCATGAACGTGACCGTGTGGCCGTATTCAAGGGCCGTGCTCTTGATGACGTACTTGTAGAGCATCAGGTTGTCGGCCGTCTTGAGCAGCGTGCCGAACCTGAAGTCGATCTCCGCCTGGCCGGCCGTGCCGACCTCGTGGTGCTGCATCTCGACGTCGATGCCGGCCTCGATGAGGTTGCGCACCATCTCCGAGCGCAGGTCCGTGAAGTGGTCCATCGGCGGGACCGGGAAGTATCCGCCCTTGTAACGGGGCTTGTAGCCGAGGTTGCCGCCTTCGGTGGCCTTGCCGGTGTTCCAGGCGCCCTCGATGGAGTCGATGTAGTAATAGCCGGCGTTCTGCCGCGTCTCGAAGCGGACGTCGTCGAAGATGTAGAACTCCGCCTCGGGCCCGAAGTAGACGGTGTCGGCGATGCCGGTGCCCTTGAGGTATTCCTCCGCCTTGCGGGCGACGTTGCGCGGGTCGCGGCTGTAGGCCTCGCCGGTCAGCGGGTCGTGCACGAAGAAGTTTATGTTGAGCGTCTTGTGCTGACGGAACGGGTCGAGCACGGCGCTGGACGGGTCGGGCAGCAGCAGCATGTCCGACTCGTGGATGGCCTGGAAGCCGCGAATCGACGAGCCGTCGAACATGAGCCCATCGGTGAAGACACTGGCGCCGAAGTTCTCTACCGGGAAGGTGAAGTGGTGCGTCGTCCCCGGCAGGTCGGTGAACCTGACATCGACGAACTGCACCCCTTCGTCACTGATGAACTTCAGGACGTCGTCGGCGGAGTTGAACACTCTCGAACCTCCCTGAGGACATGACTATCAGGCCGAGGTTAGGTCGCGGCCGTTTCCGATCGGTGTCTCGATTGTTTCGCACATGTTAAGCGGGCTCAGGTCCCCTCCGTATTGAAGCAGCCGCCGTCGCCGCTTGACTTCCAGCTGAGATCGTAAGGATCCAGCGGCGCGCCGGTGCTCTTCACCTTGCCAGGATCGGAATCGTCGTAGTAGGGATGGATGAAGGCGTCGTTGGCGTCACAGCGCGCCGGAGTGTAGGCGCTGTCCCACCGGTCCACCCACGTGACCAGGCGTCCCTTCTCCCGATAGATCAGCATGCGTCCATCGGAATGGCTGACGAGCCTGATAGTCGTGGCGGGCTCACCAGGCCGCCGAATGGCGTAGACGACCAGGTAATTGAAGGCGACGGCGACCCCGGGGCGTCCAAAGAACCTGGACTCGGACAGCGTGGCCTCGCCGTGGACTTTGATCACATCGGTGACGAGCTCAGCCGTCCCCGGAGCGAAGCGCTGTGACCAGAACGCCCTCCAGCGGTCGTCACGCTGCTCAGGGTCGACCAGCTTCATGAGGGCTGTCGGCTCGCCGCCCATGAGCGCCTTTCGGTCGAAGAAGCTCGCGGCGAGCATGTCACGGGTCCGCTCCAGGCCCTTGGCCACGTCCTCTTTCTTCATGCCGCCGAGCGCCTTGGCCGGCGGCATGACCAGACCGGCCACGCCAGTGGCGTACTTCTCGGCGGCGGAGCCCTTGAACGGGTCCGCCGTGGTCTCCTCTCCCAGGGCCGCCACCTCCGGGGCCGCCATGACCGGTTGGGTCTCCTCCGGGACCGGTCTCGGGCTCCCCACCTGTGGCGTCAGCAGGTCGGGACGGGCGGCGACGATCACGGTCGCGCCGCCGATCACCGCGGCCACCAGACCGGCCGCGAGCAGGCCCCGCCCCGCTCGCCGTGGCCGGGTGGCCTTGTCCGAGCGCGGCGCCCTGGCTCCCCTGCTGGCCGCCGCGCGCATCCTGCGCCGCTCGTCCTCATCGATCTGCGCGACGAGCTCGTTGAAGCGCGCGTCTAAGTCATCCCCGTTCGGCATGGCGTACATGATGAGGGACAAAGGTGATCTTTGTGGCGCGGTTGGGTCACGATCCCGACCGAGCCCCCGGCCGGATACCGTTGAGGTATGAGCGGGAACGAGCCTCGGTGGACGCAGACCTGGCTGGGCGGGGTGAGGGCGGCGGGTGTCGATCTCGGCTATCCGGGTGAGCGCCTGGGGCTGCCGGAGCAGGGGAGCGGCGCCGTCGCCGGGTGGGGGCGGCGCATCGCCGGACTGGTCATCGACTGGATGATCTGCACCTGGGTCGTCGTCCAACTCGTGCTGCGGATGAACCCGGCCGAGTCGCCGTGGGCGCCCGTGGTGGTGTTCGCGATCCAGTACATCCTGCTCGTCGGGTTCATGGGACAGACGTTCGGGCACCGGCTCGCGGGGATCAGGGTGGCCGCGATGGACGGTGGCAGCCCCCGTCTGGTGCCCGTGCTGGCACGCACGGTGCTGCTCTGCCTGGCCGTGCCCGCGCTCATCTGGGATCGCGACCACCGGGGGCTGCACGACCGCGCCTCCAACACGGTCGTCGTGCGTATGTGAAACGTCCATTGACAACGTTGTCTTCGCGGAGTCTGCTGTTGACAACGTTGTCAGGAGGGCGACATGCGGAGAGCACGTCTTGCGGTCGTGGCGACCGCGGCTGTACTGGGATTCGCCGGGTTATCCGGGGTGGCGACGGCCGATCCGCCGACGTCACCAACAGTGACCGATCCAGCTCCGTCACCGCTGCCGTCGGACGCGCCTTCGGCGGCGCCCACGCAGCCGGCGCCCATCGAGGAGGTGACGCCGACTCCGGGCGCCAAGCGGGAAGCCGCCGTACGGACCGCCCCGCCAGGGGCGCTCTTCTACTCCTCCCTTGAGACCGGCGATCCGCAGCCGACCTGGCTCAACACGGTCGACGAGGGCAGGAAGGCCGAGGGGATCACCGGCGCCACCACCGGCGGCATCCCGGGCAACATCACCGACGAGGTCGTCGACATCGCGGCCAGCGGCGAGAACACCCCCTCGGGCGAGGTGAAGGAGAACCTGTTCGACGGGGACGTCAACACCAAGTGGCTGGCGTTCACCGGCACGGGCTGGGTGTCGGTGAAGCTGTCCAAGCCCATCGCGGTCACCCGGTACGCCATGGCCTCCGCCAACGACGCCGCCCAGCGCGACCCGCGCGACTGGGCCCTTGAGGGGTCGGCGGACGGGCAGAGCTGGACGGCCGTGGACACGCGGGCGGGAGAGGTGTTCGACGCCCGGCTGAAGACCCGCGAGTTCGACGTCGCGCACCCGGCCTCCTACCTTTACTACCGGCTCAACGTCACGCGGATCGGCTCGGGCACGATCGTCCAGCTCGCCGAGCTGCAGCTCTCGGACGGCGACACCGCCCCGAAGCCGCCCTCCGACATGCGCAGCCTGATCGGCCCCGGCCCCGGCAGCGGCTACACCGCCAAGCCCCGCGCCGGCTACACGGGCCTCAAGGCGCTGCGCTACTCCGGCAGCACGACCACCAGCGGCGGCGGCCACTCGGCCAACAAGGTGTTCGAGACCGACATCGAGGTCACGGCCGACACCGAGCTGTCGTACGTGCTGTTCCCCGAGTTCACCGGTGCCGCGCTGAGTTACCCCAGCACGTACGCGAGTGTGGACCTGGCCTTCGCCGACGGCACCTACCTGAGCGACCTCAAGGCCGAGGATCAGCACGGGATCAGGCTGACGCCGCGGGCGCAGGGCGAGTCCAAGACCCTCTACGCCGACCAGTGGAACTTCCAGCGCTCCCGCATCGGCGACGTCGCCAAGGGCAAGCGGATCAAGCGCATCCTGATCGCCTTCGACGCGCCGGCCGGGCCGCTGCCGTTCAAGGGCTGGGTGGACGACATCACGCTCGTCAACGCCAAGCCGGAGCAGGTCAAGAGCCTGGCCGACCACGTGGTGACGACGCGCGGCACCCAGTCGACCGGCGGCTTCTCGCGGGGCAACGACTTCCCGGCCACGGCTGTGCCGCACGGGTTCAACTTCTGGACGCCGATGACGGGCTCCGGGTCGAACTCCTGGCTGTACGAGTATCACCGCAACGGCAACGCCGACAACGTCCCGACCCTCCAGGCGTTCGCCGCCAGCCACGAGCCGAGCCCCTGGATGGGGGACCGGCAGTCCTTCCAGGTCATGCCGTCGCTGCTGGCCAAGCCGAACCCCGACCGGGTCGCCAGGGCCACACCGTTCCTGCACTCGGGCGAGACCGCCAGGCCGTACTACTACGGGGTCGACCTGCTCAACGGCATCCGTACGGAGATCGCGCCCGCCGACCATGCGGCCGTGTTCCGCTTCACCTTCCCCGGCGACGGCGGCAGCCTGATCTTCGACAACTACAACAACGACGGCGGGCTGACCATCGACCAGGGCGTCGTCACCGGCTTCACCGACACGCGCAGCGGCCTGTCGGCGGGCGCCACCCGGATGTACGTCTACGCGGTCTTCGACCAGCAGCCCACCGGCGGCGGCAAGCTGACCGGCGCCGGCCGCGACAACGTGACAGGCTATGTCGCCTTCTCCGCCAAGCAGGTCACGATGCACATCGCCACCTCCTTCCTCGGCGTGGCGCAGGCCAAGCGCAACCTGGAGCTGGAGAACGGCACGTTCGAGGAGGTCAAGGCACGCGCCCAGCGCGCCTGGGAGGACAAGCTGGGCACGGTCGAGGTCGAGGGCGCCACGTCCGACCAGCTCACGACGCTGTACTCGAACCTGTACCGGCTGTTCCTCTATCCGAACTCGGGCTTCGAGAACACCGGTACGGCCGCCGCGCCCGCCTACAAGTACGCCAGCCCGGTATCGGCCAGGAGCGGGCCTGACACCCCCACCCAGACCGGGGCCAAGATCGTGGACGGCAAGATCTACGTCAACAACGGCTTCTGGGACACCTACCGGACGACCTGGCCCGCTTACTCGCTGCTGGCCCCCGAGGCGGGCGAGCTGATCGACGGGTTCGTCCAGCAGTATCGCGACGCCGGCTGGATCGCCCGGTGGTCCTCGCCCGGCTACGCCGACCTCATGGTGGGCACCAGTTCGGACGTGGCCTTCGCCGACGCCTACAGCAAGGGCGTGCGCGGCTTCGACGCCAAGTCGGCGTACGCGGCGGCGGTGAAGAACGCCACCGTGGTGCCGACGAACCCGGCCGTCGGGCGCAAGGGGCTGCAGACCTCGATCTTCCGCGGGTACACCGCCCTGAACGAGGTAGGCGAGGGCCTGTCCTGGGCCATGGACGGATATATCAACGACTTCGGCATCTCGACCATGGCCGCTGCCCTGGCCAAGGACGCCACCGGCGCGGAGAAGGCCCGCTACCTGGAGGAGTCCGAATATTTCCGTAACAGGGCCCTGAACTACGTCAACATGTTCGACCCGGAGGTGGGCTTCTTCCAGGGGCGCGACTCCACGGGCAAGTGGCGCCGTACCAAGGCCGACTACGACCCCCGCGTCTGGGGCTACGACTACACCGAGACCGACGGCTGGAACATGGCCTTCCACGCGCCCCAGGACGGCACCGGACTCGCCGCCCTGTACGGCGGGCGCGCGGGCCTGGCCAAGAAGCTCGACGCCTTCTTCGCCGACCAGGAGACGGCCACGTTCCCCGGTTCGTACAACGGCGTGATCCACGAGATGCGCGAGGCCAGGGACGTCCGCATGGGCCAGTACGGCCACAGCAACCAGCCCTCGCACCACATCATTTACATGTACGACCACGCGGGGCAGCCGTGGAAGGCGCAGGCCAAGGTCAGGGAGGCGCTGTCGCGGCTCTACCTGGGCAGCGAGATCGGCCAGGGCTATCCGGGCGACGAGGACAACGGCGAGATGTCCGCCTGGTACGTCTTCAGCGCCCTCGGCTTCTACCCGCTCCAGGCCGGCAGCCAGGACTACGCGATCGGCTCGCCGCTGTTCACCAAGGCCACCGTGCACTTGCCCAGCGGCAAGGACCTGGTGATCAATGCCCCGGCCAACAACGCCGAGAACGTCTACATCCAGGGCCTCAAGGTGAACGGCAAGGCGTGGACGTCCACCGCGCTGCCGCACGACGTGCTGGCCGGTGGGGTCGCACTGGACTTCGCGATGGGGTCCAAGCCGTCCACGTGGGGCGAGCCGCCGGAGTCGATCACGCCCGACGGCGAGATGCCGCGCCCGATGCGCGATATCCCGGTCACCGGTGGCCCAGCGGCGCTGTCGGACGACACCTCGGCAACAACAGCCACCATTTCCGGAAATATCACTCTTCAGGCGGGAGCGCGGGACCTGGTGAGCTTCTATACCCTCACCTCGGCGGCCACCGGTCCCACGTCGTGGAAGCTCGAGGGCTCTTACGATGGTACGGCCTGGACGGTCATCGACCAGCGGGACGGCCAGAGGTTCGACCAGGCGAGGCAGACCCGGCCGTTCAAGATCGCCCGCCCCGGACGGTACGCCCAGTACCGCCTCACCGTCTCCGGCACGCTGGCCGAGCTGGAGCTGCTGGCAGTACCGGATCCGGCCTGCACGCGAACCGTC
Organism: Nonomuraea sp. NPDC052129; assembly: GCF_040680095.1. Lineage (NCBI taxonomy): Bacteria > Bacillati > Actinomycetota > Actinomycetes > Streptosporangiales > Streptosporangiaceae > Nonomuraea > Nonomuraea sp. NPDC052129. Next base: position 738,003 of record NZ_JBFAVX010000001.1, on the reverse strand, counting down.
ACCGGCACCCACAGCGGCCCCCTCACGGTCGGCTCCGGCGTGACCTGCCTGGTGGCGGGCGCGAACGTGACCGGCCCCGTCGTCCTCCGGCAGGGCGCCTCGCTGATCGCGCGGGCCGCCACGGTCGGCGGACCGGTCACCGCAGTGGGCGCCGATCGGCTGGTCCTGGTGGACACCTCCGTGGGCGGCCCGCTCACGGCGACCTCGGTGAAGGAGCTGTCCGTGGAGAAATCGGTGGTGGGCGGACCGGTGACGCTGGTCGGCGACAGCGGGCCACTGATCGCCGCCAGCACGGTCAAGGGGCCGCTGACCTGCGCGGGCAACTCCCCGGCACCGACCGCGAACGGTATGTCCAACACGGTCTTGGGACCGTCGGCCGGCCAGTGCAAGGGTCTCTAGCGCGATAAAAAAACCTTACCGGGTTCGATATTGAACCCGGTAAGGTTTACGCTGTCCCCATGATGATGGCTGGACTCAGGGAGAAGAAGAAGGAGCAGACCCGGCGGCGCATCGCCGAGGTGGCGCTGCGGATGTTCGCCAAGCGCGGCTACGAGGCTGTGACGGTCAACGAGATCGCCGAGGCGGCCGGGGTCGCGAAGGTCACGTTGTTCACCTACTTCCCGACCAAGGAGAGCCTCGTCCTCGACGTGGTCAAGGAGGACTCAGCGAAGATCGTCAACGAGCGGCGGCCGGGACAGGCGCCGCTCGAGGCGCTGCGTGAGCACTACCGGGCGTTCGCCGCCGAGGGCACGGAGGGGGTCGACGTCGAGGGCCTGCTCACCCGGGCCTGGGTGATCTCGGCCAGCCCGGCGCTGATGGCGGGGCTGCACCAGACCCGGGCGGGGCAGCGGTACGAGCTGGCCGCCGCTCTGGCCAGTGCGCGGGGAGTGCCGGACGGGGCGTGCGAGCTGCGGGACCAGCTCATGGCCGCGCAGATCACGGCCGTGCTCACGACGGTGCAGGAGGGGTTCTTCCAGCGGCTCGTCGAGGGGACGCCCATCGCCGAGGCGGGCGGCCGGCTGGCGGACGACGTCGAGCTCGCCTTCGACCTCCTAGAGCACGGCTTCACCGGAAGGTAAGGGGATATTTCGTGAAAAAAGGCATCAACTATGACACCGGGTTTCTGCCGGGCGAGAGCCTGTCCCGGACGGCGTTCGACGCCGAGACGGTCGGGCGCGAGATGCGGGTGATCGCCGACGAGCTGCACTGCGCGGCCGTACGCGTGTCCGGCGGCGACCCGGAGCGCCTGAGCGTGGCGGCCGAGCAGGCCGCCGCGGCCGGGCTGGAGGTCTGGTTCGCGCCGTTCCCCGTCGACCTGACGCCGGAACAGGTGATCCCCCTCTACGCCGACTGCGCCGAACGAGCCGAGGCCGTCCGGCGTGGCGGTGCCGAGGTGGTGCTGGTCACCGGCTGCGAGACCAGCGCCTTCTGCGACGGGTTCATGCCCGGTACCGACTACATGGAGCGCATGCGGGCGATGATGTCGGCCGACATGGAGTGGTGGCAGTCGCTGGGCGCGATCATGGGGCGCTTCAACGGCTTCCTGGGGGAGGTCGCCGAGACGGTGCGGCCGCTGTTCGGAGGCCGGATCACGTACGCCTCCGGGCCGTGGGAGTTCGTCGACTGGACGCCGTTCGACCTGGTCGGGGTGGACGCCTACCGGGCCGCGTACAACGCCGGCAGCTTCGTGGAGGAGCTGCGCGGGCACTTCAAGCACGGCAAGCCCGTCGTGGTGACCGAGTTCGGCACCTGCGCCTATACGGGGGCGGGGGAGCGCGGGGGTATGGCCTGGGACGTGCCCGACGGGTCGGAACGCGACGAGGGCGAGCAGGTCCGCTACCTGAACGAGCTGCTCGACGTCTTCGAGCAGGAGGGGGTCGACACGGCCCTGTGGTTCACCTTCGCCTCCTACAACCGGCTCGGCGACGACGACCTGGGCGCGTACGGCGTGGTCCGGATGCTGGATGAGACCCGCTGGGAGCCCAAGGCGGCCTTCCACGCGATGGCGGCCCGGTACGGGCGCGCCTGAACCCCGCGCGGCCGGAGGCGCGGTGGGTCAGTGGCGGGCGCAGGTGAAGATGGCGGTGCCCGGTATGTGGTTGCCGCGCAGCGGGCTCCAGCCGCCCCACACCCGGTCGTGGCCCGCCGGCCATTCGGGCTCCAGCAGGCCCGTCACGGTCAGTCCTGAGGCGACGATCAGGCCGACCCAGTCGCCCATCGTCCGATGGTGCTCGACGTAGGTGGTTGTGCCGTACTCGTCCGTCTCGACATAGGGCGAACGGTCGAAGTAGGACCGGTCGGAGGTCAGCCCGCGCGGCCCCGGATCGTCGGGGAACGCCCACCGGATCGGATGGCTGACCGAGAACACGAACCGCCCGCCCGGCCTCAGCACCCGGCCCACCTCACGGAACACCGCCAGCGGATCGGCCACGAACGGCAGCGCCCCGAACGCCGAGCACGCCAGATCGAACGACCCGCCGGCGAACGGGAGCACCTCGGCGTCGGCCTGCACCACAGGGACGTGCAGGCCGGTGTCGAGGTCGATCCGCTGCGAGTGGCGCAACTGCCGGTGCGACAGGTCGAACGCGGCGACCTCGGCCCCCTGCCCGACCAGCCACCGCGCGCACTGAGCCGCGCCACAGCCCATCTCCAGCACCCGCCGGCCGCGTACGTCGCCCAGCAGGTGCGCCTCGGCCTCGTCGACGCCCTCCGGGCACCAGACGAAGCCGGTGTCGCGCAGGAACTCGCCGTGTTCGACCTGGTAGTCGTCGGCGTTGCCGTCCCACCAGCCGCGGTTGGCCCGTGAGGAGTCCGACAGCGCGTTCCCTGGAGGCACTAGCGCATCTTGGGGCCGCGCGGAACCCGGGCGCCCTTGGGCATCGGGCCCTTGGGCATCGGCATGTTCTTGGGGAGCGAGCGCAGGCGGTCCTTGACCTCGTTGACCGAGGGCTTCTTGAGGTTGCGCGGCAGCTTCATGATGTGGCGCTGAAGCTTGCCCAGCGGCACCTGCCCCTCGCCGTCGCCGCACTGGATGTCGTAGATCTCGACGCCCAGCACCACCCGCGCGACCCGCTTCTTCTCGGCCGCGAGCATCTTCGCCACCCGGTTGCCGGGCCCCTCGGACACCAGCACGACCCCCGGGAACCCGATCACGAGGTGGATCAGGTCCTGGTCACGGTTGACCGCGATGGCCGGGGTGACCTGCCAGTTGCCCCGCATGCCCTGCAGCACCGCGGCGGCGGCGCCGGTCTGGCCGTGCAGGATCGAATATTGGGCGCGCTGCGCCAGCTGCCCGAACACCACGAGGCCGACGGTGAGCGCGGCGAGCACGCCGAGGAACACCGAATACCACAGATAGTCCGTGACCAGCCCGATCACGACGATCACAGCCAGCGTGCCGACCGCCGAAAGGAAGACGATCGGCAACCCCTTGGGGTTGGCCTGCTTGATGATCTGCGCGATCATGCGGAACTGCTTGATGCGTCCCGGCTTCTCTGGGTCCTCGGACTTTGCCATGCTCCGAAGAATACAAACCAACCGAGCGGGATACGAAAACGCCTCTGGTCGTTCTGGGGTTTTTCTTTTACGGCAGAGCACGGTGGGCCCCACCCGCCGTACGGGGCCGGGCCCTGTCCAGGGGCACGCTCCTCCGGTGATGCGGGGCCGGGCGCCCTGACGTGACGGTGAGACCCCGGCCTACGTGCGTTACCAAACCGGTATTGCACGTCCATTCAGCGGAGCCGATGTCACGCAGCCAGGCCGCCTCCATGGCGGAGGCGGCCCAGGGGACTTCAGGCGCTCTGGCGGGCCTCGATGGCCTGCTTGTAGAGCTTGCCCGCGCGGTAGGAGGAGCGGACGAGCGGGCCCGACAGGACGCCCGCGAAGCCGATCGCCTCGGCCTCCGCCTGGAGCTCGACGAACTCCTCCGGCTTGACCCAGCGCTCGACCGGGTGGTGGCGGGGCGTCGGGCGCAGGTATTGGGTGATCGTCAGCAGGTCGGTGCCGGCGGCGTGCAGGTCGCGCATCGCCTCCACGACCTCCTCGCGCGTCTCGCCCATGCCCAGGATCAGGTTGGACTTGGTGACCAGCCCGGCCTCACGGGCCGTCGTGATCACGCCCAGCGAGCGCTCGTAGCGGAACGCGGGCCGGATGCGCTTGAAGATCCGCGGCACGGTCTCGACATTGTGCGCGAACACCTCGGGCTTGGCCGAGAACACCTCTTCCAGCTGCTCACGGTCGCCGTTGAAGTCGGGCACCAGCAGCTCGACCCCGCAGCCGGGCAGCAGCGCGTGGATCTGCCGCGCGGTCTCGGCGTAGAGCCAGGCGCCGCCGTCGGGCAGGTCGTCGCGGGCCACGCCGGTCACCGTGGCGTAGCGCAGGCCCATCTGCTCGACCGACTCGGCCACGCGGCGCGGCTCGTCCCGGTCGTACTCCTTGGGCTTGCCGGTGTCGATCTGGCAGAAGTCGCAGCGGCGTGTGCACTGGTCGCCGCCGATGAGGAACGTCGCCTCGCGGTCTTCCCAGCACTCGTAGATATTGGGGCAGCCCGCCTCTTCACAGACCGTGTGCAGGCCCTCCCGGCGCACGAGCGATTTCAGCTCGGTGTATTCGGGGCCCGTCTTCAGCTTGGTCTTGATCCACGGGGGCTTGCGCTCGATAGGGGTTTCGGCGTTGCGCACCTCCAGGCGGAGGAGCTTTCGGCCTTCAGGAGCAACGGTCACCGACCCAGCTTACGTCTCGCCCAACCTGTCCCACTCCCAGGGGCGTCATTCACAGGGTCATCGGATGATTCAGATGGCTTGGCCGGCTCAGATGACCAGGCCGAAGCTGCGGATGGCGCGGGTGTAATGGCGAAGCAGTTCGTCGTCGATCCGGTCCGACTCGGCCGAGCCGAGCAGCTCTGAGCTGGACAGCACGGAACCGGACGGCGCTGAGCCAGGCGCGGTGGTGCGGACGCCGTCGTGGGCGCTGTTGGGGACCAGCAGCGCGGTCCGCCTGATCGACGCCACGCTCTCGCCGCGCAGGGCCGCCGCCTGCATGGGGGCGACGTACCTGCCGCTGGCCAGCAGTCCGTCGATCTCGGCCAGTTCCTCGGCCGTCAGGACGCGCAGGGCCCTCGCCTGCCGCCGTTCATGCCTGCGGGCGTCGTCGGAGCGGGCCAGCCGTTTCAGGCAGTACTCGGTGAGCAGCACCGGGCCGCCGAGCACCCGCCCGACGATCCGGCCCAGAAAACTGACCGCCTCGTAGCCGGTGCTGTTGGAGTTCAGTACGCCTAGCGAGGTGGCCATCTGCGTGTGGGCCGCCTCGCGCGCACGCAGCGGTGCCGCTCCGATGAGCGCCTCCCGCCATGCGCCCAGCGTCGCCAGCGCGCCGTCCACGATGAGCTCGCCGCCGGTCGGCAGCTCCGCGTACGCCCTGGCCAGCAGCGCGACCCGCTGCCGCGGCGAAAGGGCCAGCCACGAGGGCAGCCCGATGACCAGCACGGGCACCCGCAGGGGGCCGGTGCGCGCGTACGTGGTGCCCAGGACCAGATCCCTGACCGCCACCTTCTGGGGACGCTTGACGCCGATCCGGTCGGCCACCCGCTCCGCCATGCCGTACACCTGCGGGGCCGAGGAGGGGTCGAGTACCTCGGCGTCGGCGGGCAGGCTGCCGAGGCGCGGCCGCAGCATCCACCCGATGGCGATCAGCAGGGCACCGAGCGCCCACGCCGCGGCGAACTGGGCGTTGACCACGATCGTCCACCCGCCCAGCACGACGAAGGCCAGCGTCAGGGTGTGCACGACGAGAGCGAGAACCAGGGCCGCGAGCCACGTCGCAGACTGCTGTACAGACCGCTTCACAGGCTGATCGTAAACAGGCGAATGCCAGATTTCACCGTGATTCGGCGACCGGCCGTGGGTCAGCGGCGCATCAGGTCTTCCTCGTGCAGGTCGTACGGCTCCAGGCCCAGCGCTTCGGCCAGCCGTTTCTCGGCGATCGGCATGACCTCCTCGACCACGATCCGCCTGCCCGTCTCGGCGGACAGTGAGGAGACGCCCACGTCCGGGATGCCGCACGGGACGATCCGGCTGAACCACCGCGGATCATTGGCGCAGTTGAGCGCGAAGCCGTGCATCGTGACGCCGCGTGAGACGCGGATGGCCACGGCGCCGAGTTGGCGGTCGGGGAGGCCGAGGCTGGTGTCGCCCGCGGCCCAGACTCCGGCCCAGCCCGGTATCCGCCTGGCCGTGACGCCGAAGTCCGCACAGATCTGGATCATCGTGTCTTCGAGCCGGCAGATGTAGCGCGTCACGTCGTCGATCTCGACGATCGGGTAGGCGACGAGCTGGCCGGGACCGTGCCAAGTGATGCGGCCCCCGCGGTCGACGTCGATCACGGGGGTGCCGTCGGAAGGGCGTTCGTGCGGGGCGGTGCGCTTGCCCGCCGTGTAGACGGGCGCGTGCTCCAGGAGCAGGACCGTGTCGGTCAGCTCCCGGGCCACCCGTTTGCCGTGCACCCAGCGTTGCAGCTGCCAAGCCTGCTCGTAGGGGACGTCGACACCGAGACGGACGATGGCCAATGCGTGGGGGTCGACCCCGTGCTTGGGGCGCATGGGTCCATTGTGCCGTTCCCTCACCCATCCAGGGTAATTCAGGAAGCCAGCAGTCGAGGCTCGATCCGGAACTCCTTTGCCCCCTCGGCCCCGTCATGCTCGACTTTGTAGGCGTATCCGGTTGGATCGGTGGTTACGGCCTGAATGAAATCGGTGCCCACGTAGTGCAGCGCCACCCCCTCGTCGGCGGCGTAGCCCTCGGGCAGCTCGCCGCTGGCCACCGACTGGTGCAGCAGCTGCCGGCGCTGCGGGTCGGAGTTGTAGTGGACTCCGCACGAGTATGGCAGGAAGGCCAGGCCGTCGGCCCACACGTTGAGCTCGGGGCCGAAGGAGTCGGTGTTGCCGCCGACGTGCCAGCACAGCGCGCCCGCGCTCTGCCCGGACAGCACCACGCCCGACCGCCATGCCTCCTCGAACGCCTCGTCGTAGCCGTGCAGCCGCCACAGGGCCGCCAGGTTGGCCACGCTGCCACCGCTGACATAGATCATGTCCTGCTCGAGCATCCACGCCCGGGGATCTTTGACGTTGGGCATCGGAAACACCGTCAGATGGCTCAGCTCGACGTCCCATCCGGCGAAGGCGCTGTACATCTTCAGCAGCCAGTCGGCGTCGTCGCCCATCGCGGTGGCGAGCAGCCCCAGCTTCGGCCGGTCCTGGCCGGTCAGGTCGAGGCCGTAGCGCAGCAGCGGGCTCGCCTCCAGAAAACCGTAACGCGCCGTCGGACGGAACGATCCACCGCCGATGGCAAGAATGTGCGACTGGCCCGACCTGGTCATGTTGGTATCTCCCGCGTGGTAAAGGATGAACAGCACCCTAGATTACGGCGCTAGATTATGTCGCTCAAGGCCTCGTCGAGGTGGCTATGGGTGAATCCGTAGCCGCTGCCGGACAGTTTCCCGGGCAGAATCCGGTGGCTGGGCAACAGCCCTTCCCGAGCGAACTCTCCCAGGCCGATGCTCAGCGCGAAGGCCGGGACAGGCATCGGTACGGTGCCCTTACGCAGGGCTTTCCCGAGCGTGATGGTGAACTCCGCATTGCTGACCGGATTGGGCGAAGTCAGATTAACCGCCCCCACCAATTCCCGATTTTTCAGGATATGTAGTACTGCCTGAACCCAGTCGTCCTCGGATATCCAGGACCAGTACTGCTTCCCACTCCCGAGCGGCGCGCCGAGCCCCATCTTGAAGATAGGCAGCATCCGCCCAAGCGCCCCACCCCGCCCACTCAATACAAGCCCGGTACGCAATTGCGCGGTCCGGACACCGACCTCCTCAGCGGCCCTGGCGGCACCTTCCCAGAGCTCGCACAGATCAGCCAGAAACCCGGTGCCCTTCCCCTGGGACTCATCGATGACCCGGTCCCCGGTATCACCGTAGAAGTCCACCCCAGAGGCCGACACGAGCACCTCAGGCGGCCGGGACAGCTGCCGCAACGCGTCGACGAGCACCCGGGTCCCGTCGACCCGGCTCCGAACCAGCTCGCGCTTGTACGCCTCACTCCAGCGCTTGTCGGCGATGGGTGCTCCGGCCAGATGTACGACTCCCTCGGCCCCTTCGAGCACCGAAAGGTCGATCACATCCTCCCGAGGCTCCCAGTACGCCTCGTCATCGCTCTCCGGAGGCCGCCGCACCATCCTGACCACCCGCTGCCCCTGGCCTTGAAGCGCGTCCACCAACGGCCCCCCGAGCAGCCCGGACGCCCCCGTAACGATGATCGTCATACCCTCCACACTACGCCGGGGGCCTCCCGCCACCACCCGTTACCCGTCTGGAGTGTTGGCCGTCTGATGCCCGCCCCGCCACAACGGCTTCGCGGATCGGCGCTTCGCGCTTTCGGGGGTTGCGCCCAGTTCTACCGCGGTGCGGTCCGCCGCGCCTGCGGGAGAGAAGCTGATCGACGCGGCGGCGGTCGTCCCAGGTCCTGTTCTGGGGTCGGATCACGCGGTTGAGGGCTCACCCGCAGATGCTCTCCGGTCACGGAGCGAGGCGCGGCGCGTGATCTTCCCCCTGAGTCAGGAGAAACAATCCAGCCCGGTGAGTTCGCCGGACAGGGCCCAGAGCCGGGAAGCGGAGTCGGGATCGATCGCCCATGGCTTGACGCCGCCGACGAGCATGTCGTCGGTGGTCGCGGGTTCGGCGATGTCGCAGTCCTGGCAGTAGGCGCCGCCGTACTCGTCGAGCAGGGGTGACGTGGCCGCCCATACGGCCGTCGCCGCACCCTGTGCCGGGGTTTTGAAGCCGTCGGCCTGGCGGCCCTCCGAGGTGGCGTGGTGCCCGAGGTGGTTGATGGCGAAGTGTGCTTCCCAACCTGCACCGATCAGCGTGTTCGGGTAGGCCATGACCCCCGCGTTGTTGATGACGATGTCGAGGGCCCGGCCGGTCTCCAGGAATCGGTCACTGAACGTCCGGATGCTGTCGGGGTCCGCCAGATCGAGTTCCCGGACCTCCGTCCGCGGGATGCCATGCAGTGCCCGCGTTGCCACGGCAGGGCGGCGGGCGGGCACAATGACATGCGCCCGGAGTGGGCCAGAGCGCTCGTGGCCGCAAGACCAAGACCTGAGTAGCCGCCGGTGATCAGGACGTTCTTGCCGGACAGCTCGATGCCGGTCAGGACTTCGTCCGCCGTGCTGTGCGCGTTGAATCCTGAGCCGATCTTGTGTTGCGTGATTGCCATGCACTCGACCGTAGAATCTAGAGTGCAATCTAGGTCAAGCTACGGTGGTGCGGCATGAGGAGTAACGCGGGTGGCCTTTCCATCGGCGACGTCGCGAAGGCGACCGGCCTGGGCGTGCACGCCTTGCGGTTCTTCGAACGTGAGGAGCTCTTCATCCGGCCGATTCCCCGGACGGCCGGAGGGCAGCGCGTCTACGAACCGGCGGACGTGGAGTGGCTCCGGCTGTGCAACCGGCTGCGAGAGTCCGGCATGCCCATCGCCACATTGAAGAGGTTCGCTTGGCTTGTCCGATCCGGTCCAGGTAACGAAGCGGAGCGGCTCGCGCTCCTGGAGGAGCATGAACGAACCGTCCGGGGCAGAATCGCCGATCTGACGGCCAGCCTGGAGATCATTCACGGCAAGGTCGTCACCTACCGCAAGCACGTCGAGGAGGGAACGGCGGCCGGACTCTGGTCGCCGACACCCTCTGCGTAGACGCAGGCTGGTCAGGCTGGAGAATCCCCAGGACGCCGCCGGGTTCGTCGGGCTGTAGATCCGCCGAGGACCTGCCGAGGCCGGCGCCGTGCGAGGCACTTCCGGACCGCTCGAAAGTTCTTCGCGCGGGATGTCGATTCGCTCTCCCTTCGCTCGATGCGTTGGTAAGAGCACGACATGAGCAAGGTCAAGCCCTCGAAACACCTGGGAGATGTGATGAGCACCGTGGTGATGCACAACGTCGTGTCGGTGGACGGCTTCATCGCCGACGCACAGGATCAGGTAGGCCCTCTGTTCGACTGGTACTCCAACGGCGACGTCGTACTCGGAAAAGGTGACACGGGGAAGATCTCCCAGGTCTCGGCCGAGTACGTCCAGCCGATGTGGGCGAGCATCGGGTCGACGGTGATCGGGCGTCACCTGTTCGACATCACCAACGGATGGGAGGGGTCGCCGCCGGCGGGCGACCACGTGGTCGTGGTGTCGCACCGGCCCAAGCCCGACGGGTGGCACCCCGAGGCGTCGTACCACTTCGTCGACGACGTGGCGCAGGCGATCGAGAAGGCCAGGGAACTCGCGGGGGAGCGCACCGTCGCCGTGGCGGCGGGCGAGGTCGGCGGGCAGGCACTCGCCCTCGGCCTGGTGGACGAGGTGGCGATGGACGTCGTGCCTGTGGTCTTCGGCTCAGGCAAGCGCTACTTCGGGTCGGTCGAGGCCCAGCATCTGCTTGAGGACCCGCACACGGTGATCCAGGGCGACCGGGTGTTGCACCTGCGCTATCGAGTCCGCCGCTAGCGAGCTACGACGCCTTTCGCGGCGAACTGGGCCGGCCTGGTGGTCACGCGCCGCCCGTCGTCGTCCCGGAGTGCGCCCATGTCCATCACGACCAACCCACCCGCGGCCCGCAGCAGGTACGGCGGCAAGGTCGTCTTTCCCGCGCCGGGAGCGCCCGCGAGCAGGTACAGAAGCGCGAGCCCGCCGATGAGTTGATCTTCCATCCGGCCGATCGTGGCGCCGTGCTGGTCGCGCGGGCGGGCGACCAGCACGGCATCGGCCACGATGGCCAGGTTCAGATTCAGGGCCAGGGCCAGGGTCAGGCGAGGAGCGGGGCGAGGTGGTTGGTCCGCGTTCCCTCGGCGGAGGTCAGATAGCCGCGCAGCCGCCGTGCGATGGCGCCCAGTTCGCCGGACAGCGCGTACGTCGGACCGTACAGGGCGGGTGGCCGGATCGCGGCGACCTGGGCGTTGAGGTCGGTGACCAGGCCGGCGGTGGTGCCGCCGTTGGGCGCGATGCGGATCGTGTAGTCCAGGATGCTGTTGGCCTCCCCGCCGGTGATGTGGGCGCCGGGCAGGACGCCGATGCCGGTGTCCCAGTCCATCGAGTTGCGTACGTTCTCGAACACGGCCGAGGTGGCGTACTTCGTGCCCGGGTTCTTGGAGAAGACCACGGCCACGTTGGGCGTGGTCCTGTGCGCGCCTTCCTTGAAGACCATGGCGTACCCGCTGGTGCCGCCGGTCGGCGTCCAGGGGTAGTAGGGGATGTTCTCGCCCGCCCGATACCACTCGCTCGGGTCGCCGTTGGCGTCGAGTCGCAGGGCCAGCGCGGTGAAGGTGTCGGCGGAGCGCAGGAACGGCAGCCAGTTCTCCAGGTAGAACTCGACGTTGGCGACCGTCGTACCGGCGTTGACGACCTTGGGCAGCCGGATGACGCGGCGGATCTCCAGCGCTCCGCTGGACAGCCTGGTGTAGCGGGTGAGCTGCGGGACGGCGTCCGATCCCGCGAAGTCGGCGACGAGTTCGGCGTACCACTGCCGGTCGGCGATGGTCCACACGTCGGTGGTGGTGGAGTTGGTCCGCTCGACGCGTACGGTGCGCTGGTAGGCGCCGGGGCGGGTGCCCGCCTGGTTGACGTTCCAGCGCCGGTCGAGGACGTTGGTCGCGGCTTCGACGTTCAGGCCCCACAGGACGGCCTGCATGACCCGGTCGGTCTCCTCGCCCTCGTAGGTGGGCGAGAGCAGCGCCCGGTAGCCGGTGGGGCAGTGCCGCATCTGCGGGACGCAGCCGCCACCGCCGAGCCGGAAGTCGAACTGCTCCCCGCCGTTCCAGTAGTTGCGCTGCCACACGTCGGTGCCGTCTTTGAACAGCTTCCACGACCAGCCCTTGGCCCTGGTCGCGGCGGTGGCGGGCGTCGCCACCGCCGCGATCAGCGGCAACGCCGCGGCGCTCGTCAGGACGGCACGCCGGCTCGGGCTGGTAATCCGCTTGTCGCTCATGTCGGTGATCTCCTTTGTTGGGGGGATTTCAGGAGGTGTAGGGCTCCAGCCCGGCTGGTATGGACGTGCGCTCCCATTCGGCCTCGTAGCCGATGCCGGGCGCGGTTCCCGCGTGGACGAGCCCGTTGGCGTCGACCGCTTCCTCCCTGGTCACGGGGTTGGCGGGGACGAACGACTCGTAGTAGGTGGTGTTGGGGATGGCCATGCACAGGTGGGTGTGCACGATGCCGCCGCCGTGGACCTCGGCGCGCATCCGGTAGGCGTCGGCCAGGTGCGCGATGCGCATGGCCCCGGTGATGCCGCCGCGCAGGCCCGCGCTGGTGCGCACCGCGGTGGCGGAGCCGTTGGCGATGAAGTCGGCGGTGTTCATGTGGGCGCCGTCACTGGTCTCGGCGACGATCAGCGGTACGTCCACCTTCTCGGCCAGGCGCTGGTAGGCGGTCGCGCTGAACTCGCGCATCGGCTCCTCGTACCAGAGGTAGCCGGCCTCGGACAGGACCCTGCCCAGCTTGATCGAGTCGAGCAGGTCGAACCCGGCGGATCCGTCGTACATCAGCGGCACCGAGTCGCCGACGTGCTCCCGCAGGGCGGCGCACAGGGCGATGTCGCGGTCGACGTTGCCCCAGGCGTGCAGTTTGATGGCCGGATAGCCCAGCTCCAGGCATTGGTCGGCGGTGTCCAGGTACTCGCTGATGGTGGCGAAGGTCGCGGTGGAGGCGTACGCGGGGATGGCGGAGCGGTACCCGCCGAGCAGCCGGTGCACCGGCAGCCCGGCCGCCTTGCCCGCGATGTCCCACAGCGCCACGTCCACCAGGCCGTGGATGTAGAGCGGCATCTCCTCGATGCGGTCCAGTTCCCAGACGCGGTGCCACAGCCACTCGCGCTGCAGGGCGTCGGCGCCCAGCAGTTCGGCGCGGAGCCGCCGGTCGACGATGTCGGCCAGGATGACGCCGCGCTGGCTGTAGGCGTAGCCGACGTAACCGTCGTCGGTGGACAGCACGAGCCAGCCACCTGTGTGCGCGGGCTCGGACCCCGGCAGACCGTCGCGCCAGCGGAAGGCCGGCGTGACGGCGGGCCGCGCGCACAGAACGACGTCGACAGCGGTGATCTTCACATTCACTCCGTTGCGGTTTCAGTTCTTGACGGCGCCGTCGAGCAGCCCGCGCACCAGGTGGCGCTGGGCGAACAGGAAGACGAGCGCCACGGGCACCACGGTGAGCACACCCGTGATCGCCGCTTCTGGCCGGTGGATGGGCAGATCGCTACCGCCCAGCGCGGGGTTGAGCGCCGGTGAGCCGGAGATGAGCACGCCGAGCCCGACCGGGAGGTTGAAGGTCTCGTCGTCGCCGAGCATCACGAACGGCAGGAAGTAGTTGTTCCAGTTGCCGATGAAGGCGAAGAAGGTCAGCAGCGCGATCAGCGGCTTGCCCAGGGGCAGGGCGACCCTGGCGAACAGGGCGGCCTCCGAGCAGCCGTCGATCCTGGCCGCCTCCAGCACCTCGCGCGGCAGCAGGGTGGAGAAGTAGATGAAGGCGAGGTAGACCCCGAACGGGTAGAGACCGGCGGGCAGGATCACCGACCAGGCGGTGCCGGTGAGCTGGACCGCGTTCACCTCCAGGAAGAGCGGCAGCACGAGCGCGGCGGGTGGCACGATCATCGCCAGCAGCGTGGAGAGGAGGATGACCCGCCGCCCGGCGATCTTCGTCGCCGCCAGCGCGTACCCGGCCAGCAGGGACGTGGTCACCGACAGCAGCACCGCGCCGCCGGTGTAGAGCACCGAGTTGCCGATCCACTGGTAGATGACGCCGTCGTTGAAGGTGGTCAGGTTCCGCCAGGCGGTCAGGTAGCCGCCGAACGAGCCGAAGGACAGCGGATGCCCGCCGGTGATCTGGGCGTCGGACTTGGTCGGCGCCAGCACCAGCCACACCAGCGGCAGCGCGCAGGCCAGGGCCACCAGGCCGAGCACGACGGACAAGGACATCCGCCACACCCACGCCCCGCCGAGCCGATCGGTCATCGGTCGACCTCCGTCTCGAAGAACTTGGCCTTGAACACCAGGAAGCAGGCGGCCACAGTGCAGAGGGCCAGCAGCATCAGGCACAGCGCGGCGGCCGCGGCGAAGTCGCCGTTGTCGAAGGCGAACAGCAGGCCCAGCTGGTTCAGCGACCAGGACTTGGAGCCGGTGAAGGCCACGCCGTACAGCAGTTGCGGCTCGATGAAGATCTGCAGCCCGGCGGTGAAGGCCAGAATGACCATGTAGACCACGTACTTGGAGATGAGCGGCAGCTTGATCCGCAGGGCCGTCTGCCACCAGGTGCAGCCGTCCATCCTGGAGGCCTCCAGCACCTCCTGCGGCACTCCCTGCAGGGCGCCGTACATGATGACCACCCACTGACCGAACCCGGTGGCGAAGGCCATCAACGCGAAGATCACCACCAGGTGCGCCGGTTTCAGCACGTCGTTGCCGGTCCGCAGGCCCATGCCGCTCAGCAGGGGCGCGAAGGGGCTGAGCGCGGGCTGGAGCATGACGTACCAGAGCAGCACACTGGCCGAGCCGGTGACCGCGCCCGGCAACATGTAGACCAGCCGCAACGTCGTGCCGTACAGGGGACGCTGGTCCTGGACGAACAGGGCCAGCAGCAGCACGCCGATCACCATGACCGGCAGGTACAGCGCCATGAACAGCGACACGTTGCCCACCGCGGGCAGGAACCGGAAGTCGGCGGTCGCGTTGACATAGGCCCGTGGGTCGCTCAGGGACTCGTAGAGCGCGTACAGGATGGGGCCGATCCCGAAAACCACCAGCAGGATCAGGTACGGGGCCACGCACAGCCAGCCGAACAACTTACCCGACGTCATAGCCCTGGGCCTTCGCCAGGTTCACCAGCTCGGTCTGCAGCGCGTCCAAGCCGGCCCCGACGGTGCCGCCGGAGCGGATCGCGGGGACAACCGTCTGGGTGAAGGCCCCCTCCACGTCATAGCGGGTGGGCTGCTGCACCGGGTTGACCTTGGCCGCCTGCTCACGCATGACCGGGAACGGGTCGGCGGCGTAGAACGGGTCAGCGGCCAGCCGCTTGGCCCACGCGTCGGCCGAGGGGCCGTAGGCGGGGTAGGTCGGCGCGCTCTTCTGGTAGCCGGCGTCGGTGGTCATCCACTGGATGATCTCGGCGGCGCCCTTCATGTTCTTGGAGTGGCGGGAGACCAGGTAGACGCCGCCGCCCGCGCTGCCGGACCAGTTGGTCGTCTCGCCGTCCCAGGACGGGTATGGTGCCGCGGCGATCTGGCCGTTGGGAGTGGCGAACAGGTCCTTGGGCTTGAACAGGTAGTCGCCGAGCCAGGAGGCGCCGGGCAGCATGAGGACCTTGCCCTCCTTGCCCAGCTTGGCCATCTCCGGGTCGAAGAGCCCCGCCTTGGTGACCGATCCGTTCTTGATCAGGGGGTCGAGCACGTCCGCGACCCGGGTGCACTTGGCGTCCTTCAGGTTGATGTGCACCTTGTCCGGCCCGGTCACCTGCTGGATCGGGCAGCCGCTGGACCAGAAGTAGTCGTAGTAGGTGAAGAAGCTGCCCGCGCTGCCGATGACATAGCCGGGGTGCTCCTTGGCCACCCGCTCGCCCAGCGCCCGGTAGTCGGTCCACGTCTTGGGGAGCTGGTAGCCGAAGCGCTCCATGAGCGGCTTGTTGTACCACAGCACGGTTTGGGCCAGGTCGTTGCGCAGGCAGTACAGCTTGCCGCCGACCTCGCAGGGCGCGTTGGCCGTGCCGAAGTCCTTGCGGATCTGCCCGGGCAGCAGCGAGTCGAGGGGCTGGGCGTAGTTCAGCTTCCCGGCGAACTGGGAGACCACGTTGGGCTGCCCCGCGAAGACGACGTCCGGCCAGCCCTTGCCGGTGCGGTTGAACAGCTGGATCTTCGTCAGCAGGCTCTGCCCGTCGTAGGTCTCGACCTTCATCTTCAAGTTCGGGTGGGTCTTCTTGAACTGCTCGAATCCGGCCAGCCGGGTGGGGTCACTCCACACCAGTAGCGTCGCGTCGCGGTCCTCGGTGATGGCCCCGCCGACGGCTGCGGGCGTGCTGGACGAACAGGCGGTGAGCAGGGCGCCTGCGAGGCACGCCGTTATGGGGATGCGAACTCTGATCACAGCTGGCCTCGACATAATCGTGTACGATGTTTGAAGTCAGATGTTGCATGCACGTTACGCCGACGTCAACCCCATGTGCCGCTAGGGTGGAACGCCAGGAGGCTTGGATGACCGACTCCCCGAGGCTTGGATGACTGACTCCCCATCGCCAGAACTGGCGCTCCCACGGCGGCAGGTGCTCGCCGACGACGTCTACGACGTGTTGCGAGAAATGCTGCTCAGCGGGCACATTCCGCTCGGCAGCCGGGTCAAGATCGATGCTCTGGCCACGCAGCTCAAGATCTCCAACACGCCGATCCGCCAGGCTCTGGGGCGGCTGGAGGCGGACGGGCTGGTCAGCAAGCATCCCTACCGCGGCTTCGTCGCCGCCGACCTGCCCGACCGCAAGACGATCTCCGACCTCTACGAGTGCAGGCTGCTGCTCGAACCTCCCACCGCGCGCCGCGCCGCCGAGGAGTTTCGTACGGAGGACCGGGCGTTCCTGCGCCGGCAGGTCGACGTGCCGGGCGGCGACCTCGCCGTGCTGGCCAAGGCCGACGAACTCCTGCACGGCAAACTCGCCCAGATGTCGGGAAACCTGGTCGTGGCCGAGACGCTGGAGCGGTTGTTCGTCCGTTCGCGCGCTTTCCGGATCTTCTACGCCAGGGAAGGCGCCGCCGAGCTCACGCGCGACGAGCACGAGGCCATCGTGCGGGCGGTCGTGGCGGGCGACGGCCCGGCCGCGGCGGACGCGATGACCGCCCACCTGCGGTCGGCGGGGCAGCGAATGCTCGCATCACTGCCGTGAGGCTCACAGCCGTGAAACTCACGGCCGGACGCCTGAGGTTCGCGGCCGGGCTCACTGCCGTGAGATTCGCGACCGGGTACTGAGCCCGGGTACTGAGGCTCGCGGCCGGGTGCTGAGGCTCGCGGCCGGGTGCTGAGGCTCGCGGCCGGGTGCTGAGGCTCGCGGCCGCGAACGCGTTCTGTGCGGGTCAGGCGGCGTAGTGCGGGTAGCCGTAACCGACGACCTGAGAGGTGGGACGGACACGCTGCTCGACCTTGCCGTTGCCGGTGTTGCCCTCGATCGTGGAGATCGTGCCGTCGCCGTTGTCCTTGACCACGAATCCGACATGGCTGATGGAGCTCAAGTCCTTGCTGCCGCTCCAGGAGTAGAAGACCACGGCGCCGGGCTTGGCCACGGTGCCCCAGCGGTGGTTGGCGGCGAACCACTTGGCGTGGGCGACGGTGTAGGCGTCCCAGCCGATCTGGGGGCGGGCGCCGCTCTCCTCGCCGACCCAGGAGACGAACATCGAGCACCAGGCGGCGTTCAGGTAGTCCTGCCTGCTGCCGCCGTCACGCTGGACGGTTTCGGCGGCGCGGGGTGAGTTCACGTACCACTTCTGGAACTTGGTGCCGCCGCCGTTGGCGTCCTCGGACGTGCCGACCTGGGCCTTGGCCAGGTTCAGGACCTGCTGGGCGGTGACGTTCACCTGGGCCTCGCCGTTCCTGCCGCCCTGCGCGGAGGCGGGGGCGGCCTGAGCCGCGATGGGGGTGTGCCATGCGGGGGCCGTGGCGGCGTTCGCAGCGGTGTGGGCGCCGAGGGCGGCGGCGGCGATGGTCGCGCCGAGCGCGATCTTGGCATAGTTGATCTTGGGGGTGCGGATAATGGTGATTACTCCTTGCTTCCATTCCGCTTACCGGGTTAGCTGACGGGCTCGGGCGTGGAAGCTGCCCTACAGCACGTTGACGTGCCGATTAGCCCCGATCGAGACATGGGTCCCCGGTCCCGCGCACAGGCGGGTTCAGCGGTCACAGGTGATTGCCTGTGATGCATGTGATGGGTATGACGTCCGTACTCGGACATTGGCGGCGCGGCCAGAGGCATACTCGCTGTCTAGGCCAGGCGCACAGAGGGGTCTAACGCACCCCTGACCTGGGTAATTCCAGGCAATGAAATCGCCACGCCCAGCACGGCCGGCTCGTCGATCCGTCAAGTAGCGGGGGTACCTTGGTGAAGTCGCGCCAGGGCGCATCTGGAAAAGGTTCGCGTACGGTCTGTCGAATTCGCCTCGCCTGTCCGATGTAGAGGCGTACCGACCGGACAGACAGCCAAGGAGACCCTCATGGCGATGACGGCCGCGGCGGACGCGGGCCAAACGGACGCGGGCCAAACGGAGGTGGGACGGGCGGAGGCGGGTCAGGCGGTGGCCGACGCGCATCGGCGGGAGTGGGCTTTCGTGCTCGCCGCGACCGTGCGCGTCGCGCAGATCTGGACCTGGCCGAGGAGTGCGTTCAGGAGGCGTACCGGGTTCGACTTGCGCTGCCACTGACAGAAGACACCGGACCCGCCCGGCCGCCATGACCTCCGGGTCACGCAGCCGGCCGGTACTTGCCGATCAAGAGGCGAAGGGCCTGCACGCATCCAGCTTCGGCCTCGCGGTACACCTCCATCGCGTTCCTGGCAGAGGATATGGCTCCTTGACGTTCCTCTTCCCACTCACGCGCTTCACGGCCGAAGCGCCGAGCGGCGGCCATGCTGGATGAGTCCGAAAGACGCCCGGCAAACGATTCCACCGCAGATTCGTCGAGCCCACGCCAGTCGCCGCCGCCCTGCGGCCGGGGCTCGGCCAGGAGAGAGAGGAACATCTGGACGGCCGTCTCATGTTCCTTGTTCGCGTGGTCGGCCCAGTGCCTCGCGTTGACTACCTGGGCTCTGGCCAGCGACGCTTCATGTGAGAATTCGAGAAGAATGTCTCCGCAGTCACGATAGATGTCGGCGATCCTGCCGGTCCGGGCACTCATCTCCACGAAAATCTCATGGAGCCTCGCGCCGTCGTCATCTTTCGCATACACGCCTCGGCTCGTGTAGAGCAGAGCCCTGATCCGGGCGTCGTACTCCGCGACCCGCTTCACCGCATCTTGCAGCTGTCCGGCAAGCGACGCAACCTCGACCTGGTTCGCCGGCAGGGGGTCATCTGTCAGATCCAGCGCGTGCCAGGGAAAAGTGAACGTGGGCAGCCCAACGGCCGACCATCCCGAGGAGAGGGGAACGCCGAAGTCCGTAGCGGGCATCGGCTCCGCGGCTTGATGCGAACCACCACCGAAAGACCGGCTCACAGTCGACAGCAGGTTCGTGGCCCGGCTCAATGATTCGCGCACCGTCTCCTGCGACTCGGACACGAGCGAAATGAAGTCGGCCAGGAGCGCCTCGATCGACGGTGAGTCGAGATTTGCCAGACCCATCTGGAAACGCGCACCCACAGGAGCCGCATTGTTCCAGTCATTTCGAAGTTGGCCGAACGACACCCCGATAAGCCCGATCGCACGCAGGGCCAAGTCGTTGCTCGGATTGCTCCGGAGAATCGTCAGGTAGATCTCCGCGGCTTCGAGGAAGCGGTGGCGAAGGCACAGGAGATGCGCGAGGCCGAGAGCGAGGTCTTCATCATGCGGATCAAGCCCGAGGCCGGTCCGGAAGGCGCGTTCTGCCTCATCCCATCGCTCACGGTCCGCTTCCACCTCGCCGAGCGGAAGCAGACCGACCGCTACCTCGGCGACCGCGAGATGGGCGAGCGGATCATGCGGATCGGCCCTGACGGCCATCGCGGCGGTTCGCTGAGCTTCGTCGCGTTCGAACACCTCCAGCCGGCACTTCGCCAAGATGTACAGGGACGGCACCCAGTCCGGCGCCAGCCTCGCAGCCTCTGTCGCCGCCCGCAGGGCGGCCCCTCGCCGGCCGAGGCCGAGGAGAACGGATGCGAGCAGGTAATGCGCGTACTCGCTGCCCGGATCAATGCGGAGAGCGGAGACGACCGCGTTGTGGGCATCCTTCGTCCTTCCCAGACTTAACAGGCATCGAGCGGTCATGCGATGCGCCTCGGCCGCCGTGTCGTCAGAGACGAGCGCCGGGCCGAGTGCATCGAGCGCGTCCTGCCAGCGCCTCAGGTCGACGAGATTCCGGGCGGCTGCCAGAGCCTTCTCACTGTGGTTCATGTCAGATACCGCCATTCGTGATACGTAGGGCGACCAGCATCCGGTCTTGACGGACGGCCTCACCGCCGAGCCCGAAGTCACATCATCCGCTGCTGCTTGAGGTAGCTGAGCAGGTCATCGTAGGCACCACCCTCGTTCGCGAACATGGCGACGCCTTTCGCCGCGTCGAACCAGGGGCCGGTCGAGGGCCGCACCTGCCTCAGGGCCGTTTCAAAGTCGGCCATGCCGATCATTCGGACCGTCCCGCTGCGCGATGACGCGATGAGCGCCTGTTCGGCTGCGGTGTCGCACAGATGCCCGAGATCCGCGCCGGAGAATCCGTCCGTACGAGCAACGAGGGAAGTCAGATCGATGTTCTCCACCGGCCGGTTTCTCAGGTGGAACTCCAGGATCGAGCGCCGCGCGGTCGGGTCAGGCGGGAGTACGAGGACCGTACGGTCGAACCTGCCCGGCCGGCGAAGAGCCGTGTCGACGTCCCACGGCTGGTTGGTCGCCCCAAGGATGAACAGACCCTCGTTGTCGGCCGCCACACCGTCCATCTCCTCCAGCAACTGGTTCACGACGGTACGCATCCCACTGCCACGAGACTGGCTGCGCTTCTGGCCGAGGGCGTCCACCTCGTCCAGGAACAGTACGCAGGGCGCCTTCCTTCGGGCCTGGGCGAACAGCTCGCGCAGGTTCCGCTCGGACTGGCCGAAATACAGGTCGAGGACATCGGAGATGCCGACCACGATGAACGAGGCCCCGAGCTCCCCAGCGACCGCACGGGCGAGGAACGTCTTGCCGCATCCGGGCGGCCCATACAGCAGCAGGCCACCGCGCAGGCTTGTGCCATACAGTGCGCGCAGCTCAGGATTGCGCATCGGGGCCAGGAACGCGACCTCCAGTCGATCCTTGACGTCCTCCATACCCCCGATGTCGGCCAGCCGCAGTCCTGGAGTCTCGGTCTCGTAGGTATCCGGGTTCGCGCCGGCGGGCTCGTCGGCGAAGCGCGGCCCGACCAGGCCGGCCACGTCGCTCTCCGCCGCCGTCCAGTCGAATCGCTCTTTCGGCGGCACCTCCAGCGGGGCATCGGTTCGGGGTAGCCGCGGTTCGGCCACGGCCTCCGCCTCCGCGTTGCCGGTCTCAGCGCCGGAAGGCCGTCTCTCGAGAGCGGTGACCATGAAGTCCCTGGCCTGGTCACAGGACGGGTCGTACCGCAGTGCCTCGGCGGCCTCACTCATCGCGCCGGGAAGATCACCAGAGTCGAGGAGAATCTGCGCGAGATGCAGCCTGAGGGTGACGTCCTCAGGCCGTGCGTCCAGGGCGGCGCGAAGGCTGGTCACCAACCGGTCGTGAGCGTCCATAGAGAAGAACCGTCCTGTGCACAGTCGTGAATCGAAAGTCGGCCGGGTTGGCGGGGGCCCGGGCACAGCACCTTACCTTGATCGTCGGACGCCCCCTGACTCCCGCCGCGACGCCGGACGAAGCAGCGTGGAGTGCGAGGGCTGACAGTGGCAGAGCTTTCGCCAGGCCTGAAGCCACTCCCGCTGTTTGACGGGCTTCCTCATCGAGCCGGGCTGTCAGGATGAGCCGCTATCGTGCGGCCGTGACCGGTCCCACACAGCGCCCGCTGCTCTTCCTCGATGTCGACGGACCACTCATTCCCTTCGGCGCGGCTCCGGAGCGGCATCCGACTTATCCATCGGGCCGTGAACTACGACGGGCCGGCTGACATCGATCGAACCTGGCTATCCGCGCACCACCGAGGACATGCCCTGCTCCATCGTGTCGATCCCGGTCAGGGCCTCGGCGACGCCGACTACGCCGCTCTGGACGAGTGGTCGCACAGGATGCGCGGCGACCGCGCCGGACTCACCTCTGGACCCACCCCCTGACCTATCGGCAGGCCGGAACAGGCGGATTACGTGCGCCGCACGCCCCTGCCGAGCGACCGCCGTGAAGTCAGCGTGAAAGTGGCGCCTCCGGTCATCCCATCACGGCAATCGGTCTGGGCAATGATCGAAGCCCTTTGCAGCGGGGCGGGCATCAGACAGCGGCCAGGGCCGGGGAAAGACGATCCCCGGCCCTGGCGCGCGTGAACTACGCGAGTCCCAGCTGGGCCTCGAAACGGCCCTCTTCGAGGCGCCGCTTCACGGTGGTCAGGAAGCGGGCCGCGTCGGCGCCGTCCACGAGGCGGTGGTCGTACGTCAGCGCCAGGTACACCATCGACCGAACGGCGATGACCTCGCCCTCAGCGGTGTCGATCACGACGGGACGCTTCACGACGGCGCCGGTGCCGAGCATGCCGACCTGCGGCTGGTTCAGGATCGGCGTGTCGAACAGGGCGCCGCGGCTGCCCGTGTTGGTCAGCGTGAACGTGCCGCCGGTGATCTCGTCGGGCGTCACCTTGTTGGCGCGGGTGCGCTCGGCCAGGTCGGCGGTCTTGCGGGCGAGGCCGGCCAGGTTGAGGTCGCCGGCGTTCTTGATGACCGCCGCGATCAGGCCGCGCTCGGTGTCGACCGCGAGGCCCAGGTGCTCGACGTCGAAGTAGGTGACCTCCATGGTCTCGTTGTTGATCGTGGCGTTGAGCTTCGGGTGCTGCTTGAGTGCCTCGATGGCCGCCATCTCGAAGAACGGCATGAACGACAGCTTGACGCCTTCGCGGCGCAAAAAGTCGGCCTTCGCCTGGTCGCGCAGCCGGGCGATCTTGGTGACGTCGACCTCGACGACCGTGGTGAGCTGGGCCGCGGTCTGCAGCGACTCGACCAGGCGCTTGGACATGGTCTGCCGCAGTCGCGACATCTTCTCCGTACGGCCGCGCAGCGTGGTGTCGACCTCGACGGGCTCGGGAGCGGCGGCGACCGGAGCCGGCGCGGCCTGAGCGGGCGCGGCGGCGGGAGCCGGAGCGGCCTGGGCGGCGGCGGGAGCCGGCGCGGCGGCCTGCTCGCGCTGCGACTTGGCGGCCTCCAGAACGTCCTGCTTGCGGATGCGACCGCCCACGCCGGTGCCGGTGATCGACTCGAGGTCGACACCGTGCTCGTTGGCGAGCTTGCGCACCAGCGGCGTGACGTAGGGGCTGTCACCCGAGGACGGCAGCGGGGTCGGCTCGGCGGCGGCCGGAGCCTGCGGGGCGGGCGCCTGAGCGGCCGGAGCCTGCTGCACCGGAGCGGGCGCCGGGGCGGGCGCGGGCGCCGGGGCCTGAGCCTGGGCAGGAGCGGGCTGCGGGATCGAGGAGACCGGCGCGGGAGCCGGGGCCGGCTCGGGCTCCGGCTGCGGCTCGGGCTGCGCGGCGGGCGCCGGCGCGGCCTCCTGCGTGGCGGCGCCGCCGGCCTGGCCGTTCTCGTCGATGACGGCGAGCTCGGCGCCGACCTCGACGGTCTCGTCCTCAGCGACGACGATCTTGGTGAGGACGCCGGCGGACGGCGACGGGATCTCGGTGTCGACCTTGTCGGTCGACACTTCGAGGAGCGGCTCGTCGGCCTCGACGCGCTCGCCCTCCTTCTTCAGCCAACGGGTCACCGTGCCCTCGGTGACGCTCTCGCCGAGCTGGGGCATCTGTACAGAGACCGGCATCGTTATCTTCTCTCGCGTTCTTATTTCGAGGGCTTGAATTAGTTGTGTACGTGCAACGGCTTGCCGGCCAGGGCCAGCATCGCCTCACCGACGGCCTCGGACTGGGTCGGGTGGGCGTGGATGAGCTGGGCGACCTCCGCGGGCAGCGCCTCCCAGTTGTAGATCAGCTGACCCTCGGTCACGAGCTCGCCGATGCGGCGGCCCACCATGTGGACGCCCACGACGGGGCCGTCCTTCTGGGCGATGACCTTGACGGCACCCGCGGTGCCGAGGATCTGGCTCTTGGGGTTGCCCGCGAGGTCGTAGACCTGTTCGACGATCTCGATGCCGCGCTCGGCGGCCTGCGCGGACGTGATGCCCACCGAGGCGACCTCGGGGTCGGAGTAGGTGATCCGCGGCACGCCCGCGTAGTCGATGGCGGGCGGGTTGAGCCCGGCGATGTGCTCGGCCACCATGATGCCCTCGGCGAACCCGGCGTGGGCCAGCTGGAGGGTCGGGATCAGGTCGCCGATGGCGTAGACGCCGGGGACCGAGGTCTGGCAATGCTCGTCGACCACGACCGCGCCGCGCTCGACCCTGATGCCCTGCTCCTCGAAGCCCATCCCGGCCGAGACGGCGCCGCGGCCGACCGCGACCAGCAGCAGCTCGGCGTCGAGGGTCTTGCCGTTGGCGAGGGTGACGACCACACCGGTGTCGGTGGTCTTGACGCCCTCGAAGAAGACGCCCAGCTCGTACTTGATGCCGCGGCGGCGGAAGGCGCGCTCCAGCAGCTTGGAGCTCGACTCCTCCTCGGTCGGCAGCAGGTGGGGCAGCGCCTCGACGATCGTGACCTCGGCGCCGAAGGAGCGGTAGACGCTGGCCAGCTCGACGCCGATGACGCCGCCGCCCAGCACGATCACCGAGGAGGGCACGCGGTCCATCCTCAGCGTGTGCTCGCTGGTGATGACGCGCTCGCCGTCGATGTCCAGGCCGGGCAGCGACTTGGGCGCGGAGCCGGTGGCCAGGACGATGTCGCGGCCCTCATAGACCTCGGAGCCCACCTGGATCCGGTGCGATCCGACCAGGCGGCCCTCGCCTTCGACGATCGTCACGCCGGCGCCCTTGAGCAGGCCTTGCACGCCCTTCCAGGCGCGGGTGACGATCTTGTCCTTGAACGCGTGGACGGCCGGCACGTCGATGCCGTCGAACCGGGCCTTGACGCCGAACGTCTCGCTCTCGCGGGTCTCGTCGGCGACCTCGGCCGAGTGCAGCAGGGCCTTGGTGGGGATGCATCCCCTGTGCAGGCAGGTGCCGCCGATCTTGTCCTTCTCGATCAGGGCGACCGTCTTGCCCAGCTCAGCCGCCCGTAGCGCGCAGGCGTATCCGCCGCTGCCGCCTCCCAGGACGACGATGTCGTAGGCCACAGTCAGGCTCCTTGTCGGGGTGTTCGTGATGCCGTCATCTTTTCATTTGTTTCAGATGCTCGCGTGCCGCTCGGCCAGTCCGATGAGCGTGCGGGTGATGGCCCCGGTGCCGCCCTTCGGCGTGTAGCCGTGCGGCTCGCCCTTGTTGAACGCGGGTCCGGCCATGTCGATGTGCGCCCAGCGCACCCCGTCGGGCACGAACTCCTTCAGGAAGATGCCCGCGGCCAGCATGCTGCCCCAGCGTTCGGGCTGGAGGTTGGCGATGTCGGCGATCGGGGAGTCGAGGCCCTTGCGCAGCTCCTCAGGCAGCGGCATGCCCCAGGCGCCCTCGCCCGCGGCACCGGCCACCTCGACGACCAGCTCGCGCACGGCGTCGTCGTTGGCCATGACGCCGGCCGTGCGCCAGCCGAGCGCGACGATCTGCGCGCCGGTGAGGGTGGCCACGTCGACGATCAGGTCGGGGGAGTCCTCGGCGGCGCGGGCGATGCCGTCCATGAGGACCAGGCGGCCTTCGGCGTCGGTGTCGAGCACCTCGACGGTCTTGCCGCTGTAGCTGTGGATGACGTCGGAGGGGCGCTGCGCGGTGCCGCTGGGCAGGTTCTCGGCCAGGCAGAGGTAGCCGACGACGTTGACCTTCGGGGCGAGGCGGGCGACGCCGATCAGGGCGCCCAGGACCGCGCCCGCGCCGCCCATGTCGGATTTCATCCAGTCCATGGAGGCGGACGGCTTGAGCGACAGGCCGCCGGAGTCGAACGTGATGCCCTTGCCCACGTACGCCAGCGTCTTGGTGGCCTCGGGGTGGGTGTAGGAGAGGCGGACCAGGCGCGGCGGGTTGGCCGAGCCCTGGCCGACGCCGATGAGGCCGCCGTAGCCGCCGTCCTTGAGCTGCTTCTCGTCGAGCACCTCGACGCTCAGCCCGGCCTCCCCGCCGCGCTGCTCGGCGATCTCGGCGAACTTGGCCGGCCACAGGTCGGAGGGCGGGGTGTTGACCAGGTCGCGGACGAGCGTGACCGACTCGGCGAGCACGGAGGCGCGGCCGGCGATCCCGTCGGATCCACCCGCTTCGTTCGCCGACAGTACGGTGAGGTCGCCCACGGGCGCCTTCACCTCGCCGTTGGTGCGGTAGCGGGAGAACCCGTAGGCGCCCAGCAGCGCGCCCAGCGCCACGGCCTCGGCCTGGTCGGCCGATTCGGCGGGCAGGAGGAGCGCGGCGCGGGCGGTGCCGGCGAGGGATCGTACGGCGGCCCCCGCGGCGCGGCGTAGCGTCTCGGCGTCGGCGGAGTCGCCGAGACCGACCGCGACCAGCAGCGGAGCGGTGATGGCGCCGAACACGGGCACCTTGGCGAGCTCTCCGGGCTTGCCGGAGAAGCCGACGGCGGTGAGCGTGGCGGCGAGTCTGCCGCCGAAGGCCGCGTCGAGGGACTCGGCGCCCGTGGCGGGGCGAGCGCCTTCGGGGCCGGACCGGAACCCGACGATCAGCGCGTCGGTGTCGAAAGAGACTGGATCTGCTGAGTTCAGCCGCACAGTGGTCACGTAAACCGATGCTATCCAGGGTTTAGAGGTACTCACAAACAGGGGTTCATCCTACCATTCGTCGCCCCGCACACATGACGACTTGGTGCTAGTGTCATTAGCACCATGTTGCTGACTCTGGACCTCAACGACGCGCGTCCCCTGCATGAGCAGGTGGCCGGCGCGATCCGCCGTGCCATCGGCGAGGGCTCGTACGCGCCGGGCGACCGGCTGCCACCCGCCCGCGACCTGGCCGAGGCGCTCGGCATCAACCCCAACACGGTGCTGCGCGCCCTGCGTGACCTGCGTGACGAGGGGCTGCTGGAGTTCAGGCGGGGGCGCGGCGTCAGCGTCGCGGGCCGCGCCGACGGGCGGGCGCTGCTCCTGCAGCGGGCCCGCGAACTGCTGGAAGAGGCCACGAGACTCGGCTACCGCCGCGAAGACCTCATCACGATGCTGGAGGAGCTGCCATGAACTCGCGATTCGCCGTTGCCGCTTGGGGGCTGATCGTCGCCGCCGCGCTGGTCGCGGCCCCACTCGCCCTGCGCGGCCGGCTGCCCGACCCGCTGGCCGTGCACTGGAGATCGGGTCTCGTGCCCGATGGCGAGCACTCGTTCACTGCCTTCCTGGTCGTGAGCGTCGCGACATGGGGCGTGGCCTGGGCGGTGCTGTTCGGAGTCGCGGTGAACGGGAAGGCGATGGAGCGCAGGCTCAGCCGGATGTACTGGTGGGGATCTCTGGCCGGGATGGGGGTGTTCGCGCTCGGCATGAGCTGCGCGACGCTGCTCGCCAACCTCGACGCGCCCACCTGGCGGGAGGCGGACCTGGAAGGCCGCACCATGCTGGCCGTCATCGGCGTCGCGCTCGCCGCCGCGCTCCTGGCCGGCTACCTCGGCAGGGGCGGCCTCGACCAGCGCCCGCCCGCGGGTGAGGAGCCGCCCCGGTTGCGGCTCCAGCCGGGACAGCGCTCGGTATGGGTCAGCCGCATCACCAACTCCTGGCTGACCGCCATGAGCATGGCCGCGGCCGTAGCCCTGGCCGTGGCCGGCGTGCTGGCGATCACCGGAGTCCTGGCGGGCCTGAACATCGGGGGTACGGTGCCCGGGCTGGGCATCGTCCTGTTCGCCGGACTGCTCACCTCGTCGCTCACCGCCCGGGTCACCCGGGACGGGCTGGCGATCGGGTTCGGGCCGCTGGGCTGGCCGGTGCGGCGGATCCGGCTGTCGCAGATCGACAAGGCGTGGTCCGAGTCGCGGTATCCGAGCCAGGTCGGGGGCTGGGGCCTGCGCGGGCTGCCGGGCAGCGCCACCATCATGCTGCGGGGCGGCGAATGCCTGATCATCCGCTACCGCTCCGGCGGGCAGCTGGCCGTGAGCATCGACGACGCCGAGCGCGGCGCGGCCCTGATCAACGCCTTCATCGCGGAGCGGCCCGCCGTACAGGCATGACGCCCTCTCAAGAGGTACGAAGGGCGGCGTCGGTCAGCCGAGAACGGCGCAGATCGTGAGCGCGGTGGCCGTGAAGGGCGGCGTCGGTCAGCCGAGCACGGCGCAGACCGTGAGCGTGGTGGC
The DNA here is from genome assembly GCF_040680095.1 of Nonomuraea sp. NPDC052129. Classification (NCBI taxonomy): domain Bacteria; kingdom Bacillati; phylum Actinomycetota; class Actinomycetes; order Streptosporangiales; family Streptosporangiaceae; genus Nonomuraea; species Nonomuraea sp. NPDC052129. Next base: position 709,838 of record NZ_JBFAVX010000001.1, on the reverse strand, counting down.
CGTGGCCGTCTCGACGAGGGCCCCCAACACGTCGCCCGTGACCCCGCCCAGGCGCCGCCTGGCATGGCGGAGCAGGAACAAGGCCGCCGCGAGCCCGGCGGCCACGCCGAGGGGAAGGACGTACACCATCCTTTGTCCCGCCACCAGGCCGAGGCCCGCTGCCGCCGCCAGGGCCAGGGCGGTGGCCGCCCAGGCGGCGCCCGGCCGTACCGTGCCCGCGACCAGCGCGCCGAGCCCGTCGGGGCGGGCGGCGGGAACGGTCGACCGGCAGGCCCAGGTGAGCGCCAACCGGCCGGTGACGCAGGCGATCACCAGGACGGACGGCCTGAGCCCGGTCAGAGCGGGCGGTTCGAGCCCGGAAAGCGTGGCCGCCAGAGATGCTGGCCCGAGCCCGGACAGCGCGGTCGCCTGAGTTGTCGGCGTGAGCCCGGAAAGGGCGGTCACCTGGATGAGCAGCGTCAGCACCAGGGTGATCACACCGAACGGCCCAATATCCGACTTTTTCATGATGTCGAGCGCTTGAGGGGCGGGCTTCCCGCTACCCAGCCCGTCCGCGAGATCGGCCAGGCCGTCCAGATGCAGCCCCCGCGTCAGTACGGCCAGCAGCCCGACCGCGAGCGCCGCACCCAGCAACGGCGGCCCCGGGAGCAGCAACGGCAGACAGGCCACGGCGCCCAGCACCAGGCCGACGGCCGGGGCCAGCACCATCGCCCGTCCCGCCACCTGGCGATCGACGCGTGTCACCCGGACCGGGAACACGCTCAACGTCCCGATCGCGAACCGCACCCCGTCCATCACGCTCTCCCTACGGTCGCCGACGCGCTCACGGACCGGGCCAAGAAGACGCACACCCTCCCTATGGTGTCGGCGCGTCCACGGACCGGGGTCAAGTAGACGCACGTCACGGCGCCCAGCCCGGTGAACCGGAGGAGCGTGCCCCTGGACAGACCTCAGCCGCAGATGGCGGGTGGGGCTCACCGGGCCGACCGTAAAAATAGCAATAACACCCACCCATCGGACGCTGAGGGAGTCCGTGGGCGGCCACTAGGGTGGCCGGATGCACGTTGTTGAACTCGAAGGCGTAGGAGTCCGGGTCGCCGGCAAGTCGCTGCTGAGTGCGGTCGACTGGCGAGTGGAGTACGGCGAGCACTGGGCCGTGCTCGGGCCCAACGGTGCCGGCAAGACGACGCTGCTCTCGCTGGCCGCGGCCGTACGGCACCCGACGGAGGGCACGGTCAGTGTCCTCGGCCACCGGCTCGGCCGGGCCGACGTACGCTCGCTGCGGCGCCACATCGGCCTGGTGGCCTCCAGCCAGCGGCTGATCGACGAGGAACTCCTGGAGGAGGAAGGCGCCACCGCCCTCACCGTGGTGCTCACCGGGCACACGGGCACGAGCGCCCCGCTCTGGGACAGGTACGGCGACGCTGAGCGGGACCGCGCACTGCGCCTGCTGGGGGACGTGGGCTGCAAGGACCTGTCCGAACGCCTGTTCCGGGTGTGCTCCCAGGGTGAGCGGGCCAGGATCAGGGTGGCCAGATCGCTCATGGCGGACCCGGCGGTGCTGCTGCTCGACGAGCCGTTCGCCGGCCTCGACCTGCCGGCCCGCGAGGACCTCATCGAGGCGGTGGAGGACCTGGCGACGACCAGGCCGGTGCTCACCACGGTGACGGTGACCCACCGCCTGGAGGAGGTACCTGCCACGACGACGCACGCCATGCTCATGCGCGACGCGCGCGTCCTGGCATCGGGGCCGGTCGCGGACGTCCTCACGCCCGCGAACCTGTCCGACTGTTTCGGCCGTTCTCTGCACGTCGACCGCATGGAGGGGCGCTGGTACGCCAGAGCGATCCGCCACTAGGGCGTGTATCGAAAGTAGATCTTGGTCGTGGGATGATCTTGGTTCGTGGCGCGTGGAGATCTCACGGACGAACAATGGGCAGTGCTGGAGTCGCTGCTGCCGAACCGGCAAAAGCCCGGTCGGCCACCAATCTGGATTCGGCGACAGCTGATCGACGGCATACGGTTCCGAGTCCGCACCGGCATCCCTTAGCGGGACATACCCGAGAAGTACGGGCCGTGGGGCCGGGTGTACGACCTGTTCCGCCGCTGGCAGCGCAATGGCACCTGGCAGCGCATCTTCACCCAACTCCAAGCCCAAGCAGATGCGAAAGACCTGATCACCTGGGAGATCAACGTCGATTCCACCGTCTGCCGGGCCCACCAACACGCCGCCGGAGCGCGGAAAAGGGGGACTTGCAGAAGGAACCGCCCGGCGGCGTGGCCACCGAGCCGGCCGATCACGGCCTCGGACGCTCGCGCGGCGGACTGAGCGCCAAGCTGCACTTGGCCGTCGAGCAGGGGCAGAAGTCCATGTCCCTCGTGATCACCGCAGGACAGTGCGGGGACTCCCCGCAGTTCGAGGTCGCCCTGGGCCTCATCAGGGTGCCACGCCTGGGCCCGGGCAGACCGCGCACCCGGCCGGATCGCGTACGCGCCGACAAGGCGTATGCCTCCTGGAAGAACCGCGCTTACCTGCGCCAGCGCGGGATCCTCTGCACCATCCCGGACAAGGCCAACCAAGTCCACAACCGCAAGAAACGCGGTTCGCGCGGTGGCCGGCCGCCGAAGTTCGACCCGCAGGACTACAAGGCTCGGCACGCGGTCGAATGCGGCATCAATCGCCTCAAAAGGCACCGAGCCGTGGCCACCCGGTACGACAAGCTCGCGGTTCGCTACGAGGCGACCGTCCTCGTCGCAGCCATCAACGAGTGGTTGTGACCAGCCATTCGATTCACGCCTAAGGAGAACACACGCTGGACACGTCCCCGCCGTCACATGTGTCACTGCGGCCCTTGACGGCGGCGAGCCGGGCAGACCACTCGCGTTCGGCGACGACGAGGCCACGTTCCAGCGTCTCGACGAGCACCGTCCGGCTCACCGACACCACCGTCGGCCCACGCCGGCCCTCGGTGCCGCGGGCAGCACCGCCTCGCTCGTGCACCCGACAGGTGAGGTGCACACGGTCCCCGTCGGGGAACGCGAGCGCTGTCACCTCATTGGTGCACTCCCCCCACTCCAGGAACTCGCACCGTGCGAGTGCCGCCTCGGCCTCAGGCGCGATCCCGGTAACGGCGTCGTCGTACATCCAGCTCTCGGCAAGGCAAAAGAACTCAGACGACGAGGTGAACCCCACCGGCGGCGCGGTTGGCGTGCGAAAGCGACCGAGCTCATCCTTGAGCTCCTTGACCAGTAGGGGCGGGTAAAACGCGTTGTCCCACGTGTTCACATGGAGCCCGCCGACGAAGACGTCGACACACAAGAGCTGCGGATCCTGCTCGACGTGGAACTCCAAACCGAACCCGGCACGCGACCCCACCAACATGGCGACCTCCCCAGCACGGGCGCTACACCTATCGCGCCCCAACCCTACTGATCCACTTTCGATACACGGCCTAGACCGGCGGTACGCCGGAGCGGTCCGTCGCCGGGCCGGGCCGGTCCGGACCGCACGCGGGCGTCGTGTTATCCCCGGTGTCACAGGCGCATTGGGCGGCCGGCGATCACCAGGGCGACATATTCGGACTCGTCGGCGAGGTGCTCATTGAGTCGCCCCAGCTCGTCCCTGAACGCCCGCCCGCTGGCCGTGGCGGGCACCACTCCCATGCCCACCTCGTCCGACACGGCCACGATCCGCTGGGTCGTACCCCGCCACGCCGCCACCAGCTCATCGCAGCGCGCGGCGACCGGCGCCCGATCGCCGTCCCAGGCACCGTACTCGTCGAACACCGCCGCCAGCCACGTACCCAGCCCGTCGACCAGCAGCGGCGTCGTCGCCGCGCGGATCGTCCCCGCCAGGTCGGTGGTCTCCACCGTCGCCCAGTGCGCGGGCCTGCGCTCGCGGTGGGCCCGTACCCGCGCGGCCCACTCACCGTCGCCTTCGCCGCGCGAGCCGGTGGCGACATAGGTGACGTACGGGTCGGCGGCCAGTCGTAGCTCAGCCTCCGCCGACTTGCCCGAACGGGAACCGCCCAGCAGCAGAGTTCTCCTCGGCTGTGCTGGAGCCGGTGGGGCGGCGAGCGCGGTGTCGAGCGTCGTCCCATCCGGCACAGCTCGTACGCCCCACAGAGCGAGCCGCCGCGACAACTCCTCCTCGGACCTGACCCGGTGGTCCATCCCGACGGCCACCACCTGGGTTCCGTCGGCCACCAGGCCCGCCCGGCGCAGGAGCCCGATCCGCTCGGGCCGGTCGAGCGGATCGACCAGCACGATGTCGTACGGGGTAGCCGGGGCCGCCGCCTCCGGGGTCGCTGTCGCCTCCGGGACCGTCGTGGCGTCCGGGGTCGCCGTCGCGGCCGAGAGCGTTGCTGCGTTCGGGGTTACTGTCGCGGCCGGGAGCGCGTACAGCAGGCGGGTGCCATCGGGGCCCTCCAGGGCGTGACCGTCGGCCAAGGTCCGGTAACCGGGCGGCACGTCGTCGAACGGGAAGCGCGCCACACCGTCGACGACGAGCTCGAAGGGTCGTCGGTAGCAGGAGGGGTGCCCAGCACATGAGGCGCACGGGCAACCCGGTTCCGGCCAGCCCGTGGGGCCTGCGGTGCCGGCGAGAAGGAGTTTCACCAGGCCGAGCGTACATAGAGCCCGGCATCCCGGCCTGCGGCGGAGATGCCGCTTTTGGCGGGCTGAGGGTCTTGGGGTTGGGGGTGGCCTGCGGTGGAACTGCTGGTGGTGAGTGGCGGCCCCTCCGACGAGGCGTCGTCCAGCGAGGCGTCGGCGGGTGAGGCGGGGGCGGGTAAGGCGGGGGTGCCGAGGTCGGTGCCGGTGCTGGCCCTCCGACGAGCAACCGCCCGCGGAGGGGCTGACGAAGTGCGTGACGGGCGCGGAGACCGCCTCTATGGCCCAACTACTGGTCTCGGCTGCCAAGGCCCGTGTCAACGCTCAGGGGGACGTGGTGACGATCAACGCCTACCCGGCCAGCAAGCGGGTCGTGGTCAGGGTGGACTTCGGCGACCCCGAGTCCGACGCCTTCCTGTCGGAGGCCGCGGGGTCCTTGCCGCACACCGTCTGGAACGACGGCAGGCCGCCACACGAGCCGCTCCGAAGGCGACTCCCGCCGGCACACGATACGCGCGCGGCATCGATTGACCGCCAAGCTCGGGAGTAAGGTTCCAGTGCCGTCGGTGGGTGCGTCGGCGAACCCGCGGAAAAGGAGCGTATGGCATGACATGGCGGTGGCGTTATGAAAATGCAAATGGTGGTGAGGTAACGGATCGCCCTTTGCCGCGAGAAGTTTTTCCGAGCCAGGCGGACGCGGAGTCCTGGCTTGGCGAGAACTGGGGTGAACTGCTGGAATCCGGGGTCGAGCAGGTGGCGCTGCTCGACGAGGACCGGGTCGAATACACGGGATTGTCATTGCGTCCGGAGTGAAGCAAGGAGAAATGAAAAACCCCTTGAGCGTCATTGTTGCTCAAGGGGTTTTTGCTGCCGGGGATGTTATGGGCGCTTCGGCGGGCTGGCCGTCTTGGCGGGATCGCGCTCGACCACCGGGCCGAGCACGGAGTCGATCCGCTCCAGTACGTCGGAGTCGAGCTTGACCCCGACCGCCTTGACGTTGTCGCGCACCTGCTCGGGGCGGGAGGCGCCGACGATGGCGCTGGAGACGTTCGGGTTCTGCAGGACCCAGGCGACCGCGAGCTGCGCCATGGTGAGGCCCAGGTCGGCGGCGATCGGCTGGAGCTCCTGTACGCGGGTGAGGACGTCGTCGTTCATGAAGCGGGCGATCATGTCGGCGCCGCCGGCCGTGTCGGTCGCCCTGGAGCCGGCCGGCGGGGCCTGGCCGGGCAGGTACTTGCCGGTCAGTACGCCCTGCGCGATGGGCGACCAGACGATCTGGCCGATGCCCTCACGCTCGCTGAGCGGCACGACCTCCGGCTCGATGACGCGCCAGAGCATCGAGTACTGAGGCTGGCTGGACACGATCCGGTCGAAGCCCATGTCGTCGGCGATCTTCAGCGCCTGGGCGATCTGGTCGGCCGTCCACTCGCTGACGCCGATGTAGAGGACCTTGCCCTGCCGTACGAGATCGTCGAAGGTCTTGAGCGTCTCCTCCAGCGGCGTCTCGAAGTCGAAGCGGTGCGCCTGGTACAGATCGACGTAGTCGGTCTGCAGACGCCGCAGCGACCCGTGGATGGATTCGGTGATGTGCTTGCGGGACAGGCCGCGGTCGTTCGGCCCGGGGCCCGTCGGCCAGTAGACCTTGGTGAAGATCTCCAGCGATTCCCTGCGTACGCCCTTCAGGGCCCGGCCGAGCACCGACTCGGCCTTGGTGCCGGCATAGACATCGGCGGTGTCGAACGTCGTGATGCCCTCGTCGAGCGCCGCCTGCACGCACTGCTTGGCGGCGTCCTCCTCGACCTGGGAGCCATGGGTGAGCCAGTTGCCGTAGCTGATCTCGCTGACCTTGAGACCGCTGCGACCGAGGGTACGGAATTCCATAGATCCGACCTTAGGCCCGTCTCATGAGGTGATCTAAATCGGGATAGGGTGCGCGACGTGCTGAAGCTCGTACGGTTGGCGCTGACCGCGGCCATCCTGACCGCGATAGCGGTACGGCTGCGCCGCCGGGCCCGCAGCCTGAAGCAAGGGCCTGAGCAAGGGACGGAGCCGACCGGCCCCGAGCCGATCCTGGGCCGCCCCAGCAGGGCTGATCTGGCGCGTTACCGGGTGCGCGGCAAGGCCCGGCCGGTGATGGCGCTGCTCGGCGTGGCCGCGCTGACCGCGGTGGTCTTCGGGGTGTTCGTCCTCATGGGCATGCCGATCCACGACCGGGAGGAAGACCCTGTCGGCGAGATGTTCCGCGCCGCCGCGAGGCGCTCGGCCATGGCCGCCACCGCTGACCCCGCTCCCGCCCAGCCCGCCACCGACGAGCCCATTTCCGCCGAGTCCGTTCCCGCCGGGCCCACTCCCGACCAAGCGTCCTCGACGCCTTCGCCCGCCGTACCCGATCCGTTCTGCCGCCCCAAGCCGCGTCCGGTCACCGTCCGGCCGCTGGACCCCAAGGTGAAGCGCGCGGTCGACCGCCAGTGGCGGCGTGTCGAGCGGTGGCTGAAGGCCAACGCGCCCAAGACGTACGCGACGCTGGGTCGTCCGGGCCGCGCCAAGACAATCGCTGTGGCCGAGTCGCAGATGGGCGTGGATTTCCCCGACAGCCTGCGCGCCTCGCTGCTGCGCCACAACGGCTCCAGGGGAGCCGGCGCCTTCGGCTTCGGCGCCTGGTTCGACGGCACCGTCAACCTCGGCATCCGCGACATCAGGGACACCTGGCGAGCTCTCTGCGCCAACAACGGCACCGACCCGGCGATCGGGTGGTGGCGCGGCCGGGCGATCCCCGTCCTCTCCTTCGGTCAGCGTGAGGGAGCGGATCTCGAGTACGCCGTGGTCGACTCCATCGGCGGCAAGGTCGGCTGGGACGACACGATCTCCGGCATGAGCCCGCGCCTGCCCTCCTACTACGCGCTGATGCGGACCGTCGCCGACAGCCTGGAGAACCGTACGGAGTTCGACGGCTGGCGGCCCACGGTCACGCGAGGGGTGCTGCGCTGGGAGAAGCCGGAGTGAAAACGGCGAGAAGCCGCGGTGAACCGCGTTACTTCTTGGGTGGCACCGGCTTGCCGCCCGGCAGGACCGCGGGCGGCGGGAAGCGCAGCTTGCGGATCTGCAGAGCCCGCATCGCGGCGTAGAAGCCGACGCCGCGCAGGTTCTCCTTGGGATACTTCTCCGCCACCAGCTTCTTGATCCGCCAGGCCACGAAGATCGAGGTGAAGAGCACACCGATCATCATGATCGGCCAGCCGATCGTGATCACGTAGCCGAGCACCAGCGGACGGATGTCGGCCGGCCACGGGATCCACGTCGCCAGCAGGATCACCAGCGAGAACGGCAGGAAGTATTGGCTCGGCAGCCGCCGCGAGTCGACCCAGTCGCGCGCGAACTTGCGCGCCGGGCCCTTGTCGCGGGCCGGGAAATAGCGTTCGTCGCCCGCGAGCATGCCCTTGCGGGCCCGCTCGCGCTCGACAGTCTGCTTGGCGCGGGCCTGTCGATAGGCCTCTTTGCGGTCCTTGGGCGCGGTGACCGGCTGGCGCCGTCTGCCTTCCGCGTCCCGGCGCTTGGGTGTGGGACGACCCTTGCCCTGGGGCTTAGGATCGTCAATGGGGACGGGGGTGTCGTCCACGGAGGTTTGGGAACGGCGTCGCAACACGACGTCAACCCTACCTGGATGGCAACTTAGTGACGCCCCCGTGCGTTATGCGTAGGGTAATCCCAAGGCGGCTGCGCTGCACTGGGTGAACACCAGCACGACCTAAGAAGGGGACGGCCGACGCGCATGAGCGTGATGAAGAGACTTTCGATGATCTTCAAGTCCAAGGCCAACAAGGCCCTGGACAAAATGGAGGATCCGCGCGAGACCCTCGACTATTCCTACCAGCGGCAACTGGAGTTGCTGCAGAAGGTACGCCGGGGCGTGGCGGACGTCGCCACCTCGCGCAAGCGGGTGGAATTGCAGGTCAACGGCCTCGAACAGCAGGCCAGGCGCTATGAGGAGCAGGGCCGCAAGGCGCTGTCCGTCGGGCGCGAGGACCTGGCCCGTGAGGCCCTCCAGCGGCGGTCCAATCTGCAGGGGCAGATGGCCGACCTGAAGATCCAGCATGAGAACCTGCAGGCCGAGGAGGAGAAGCTGACCACGGCTTCCCAGCGGCTGCAGGCGAAGGTCGACTCCTTCCGTACGAAGAAGGAGACGATCAAGGCCACCTACACCGCGGCCGAGGCGCAGACGCGCATCAACGAGGCCTTCTCCGGCATCTCCGAGGAGATGGGCGACGTCGGTCTCGCGATCCAGCGCGCCGAGGACAAGACCGCGCAGATGCAGGCCCGCGCCGGCGCCATCGACGAGCTGCTCGCCAGCGGCGCGCTCGATGACTACAGCGGCACCCGCGGCGACGACATCCAGGCCGAGCTCGACCGCATGGGCGGCGGCATGGACGTGGAGCTGGAGCTGGCCAGGATGAAGGCCGAGCTCGGCCAGGGTCCGGCGCCCAAGAGCGCCATCGAGCCGGGCCAGGGCGGCCAGCAGGCCGCGCCTCAGCAGGCTCAGCCTCAGAACACGCAGCAGCTGCGCCAGCCTGGGGAGAGCGCATGATCGTCAGAATCATGGGCGAAGGGCAGGTCGAGATCTCGGCCGACGACATCTCCGTGCTCAACCAGCTCGACAGCGAGCTCGAGTCGGCCATCGAGTCCGACGACGAGGCGAGCTTCCGGGTCAAGTTGCACGCCCTGCTCGACAAGGTTCGCCACGTGGGCAAGTCGCTTCCCGACGACAGCCTTGAGCCGTCAGAGCTGATCCTTCCCCCCGCGGACGCCTCGATCGAGGAGGTCCGGGAGATGCTGGGCGACCAGGGTCTGATCCCGGGCTAGCCATGAACACGCGGTTCGCGCCCGACCGCGGTCTGACCACCCGCATGGTCGTGACGATGTTCCTGCTGGGGCTGCTCTACGTGGCCTTCATGGGTGTCCTGATCGCCGTGGGCGTTCAAGGACTGGTCGTGCTGGTGCTCGCCGGGGGCCTGCTGCTCGTGCAGTACTTCCTGTCCGATCGCATCGCGTTGTTCGCGATGCACGGCCGGGAGGTCTCGCCGCAAGAGGCTCCCGAGCTCCACGGCATGGTCGACCGCTTGTGCGCGATGGCCGACATGCCCAAGCCGCGGGTGGCGATAGCGGATTCCGACGTCCCCAACGCCTTCGCCACCGGCCGCAACCAGAACAATTCCGTCCTCTGCGTGACGACCGGCATCCTGCGCCGCCTGGAGCCCCAGGAGTTGGAGGGCGTGCTGGCACACGAGCTGTCGCACGTCGCCCACCGTGATGTCGCGGTCATGACGATCGCCTCGTTCCTCGGCATCGTGGCCGGTCTGATGACCAGGTTCGCCCTGTACACCGGGCTGGGGCGCAGCCGCGACAACAACGGCGGCGTGCCGATCGGGCTGATCATCATGCTGGTCTCGATCGTCGTGTACGCGATCAGCTTCCTGCTCACCCGAGCTCTGTCGCGCTACCGCGAACTGGCCGCGGACCGGGCGGGCGCGCTGCTCACCCAGCGGCCGTCGGCCCTGGCCAGTGCGCTGACCAAGGTCACCGGCGACATGGCCAGGATCCCGAGCCAAGACCTGCGTGAGGCGGCGCCGTTCAACGCCTTCTACTTCGCCCCCGCGCTGGCCAAGGGCGCCTCCATCGCCACCCTGTTCTCCACCCACCCACCGCTGGAGCGCCGCCTGGAGCAGCTGGCCAGGATCTCCGCCCAACTCGGAAGGGGCTGACCGTATGGGCTGGCTCGACACCCTGCTAGGCCGGTCGAAGCCCGCACCACCCAACCTCGACGCACTGTTCGCGCTGCCGTCCGCGGCGGTGACACTGCAGGCCGCCACCGGTCTCGTTCCCACCGGTCTCGGCTCGGTGTCCTTCCGCGCGGCGGAGGGCGGCGCGTTCGCCACTCTCGAAAGCGACGTGCAGGCGCTGCTCGGCGACCGCGTGGACAAGTCCTCCGACGGTTACGGCTACACCTGGCTCCTGGTGCGCCGATCACCCGACGACGTCAGCGACCTGGTCACCGAGCTGCACGCGGTCAACGCCTCGCTGGAGGGCGCCGGATTCGGTCCCTCGCTGCTCTGCTCGCTGGTGTCGTTCACCGATCCCAACGGCCGGCGGCTCGCGGTCGTCTACCTGTACAAGCGCGGCACGTTCTACCCCTTCGCGCCGCTGTCCGGTCAGCACCGCGACAACGCGCTCGAACTCCAGGCCAGAGGCGCGCTGGAGGGCGAGCTACCGCTGGAACAGGACCTCGGCCGCTGGTTCCCGGTCTGGGGCGCCCCCGGCCTCTGATCGCACCGGGTGATCTAATGATCACGTGGAGCGACGACTGCTGGTGCTCGCGGCCACGGCCTTCGTCGTGGCGGCCGTGCTGTACAGCGCCTGGATGCCCGGCCAGTTCACCAGCCCGCTGGTCGACCGGAGCGACGGCCTGGTCGGCGAGCTGGCGGCGCGCGACCAGCCCGCGACGCGCCTGTTCAGGACCGCCGACGTGCTGGCGGGCCTGGCGATCGTGCTCGGGGTGGCGCTGACGCCCCGGGTGCGGCGGGAGCGGTTCGCCTGGCTCGGGCTGGCGGCCTTCGGCGTTCTCGTACTCGCCGGTGGGCTGTTCCCGCTCGATTGCGCCGCGCTGGGCGATCCCGTCTGCGAGCTCGGCCCGCTGTCGCTCTCGCACCACGTCCACGCCGTGACCGGCGTGCTGGCCACGGCCGCCGTGCTGGCCGCGATGGCCCTGCTGAGCCACTACTGGGACACCTGCCTCGCCTGGCTGATCACCGGGGCGGCCCTGGGCGTCACCGCACTGACTCTGGCGGCCATCGCGGGCGGGTATCCGGCCGGGCTGGCGCAGCGCGGGCAGGCGACGCTTGTGGCGATTTGGCTGGTGTACGTCGCGCTGCGGCTGCTGGAGGCCGACGACCCTCCGCTGTCGCTTGGTGAGGGGCCGCATGTGGTCGTTCAGGGCGCGGGGCCCGTCGTGCTCATCAGCGCGGGGCTGGGCGGTGCGTCGTCCCACTGGGACGGGGTGGCCGCCGAACTGGCCCGGAGCCACCAGGTGATCCGCTTCGACCGGCCCGGTCTCGGCCGCAGTCCCGCCTCGCCGGCTCCACCCACTCTGTACGGGGAAGCGGCCCGCCTGGCCGCCCTGGCCCCCGCCCATCCCGAACAGGTCACCGTGGTGGCCCACTCGGTGGCCGCCTGGCACGCGGAGGCGTTCGTCAGGCTGCATCCGATGTGCGTGTCCCGGCTGGTGCTCGTCGACCCGAGCCGGGCCGACCGTGACCGGCGCGCCTCGTCGCTCGGCCGGTCCGTCGGCCGATGGCTGCCCGCGCTGGGCGGTGCCTGGGGTGCCGCCGCGCTCGCCTTCCTGGCCGGGCCGGTCGTCCATCGGCTGGTCAGTGGATTGCCGGACCGGGGGCGCGGGTGCCGTACCGGCCGGGTGCTCGCCGCGGCCGTTGGGGAGTTTCTGGCCCGGCGGGACATGGCGGCCGACCTGCGCCTCGTCCGGGCGCGGCACGCCTTTCCCGACGTACCGGTGACGGTGATCAGCCCGGTGACCGTGATCAGCGCCGGCGGGAGGGCGCGACGTCAGGAGCGGCTGGCGGGGGACCTGAACGCTGACCACGTCCGCCTGACCTCCTCGACCCGCCGCGTCCACCTCGCCGCCTCTGGCGCGATCATCGACGCCGTCCGCGGCCTGTGACGCGACGCCGTCCGCGGCCTGTGACGCGACGGCGCGCCCGGCCTCGGCGGCGGACCGCGGACCGACGCGACCGGCGTGTTCTGGCTGGTGTGTGGGCCGATGGGCTGACGCGGAGGCGCTGAACCCACCAGAATGGCGGAAAAGACGCCATTATGGGGGTTGTAATGCCGGACCTCGTGGCCCTCAGGCCAGGGGATCCCGCGTCGGTGGGGGCGTACACCCTGTCGGGGCGGCTGGGCGAGGGCGGGCAGGGGACCGTCTATCTCGCGACCGCCGCCAACGGCGCGCAGGTCGCGGTGAAGCTGCTCCGCGCGGACCTGGCCGGGGACCATGAGGCGTCGGAACGGTTCGTCCGTGAGGTGGCGATGGCCCGGCGGGTCGCCCCCTTCTGCACCGCTCAGGTCATCGAGACGGGGTTGTTCGGCGGCCTGCCGTACATCGTCAGCGAGTACATCGACGGGCCGACGCTCGATGACGTGGTGCGTACGGACGGTCCGCGCTCGGGGACGTCCCTGCACCGCCTGGCGATCGGTACGGTGACCGCCCTCGTCGCCATCCACCAGGCGGGCATCGTGCACCGCGACTTCAAGCCGTCGAACGTCGTGCTGGCCTCCGACGGCCCCCGGGTGATCGACTTCGGCATCGCCAGGGCGCTCGACCTGACCTCGTCGCTGACGGCCAGCGCCATCGGCACGCCGTCGTTCATGGCGCCCGAGCAGCTCACGGAGGCGGCTCCCGGGCCTCAGGCGGACATGTTCGCGTGGGCGTGCACGCTGCTGTTCGCCGCTTCCGGGCAGCCGCCGTTCGGGCAGGACAGCCTGCCGGCGGTGGTGAACCGGATCATCCATACCGACGCCGACGTCACGCCGATTCAGGATCCGGCGCTGCGCTCGCTGGTGACGGACTGCTTGGCCAAGGATCCCGGGCGGCGGCCGACGGCGGGTGAGGCGCTGATGCGGCTGCTCGGCCACGGGCCCGGCGGTGCCGCACCCGGCCTCCAACACCAGTCCGGCGGCGCCCCACCCAGCCTCCTGCACCAGGGGACCGCCGTGGCCGCCTCGGGCCCGGTCCCGCCGGTGACCTCGAGTCCCATCCCGGCGATGGGCTCCACGCCTCGGGCGCCGGGCGGCTCGGGGCCGGTGCCGTCGACGCACATGCCGTACCAGCAGCCTCCGCCGCCCCCGTACGCGCGGCCGTTGTACCAACAGCAGCTCCCGCTGACCCAGCCGCCCGCCCGGACGGGCGGCAGGCGGGGCATCGGGTGGATCGTCGCCACGGCGGTCGCGTGCACGCTGGCGCTGGCCACGGTCGGCGGCATCGTCGCGGTACGGCTCGCGTCCCTGCCCGGCCCGATCGGCACCTCCTCGCCGACACCGGAGGACACGAACAGCACGGACGCCTCGTACACCCCGACCCTGACTCCGACCCCCACCCCCACGCCGAGCCCGGACCAGAGCACCCGGACGATCGCGCTCCCCGGCACCTCCGTCGAGATCCGGGAGAACGGCTCCGACCCGATCAAGCTGGCCTCCTACAGCCTGAACGGCGGCAAGGGCGTCTACATCCGGCGGGCCGCCTCCGACGACTTCACCCTCGACAACCACTACTTCGAGTACGCCCTGGACGCCGACGGCGCCCGCGCGCTCGCCACCGACGTCGACTACAGCGGCGACGGCTACTCCCTCGTGTCGATCATCGACCACCGGACCGGCGCCAAGCGCACGGTGAAACTCAGCACCAGGCCGGTGTTCCCGACGACGCCGCGCTGGTCGCCGGACGGCAAGCTCGGCCTGGTCACGCTCTTCAAGGACACAGGCGGGAAAAGCGTCGAGTACGGCTACGGCGTCATCGACGTCGCGCGGGGCACGGGCAAGGTCTACCAGGTCAAGGAGAAGGGCGCGGGCGAGTGGCGCTTCTTCTGGGACGCCGGCGGGCAGGCCGTCGGTACGTGGGTGGGCGGCCGGATGAAGTTCTACGACCTGGACGGCAACGCGCTGCGTACGTTGTCCAGCGCGGGCTCGCCCGTCTGGGTGGAAGGCGACGACGTCTCCCCGTCGGGCGGGCTGTTCCTGTCGCACTGCACCGCGGCGGGTGGCGCGGTCTGCGCCAGGTCCACGACGGGCGGCGGGAGCACGCCCGTGACCATCCCGTTCGCCACCAACCGGCTCATCGGCTGGTGGGATGACCAGCACCTGGCCGTGTGGCGGGTCAAGGGCGCCGGATACGAGGCGGTTGTGATCGATCTGAAGGGGCAGGTCATCAGAGTGCTGGCCACCGCGGCCAAGCGGGCCGAGTTCGACAAGATGGGCATGCGCTTCAGCCGCGGTACGCCCTGACGAACCCGTCGATCCTATAGACCCAAGGGGGTGCGCGTGGAAACGGAGCACGAGCAGATCGCCGTCGCCGGTGAAGGTGCGGTCTCGGCCGCGCCGGATGTCATGCGCCTGAACGCGGGCGTTGAGGTGCGCAGGACCTCGGCCGCCGAAGCCTTCGCCGCCGTCAGGGCCGCCGCCGTCCGGCTCACGGAGGCGCTGACGGGGGCCGGCATCGCCCCGGAGGACCTGCGTACCAGCGAGTTGTCCCTCGGCCCCGAGTACGAGGTCTATCCCAAGGTGGCCGCCTACAGAGCCGCGCAGGGCGTCGAGGCGCTGGTCCGCGACCTGCCGCGGGCCGACCGGGTGATCGACACCGTGGCGGCGGTGGGGGAGGAGGCGCGGCTGAACGGGGTGTCGTTCGAGCTGTCCGACCCCAGCGGGGCCCTGGCGGAGGCGAGGACACGGGCGTTCCGTGACGCCGCCGCCAAGGCCGCCCAGTACGCCGAACTCGCCGGGCGCCCGCTGGGCGGGGTCGTCTCGGTGACCGAGGAGCCGGTGGGCGGGCCGCAGCCGATGGCGTTCGCCGCGCTGGCGGCGGAGGAGAAGGCGTCGATCAGCCCCGGACGCCAGACCTTGTCGATCGGCGTCCGGGTCGTCTACGCCTTCGGCGATTAGCGCGATGGTGCGGTCGTGAGGTGTTAGGGGAGGGCCAGCATGCGGTCCAGGGCGACCTTGGCCCAGTGGGTGGTGTCGGGGTCGACCGTGATCTGGTTGACGACCTCCCCGAGCGCCAGTGACTCCAGCGCCCACACGAGGTGCGGCAGGTCGATCCGGTTCATCGTCGAGCAATAGCAGACCGTCTTGTCCAGGAACGAGACGTTCTTGTCGGGGAACTGCGTGGCGAGCCGCTTGACCAGGTTCAGCTCGGTGCCGATAGCCCAGCTCGAACCCGCCGGAGCCGCCTCCAGCGTCTTGATGATGTGCTCGGTCGAGCCGACGTGGTCGGCCTTGAGCACGACCTCGTGCTTGCACTCCGGGTGCACGAGCACGTTGACGCCCGGGATGCGCCGCCGTACGTCATCGACTGACTCGGCCGTGAAACGGCCGTGCACCGAGCAGTGGCCCTTCCACAGGATCATCTTGGCGCGGTCGAGCTGTTCGCGGGTGAGGCCGCCGTTCGGGCGGTGGGGGTTCCAGACGACGCAGTCGTCCAGCGACATGCCCATCTCCAGCACCGCGGTGTTACGGCCCAGATGCTGGTCGGGCAGGAACAACACCTTCTCTCCCTGCTCAAAGGCCCAGTCAAGGGCCCGCTTGGCGTTGGAGGAGGTGCAGACCGCGCCGCCGTTGCGGCCGCAGAAGGCCTTGATGTCGGCGCTGGAGTTCATGTACGTGACGGGAATCACCTGGTCGGCGAGACCGGCGTCCTCCAGCGACTCCCAGCACTCCTCGACCTGGTCGAAGGTGGCCATGTCCGCCATCGAGCAGCCCGCCGCCAGGTCGGGCAGGATCACCTTCTGCTCCTGGCCGGTCAGGATGTCGGCGGACTCGGCCATGAAGTGCACGCCGCAGAAGACGATGAACTCCGCCTCCGGCCTGGCCGCGGCCTGCTGCGCGAGTTTGAAGGAGTCGCCGGTGACGTCGGCGAACTGGATGACCTCGTCACGCTGATAGTGGTGGCCCAGCACGAACAAACGGTCACCGAGCGCCTCCTTGGCCTTGCGCGCCCGCTCCACCAGGTCCGGATCGGAGGCGGGTGGCAGCTCACCAGGACAGTCGACCCCCTTCTCACTGTGCGGATCGGCGTCCCGGCCGAGTACGAAGAGCGGTAGCCCAGTCTGGGTGGCCATGGCCATACCCCCTTATCGTCGAACTGACGATACTCATCATGACATATCGCCCGTAGCGCTTATTCCGGGGGTCCGGAGGGCTGGGAATGTGTAGCACAGGGGATGTGTTGGTAGCGTCTAAGTAGGACGTCGTAAACAGACAGCCGGGTTAGGGAGTCAGCAGATGACGGTTGAGAGCAGCGAGACCACGACGCAGGGCCTGATCCTGACTGACGCGGCCGCCGCCAAGGTCAAGGCCCTGCTTGAGCAGCAGGGCGAAGAGGGCCTGCAGCTGCGCGTGGCCGTGCAGCCGGGTGGCTGCTCGGGTCTGCGCTACCAGCTCTTCTTCGACGACCGCTCGATGGACGGCGATGTCGTTACCGACTTCGGCGGCGTGAGCGTGGTCACCGACAGGATGAGCGCCCCTTACCTGCTGGGCGCCTCCATCGACTTCGTCGACACGATCGAGAAGCAGGGCTTCACCATCGACAACCCCAACGCCACCGGCTCCTGTGCCTGTGGCGACTCGTTCAACTAGTCGATGCCGCCAAGGTCCCGCTCGCATCCGTGCGACGCGGGACCTTCGCGTATCCTTACTCGCGTATCCTCGTTTGGTTCATTGGCTTGCCGACAACGAGGAAGAAGAATCCCGTGCGCATCGCCGTCACCGGCTCCATCGCGACCGACCACCTGATGACCTTCCCAGGAAGCTTCGGCGAGCAGCTCATCGCCGAGCAGCTCGATCGGGTGTCGCTCTCCTTCTTGGTGGACGACCTGCAGATACGTCGCGGCGGGTGCGCGGCGAACATCGCCTTCGGCATGGGCTGCCTGGGGCTCACCCCGATTCTCGTGGGCGCGGTCGGCTCGGACTTCGCCGACTACCGCTCCTGGCTGGAGCGCCACGGCGTGGACTGCGATTCCGTGCACGTCTCCGAGAACCATCACACGGCCCGCTTCCTGTGCACCACGGACGAGCATCACAACCAGATCGCCTCGTTCTACACCGGCGCGATGGCCGAGGCGCGGCTCATCGAGCTGCGGCCCGTCTCCGATCGCGTGGGCGGTCTCGACCTGGTGCTCATCAGCCCGAACGACCCCGACGCCATGCTGCGCCACACCGACGAGTGCCGCCAGCGTGGCATCCCGTTCGCCGCCGACCCCTCGCAGCAGCTCGCGCGCATGGCCGACGAGCAGATCCGTGACCTCGTCGACGGCGCCGCCTACCTGTTCTCCAACGACTACGAGAAGGGGCTCATCGAGCAGAAGACCGGCTGGTCCGACGCCGAGATCCTGGACCGGGTGGGCGTCCGCGTCACCACGCTCGGCCCCAAGGGTGCCGTCATCGACCGCGCGGGTGAGCCGTCCATCCAGGTCGCTCCCGCGCCGGAGCAGGGCAAGGCCGACCCGACCGGCGTCGGCGACGCCTTCCGCGCGGGCTTCCTGTCGGGCTTGGCCTGGGGCCTGCCGCTGGAGCGCTGCGGCCAGCTCGGCAACCTGACCGCCACGCACGTGCTGGAGCGGGTCGGCGGCCAGGAGTACGAGCTCGGGCAGAAGGCCTTCCTGGAGCGCTTCGGCGCCGCCTACGGAGCCGGGGCCGCCGAGGAGATCGCGGACCTCGTCCGCTGCCACCACGCCTGACCCGCCACCGCCTCCCCACGCGGAGCGCCCCGCCGCACGGTCAGTGCGGCGGGGTGGTGTGTTTTCCGTGACGATGCGGCCTGTACGCGGCCCGCGACATCGCAGGGCGTGCGTGGCCCGCGATGCGGCAGGTGGTCAGGCGTCCATGTACACCCGGTGGACGAACTCGACCAGCTGGTCGTCGGGCAGGTGCCTGGCCAGGTCGGCCTCGGTGATCATGCCGACGATCCGCATGTCCGCCATCACCGGCAGCCGTTTGATCTGGTGCTCCTCCATGAGCTGGAGGGCCTCCTCGACCGTGGCGTCGACCGGTACCGAGACCAGCCCGACCACCAGGTCGCCCGCCCGCATGGCCGACGGGGCGCGGCCCTCGGCCACGCACTTGATCACGATGTCGCGGTCGGTGATGATCCCGGTCACGCGGTCGTCCACGCAGACCGGCAGTGCCCCGACGTGGCTGTCACGCATCATCTGCGCGGCCCGGTCGAGCGTCTCGTGGGCGGGGATGCACTCCGCGCCCTGGCTCATCAGGTCGCGCGCGGTCCGATGTGAATGTCCATCCGTCATGTCTTCCCCCCGGAAGTCGATGGTCTGACCCGAGGGGCTTCCTACCCACTTTGGGATGTTCTGCGCCGTACGTACGAAATATCAGTAATTGCGGCGTACGTGGATGGACCAGCCGCCCTGCGGCAGCTCGTAGGAGCCCACGTGGCGGTGGGACTTCAGGCGGCACCACGCGGGGACGTCCGTGAACGCGGCCGGATCGTCGGCCAGGACGGCTATCACGGCGTTGAGCGGGACGTAGTTGATCTGCTCGGCGAGCATGATGATCGGGATCGGGCACTTCTTCCCGAGTGCGTCGATCGTCAACGCCGGCTGAATAACCTCGGTCATGCGACTCCTGCGTCCTGCCGGATTCGGTGCACCACATCGGGCAGCACGGCGAGGAACCTGTCGACCTCGGCCGCGGAAGCGCCCCTGGGCAGCGACACCCGGACATTGCCATGCGTGAGCACGCCCATGGCTTCCAGAACGTGCGATGGACGAAGCGTACTAGCGGTGCACGAACTCCCGGACGATACTGCGAATCCGGCCTTGTCCAGCTCGGTGAGCAGGACCTCCCCGTCGACGTAGAGGCAGGAGAAGGTCACGATGTGGGGCGCCCGCTCGACCGGATCGCCGATCACCTCCACGTCGGGCACGATCTCCGGCACGGTCCGCCTGATCTTGTCGACGAGCGCGGAGAGCCGGGAACGTTCGCGCGCCGCCTCGGCGGTCATCGCGCGCAGCGCGGCCGCGGCGGCGACGATGCCCGGTACGTTCTCGAACCCAGGGACGCGGCGGCGCTCGCGCTCATCCTCGGGCAGGAACGACCTGAACCGCGTGCCCTTGCGCACCACCAGCACGCCCACCCCGGCGGGACCGCCCCACTTGTGGGCGCTGGCCGTCAGCACCGACCAGCCCTCCGGAATCGGCAGCCGCCCGGCCGTCTGCGCGGCGTCGACCAGCAGCGGGACGCCGTGCTCCCGGCAGGCCGCGGCCACCTCCGCCACCGGCTGAAGCGTGCCGACCTCGTGGTTGGCCGTCTGCAGGCAGGCCAGGCCCGTGTCGGGCCTGGCGACGGCGGCCTTGAAGGCGGCCGGGTCGACGCGTCCGCGCAGATCCACCCCCACGATCTCCACCGTACCGCCGCCGCGTTCGTGCAGGCTGGCGGCGTGCAGCACGCTGGAGTGCTCGACCGCGCTCGTCACCAGATGCCGCCCCGCCCTCCGCCTGCCGTGTAGGGTGCCGAGCACGCCGAGATGCACGGCCTGCGTGCCCGAAGAGGTGAACGACACCTCGTCCGGGCGTGCGCCGAGCGCCTCGGCCACTTCCGTACGGGCCTGCTCCAGCAGCAGGTGCGCACGGCGGGCCTGGCCGTACAACCTCGCGGGGTCGGCCCAGCCGACATCGATCGCCGCCAGGAGCGCCTCGCGGGCCTGGGGGTGGAGCGGCTCGGTCGAGGCCGCGTCAAAGTACGCCACGAGACCCATCGTCCCACTTGCCGTACGCCTTCGAGGGGGCGCGCGGGAGGGCGGGGCTCTTGCACGCTAATGTGTCTGCAATCAGCTGTGCTTTTAGACATACGAGCGCCCAGGAGGACTCCTGGGCTTCATCTGTGGGGTAGGCGATCCGTGAGTCCGACTCGCCGTTCGACACGGCGTTCGTTGGCCCGGCGCAGAGTGCCGCGAGCCGCCGCTTTGGCGTTGCTGCTGGCCTCCGCTACGGCATGTGCTAATGACGTTCCCGAGGCCGATTGGTCCAAGGGGCTGCTTCCTGAGCACATCACCAGCCAGGGCGACATCGTCCAGAATCTTTGGAACGGGGCCTGGGTCGCCGCACTCGCCACGGGCGCCGTGGTCATCGTCCTGATCATCTGGGCGTGTGTGTTCCATGTGAAGCGCAAGGCCAAGGCCGAGCTCCCGCCGCAGGTCCGTTACAACCTGCCGATCGAGATGCTCTACACCTTGATCCCGCTGGTGATGGTGTCGGTGT
This sequence comes from Nonomuraea sp. NPDC052129, assembly GCF_040680095.1. Lineage (NCBI taxonomy): Bacteria > Bacillati > Actinomycetota > Actinomycetes > Streptosporangiales > Streptosporangiaceae > Nonomuraea > Nonomuraea sp. NPDC052129. Next base: position 689,184 of record NZ_JBFAVX010000001.1, on the reverse strand, counting down.
TCTTCTTCTTCACCGCGCGCGACAGCCGGGATCTGCAGGTGCTCTCCGGCCACCCTGACGTCAAGGTCAAGGTGGAGGCGTTCCAGTGGAGCTGGCGGTTCACCTCGACGATCAACGGCAAGACGTTGAAGCCGGTCGTGGGCCAGCCCGTGAGCGACTACAAGTCGGGCCCGCAGCTCGTGCTGCCCGTGGGCAAGACGGTGGAGTTCGAGCTGGAGTCGCCCGACGTCATCCACTCCTTCTGGGTGCCGGCGTTCCTGTTCAAGCGTGACGTCATCCCGGGGCTGCCCAAGGAGAACAAGGGCCGCTTCTTCGAGATCAAGACGCTGGACAAGCCCGGCGTCTACGCGGGTCGTTGCGCCGAGCTGTGCGGCGTCGACCACAGTCGCATGCTCTTCTCGGTGAAGCTCGTCAAGCAGGCTGAGTACGACCAGTACATCGCGACTCAGGCTGGGAGCGCTCAGTGACCGCCATCCAAGAGCCAATCTCGACGACCCCGAGGCGTGCCAGCAAGGGCGCGGTGGTCGTGAAGTGGCTGTCCAGCACCGACCACAAGATCATCGGTCACCTTTATCTGATCACGTCGTTCGCCTTCTTCCTGATCGGCGGCGTCATGGCGCTGATCATGCGGGCCGAGCTGGCGCAGCCGGCGCTGCAGTTCGTCAGCAACGAGCAGTTCAACCAGCTGTTCACCATGCACGGCACGATCATGCTGCTGATGTTCGCGACGCCGCTGTTCGCCGGGTTCGCCAACGAGCTGATGCCGCTGCAGATCGGCGCGCCGGACGTGGCCTTCCCCCGGCTGAACATGGTGAGCTACTGGCTCTACCTGTTCGGTAGCATCATCGCGGTGTCGGGCTTCTTCACGCCCAACGGCGCCGCCTCCTTCGGGTGGTTCGCCTACACGCCGCTGTCGACCGCGATCAGCTCGCCGGGCATGGGCGGTGACCTGTGGATCATGGGTCTGGCGCTGTCGGGCCTGGGTACGATCCTCGGCTCGGTCAACTTCATCACCACGATCATCTGCATGCGCGCGCCGGGCATGACGATGTTCCGCATGCCGATCTTCACCTGGAACATCCTGCTGACCAGCATGCTCGTGCTGATGGCCTTCCCGGTGCTGGCCGCCGCGCTGCTGGCCCTGGAGGCCGACCGCAAGCTCGGTACCCACATCTTCACCCCGGAGAACGGCGGGGCGCTGTTGTGGCAGCACCTGTTCTGGTTCTTCGGCCATCCGGAGGTCTACATCATCGCGCTGCCGTTCTTCGGCATCGTGAGTGAGATCTTCCCGGTGTTCAGCCGCAAGCCGATCTTCGGCTACATCAGCCTCGTGGCCGCGACGATCTCGATCGCCGGCCTGTCGATCACGGTCTGGGCGCACCACATGTTCCCGACCGGGCAGGTGTTGCTGCCGTTCTTCTCGTTCATGACGTTCCTCATCGCGGTGCCGACGGGCGTGAAGTTCTTCAACTGGATCGGCACGATGTGGCGTGGTCATCTCACGTTCGAGTCGCCGATGCTGTTCTCGATCGGCTTCCTGATCACCTTCCTGCTGGGCGGCCTGACCGGCGTCATCCTGGCCTCGCCGCCGCTCGACTTCCAGATCAGTGACACCTACTTCGTCGTGGCCCACTTCCACTACGTGGTGTTCGGCACGGTGGTGTTCGCGATGTTCGCCGGCTTCTACTTCTGGTGGCCCAAGTTCACCGGCAAGATGCTCGACGACAAGCTCGGCAAGCTGCAGTTCTGGCTGCTGTTCATCGGCTTCCACGCGACGTTCCTGATCCAGCACTGGCTCGGCGTCGTCGGCTTCCCGCGCCGCTACGCCGACTACAGCCCCGCCGACGGCTTCACCGACCTGAACCTCATCTCGTCGGTCGGCGCCTTCGTGCTCGGCCTGTCGGTGCTGCCGTTCTTCTACAACGTCTGGAAGACCGCGCGCAGCGCGCCGAAGGTCACGGTCGACGACCCGTGGGGCTACGGCAACTCGCTCGAATGGGCGACCTCCTGCCCGCCGCCGCGGCACAACTTCACCATGCTGCCGCGGATCCGGTCCGAGCGTCCCGCGTTCGACCTGCACTACCCGCACGTGTCCGCCAAGACGCCCCAGGAGGTCGAGGCCTGATGAAGGTACAGGGTTGGCTGTTCCTGCTGTGCGGCCTGTTCTTCGCCGGCGTGGACGTCGCTTACTGGTTCTGGACCAAGGCGGACACCGGGCACGGGGAGCCGGTCGGCACCACGGCCATGGCCATCTCGGTCGGCTTCGCGTTCATGATCGGCTACTACCTGATGTTCACGGCGCGGCGCATCGGCGACCAGCCCGAGGACAACAAGCAGGCCGAGATCAGCGACGGCGCCGGTGAGATCGGGTTCTTCAGCCCGAGCAGCTGGTGGCCGCTGTTCCTCTGCCTGGCGGCGGCGTTCGCGTTCGCCGGGTTCGTGATCGGGTTCTGGATGTTCCTGATCGGCGTGTTCCTGATCATCATGGCCATGATCGGGTTCGTGTTCCAGTACTACCGGGGTAACTTCTCGCACTGACCGCGAGACTTTCGGCGGGTGTCCTCTTCTGGGAGAGGACGCCCGCTTTTTGTTGTTCTTTACCGGTACACGGATGTGACGAATCAAGCACTCAGGGTAACAAGTGAGGGGAATGGATCGATCTCGGACGGGGGAGTGCACGTGGGGCGCTTGGCTCATGGATCCGCCGGGCTGCTGGCCCTGGCCCTGCTGACATCGTGTTCTGGGACCCAGACCGACCCTTCCGGAAGCGCCGGGGCGACCGGTGCCGCCACCGGTGGTCCGGCCGCCGGGGCTGCGGCCGGTCAGACCGCCGCGGTCGGTGAGGGGGTCGCGAAGCCGCCTGTGGCGGCCACCGTGGTGGTGAATCCACTCAACAAAGCCGGAAATATCCCGACGGACCAGACCGTGGTCGTCACCGCGCAGTCCGGCACCCTCAAGAGCGTCCGGATCCAGGGCGGCGGCAAGGCGGGCGAACTGCCGGGCGTGCTCAGCGCCGATGGCACCGCCTGGCGCAGCACCCGTACCGCCAGGCCGGGCACCACGTACACGATCACCACGCTCGCCGCCGGCGCCGACGGCAAGCCGATCGAGAGCACCAGCACGTTCTCGACGGTCAAGGCGACCAAGACCTTCGACATCGAGACGGTGACGCCGAACCGCTACGACACCGGCCTGACGGTCGGCATCGGCATGCCGGTCATGATCACCTTCGACCAGCCGATCACCGACCGGGTGGCGGTCGAGCGCAATCTCGTCATCCACAGCTCGAAGCCGGTCGAGGGCGCCTGGCACTGGTTCGACGACCGGCACGTGGACTTCCGGCCGCTGCACTACTGGCCGGCTCACACCAACGTCCGCATGGAGGCCCACCTGGCCGGTGTACGGGGGGCCGAAGGCGTGTACGGCAAGCGCGACTTCGCCTTCGACTTCAAGATCGGCCGTTCGCAGATCACCAAAGGCAGCACCGACGTCCACGTGCTCACGGTCCGCCGCGACGGCAAGACGATCCGCACCATGCCGATGAGCGCCGGCCAGGGCGGGGACTGGAAGTACTACACGACCTCCGGCATCCACCTGGCCATGTCCAGGGAGCCGGTGACCGTCATGACCTCACCCGGCATCGGGCCCGGCTCGGCGGGCTACTACCAGCTGACCGTCTACAACACCGTGCGCATCTCCAACAGCGGCGAGTACGTGCACAGCGCGCCGTGGTCGGTCGGCTCGCAGGGCTACGCGAACGTGAGCCACGGGTGCGTGAACGTCAGCCCAGAGAACGCGGCCTGGTTCATCAAGAACACGCTGATCGGGGACCCGATCATCATCACGGGCTCGCCCCGGGTGCTGGAGCCGACCAACGGGTGGGGGCACTGGCAGGAGAGCTGGCGGGAGTGGCTCAAGTGGAGCTCGCTCAAGGCCGCCCCCACCATGCTCCTTAACCGCTGAACGCTCCTTAACCGCTGAACGCTCCTTAACCGCTGAACGCTCCTGAACCGCTGAGAGCTCTTATCGCCTGAAGGCCCGTGGAAGGGCTCTACCGCTGAGGCCCTCTGTACGTCCCTGTAGCCCTCGTTGCGGCCCTCTTGAGGGTTCGGCGGTCGGTTGGGTCCCGATGGGGTTACGCCGGGCGGAGGGAGCGGCTGGTCTCTATCCAGCGGTCCAGCGTGGCGGCGGCGCGGCCGGAGTCGACGGCCTGGACGGCGCGCGCGTAGCCGTCGATCATCGCCGCGTCGAGGTCGTCGCCGGGTCCGTCCAGCGCCACCAGGGCCGCCGCCGCGTTGAGCAGCACGGCGTCGCGCACCGGGCCCGTCTTGCCGCGCAGGAGGTCGTGGACCGCCTGGGCGTTGAAGTCGACGTCGCCGCCCTTGAGGGCGCCCGCGTCGGCCCGGGGGATGCCGAGGACGGAGGGGTCGAAGACGGTCTGGGTGGCGACGCCCTCCTTGACGATCCAGACCGTGGAGGTCGTGGCGATCGTGAGCTCGTCGAGTCCGTCGTCGCCGCGGAAGACCAGGGCGGAGACGCCGCGCTCGGCGAAGACGCCCGCGAGGACCGGCAGCATGTTCTTGTCGAAGACGCCGATGGCCTGGGCCGCGGGGCGGGCCGGGTTGGTGAGCGGGCCGAGGAAGTTGAAGACCGTCGGGACGCCGATCTCCTTGCGCGGCGGCCCGGCGAAGCGCAGCGCGGGGTGGTAGACCGGGGCGAAGCAGAAGGCGATGCCCGCCTCGCGGGCGACGAGGGCCGTCTGCTCGGGCGTCAGGTCGAGGCGGATGCCCAGGTGCTCCAGCACGTCGGCGGCGCCGCACGAGGAGGAGGCGGCGCGGTTGCCGTGCTTGACCACGCGGGCGCCCGCGCCGGCGGCCACGATGGCGGCCATCGTCGAGACGTTGACCGTGTGGGCGCGGTCGCCGCCGGTGCCGACGACGTCGACGACCGGGCCCTCGACGTCGAGCGGGGTGGCCAGCTCCAGCATGGTGCGGGCCAGGCCCACGACCTCCGCCACCGTCTCGCCCTTGGCCCGCAGCGCGACCGCGAACCCGGCGATCTGGGCCGACGTCGCGGAGCCGGACATGATCTCCCGCATCGCCCAGGAGGTCTCATCGGCGGTCAGATGCTCACCCGACAGGAGAGCCGAGAGCAGGGCGGGCCAGGTCGTCCGGGCATCCACGGCAGGCACCTACTTCGCGTTGAGTCGGGTCGAGGCGCGGCGGCGCATCAGGTCGGCGACGGTGTCGGCCAGGACCATGGGCTCCAGCGGCTGCGGGACCACGGCGTCGGCCTTGGACCACTCGGCCAGCCAGCGGTCGTCGCGCCGGGCGATGATCAGGCAGACGGGCGGGCAGTCGTAGACCTCGTCCTTGGCCTGGCGCGAGACGCCCATGCCGCCGGCGGGCTGGGTCTCGCCGTCGAGGATGGCCACGTCGATCTCGCCGGAGCCCAGCCACTGGTGAACCTTGGGCTCGGTGGCGCACTCCACGATCTCCACGAGGGGGACATCGGCGGCGGGTCGCCGGCCGATCGCCAGCCGAACCTCTTCACGGGTGGCGGCGTCGTCGCTGTAGACGAGGACCCTCATCGTGTCGTCGGTGCTCACGGTCGCGCTCACTATCGGTCGTAGCTGTATGGTCACCTGGGATCGTACCGGTGCCCCGGCCCGCAATCCCAGGCCGCCGTCTCTGGCGGGCGTTTTGTCCTCATTTTTTGAGGTTACGGGCATGTTTGTTCCTGCTTACGGGGGGGTCGTGCGCGGGACCGCCCACAGAAGCCGCAATAATGCTGCCCGTGGCGACAGCATCCGCAATAACTTCGACGACGACAGCACAGCCGTACCGCAGACCCAATCTGGTCAGCGTCGGTACGATCGTCTGGCTGTCCTCTGAGCTCATGTTCTTCGCGGCGCTGTTCGCGATGTACTTCACCATCCGGTCGGTGAGCGAGGGCAACGGCCTCGAGTGGGGCCCCGCGCTCCTGCAGAAGGGCGTGGAAGCCGAAGGCGCTCACCTGAACATCCCGTTCGCGACGGTCAACACGATCATCCTGGTCCTGTCGAGTGTGACGTGCCAGCTGGGCGTATGGGCCGCGGAGAAGGGGCAGGTCGGCAAGCTCCGCTTCTGGTACCTCGTGAGCTTCCTGATGGGCGCGGTCTTCGTCGCCGGTCAGCTGTACGAGTACGGCGAGCTGGCGAAGGAGGGCGCGACCCTTTCCGCGAACGCCTTCACCTCGGTGTTCTACCTGACGACGGGCTTCCACGGTCTGCACGTCACGGGTGGCCTGATCGCGTTCCTCTTCATGCTGGGACGGACGTACGCCGCGAAGCGCTTCACGCATGAGCAGGCCACCAGCGCCATCGTCGTGTCCTACTACTGGCACTTCGTCGACGTCGTCTGGATCGGTCTTTTCGCGACCATCTACATTATTCGTTAAGGAACGGGATCTCTGTGACTAGGATCACCGCTTGGCGGCGGCATCCCCTCGCGAGATACGCCGTCCTGATTTTCGCGTTGGCGCTGGTCGGGATGGCATACACCGCCTTTGTTCAGGTGGGTAAGCCTGCTGACGCGGCCCTCGCGTCAGGCAGGGTCGACGACGTGGCCGAGGGCAAGGCCCTGTTCGAGCTGCACTGCTCCAGCTGCCACGGGCTCAACGCGCAGGGCATCAGCGGGAAGGCTCCCACGCTCATCGGCGTCGGGGCCGCGGCCGTCGACTTCCAGGTGAGCACGGGCCGCATGCCCGCGGCCGACTCCGGCGCCCAGGCGCCGCGCAAGCCGGAGCACAGCTGGGTCAACCCGGACTCGATCCGCAAGCTCGGTGCCTACGTGCAGTCGCTCGGCGGCGGTCCGCAGGTGCCCGGCAAGGAGCAGGTCGACGCCAAGCTCGGCGACGCGGGCAAGGGCGGTGAGCTGTTCCGCGCCAACTGCATCCAGTGCCACAACTGGGCCGGCGCGGGCGGCGCGCTGACGCAGGGTAAATACGCCCCCAACCTGAACCAGGCGTCTCCCACGCAGATCTACGAGGCCATGATCACCGGCCCGCAGGCGATGCCGGTCTTCAACGACTCGACGATCACGCCTGAAGAGAAGCGCAGCATGATCGCCTACATCACCAGTGTTCGCGAGCAGAAGGACCCGGGAGGTTTTGGCCTCGGGCGTATTGGCCCGGTCACCGAAGGTCTCGTAGCTTGGATAGCGGGCCTCAGCGCCCTCGCCCTCGCCGCCATCTGGATCACCGCGAAGAAGCGACAGAAGTCATGACAGACAACGAGCACGAGATCGAGCAGCCGGACGAGCGCGTTCCACGGCGCGTCATCGGCACCCCCGCACCGGGCACCTCGATGCTCGGCGCCCCCGAACGCGAGGACGTCGAGGTAGAGATCCCGGGCGTCACGCTGCAGGACGAGCAGAAGGCGCGCAAGGCCGAGAAGATCGTGGCGCTCTGCTTCACGATCACGTTCCTCGCGGCCATCGCGTTCATCATCTCGTACGTCTACTTCCAGGTCGGCAGTCCGGAGAGCACCGGCGTGTCCAACCTGGCGCTCGGCGGCACACTGACGATCGCGCTGCTGGGGCTGGCCTCCGGCATCGTGATCTGGGTCCGCATGATCATGCCGAAATACTCCCTGGTCCAGGAGCGCCACCCCATGGTCTCCGGCGAGGAGGAGCGGGGGGTCGTCGCCGAGACCTTCATTCAGGGCGCCAACGAGAGCGGGTTCGTCAAGCGCAAGCTGCTGCGCCGCACGCTGCTGCTCGCGGCCGCGCCGCTGGGCCTGCTCCCGGTGGTGCTGCTGCGCGACCTCGACAACTCCAAGATGCCCGGCGCCGCCTTCAACAAGACGCTGCGGCACACGGTCTGGGGTGAGAAGACCAAGGACGGCAAGCCGCGCAGGCTCGTCGTCGAGGGCACCGGCCAGCCGATCCGCGCGGCCGACTTCAACTCGCCGGGCGGCATCCTGTCGGTGGTGCCCGATGGCTACCAGCACGACCTGAACGCCCTGGCCAAGGCGACGCTGATCCTGATCAAGTTCCGCCCCGAAGAGATCAAGTCCGGGGTCAACCAGAACTGGACGCACGACGGCATCGTCGCCTACTCCAAGATCTGCACGCACGTGGGCTGCCCCGCGGCCCTCTACGAGCAGACCACCCACCACATCCTCTGCCCCTGCCACCAGTCGACCTTCGACGCCGCCGACGGAGCGAAGGTCATCTTCGGCCCGGCCGCCCGGCCGCTGCCGCAGCTGCCGATCACGGTCGACGGTGAGGGTTTCCTCGTCGCCAAGGGGGACTTCAACGTGCCGCCCGGTCCCAGCTACTGGGAGCGCGGCGACGCCGAAGCCGAGGCCAGGTCCAAGGGAGGCCAGGCATGAGCGAGCTGACCACCGTACCCAAGGCCATCGCGGGCCCGTCGAACTTCCTCGACGAGCGCCTCGGCGCGGGCAACTTCCTCAAGCGCAACTTTCGCAAGGTCTTCCCCGACCACTGGTCGTTCCTTCTGGGCGAGATCGCGCTCTACTCCTTCGTCATCCTGCTGCTGACCGGTACGTTCCTGACGTTCTGGTTCAAGCCGAGCATGGCGGAGATCGCCTACGACGGGTCGTACGCCCCGCTCAAGGGCGTCATGATGTCCCAGGCCTACGCGTCGTCGCTGGAGCTCAGCTTCGACGTCCGGGGTGGTCTGCTCATGCGGCAGATGCACCACTGGGCGGCCCTGATGTTCGTGGCCGGCATGATGGTGCACGCGCTGCGGGTGTTCTTCACCGGCGCCTACCGCAAGCCGCGCGAGCTCAACTGGCTGATCGGCGTCGGGCTGCTGACGCTGGCGCTCGCCGAGGGTCTGACCGGCTACTCCCTGCCTGACGACCTGCTGTCGGGCGCCGGTCTGCGGATCACCGAGGGTGTGGCGATCTCGCTGCCGCTGGTCGGCACGTACGTCACGTTCTTCCTGTTCGGCGGGGAATATCCGGGTGAGGATGTCATCTCCCGGTTCTACTCACTGCACATCCTGCTCATCCCGGGCATCATCCTGGCGCTCGTCTCCGCCCACATGGTGCTCATGTGGACGCAGAAGCACACCCAGATGCCCGGCAAGAACCGCAACAACCACAACGTGGTGGGAGCACCGTTCTACCCGGCCTTCATGGCCAAGGCGGGCGCGTACTTCCTGTTCACGTTCGCGGTGGTGGCGGGGTTGGCGACCTTCGCCCAGATCAACCCGATCTGGCTGTTCGGGCCCTACACGCCCGCTGACATTTCGGCCGGTTCGCAGCCCGACTTCTACATGGGCTTCCTCGAAGGCGCGCTGCGCATCATGGTGCCGTGGGAGATCAACCTGTTCGGCGCGTCCCATGCCGGGACACTGCCGCTCAGCGTCATCATCCCGGCGCTGGTGCCCATGGGCATCATCATGACGGGCCTGGCGCTCTATCCGTTCCTGGAACGCTGGGTCACGGGCGACAACCGTGAGCACCACATCGCCGACCGCCCGCGCAACAACCCGCACCGCACGGCGATCGGCATGACGGCCATCGTGTTCTACGGTGTGCTCTGGCTGCTCGGCGCCAACGACGAGATCTCGGCCAACTTCCACATCAGCCTGAACGTGACCACGTACGTGGGGCGGGTGCTGATCTTCGTACTGCCCGCGCTGGCGTACCTGATCACGTATCGCATCTGCCTCGGCCTGCAGCGCTACGACGCGGGTGTCGTCTCGCACGGCGTCGAGTCCGGTGTGATCAAGCGGCTGCCGCACGGCGAGTACATCGAGCTGCACACGCCGGCGGACGACGACATCGCCGCGCACGTCCAGGGCAAGGAGCCGGTGCTGATGCTGCCGGCCGCCCCTGACAGCGCGGGGATCCCGCCGAAGGGGATGCGTGGTCCGCTCGGCAAGCTGCGCGCCCGGATGTCCAAGGCGTACGGAGGGGAGAAGATTCCTCTCGACGACGGGCATGGGCATGAGCATGAGGAGGAGCACGCGGCGATCGGCGCTGGCGACGACCACTCCGTGACGCGGTAGTTTCTCTTCGGTTCGGGCCCGGACGGATCATCCGTCCGGGCCCGTTCTTTTGTCTTCAGGTGTCTTCAGGGCCGATGCCCTCTCGCGCGGGTGTCGTCTCGCACGGTGTCGAGTCCGGCGCGATCAAGCGGCTGCCGCACGGCGAGTAGATCGAACTGTACGCGGCGGGCGCGGTGGGTCGCACGCGGCGGGCACAGTGAGCGGTACACGGCGGGTGCGGTCAGCGGTGCATGGCGGGTGCGGTGAGGGGTTGCCGGAAGCCACGGTCTCACCGTCTCGTCACGGCGCCCAGCCCCGCACACCTCAGGACCGTATCCCTGGACAGGGCCCAGCCCCGCACGCGCATCGGGGCTCACCGTGCCGGCCGTAAAAAAGCCTGATTTCCCGCGGTGAGTGGAGCTAGTCGCTTTCGCCGAAGCCGATCGAGAACGCCGCGTCGAGATCGTGCTTGGAGTAGGTGCGGAAGGCGATGTGAGTCTCGGTGTGGAGCACGCCGGCCACCTTGTTGAGGCGCCCCGGGATCACCTCGGCGATCTGCTCGTAGGCGGCCACCCGGACCATCGCCAGCAGGTCGTATTCGCCGGTGATGGAGTAGACCTCGCTGACCCCCTCGATCTCGGCGATCGTCTGAGCGACCTCCGGGATCCGGTCTACCTCGGCGTTGATGTGGACGATAGCCGTGACCATGGGCCAACTCTAGCGGCCCTGATCGAGGCCGCGATAGGCGAGGTCGATGCGGGCCTTGTGGCGGGCGGCGCCGTGGGCGGGCAGGCTCCACTCGCCGTCGACCTCCACCAGGCGCACCCCCGGTGACTCCAGCCAGCGCAGGATGCACTCGGTCTCCTCGGCGCTGGCCGCGTGGACGGGCCCGGGGCCGGGGATGACGCTCTCGGCCATGGCCACGAGGGACTCGACGTAGGGGACGGGGTGGGCGCCGCGTGGCATGACGCCGGCTGCGCTGAGCCGGCCGTAGCGGATGACGTGGATGTCCCAGCCGCCGTCGAAGGCCGGGCTGGCGGCGACCAGCTGGGGGATGCGGGTGATGGCCGTGAGGCGCTGCATGCGGGCCGCGGCGCGGACGAAGGCCGCGAGACGGTCACGGTCGACGGAGGCCTCCTCGTAGCGCTGCTCGACCGAGAGGCGCTCCATGCGGGCCGACACCGCGGAGAAGACGGACGAGGCGTCGAGGGTCATGGCCCGGCGGGCGGCCTGGGCGTGCAGCGCGTAGTCGGTCTGGCTCTCCCTGCCCTCGCACGGCGCTCCGCAGCGGCCCATCTCGTAGAGGACGCAGGCCGCGCGGTGGGTGCGCAGGCTGATCGGCTGCGTGCACTGGCGCAGCGGCACCGCCTCGTGCAGGGCGATGCGGGCGTCGTCGGCCGAGCGGCTGCTGGAGAAGGGGCCGAGGTAGGCGGCGCCGTCGTCCTTGAGCTCGCGCACGATCGACAGCCGGGGGAACGGCTCGTCGGTCAGCTTGAGCCAGACGACCTTCTCCGGGAAGCGCGACCTGCGGTTGTAGCGGGGTTTGGCGCCGCCGATCAGGCGCAACTCGCGTACTTCGGCTTCGAGGGCGGTGGTGCAGACGATGTGGCGGACCCGCTCGGCGATGCCGATCATCTCGCGGATGCGCGGGCGGGTCTCGCCGGCGGTGAAGTAGGAGCGGACGCGGTTGCGGAGGTTGGTGCTCTTGCCGATGTAGAGGACCTCGCCGCGTTCGTCCTCGAAGAGGTAGACGCCGGGGGAGTGGGGCACCGACTCGGCCAGGTGGCGCTTGCGCTGCTGTTCGGGCGTGGGGGCGCGGACGAAGGACTTGAGCTCTTCGAGCGTGTGGACCTGGAAGGAGCCGGCCCGCTCGATCAGCCCGTGGAGCACGTGGACGGTGGCCTTGGCGTCTTCCAGAGCGCGGTGGCAGGGGTCGGTCGGGCTGCGGAAGAATCTGGCCAGCGTGGCGAGCTTGGCGTTGGGCGTCTCGTCACGAGTCAGCACGCGGCGGGCCAGGTCGACGGTGTCGACGACCGGGTTGGCCGGTGGGGGATAGCCGTGGGCCGCGCAGGCCGCCTTGACGAAACGGGTGTCGAAGCTCGCGTTGTGGGCGACCAGGGTCGTGCCGCGGATGAACTCGAGGAAGGCCGGCAGCACCGACTCGATGCGCGGCGCGGCCACCACCATGGCATCGGTGATGCCGGTCAGCACGGAGATGAACGGCGGGATCGGCCCGCCGGGATCGACCAGCGTGGAGAACTCGCCGAGCACCTCGCCCGCCCGCACCTTGACCGCGCCGATCTCGGTGATCATGTGATCGGCCGGGGAACCCCCGGTCGTCTCGAGGTCGAACACGACGAACGTGACGTCGCTCAGCGGAGTGCCGAGCTCGTCGAGAGTGCCTTGAACCGGATCCACGAACCAAGACCATAGAGAGGTAGACCGACAGTTATCAGTTTCGAACGAATAACTGTCTGGCTTGATCCTTAGTTACCCTTCCGTTTATGTCCGGGGGAAGACTCGCCAGCCGCTACTCACTGCTGCGGCCGCTCGGTAGCGGCGGCATGGGCAGGGTGTGGCTGGCCAGGGACGAGATGCTTGACCGCGAGGTGGCGGTCAAGGAGCTCACGCTGCCCGAGGGCCTGTCCGCCAAGGAGCGCGGCGACCTCGTGACTCGGGCCGTACGCGAGGCCCAGGCGACCGCCCGGCTGCGGCATCCGGGCATCGTGGCGCTGCACGACGTCATCGTCGAGCACGAGCGGCCGTGGCTGGTCATGGAGCTGCTGCGGGGCCGTACTCTCGCGGACGCGGTTCGGGAGCACGGGGCGATGCCGCAGGAGCAGGTCGCCGACATCGGGGCGCGCGTCATGGACGCGCTGTCCAACGCGCACGCGCAGGGGTTGCAGCATCGCGACGTCAAGCCGGGCAACGTCTTCCTCACCGACGGCGGCCGGGTGGTGCTCACCGACTTCGGCATCGCCCGGCAGGAGGGGCAGGCGACGCTGACCGAGCAGGGGCTGATGATCGGCTCGCCCGGCTTCATCGCGCCCGAGCGGCTGGAGGGTGAGCCGGGCGGCTCGGCCAGCGACATCTGGTCGCTCGGCGCCACGCTTTTCACGGCCGCCGCGGGCGGGCCGGCCTACGGCGGCTCGCCGGCCGAGCGGATCAGGGCGACGCTGACGCTGCCGCCGCCGGTCGTGCCCGGCCCGATCGGGCCGGTGCTCGCCGCCATGATGGCGCGCCATCCCGCCGCCCGCCTCGACGCGCGGGCCGCCGTGCACGCGCTCGGGGAGGTCGCGGCCGGGCGGACGGTCCGGCTCGCGACGCAGCACGATCTCACCGCGCCCGGCCGGGTGAAGCGCCGCGGTAAGGCGATCGTTTGGATCGCCGCCGCCGTGGCGGTGCTGCTGATCGCCGTCGGCGTCACCTACTTTGTGGTGAAAAATCAGGACAAGGTGCCAGAAGCCTTCAGCGTCCCCATGAACGTGTGCTCGCTCCTCGCCCAGGCCGAGATCGGCGAGCTGCTGAACACCCGGCAGCCGCCCAAGCCACAGCCCGGCTCCGACGAGGTGGGCCCCAAGTGCGGCTGGCCGGTTCAGGGCAGCGGCGTGGGGCTGCAGCTCCAGAAGGACTCCGACACCCCCGACCCCTGGTCGATGACTCCGGTGACGGCCCACACGCTGCTGGGCAACCAGCAGCGCTACTGGGCCAAGTACGACCAGGTCGACTGGACCTGGCCGGAGATCGGGGTGAAGAACTCACTCAAGGCCAAGCGCACGCCTGTCCACGCCCTCACCGGCGTCGGGGAGGAGGGCTTCGCCTTCGAACTCACCGGGCCATCGGGCCGGGTGCACTCCGCCCACGTCTACTACCGGCTGGCCAACCTGGTGGTGAGCGTCGAGTACACCACGCTCGCCACCAAGCCCACCGACGAGGACATCAGGCAGTCGGCGCTGAAGGCCGCGCGGGCCAGCGAGCGGGCGTTGCGCAGTGCAGGCTGACTTCTACCTCCTGGCCGGCCGTTACCGCCTGGTGGAGCGGCTCGGCGAAGGCGGCGCGGGCACCGTGTGGCGGGCGCTCGACCAGACGCTCGACCGGCAGGTCGCGGTCAAGCAGGTGCGGGTGCCGGCCGGGCTGACGCCGAGCCAGCGGGCCGAGTTCGCCGATCGGGCGATCCATGAGGCCAGGTCCGCGGGGCGGCTGCGCGATCCCGCCATCGTGCTCGTCCACGACGTGGTGCTCGACGGTGACCAGCCGTGGATCGTCATGGACCTGGTCGCCGGGCGCTCGCTGGACAAGGTCATCGTGGAGCGCGGCCCGCTGCCGCCGCAGGCCGTGGCCCGCATCGGGGCGCAGGTGCTGTCGGCGCTGCGGGTGGCGCACGCGCACGGCATCCTGCACCAGGACGTCAAGCCGGGCAACATCATGCTCGACGCCGACGGCTCGGCCATGCTCACCGACTTCGGCATCGCGACCCCGATGGGTGGCCGGGGCGATCGGCGGGGCACCGCGGGCTCGCCCGGCTACATGGCCCCCGAGCGGCTGAACGAGCATGCCGCCGGCCCCGCCTCCGACCTGTGGTCGCTCGGCGCGAGCCTCTACACCGCGGTGGAGGGCCGGCCGCCGTTCGAGCGTGCCCTGCCGGCCGCGGTGGCCGCCGCGGTGCTGCTGCACGACCCGCCGTTCCCGGCCAGGGCGGGGCGTGAGCTCGGCGGGCTGCTGATGGCCATGCTGGCCAAGGACCCCGAGACCCGGCCGTCGGCCGAGCAGATCGGCGAACGGTTGAGCGGCGTGCCCGCGCCTGGTGCTCGCTGGGGGCTCGGGTCCGCTTCCGGTGCTCGCCGGCGCCGATGGTGGCTCGTGCCCGCCGTGCTGGCCGCCGTCGCCGTGGTGGGGGTGGGCGGCTGGTACGGCGTGAGCGTACTGAACGGGCCGAAGGAGACGGGCAGCTACGCGGCGGCGCCCGACCCGTGCGGGCTGATCGGTGACGCAACGGCCGGGCAACTGCTGAAGGATCCCGGGCAGGCGTCGACGGGCGCGGTGCAGCGGCAGCGCACCAGGGCGGGTGAGTGCGTGTGGCAGGTGCGCGACGGCTCCCGGGTCGTCCGCTCGATCACCGTGCGGACCAGGGCCGAGCAGCCCGACGGCGACTACAGCGGCCCCGCCGTGGCCCGGCTGCGGTTCGACAGCGAGCGCGGCAGCCGCGCGGCGGCGAAGGGCACGGTCTTCCGCAAGACCGTCGGCCCCCTGGCCGACGTGCCGGGCGTGGGCGAGGCGGCGTTCGTCCAGGACGCCTACGAGCTCTACATGAACAGCACCGAATCCGGCCGATCGGACAGCACGCTGCTCTTCCGTACGAGTAACCTCGTGGGCGAGGTCATCCTGCGCCGCGAGGACGTTCCGCCGAGTTCCCCGGCCGACAGGAAGACGGCGATCGAGTCCGCCCGCGTGGTCTCCGCGGCGCTGCGCAACTGAAGCCCTTCGCAAGCATCTTGCAAGTGGTGTCACTAGCATGTTTCCCCGCAAGTCAGGGCAACCTCAGGAGTCCCTCGTGAATCCCGGTAGCGCGTTCGAGCCGCCGACCAACCCCTATCCGATCCAGGGCAGGCAGTTCGAGCAGCCGACCATGCCGCCCGGACCGCCCTGGGGGCCGCCCCCGCCTCCGCCTCCGCGCAGGCGGTCGTGGATCCTGCCCGTGGTGGCCGTCGCGGTGGTCGTGCTGATCGGGGGCGGCGCGGGCGCGTACATCGTGTACGGGAAGGTCGCCCGCTCCACGCCCTCGACCGGCGCCAAGCCGGTCAAGTCGCCCGTCTCGGCGGCGGCGCCGGCGCTCGACGTGTGCTCGATGCTGCCCAAGAGCGAGACCGAACGCCTCGTGCCTCAAGCGACGGTGTCCAAGGGCTCCAACGACTCCGACTACACGCTCAGCTTCACCTGCAACTGGGTCAACCGCCGCATCTCGTTCGGCGAATACTGGCGCAGCCGGGAGATCGACGTCCGTGTCGAGCAGCACCGCGGCGACGGCGCCAAGACCGGCCGGACCATGGCCCAGAACTCCTACGACATCGACTACGGCGGCGGCAAGTACGCCGAGACGGCCAAGCCCACACCGAAGAAGGGGGAGAAGGAGTACGTCTCCCCGGTCAAGGATGTGCCCGGCATCGGTGACGCCGCGTTCGCCCAATACACCTGGCGCCGTTCCGGCAAGCTGCTGTGGTACTCCTTCGGCGAGGCCCACGCCCGCGTCGACGACATGACGATCAGGGTCAAGTACCAAGCCGACCAGCAGCGCAAGGACGCGCAGATCCTCAGCAACGCGACCACCCAGTCGGTCACCGAGGCCAACGGGATCCGCGAGGCCGGCACCGTACTCGGGCACATCGCCAAGGGCGTCGCGGCCTGGAAGGCGCAGCACCCCAACGTGCTGGCCCAGCCGGACAAGGCCGCCGTCACCAGCACGCCCAAGCCCGAGGGGACGCCCTCGCCCACGAACCTCGCCATCTTCCCGGCCGCCTGCCAGGCCATGAAAGACCCGGTCAGCCGGCTGGTCCCCACTCCCACTCCGCGCGCCCGCGGCACCGAGGTGGGCAACGACGCGCAGACCGAGTGCCGGTGGCTGAACCTGGACATCCCCGTGGGCGCCGACGTCAAGCGGATCCGCAGCGCGCTGATCACCACGCACCGCTTCACCAACCGCGCCGGCGTCGAGGACGCGCCGGCCGCGCGTGCCTACTACACGGGGCAGCGCGGCAGCCGCGGCACCAACGCGGGCTCCACCATCGGCGGCATCTCATGGAGCGGGCTGACCGAGGTCAAGGGCCTGGGAGAGGCGGCCTTCAGCCAGTACGTACGGATCATGCACGGCGAGACGTTCGCCTCCACGGGCACGGTGCTGCTGCGGCAGGGGGCGACGGTGATCGTGGTGGACTACTCGGGCGCCGAGCGGCCCAAGGACGAGCCCGTCAACTCGCCCAAGGTCAAGCTGATGCCCGACAAGGAAGCGCGCGACGGGGCGCTGTCCCTGGCCAAGACGTACCTGGCCGAGCTGGCCAAGAAGCCGATCGGCAGCTGACCGGGCAGCGGGCGCGCCCAGCCTGACCCGACGGCGGGCGTCCGGCCTGACTGGGCGCTTGAGGCCGCCCAGCGGCCAGTGTCGCGCATCGCGAGCTCGCTCACGGTCACAGGCGTGACCGGCGTCGCGCCGGACCTCTGGGGGCCGCTCAGCTCTCCGCAGAGGCACGTGGCTCACACGGCATGTAGCTACCGTCGCGGATCGTCCACCCGGCCGGAGCTTGACGGCGACGGTTACAGCTCTGCAAGTGCGCTGCAAGTGCGGCAAATAGCGTGGGACCGCAAAGCAAATGAGCCGCGTGATCTAGCTTGTCCAATACAGGGGCATGGGCAAGCCGGGGGAGATCCGCGGCTCGCTGCTTTTCCCGGCGAGGAAGGGCTCCAGCAGGCCGGGTACGGCGCGTGCCGCCAGGTCGAGCCCCTCGCCCGTGCCGACGTCGACCACGTCGTAGTGCCCGTCTCCCGCCGCCGTCGTCGCCGAGAGCGTGAGCAGACCGGCGCGGCGCTGGAAGAACGACTGTTCGACCGTCCAGCCGACGATGCCGCTCCGGTCGAGCGCGACCGTACGCCGTGCGGCCGAGCCCTTCCTGGTGATCAGGTGGTGCGGGCCGAGCGCGTGGCCGAGCCCCCGGTAGGCGTCGGCAGCCAGCCAGAGGCCGGTCGGGAGCCCGATGATCAGCACGACCGCAGGCCAGATCCAGCCCGCCTGCCACGTCCAGAGGAGCGGCGGCACCCCGGCCAACGCGGCCAGCACCACGACGGTGACGACCGCGCGAACGAGGCGTCTGCGTCTGGCCGCCGCAGGATGCGCCACCAGCCCGGCTCGCCATGGGCCCACCGCGGTCGACGTCGCGGCCTGCCCCGGCTCCGCCCGCGAGGCCCCCGCTCCGGGCCGTCCCAGGCCCATGACGCGTTCGGCGATCTGTTCGGCCAGTGCGCGGGGGAGTGGTGGGGTGAGCGCGGCCACGTCTTCCGTCTCGTTCTCGGCCGCCTTGCGCAGCCCGGTGGCGACGGCCTTGACCCGTGCTCCGCCGCCCAGCCGCAGCAGCAGCGGCTCGCTGATCTCCACGCCGCGCAGCCGCCGCTCCTCCAGCGTCAGCGACCGGCTGGTCAGCAGCCCGCGCCGCAGCCGCAGCCGCCCCGGCTCGCGCTCCAGCCGGTAGCGTCCCCACGACTCGGCGAACAGCAGCAGCGCGCCCGCCACCCCGATCACCACGTTGGCGGCCACGAGCAGTGGCACCGCCAGCCACGGCTGCCCGGTGACCCAGTCCCAGGCGCCCGTCGCCGTCCCGGTGGTGAACAGGTTCACGCCGAACGCGTCGAGCAGCTTGTAGAGCGCCCCCAGCACCAGCGCGCCGCCAGCGAACGACCACACCGACAGCGGCGCGTACCTGATCCAGGCCCACCGCAGCTCCGCCACCGCGCCGTCGTCGGCGAGCGGGACATCGCCGGTCCGCAGCAGGGTACGGCGCAGCTCCTCGGCCTCCCATCTGGGCAGCGGGTCCAGGGTGAGCTCGGTCCCCTCGCCCGGGTGCTCTCCGGTGCCGACCTTGACGACGGTCAGCCCGAACACCCGCCGTACCGGATCCGCCGTGAGGTCGACGCTGCGCACGCGGTCGCGCGGGATCGAGCGGTGCTGCCGTACGGCGATGCCCGAGCGCAGTTCCAGGCGCTCCGTGGTGAGCCGCCACCGGGTTGAGCGGAGCCGCGCCCCGTCGTACGCCAGGACCCCGGCCACGATCAGCACCGCCGCGCCCGCGCCCGCCGCGACCGTGGCGCCCAGTGACCAGTCGAGCCCGATCAGCGTGCGCACCAGGACGGTCACCGCGGGCACCACGATGGCCAGCGACAGCACCGCCGACGCGCCCAGGCTCCGTGAGGAGAGTTTCCGCCAGCTCACGTCGCGTCTCCCGGCGTCGCCTGGGTGATCGCGGTGAGCCGCCGCGCCAGCTCGGCCGCCAGCTCGTGGTCCAGCGCCTCGATCTTGATCGCGCCCGCCGCCGAGCCCGTGGTCACCGTGACGTCCGCCAGCCCGAACAGCCGCTGCACCGGCCCCCGCGCGGTGTCGACGGTCTGGATGCGCGACATCGGCGCGACCCGCCAGGTGTGGGTCAGCCAGCCCTTGCGCGTGTAGACGGCCTCGCCGGTGACCTCCCAGCGCTCCACCCGGTAGTACGCGCGTGGCGCGGCCACCGCCAGCAGCAGGCAGGCCGCCGCGAAGACGGCCGTCACGATCCCCGGCCAGACGGACCGGTCGGTGAACAGCCAGTAGGCCGCCACCGAGGCGGCGGAAACCGGCACGGCCAGGATCATCGCCTGGACCGTCCACCAGGAGATCGCCCGCCTGTCGGCCTGGTTGCGCGGCGGACGCAGCGTGGTCGTGCTCACGTCTGGCTCGCGCGGTCGCGCGGCGGTGCTCACGTCAGGTTCTCCGTCTTGCGCATCGACGCCGACGCCGCGAGCAGCACCAGCCCGAGCACGCCGATCACGATGGCGGCGAAGATCTCGCGGCCGTGGAGGAACGGCAGGATGTTGACCAGCAGCAGGTCGTGGGCCCACCGCCACCAGCCCAGCAGGGTGTTGACCACGCCGCCGACGCCCTGCGCCACCAGCAGCCAGCCCAACAGGTCCAATATCACCTTCATGCCATCCAGCGTTCCGCGCCCGCGATGCCCGCCGCGTCGGCCGTAGGTCTCGGCGACCATCGACTTTGGTCGCTGTCCTTGAGCCCGGGCAGGCTCTAACCTCGTGGAACGTGACGGAATACCGGTGGCTGCTGCCCTCAGTCCTGCTGGGGGACGGCGTCGAGCGGCGTCCGGTGCGGCGCTCGACCCGCGACTGGATCGTCGACGTCCTGATGTTCCTGGCCGCTTGCGGGCTGGCTCTGCTGAGCATGCCGGACCTGGAGGGGCAGCCGACGCCCGTGGTGGCGATCGAGCAGGTGGTCGGCGCGCTGGCCTGCGCGGCGGTGTGGTTGCGCCGCAGGTGGCCGGTCGGGCTGGCGCTGGTGACCACGGTGCTGTCGATCTATCTGACGCTGGTGGGCGGGCCCGCGGTCGTCGCCCTGTTCACCGTGGCGGTGCACCGGCCGTTCAAGATCTCCGGGCCGGTCGCACTGCTCGGCATCCTGACGCTGATCCCGTTCTCCATGCTCAGGCCCGACAAGGAGCTGGGCCTGCTGGGGCAGAACGTCTTCGGGGCGGCCATCGTGCTGACCGTGTTCGCCTGGGGCATCGTGGTCCGGGCCAGGCGGCAGCTCGTCTGGTCGCTCAGGCAGCGCGCCGACAGCGCGGCGGAGGAGGCCAAGCGGCTCGAACGCGAGCGGATCGCCAGGGAGATGCACGACGTGCTCGCGCACCGCATCTCCATGCTCAGCCTGCACGCGGGCGCGCTGGAGTTCCGGCCGGACGCACCCGCGGAGGAGATCGCCAGGGCCGCCGGGGCGATCAGGAACAGCGCCCACCACGCGCTGCAGGACCTGCGCGAGGTGATCGGCGTGCTGCGCCATTCGGCGCCCGCGGCCGGCGACCCCGTCCCCGACCGCCCGCAGCCCACGCTGGCCGACCTGCCCCCGCTGATCGAGGAGTGCCATGAGGCGGGCATGGAGGTGGACTTCGCGCTCGACGCCGGTGACACGCCGGAAGGACTGGGCCGCAACGTCTACCGCATCGTCCAGGAGGCACTCACGAACGCGCGCAAGCACGCGAGCGGCGCTCCCGTGACGGTCACCGTCGCCGGTGCTCCGGGGGCGGGCCTGACGGCCGAGGTCCGCAACCCGCTCCGGGTACGCCAGAGCACGCGCATCCCCGGAGCCGGCGCCGGGCTCATCGGCCTGACCGAGCGGGCCCAGCTCGCGGGCGGGCGACTCGAACACGGCGCGACCCGCGAAGGCGACTTCCTGGTGCGCGCCTGGTTACCTTGGCCGGTGGAGACTTCCCAGGAGGACGCATGACCGCGCCGATCCGCGTGCTGATCGTCGACGATGACGCCCTGGTGCGAGCCGGACTGTCGATGATCCTCGGCGGGACGGGCGACATCGAGATCGTGGCCGAGGCGGGCGACGGCTCCGAGGTGCCGCCGCTGATCGCCGCGCACCGGCCCGACGTGGTGCTGATGGACATCCGGATGCCCGACGTCGACGGGCTCACCGCGACGGAGGCCCTGCGCGCCGCCGAGTCGCCGCCCGAGGTGGTGGTGCTGACCACCTTCCATGCCGACGCCCAGGTGGTGCGGGCGCTGCGCGCGGGGGCGGCGGGGTTCCTGCTGAAGGACATTCCGCCGCGCGAGCTGGTCGAGGCGATCCGGAAGGTGGCGGCCGGCGAGCCGATCCTGTCGCCCGCTGTGACCCGCCAGCTCATCACGCACGTCTCCGAGGACGGCGGCGGCGCGGGCCGGCGTACGGACAGGGCCCGTGACCTGCTGGCCAAGCTCAGTGAGCGCGAGCGCGACGTGGCGCTGGCGGTCGGCCAGGGGAAGTCGAACGCCGCCATCGGCCGCGAGCTCTACATGAGCGTGGCCACGGTGAAGGCGCACGTCTCGCGGATCCTCACCAAGCTGGACCTCAACAACCGGGTGCAGATCGCGCTCACGGTGTACGACGCCAGCCTTTGAGCATCCGCTCGATCGTGGCCCGGTGCAGCACCAGGTCGTCGGGGTCGTCCGGCATGGGCAGCTCGCCGAAGTGGATCCGGCGCTGCCACACCCTGGCCATGATGGCCCCGTGCCGCAGCGCCGCGTACATCTCGTAGAACTCCATGTCCTGCACCTGATAGCCCGTCAGCTCCCGATATTTCCCGCAAACGTCGTCGCGTCGCATGAAGTCGGGAATTCCGGGCATGCCGATGGCCTCGGTAATGTCCTGGAAGAAACGGTGCAGGAAGATCATCCACGCCAGATCGAGCTCGCGCGGCCCCACCGCGGCCATCTCCCAGTCGAACACCGCCACCGGCCTGAAGTCGCGATACATCACGTTCCCGATGCGGGCGTCGCCCCAGCAGAGCACGTCGGGCCCAGGGTCGCGCGGCCAGTGCGCCTCCAGCCAGTCGAAGCCCCGCTCCAGCAGCGGGATCCGCATCCCGCCGTGCGCCCACTCGTAATAGGCGCGCTGCCCGTCCACGTGGCGGCGCAGCCCGCCCTCCGGGAGTACGGCCAGGTCCCGCTCGGTGAACGGCGCGTCGTGCAGCGCGGCCACGATCGCCACTGTCGCGTCCTGCAGCCGACGCCGATCATGCGGCGCCGCGTCGAGCATCCAGCCCTCGAAGGTGTACGGCAGGACGTCGGGCGGTACGTCACCATCCTCCCGTTCCATGATGAAAAAGGGAGTGCCCAGCGGGCCGGGGTCGGGCTCGAACCAGAGGGCTTTGGGTGCTGGAATTCCAGCTTTCTCCCTGGCCGAGCGCATGATCTCGAACTGGGCCCGCAGATCATAGGAAGGGAAGACGGGCACCGCTTCCTGGGCGGGCGCCATCCTGGCCACGCACCGGACGCGCTCTCCGGGCCAGGACGCGGTGAAGAAGAGCGTTTCGCTGGACATGCCGTTCTCCATGGGCCTCGACAGCTCGGACACCGTCACCGACCGGTCAACTCGCCCGCTGAGCCAGATTCCCAGCCGATCGTGCAGTTCCTCCAGGTCACGGGTGGAGGTGCGCATCTCGTCCGTCACGGTGGGCCTCCTGGATGAACACCGGGTGAACGCGGGTCCCGGCCCAGTCGTATACCCCTAGCAAGCGCTTGTCCATATGAAACCTGCCGTTACGGTCAGGTACACGACAGCCGTACCCTTGTCTGAAAGGGCATGTCACGAAGGGACCGTGGGATGAGTTCAGCGGGTGAAGGTCTGTCTCGCCCGCTTCCCGAGCAGGTGAGACTCAACGTCGTCGATCTGGCGGCGCAGGTCCTCGGGTCCATGCCCGCTGCCACGATTCCGCCGCCGCTGCGCGGCATCGCCAAGTTCGACCCGCGCAAGCGCGCCAAACTGGGCAGCGCGCCCATCGCCGCCCAGCTGGAGAACGACAAAGAGTTCCGCGAGGTGGTCGCCGAGTCGGTGGCCGCCGGATGGCCCGAGCTCGTCGCTTCGCTGATCGAGGGCAACGTGCCACCCGCCGCCGACCCCGTGCTGGTGGCCGCCGCGGCCTATCTGACGCGACCCGTCGGCTGGGCGGAGATGGTCGAGGCCGCCCGGGTCGATCTCGAGCAGTCGGCGGTCGCGGCCGAGGGGACCGAGCGCGAAGAGGTGGTGACCCGGCTGCGCGAGCAGCTCGCCGCCCAGAAGAGCGCCGCCAAGGACGAGTCCGACCGGCTTCGCGAGCAGCTCAGGGCGGCCCGCGCCGAGAACTCCGACCTGCGCCGCAAGCTCCACGAGGCCCGCGAGCGGAGCAAGGCGGCCGTGCGCCGCGCCGAGGAGATGGAGCACGCGGCCGACGACGCCAAGTCCGCCGCCACGGCCGCGGGCAGCGCGGGCGAGTCCGAGCTGCGCCGGCTCCGCGAGCGGCTGGCCGATGTGGAGAAGCAGCTCGAAGCCTCGCGCCGGGCCGCGCGTGAGGGCAGGAGCATCGAGGACGCCCGCGTCAGGGTGCTGCTCGACGCGCTCCAGGACGCCTCCGCCGGGCTGCGCAGGGAGCTGGCCCTGCCCACCGTGATCAGCAGGCCCGCCGACTCGGTGGCCGCGCTCACGGGCGAGCGCCCCGGCGTCAGGGGCGTGCCCGCCCGCGCGCTGGCCGACGACGACCCGCAGCTGCTCGACCAGCTGCTCGCGCTGCCGCAGGTGCACCTGATCATCGACGGCTACAACGTGACCAAGACCGGCTACGGCACGCTGACCCTGGCCGACCAGCGCAACCGGCTGATGACCGGCCTCGGCGGGCTGGTCGCGCAGACCAGGGTCGAGGTGACCGTGGTCTTCGACGGCGCCGAGCTCAACGCACCCGTCCAGGTGGTGGCGCCGCGCGGCGTGCGGGTGCTCTTCAGCGCGCCCGGCGAGATCGCCGACGACCTGATCCGCCAGCTCGTCCGCGCCGAGCCGCCCGGCCGGGCCATGGCGGTGGTCTCCTCCGACCGCGAGGTGGCCGAGTCCGTCAGGCGCATGGGAGCCAGACCGGTTCCGTCGGCTCTGCTGCTGCGCAGGCTGGGCCGCGCGTAGATTACGAATCGGTTGTTAGGGTGAAAGCACACCCGCCACTTCTGTACCATTTCGCCCCAGATATATTCCCCTGGAGGCGACACTGTGAGGTTTGGCCGGGCGCCACTGGCCGCGGGACTCGCGATCGGGCTGCTGCTTTTCCCCACAAGCGAGGCACTCGCCGCGCCGAAGCCCACGATCAAACAGGCGAAAGCCAAGCTCAAGAAGCTGAACGACCAGGCCGACAAGGTCGTCGACCGCTACAACACGGCGACCGAGAAGTACAAGGCGGCCCAAGGCGAGTACGGCAAGCTGAACGCCAGCTACAAGCGCAAGCTGGAGACGGTCGCCACGCTGCGCGCCCAGGTCATCGACATGGCCGTCGACACCTACACGCGCGGCCCCGACTCCACCTCCTGGCCCACGATGATCGGCCAGCCGGATCCCACGGGCCTGCTGGGCAGCATGGCGCTCGCGGGGCAGCTGTCGGAGGAGAAGGTGGCGCGGCTGGCGGCCTTCGATCGCGAGAACCGCGGGCTCAAGGACGAACGCGACAAGGCCGAGGCGGCGCTGCAGGTGGCCGACAAGGAGCGCGACGGGGTCGAGAAGGAGCGCTCGGAGGTCCGCGAGCTGATCGCGAAGCAGAAGAAGCTGCTGGAGAAGCTCGGCGCCTACAAGACCGGTGACCCCAACAGCACCGGCATCAAGTACACCGGCTCGGCCTCCGGCAACGCGGCCGCGGTGCTCAGGTTCGCCTACGCGCAGGTGGGCAAGCCGTACGTGTTCGGCGGCACGGGACCGCGCGGGTGGGACTGCTCGGGCCTCACGCAGGCGTCGTGGCGCGCTGGGGGCGTGTCGCTGCCCCGGACCACGTGGCAGCAGTGGGCCTGGGGCTCGGCCCGCAAGGTGGATCTGAAGGACCTGCAGCCGGGCGACCTGATCTTCAGCTCGGGTCTTGGGCATGTCAGCATTTATGCGGGCAACGGGCAGATCGTGCACGCTCCCCAGACCGGCGACGTGGTCAAGGTGGTCACCCTCTCCTCCTACGGTGGCACCCTGGTGGGAGCTATCCGCCCGTAGGTTGTTCTGGCGGAAAAGCACTGATTTTCTGTACGGCAAGCACGGTGGGCCCCACCCGCCGTCCGTGGCTGGGCTCTGTCCAGGGACACGCTCCTCCGGTGGGGCGCGCTGGGCGCCGTGACGTGCGTCCTCTTGACCCGGTCCGTGGCTTCAGGCGGCCATGGACCGGATGGTCCGCCGATGGACGCTTGGCGGTCCACGTGGGGCTTACCGGCTTGCCGGCCAACGGACCTCGCCCGGGTGGCCAACGGACCCCGGCCGGGTGGTCAACCGGCCCCGATTTGCTGGTCACCGGACCTCGGCGCGCAGGCCGATGCCGCTGGCGCCGGGTCGGCTGAACGCTGCTCGAACGCTTTCGGCGGGTGACGACGATCACTGATCTCGGCCCGTCCGCGATCCTCGCGTTGCCCACTTCCGCGCATTAGTCGGCACCATTCACTGCCTTGCGCGTTGCTGGCGGGACCAGTGTGACAAGAGTGACAAATGGGACCTGACAGATCACTGTGTCGTCAAGTGTGAGAAGGGTCACATTTGAATAACATAACCCGGCGCTCCAGCTGCGGTTGGGGACTTTACTGACACCTCTGAGTGATCCTGACAACCCCATGACGGCTTTGCCAGCTCGTTACTCAAGGGCGTAGCTTCTGGCGTCGCGGCGAACAAGCCATGGCGTCGCGACTCTCCATCGGGTCCCCGATGTGGACAGATAAGAAATCCGTTAGGTCACCGCCTTTCCACATGTCATTACGTGGCGGTGGCCTGCCGAGTCCGTGCAGCCAGGAGGCACGGAGCCGGGGACCCAGCGATCCCGCCCAGGGATCAGGGGTGAATCGGCGCGTATTGCGCCGTAGGGCGACTTCCAGGCCCGAATCCGTCAGCTAACCCGGTAGGCGTTCGTGGAAGCTCCAAGGAGAAATCCTGTCTACCTCCCCCAGTAACCCCCGTCTGTCCCGCATTGCCCTGAGTGGCGCAGCGCTCACGATGACCGTGACGGCCGGAGGTTTGGTCCTCCCTGCCCCGACGGCGCAGGCGGCGACAACGCGTGATGCGGCCGAAGTTTCCGGGACCAATACAGCGGCGAAAGCCGTCAGGTCCGTGAAGCAGGTCGCGCAACAGACAGCGGTCGCTCGGCAAAAGGTGAAGGCCCGTACGGCCGTCGCCGTGGCCGAGGACCAGATCGGTGACCCGTACAGTTTCGGGGCCACAGGACCTGGTTCCTTCGACTGCTCCGGTCTCGTCCAGTACGCCTGGAAGAAGGCCGGCGTCAAGATCCCGCGCGTGACGAACAGCCAGTTCGCCCGCATCAAGAAGAAGGTCTCCTGGAAGAATCTGAAGCCAGGTGACCTGATGTTCTTCCATGGGCTCGGCCATGTGGGCATGTATGTCGGCAACGGCAAGATGGTCCATTCGCCGAGGACGGGTTCGACGGTGCGCGTCGAGAAGCTCAACGGATGGCGCAAGGCGTCGTTCGTGGGCGCGGTGCGTCCCGGCCTGTAAGTCCGGCCTGATCTGGCCTGCAAGACCGTCACGAAGGTCCCGTCCCAGCTGGGACGGGACCTTCGCGTGTTCCGGGCCTTCCGCGACGACGTGCCGACGCTTTCCGCGACGACGTGCCGGGTCTCTCCGCGACGACGAGCCAACGCTTTGCGCGACGAGGAGCCGGGTCTCTCCGCGACGGTCGGTTCGCGGCGCGGGGCGACTACGATCGGGGAACGTGTCCGTGCAGGTGAGCCGCCGAGTCTTGGGGGTGGGGGTGCTGCTCCTGGCCCTCGCCTCGGCCAGCGCCGCTCCGCACCGGTCTCCGGGGACGGACGGCCTCTCGGCAGCGGTTCGCGGCCTGCCGTCCGGTGGCCCCCATCAGTCTGTGACGGATCGCGATCTTCCCTCCGGTAGCCCCGATCAGTCCGCGACCGGCCACAACCCTGCGGCCGGTGATCGTGAGCTTCCGGCGGAGGCGCGGGGACTCTGGGGGGACGGCTCCGAGGTCGTACGAGGTGTGCGTTCGGTTGTCGTCAGCCAGCGTGCGGCGCCCGAGTCGCTTCGTGATCTGGCGCGCCGGGCCGATGCCGCCGGGTCGCGGGTCTCCGCTGTGCTCGGACGCCCCGTACGACCCGTGGTGCTCGTGCCCGGTTCGGCGGCCGAGGCTGCTCGGGTGGCCGGGGTGGGGAGTGTCGACGGGTTGGCGGCGGTGGCCGATGGCGGGAGAGTGGTCGTGGTGCCCGAGAACTTCGCCCGGCTGACCCCCACCGGGCGGGACATCGTGCTCACCCACGAGCTTACCCACGTCGCGGCCGGGACGAAGCGGTTGCCGGTGTGGCTCTATGAGGGGTTCGCCGACTACGTGGGCTACCGGGACGCGGGGTTGCCGGTCCGGGTGGCCGCCGCCGAGTTGGCCGCCGAGGTGCGGGCCGGGCACTTGCCGGGCGAATTGCCGGGGTCTGCGGCATTCGCTCCGTCCAGCCGGGAGCCCGCACGCCTGGCACGGGCCTACCAGGAGGCGTGGCTGGCGTGTCGCTTCATCGCCGAGCGGTTCGGTGAGGGGACTCTGGTGAGGCTCTACCGTGATGCCCAGACGGGTGGCATCGACCGGGGGCTCACCAGGCTCGGGCTCTCGGCAGGGACGCTGACGGCACGGTGGCGTGACTACGTGCGGGACCAGCTTGCGTAAGGGGAACGCGGATGGACGATCTGCAGGGCACCGACGACATGCCGCCTGACGACGACGCATCAAGCGACTCCGCCGCGCCAGACGACCGTGCCGCGCCAAGTGACCGCGCCGTGTCCGGCGGCTGGGTCGCGGACGGCGGGAACGCCGGGTCCGGCCGGTCCGGTGCCGGTTGGGCGCTGGTCGTGCTCGGTGTGGTGATCCTGGCCGTGGTGGCGTTCACGACGCCCTGGCGGGTGATGCCCTCGGGCACCCCCACGGTGACGCCGGATCCGGCGCGCGACTTCAGTGCCGCCGAGATCGCCAGGGCCGCCGCCTTCGACGCGGCCACCAGCCTGCCCGGCTACCTCTCCCTCGGGCTGACCGTGCTGTTCGCGGGGCTGCTCGTGCTCACGCCGTTCGGTGCCAAGGTTCTGGGTAAGCTGCGCGGGCCGTGGTGGGTGCGGGTCGTGCTCGGGGTGGTGGTGCTGACCGCGATCGTCGAGGCGATCAGGTGGCCCCTGGGCATCTGGTACGAGGTGCAGCTGCGCGACTACGGCCTGTCCACGCAGGACTGGGCCGGCTGGACCGGTGACCGGCTCAAGAGCCTGGCCGTGAACGTGGTGCTGCAGTCCATCATGGTGCTGGTCGTGGTGGCGCTGGCCAGGTGGCTGCGGCGCTGGTGGATCCCGGCCGCCGCGGGCGCGTTCGCGTTCACCTTGGTGGCCTCGTTCGTGTATCCGGTCGTGTTCGAGCCGCTGTTCAACGACTTCCGCCCGATGCCGGGGGGTGCGCTCAGGGCGAACCTGATGATGCTGGCCGAGCGCGCCCATGTCCCGGTCGAGGACGTGCTCATCGCCGACGCCTCCCGCCGGACGAACGCGCTCAACGCCTACGTCTCGGGCTTCGGCGCCACGCGCCGGATCGTCGTGTACGACACGCTGCTCAGGGCTCCGCAGTCCGAGGTCGAGCTGGTCGTGGCGCACGAGCTGGGCCACGCCAAGTACGGGGACGTGCTGGTGGGCACGCTGGTGGGCGGGCTGGGCGCCGCGTTCGGCGCGATCCTGCTGTTCCTGCTCCTGGGCATGCTGCGGCGGCGCACGGGCATCGCCTCGGCGGCCGATCCGCGGGCGGTGGGAGTGATCATGGGCTTGATGAGCCTGGCAACGGTCATCTCGGGACCGGCCCAGAACGTGGTCAGCCGCCACATCGAGGCACGCGCCGACCTCCACGCCCTGAACCTCACGAAGGACCCGGCCACCTTCATCTCCATGCAGAAACGCCTGGCAATCACCAATATTTCCGACTTGTCGCCGGATCCGATGGAATATGCCCTCTATGCATCACACCCCACCGGCCCCCAACGCATCGCCATGGCCCGAGAGTGGGCCGTGCTGAACGGCCAGCAGCAGCCGTGACCGGCGTGCTCATCGTCACGAACGACTTCCCGCCCCGGCCGGGCGGCATCCAGTCGTTCGTGCACGGGCTGGCCCTGCGCACCCCCGGTGTGGCCGTCTACGCTCCGGCCTGGCAGGAGTGCGCGGAGTTCGACCGCCGCCAGCCGTACCGGATCGTCCGGCACCCCACCTCGCTCATGCTGCCGACCCCGGCGGTCGCCCGCCGGGCGGCCCGGCTGCTGGCCGAGCAGCGGGCGGACACCGTGGTGTTCGGCTCGGCGGCCCCGCTGGGCCTGCTCGCGCCGGGGTTACGGGCGGCCGGCGCGCGGCGCGTGGTGATGCTCACCCACGGCCACGAGGCGTCGTGGGCGAGCGCGCCGCTGTTCCGCGGGGCGCTGCGCAGGATCGGTGCGCACGCCGACGTGGTGACCTACCTCGGCGAGTACACGCGCGCCCGGCTGGCCGCGGCGATCTCGCCGGCCAAGCTGGTACGTCTGGCGCCGGGCGTGGACACCGGCCAGTTCCACCCGGACGCGGCCAAGGCCGAGCTCGGTCTGGCCGGGCGGCCCGTGGTGATCTGCGTGTCGAGGCTGGTGCCGCGCAAGGGCCAGGACCAGCTCATCAGGGCCTGGCCCCGGGTGCTGCGGGCGGTGCCGGAGTCGGTGCTGCTGTTCGTGGGCGGCGGGCCGTACCGCAAGAGGCTGGAGAAGCTGGCGCGGGGGCAGGAGTCCGTCCGCTTCACCGGGACGGTCCCGGCGGGGAGCCTGGCCGGCTACTACGCCGCCGCCGACGTGTTCGCGATGCCGTGCCGTACCCGGCTGGGCGGCGTCGACGTCGAAGGGCTGGGGATCGTGTTCCTGGAGGCGTCAGCGACCGGCCTGCCGGTCGTCGCGGGCGCGTCCGGCGGCGCCCCGGACGCGGTACGGCACGGCGAGACCGGCCTCGTCGTCGACGGCACCGACGTGGCGGAGGTCGCGGCGGCCCTGATCGAGCTGCTCGGCGACCCCGAACGGGCCCGGAAGATGGGCGCCCGGGGCCGCGACTGGATCGCCGGCGAGTGGACCTGGGACCTGGTCGCCGCCCGCTTCCACGCGCTCCTCTAGCCCTTGGTGGCCCCCAGCGTGAGTCCGGCGACGAACTGCTTGTGCAGCATCTGGAAGACGATCAGCGTCGGCAGCGCGACCAGCATCGAGCCGGCCGCCAGCAGGTTGTAGTCGGTGAAGAACTGACCGCGCAGGTTGTTCAGGGCCGAGGTGACGGGCAGTTTGTCGCCCGACGACATCAGCACCAGCGCCCACAGGAAGTCGTTGTACATGAAGGTGAACTCCAGCGTGGCCAGCGCCGCCAGCACCGGGCGGCACAGCGGCAGCGTGAGCTGCCAGTAGCGGCGCCACACGCTGGCCCCGTCGACCAGCGCCGCCTCGGTGATCTCCTCCGGGATCGTGCGCATGAAGTTCGACATGACGAACACGCAGAAGCCGAACTGGAACGCCACGTGCACGAGGATCAGCCCGAGGTAGGAGTCGTACAGCGACTGCGAGTCCGACAGCCACGAGGGCAGCGGCACGAGCGTGTAGAGGGTGTAGAGCGGGGTGATGAGCACCTGCGGCGGCAGCAGGTTGCCCGCCGTGAACGTGATCAGCAGCGCCTTGCGCCCCGGAATGCGCAGCCGCGCGATCGCGAACGCGGTGAACGACGCCATGAACAGCGTGATCAGCACGCCCGGGATCACGATGATCAGCGTGTTGAGGTAGTAGCGGGGCAGGTCGGCCTGGCTCCACGCCTGCCCGTAGTAGTCCAGCGTCAGGTGCTCGGGCAGCGAGAAGTACCCCAGCCGCGCGGTCTCGTCGTACGGGCGCAGCGAGGCGTAGAGCGCCAGCGCGAGCGGCAGGACCCAGCCCAGCGCCACGAGGCCGAGGAAGACGTGCAGCAGGATCCGCAGCGGACGCGCCCGGCGGCGCACCGGCTCCCGGCGATCCTGGACCGGGGGCGTGGTGATGGGCGCGGTGAGCGTCATCGTTCCTCCCTGAACAGCTGCGACAGGTAGGTGACGATGAACCCGAGCGTGATCACCAGCAGGATCACCGCGATGGCCGAGCCGAACCCGATGCGGCTCGCCTCGCCCACGATGTTCTCGGTGACCAGCACCGACAGCAGCTCCAGCCCGTTCCTGCCCTTGTTGATGGCATAGACGATGTCGAAGGCGCGCAGCGCCTCGATGACCGTGATCACCAGCACGATCACGTTGACCGGGCGCAGCGTCGGGAACACCACCCGGAAGAACGCCTGCGCCTCGTTGGCCCCGTCGATCGCGGCGGCCTCCTTGAGCGCGGGATCGACCGCCTTCAGCCCGGCCAGATAGATGATCATCACGTACCCGACGTGCCGCCAGCCGGCCGCCACCATGACCACCCAGATGTTGATCGACCGATCGCCCAGCCAGTCCACGGTCAGCCCGGTCACCGCGTTCAGCACGCCGTAGTCGGAGGAGTAGACGAGCTGCGCGATGAACCCCACGACGGCCAGCGACAGCACGACCGGCGTGTACAGCGCGCTCTGGTACACGCGCGACAGCCGCAGCCGCCGGTCCAGCAGCACCGCGCAGAACAGCCCGAACGGCGTCGCGACCAGGCCGAGGAAGCCCAGCCAGAGCACGTTGTTGCGGATGGCCGACCAGAACGGCGGATAGTCGTTGACCAGGTCGGTGTAGTTCCTGCCGCCCACCCACTCCATCGGCTTGATGCCGTTCCAGTCGGTGCCCGACAGCCCGATGGAGGCCAGCGTGGGCCCCCAGATGAGGCCCACGTTGACGATGACGGCCACCCCCAGCCCGATGACCAGGATGGTCACGTCGCGGGCGGAGTAGCGACGGGTCTTGGCGGCCATCAGCGGAAGATGTTGGTCTTCTGCTTCTCGATGCTCGCCAGCAAGGAGTCGATCTCGTTCGGCTTGCCGACGAACGACTGCAGCGACGGGATCATCACGGTCGAGGCGAAGTCGGGCCGGGTGTCACGGTCGAGGAACTGGGCCAGATGCGTCGCCTTGGACACCAGCTCGGCGCCGCGCTTCTGCAGCGTGCTGTAACCGCTGGTGTCGGCCTTGGAGCTGGCGGCCAGCGTGCCCGGGTCCAGCTTGGTGGCGATGTTCTGCGAGCTGCCCTGGGCCAGGTGCTTGAGCACGGCCTTGGCCCCGTCGACGTTCTTGGCCTTGCCCGAGATCATGTAGCCGTCGATCGGTGCGTCGATGGAGTCGGTGCCGTAGGTCGGATTGATCTCGGGGAAGGTGAAGAAGTCGATGTCGTCGCGCTCGTTCTCCGGGAACTGCTGGGCGACGAACATGCCGAGCAGATACATGCCCGTCTTCTTCTGCTGCAGCGCCTGCCCGGCCTCCTGCCAGGTACGGCCCAGCGCGGCGGGCTGGTGATACTCCATCAGCCCGCGCCAGGTGTCGAAGACCTGCTTGACCCTGGGGTCGGTCCACGACTCCTTGCCGCCCATGAGCGAGATGTGGAAGTCGTAGCCGTTAGTCCGCATGTTGATGATGTCGAACGTGCCCATCGCGGGCCAGCCGTCCTTGTCGGCGAACCCGATCGGGATCAGCCCGTCGGCCTTCATCTTCTTGGCCAGCGCGGTGAACTCGTCCAGCGTCTTGGGCGGCTCGTAGCCCTTCTCCTGCCACACGCTCTTGCGATAGAAGACGGCCCACGGATAGTACGTGAACGGCACGAAGTACTGCTTACCGTCGGTGCCCGTCGAGGCGGCCTTGAAAGCGGGTGTGTAGTCGCTCCCGATCTCCCGCCACACGTCCGAAATGTCCGTCGCGAGCTCCTGCTCGGCGAAGAACTGCATGCGATATCCGGCGAACCAGGTGAAGACATCGTCCGGCGTGCCTTTGAGGTAGCGGTTGATGTTCTCCTGGAACGTGTTGTGGTCCACGGTATTGATCTTCACCTGGGCCTGGGTGAAGCCCTTTAACACGGTTTCGAGGGACTTCTTGGGGATTTCGTCCGAAGCGTTGGAACCGAACGTGACCGTGCCCAGGTTTCCGGACGACTTACCACCCGGCGGCGCGGCGGACTGGCTGGAGCCGCAGCCGGCCAGGACGGCCGGGACGCCGAAGGTGGCGGCCGCGCCGAGCAGCAGGTTGCGACGGGAGATCGGCAGACGTTGGACCATGGTGGTTCCTCCTTGCCAGGACCCTCACATTCCCCCG
This sequence comes from Nonomuraea sp. NPDC052129, assembly GCF_040680095.1. Classification (NCBI taxonomy): domain Bacteria; kingdom Bacillati; phylum Actinomycetota; class Actinomycetes; order Streptosporangiales; family Streptosporangiaceae; genus Nonomuraea; species Nonomuraea sp. NPDC052129. Next base: position 655,661 of record NZ_JBFAVX010000001.1, on the reverse strand, counting down.
AATTCGCTCGATTTCCTTCAGAGAAGAGCACACTCAACCAGCTGTCAACGCACAATTTGATGTCATTCCTAACGTCGAACGCCGCCAAGAACCATCACAACCGAGCACGGGCCTTGAAATCCGCAGGTGGCGTGTCATGATGCGTCCGAATGGCATGTCGGGAAATGTCGGGAAACTGTTGGGAACTGGGTGATGCGATGCTCGCCGTCCAGCGACAGCAGACGATTCTGGAGCTCGTACGGCTGAACGGCGCCGTCAAGGTGGTCGACCTGGTGCGCGAGTTCGGCGTCTCGGACATCACGATCCGCCGCGACCTCGAGCTGCTGGCCGAGCGGGGACTGCTGGCCAAGGTGCACGGCGGCGCGACCGTCATCGGCGCCGGTTCGACCGACGAGCCCGGCTTCGCCGCCAAGTCGGTCCAGCAGGAGGACGAGAAGCTGGTCATCGCCCGCCGCGCCGCCGAGATGGTGTTTCCGGGCACCGCCGTGGCGCTCTCGGCCGGGACCACGACCTGGACGCTCGCCCACCAGCTGGTGAACACGCCCGGCCTGACCGTGGTGACCAACTCGGTGCGCATCGCCGACGTCTTCCAGCACGGAGGGCGGCCGGACCAGACGGTGGTGCTGACGGGCGGCGTGCGTACCCCATCGGACGCGCTCGTCGGTCCGGTGGCGGTCGCCGCGATCCGGCTGCTCAACGTGGACGTGCTGTTCCTGGGCGTGCACGGGATGACCACGCGGGCCGGGTTCACCACGCCGAACATGATGGAGGCCGAGACCGACCGCGCCCTGGTCGAGGCCGCGAGCAGCCTGGTCGTGCTGGCCGATCACACCAAGTGGGGGACCGTGGGCATCAGCACGATCGCCCGGCTCAGCGAGGCTGACGTGGTGATCTCGGACGGAGGACTGCCCGAGACGGCCAGGACCGCGCTGTCCGAGCAGGCGGGCGAGCTGGTCATCGTTTGATCTTGACGGGCCGGGCACTGGCGGTCCCCGCATACCAATCCGATCACATGGCATGCGCTGAGCCGGAGTGATCCTACCTTTCTGCGGGATCAACCCTTATGTTGGCAGTGCTTAGCTGTTACCCCTAGTAGTGGTCCTACCTATTCACACGCATCATTTCGCGCCCCCACCGAATGATCGGATGAGTGAGAAGGGTGGCACAGTGAACAAGCTGTTCGCGGCTGGGGCGATGACACTCGCCGTCGCGCTCGCGCTTAGTGCCTGCTCAAGCAATTCGCCCAGTGGAAGCCAGTCCTCGGCGCCGGCCTCCGGGGGCAAACAGAAGGTCTCCTTCCTGGTGTTCCCCTCGCCGAACCTGCCGGAGTCGTACTGGAAGGCCCAGGTCGACCTGGTGACCAAGGCCAATCCCGATCTGGAGGTCGAGCTGGTCGCCGCGCCTTCGGAGTCCGAGCGCAACGACTACGCCAAGCAACTGGCCGCTTCGGGGCAGCTGCCTGACGTACAGATCGGCATGCAGGACCTGATCGCCCTGGAGCCCAGCCTGGCCACGTGGACGCCGGAGGAGCTCAAGGACTTCCTCTGTCCGACCTGCGGCGCGGTCAACGGGAAGATCCTCCAGTTGCCGACCAACACGCAGACGATCCCGAACGTCTACTACAGCAAGAAGCTGTTCCAGAAGGCCGGCATCGCCGAGCCGCCGAAGACCTACGCCGACCTGCTGGCCGACGCCGAGAAGCTGAAGGCCAAGGGCATCACCCCGTTCGTGTCCGGCGGCGTGTTCGTCACCTCCCAGCCGTGGACCGCCATCCTGGCCACGGACCTGTACGCCAAGACGCCCGACTGGATGACCAAGCGGCGCAACGGCGAGGTGAAGTTCGCCACCGACCCGGCCATGAAGGCCGCCGCGCAGAAGTTCACCGACCTGGCCGCCAAGGGCTACCTCGACAAGCGGCAGATCGGGCAGGACTACCCCAAGACGCAGGAGGCCTTCCTCGGCGGCAAGGGCGCGATGTACCCGATGGGCAGCTGGTTCGCCGCCGCGGCCGACGCCTCGCCCATGAAGGACGACATCGGGGTCTTCGCCTGGCCCGGCGACGACGGAGCCCTGCACATGCCGACCTTCACCGGCGGCGGGCTGTCCGTCAGCGCGACGGCCAAGAACATGGCCGCGGCCAAGAAGTTCGCGCTGGCCTTCCAGCTCACCAAGGAGAACCTGGACGCCTCGGTCAAGGCCGACGCGCTCTTCCCGGCGATCAAGGGCTACACGCCGCCGTCGGACACGGGCCCGGTGTTCAAGGCCGTCTACGACCTGTGGCAGAAGGCGCTGAACGAGAAGGCGACCGTCCCCGCGTTCAGCTGGGAGGCCGGAGACACGGCGATGCTGCCGGGCATGCAGGGCAAGTTCTGGTCCTCGGCGCAGGACCTGGTCAGCGGCAAGAAGACGGTCGACCAGGCACTGGCCTTCCTCGACACCGAGTGGGAGAAATCCGGCTGATCCGGCGGGGCGGGCCGCCGAGCGCCCGCCCCTCGATCTGACCGGGATCCGATTCCGACCAGGAGGGGTCTGGCCTGATGGCCGCTGGCACCACCATCCACCATCACAAGCCCGGCCACGCGCAGGCCCGAGTACGCCGGCGACGGCCGGGCGGCAAAGGGGCCGGGCTGTGGCATTTCCTGTCGTTCGCCGCGCCCGGCACGCTCATCTACTTCTGCCTCGTCGTGCTGCCGATCACGCTCAGTTTCGGCTACAGCCTGACCGACCAGGCATTGCTGCGGCCCAAGACGCACTTCGTCGGGCTGCGCAACTACCAGTTGCTCCTGCAGGACGAGACGTTCCTGCAGTCGCTGCGGGTGACCACGATCCTCACGCTGATCGTCGTCATCGTGCCGAACGTCCTGGGCGTCGCCATCGCGGTGCTCCTGGACCGCCGCGGCTGGCTCTACAACGCGCTGCGCAGCGTCTTCTTCACCCCGATGGTGATCAGCTCCGTGGTCATCAGCGTCATCTGGACGCGCATCCTCGCCGACGACGGGCCGATCAACCAGGCGCTCAGGGCGCTGGGCGTCAGTGAGCCGCCGGGCTGGCTGTCCGATCCGGACATCGCGCTCTACTCGCTGTCGTCGATCGTCTGCTGGCAGATGCTCGGATTCTGCGTGGTCGTCTATCTCGCCGGGCTGCAGGGCGTACCCCAGGAGCTGGCCGAGGCGGCGGCGATCGACGGCGCGGGTCCGGTGCGCAGGTTCTGGAGCGTCACCTGGCCGCTGCTGGCGCCCGCGCTCACCATCAACACGGTCGTCCTGCTGATCTCCGCGTTCAAGATCTTCGACCACGTGAAGGTGATCACCAACGGCGGTCCCGGTACGGGGACGACCGCGAGCGTGGCGCTCGTCATCCTGCAGGAGGGGTTCGTGGAGAACCGCACCGGCTACGCCTCGGCGGAGGCCGTCGTCATGCTGATCGTCATCGCGCTGCTGTCGGTGATCACGCTACGCGTGCTGGGGCGCAGGGAGGTGCAGCTCTGATGCGATCCACCGTGCCCTGGCTGCGCCCGCTGGTCGCGCTGGTCGTCGGCGGGGTGTTCTTCATCCCGTTGTACATCGCGCTGATCAACGTCTTCAAGGAGAGCCGGCAGGTCGCCAGCGGCGCCATGTCACTGCCGATCCCGCCCACCTTCGACAACCTGATCCGGGTGCTGACCAGCCCGGACAGCCTGTTCTGGTCGTCGCTGCGGACCAGCGTCCTGGTCACCTCACTGTCGATCATCATCCTGACGGTGCTGTCGGCCATGCTCGGCCACTACCTGGCCAGGCAGAACACCTGGTGGTCCCGAGTGATCATGGTCCTGTTGCTGTGCGGGCTGATGATCCCGCCGCAGGTGATCCTGATCCCGATCACGCAGGTGCTCAAGGCGCTCGGGCTGATGTCGACGCTGCAGGGCCTCGTGCTCTTCAACGTCGGCTACTACGTGCCGTTCGGGGTCTTCGTCTTCTCCGGCTTCATGAAGGGCGTGCCGCGGGAGCTGGAGGAGGCCGCGGCCATCGACGGCGCCACGCGGTGGCAGACGTTCTGGAAGATCGTCTTCCCGCTGTTGCGCCCGGCGACGGCCAGCGTGCTGATCTTCCTCGGGGTGTGGATCTGGAACGACTTCCTCAACCCGCTGATCATCTATGGGCCGCGCGAGGGTACGACGATCATGACCGGCATCTACAAGTCGCTCGGGCAGTACGCGGCGGACTTCGGCGGGATGTTCGCGCTCATGTTCCTGGCCACGCTGCCGATCCTGGTGTTCTACCTGCTGCTACAGAAGCAGTTCGTCAAGGGCCTCACGGGGGGCGCTACGAAGGGCTGACACGCGAACGGCCCCCGGCATGGTCGTGTCGGGGGCCGTTCGCGTGGCTGCTTAGTTGAGGTCGAGCTTGCGCTGAATGGCGACGAGGATGTGCATCATCTCCGTCTGAGTCTGCTGCATCGTTGCCTGTCCGGCCTGGAGCCCGTCTATCGACGTCTGCATCGTTGCCTGTCGAGCCTGGAGCTCGTCTATCGACGCCTGCATGGACGTGACCTTGGCGTCCAGAACGGTGACCTTGCCGTCCAGTGTCTTGACCCGGTCCGCGACGCCGTTGATGCGCTCAGTGAGCTGCTGACCCATCTCCATCTGGTCGGCCCCTATCCGGACGAATTCGTTCTCGATGCCGCCGATGAACTGCATACCCGCTTCCTTGATGCTCACCGTTATCTCCCCTACCTTTGAAGGTAGGGACCGGGGATGTATCAGATCTCCGGTCCCGATTGCTGTCTCAGGCTAGCGGGGTGGCGTCAAGAGCGTCCAGCGAATCCGGGACAACGGGTAGTGACTTCTATACCCAGCGTAGTCATTTGTACAGCGCGTCCACATCCTTGGCGAAGTCCCGCATCACCACGTTGCGCTTGATCTTCAGGGTCGGCGTCAGGTGCCCGCTGTCCTCGGTGATGTCCACGTCCAGGATGGCGAACTTCTTGATCTGCTCCGCCTTCGACACCGTCAGATTGGCCGTGTCCACGGCCTTCTGCACCTCCGCCAGCACCCGCGGATCCGCGCAAAGCTCACTCAGCGTAGCCGTCGGCAGGCCGTTGACCGACTTCCAGTGGTCCAGTGCCTCCGGGTCCAGAGTGATCAGCGTGGCCACGAAGGGCCGACCGTCGCCGACGATCATGGCCTGGGAGATCAGCGGGTGCGCCCGGAGCGCGTCCTCCAGCGGGCCGGGGGCGACGTTCTTGCCCGCCGCCGTCACCAGGATCTCCTTCTTGCGTCCCGTGATGCGCAGGTAGCCGTCGGCGTCGAGTTCGCCCACGTCGCCCGTGTGGTACCAGCCGTCGGCGTCGATCGCCTCGGCCGTCGCCTGGTCGTTGTGCCAGTAGCCGTGGAAGACGTGGCGGCCCTTGGCCAGGATCTCGCCGTCGTCGGCGATGCGGATCGACACGCCGGGCAGCGGCTTGCCGACCGTACCGATCTTGTTGGCGCCCGGCATGTTGACCGAGCAGGGCGCCGAGGTCTCGGTCAGGCCGTAGCCCTCGAACACCTCGATGCCGACGCCCCTGAAGAAGTGGCCGAGCCGGTCGCCGAGGGCCGAGCCGCCGCACACCGCCGCCGTCAGCCGGCCGCCCGTGGCCGTGCGGAGTTTGCCGTACACCAGCCGGTCGAACAGGGCGTGCCGCAGGCGCAGGCCCAGGCCCGCGCCGCCGGAGCTCTCGGCCTTGCTCCACGCGACGGCGGTGTCGGCGGCGCGGGCGAAGATCGCGCCCTTGCCGCCGGCGATGGCCCGCTGCTCGGCGCCGTTGTAGACCTTCTCGAACACGCGAGGCACGCCGAGCAGGAATGTCGGCTGGAACTCGGCCAGGTCCGGGGCCACGTTCTTCATGTTCGGGGTGTGGGCCAGGATCGCGCCCGCCTCGATGATGGCGACCTGGATCATGCGGGCGAAGATGTGCGCGAGCGGCAGGAACAGCAGCGCCGCCGGCGACTTGCCGACGAAGAGCGCCTCCAGGGGGCCCGCCACCACGTTGCGGGCGGTGAACAGCAGGTTGTCGTGCGTGATCCGGCAGCCCTTGGGGCGGCCGGTGGTGCCGGAGGTGTAGACGACCGTGGCCAGGTCGGCCGAGCCGACCCCGGCGCGCCGCTCTTCGAAGGCGGTGTCGGTCACCTCGGAGCCGTCGAGGGTCTCGTCGACGCGCCAGATCGGCTTCAGGCCGGGCGCGGCCTCGCGCACGGTCTCTGCGTGCCCGTCGAGCTCGACGAACACCGCCTTTGCCTCACTGTCGGACAGGATCCACTTGACCTGCTCGACCGCCGACGTCTCGTAGATCGGCACGGTGACCGCGCCGATCGACCAGATCGCGTAGTCGATCAGCGTCCACTCGTAGCGGGTGCGCGACATGAGCGCGACCCGGTCGCCGTGCTCGATGCCCGCCGCGATCAGCGCCTTGGCCAGCTCGACCACCTGGTCGCGGAACTCGGAGGCGGTGACGGCGGGCCAGCCGCCGTCTTGCTTGCGCCGCATGACGACCGCGCCGGGCTCCTGCTCGGCCCGCCTGAAGACCGTGTCGGGCAGGCTCGCGGAGGCAGGTACGTCGACCAGCACCGGGACGCTGTACTCGCGCACGAATCAACTCCTGTTCGGGGGACCGCCTGGACGCTATCGCGTTGAATTACCCACGGGTAGGGGTCATTCTCACGCTAGCAGCCGCTCTCATAGGATTTCCCGCATGAGGGTCCATGTCATCAGCGACGTACACGGCAGGGCGGACGCGCTGGCCGGCGCGGGAGCGGGGGCCGACGCGCTGATCTGCCTCGGTGACCTGATCCTCTTCATCGACTACGACGACCACGCGCAGGGCATCTTCCCGGACCTGTTCGGCGCCGAGCGGGCCGCGGAGTTCATCGCGCTGCGCACGGCCAAGCGCTTCGACGAGGCCAGAGCCATGTCGGCGCGGCTGTGGTCCACCCTCGACGGCGACCCGCGCGAGCACATCGAGCGCAACGTGCGCGCCCAGTACAAAGAGCTTTTCGCGGCCATGCCCGCGCCGGCCTACCTCACCTACGGCAACGTCGACATCCCGCGCCTGTGGTCCGACTACCTCCAGGACGGCCACCAGGTGCTCGACGGCCAGAGCGTGGAGATCGGCGGCTGGCGGTTCGGCTTCGTCGGCGGCGGGCTCAAGACCACCTACCGCACCCCGTACGAGATCAGTGACGAGGAGTTCGCCGCCAAGGTCGAGGCGGTCGGCGAGGTCGACGTGCTGTGCTGTCACATCCCGCCCGCGGTGCCCGAGTTGCTGTACGACGTGGTGGCCAGGCGCTTCGAGCGCGGCAGCGAGGCGACGCTGGCGGCGATCAGGCGGACGCAGCCGCGCTACGCCCTGTTCGGGCATGTGCACCAGCCACTGCACCGGCGCACCCGTATCGGGCGCACCGAGTGCGTGAACGTGGGTCATTTCCGGGGAAAGGGGGTTCCGTTCATCCTCGAATGGTGACCCGACCGGTACGGTGGTCGCATGGCTGATCGCACCACTTCGAGCATCACCGTCGGCGCCGACCGGGCCGGCGTGATGGCCGTCATCGCCGACTTCGCGGCCTATCCCGAATGGGCGGGTCAGGTGAAGGAGGCGGAGGTCCTCAGCACCGGGGCCGACGGCAGGCCGGAGACGGTGCGCTTCGTCCTGGACGCCGGAGTGATCAGCGACGCCTACACCCTCGGCTACACCTGGCAGGACGACGAGAGCGTCCGCTGGCAGGTCGTCGAGCCGGGCAAGATGCTCGCCGAGCTCGCGGGGAGTTACCAGCTGGCCGACACGGGCACCGGCACCGAGGTGACGTACGAGCTCTCGGCCGACCTCAAGGTCCCCATGATCGGCATGATCAAGCGCAAGGCGGAGAAGGTCATCGTGGACACCGCGCTCAAGGGCCTCAAGAAGCGCGTCGAAGGGCACTGAGGTGAGCCCGCGAGTTCTGCTCTTCACCGGCAAGGGCGGTGTGGGCAAGACCACCGCCGCCGCGGCGACCGCCACGCTCGCCGCCAAGCGCGGCCTGAAGACGCTGATCGTCTCCACCGACACCGCCCACTCGCTGGCCGACGCGCTCGGCGTCGAGCCGGGCGAGGTCGCGCCGGGGCTGCACCTGCACCAGGTCGACACCCAGAAGACGCTGGAGCGCCACTGGGGCGAGCTGCAGGACTACGCCAGAGGGCTGCTCACCGAGCTGGGCCTGGACGAGATCACCTCCGAGGAGATCACCATCCTGCCCGGCGCCGAGGAGATCATCGCCCTCCTGGAGCTGCGCGAGCACGCCCGCGAAGGGCGCTGGGACGTCATCGTCGTCGACTGCGCCCCCACCGCCGAGACCCTGCGCCTGCTGGCCCTGCCCGAGGCGCTCGACTGGCACATGACCAGGCTGATGCCGGTCGGCCGCAAGATCATGAAGATCGTCTCGCCGTTCGTGCGCAGCGTCGCCCGCGTCAGCGCGCCCGGCGAGGAGGTCATGAGCGCGGGGGAGCGCTTCCACCGGGGCCTGCTGGAGGTGCGCGAGCTCCTCACCGGCGACAACGCCTCCGTGCGCCTGGTGTTCACGCCGGAGGCCGTGGTGCTCGCCGAGGCCAGGCGCACCCTCACCTCGCTCAACCTGTACGGCTACCGCGTCGACGCGGTGATCGCCAACCGGGTCTTCCCCGCCGAGGGCGCCGACGAGTGGCGCGCCCAGTGGGTGGCGGCCCAGTCCAAGCTCCTGGCCGAGGCCGAGGAGTCGTTCGCGCCGCTGCCCATCCACGTCGTGCCCTACCTTCCGGCCGAGCCGGTCGGCAAGGACGCGCTGGCCCAGGTGGGCGGGGCGATCTACGGCGAGGTGGACCCGTTCGCCGCCCCTGACGTGCAGCCGCCGCTGCGGCTGTCCGCCGACGAGTTGACCCTTGCCCTGCCGGGCGCCGACCGGGCCGAGGTGGACCTGGCCCGCAAGGGCGACGAGCTGATCATCACCGCCGGCCCCTACCGGAGGATCCTGGCCCTGCCGGCGGCGCTGGCCCGCAGACGGATCAGCGGCGCGGCGCTCCGCGACGGCCTGCTCCGGGTACGGTTCACAGCAGGAGGGCCAGATGACTGAGAGCAACAGAGACCCGATCGGCACCGTCACGGACGAGGCGCGCAAGCTCTTCGACACCATCCAGGGGCGGGCCACCCGCCAGGTCGGCAGGACCGTGCTCAACTCGTTCACCGGGGGCGGCGGCGGGCAGAGGGACAAGGACGTGTGGAGCGAGGCGGTGTCCGAGCCCCACGACGAGTACATCTGCCGCGCCTGCCCGGTCTGCCGGGCCATCGCGGCACAGCGGGAGTCCGGCAACGACGTGGCCGGGCACCTGGTGGCGGCAGGCGGCGAGCTGTTCGCCGCGTTCCGCCAGACGATCGACGCGCTGAGCAGGCCGGCCCCTCGCAGGCCACGCGACGATCAGAGTGGCGATCGCGGTCGCGACAACGTTGAACATATTGATCTGGGTTAGACCTGATTTGGGATAGTCCAGGTTTGGAATAAAGGAGACACAGGGGCATGCTCACGATCGGTGTGGACATCGGCGGCACCAAGGTCGCCGCGGGCGTGGTCAACGACGACGGCGAGATCATCGCCCACACGCTCAAGCCCACCCCGGCCGACCAGCCCGAGCAGGTCGCCGCGACGGTGGCCGAGGTCGTGCGCGAGCTCGCCCAAGGCAGGGAGATCGAGGCCGTCGGCGTCGGCGCGGCCGGGTTCGTCGACGAGACCCGGTCGGTCGTGCGGTTCGCGCCCAACCTGGCCTGGCGCGAGGAGCCCCTGCAGAAGAAGATCAGCGGGCTGATCGGGCTGCCGGTCGTCATCGAGAACGACGCCAACGCCATGGCCTGGGGCGAGACCAAGTTCGGCGCGGGGCGCGGCCAGTCCCACGTCGTCTGCATCACGGTCGGCACCGGCATCGGCGGCGGCCTGGTCTTCGACGGCAAGCTGTTCAGGGGCCACTGGGGCATGGGGGCCGAGCTCGGCCACATGCAGGTGGTGCCCGAGGGCCGGCTGTGCGGGTGCGGCCAGCTCGGCTGCTGGGAGCAGTACGCCAGCGGCAACGCCCTGGTCATCGAGGCCAGGCAGATCTCCACCGCCCAGCCGGAGCGGGCCCAGATCCTGCTCGGCCTGGCCGGTGGCAAGATCGAGGGCGAGGAGGTCACCGAGGCGGCCAAGCTGGGCGACGAGGCCTCACTCGCCGCCTTCGCCAGTCTCGCCGACTGGCTCGGCCAGGGCATGGCCGACCTGGCCGCGATCCTCGACCCGGGCTGCTTCATCGTGGGCGGCGGCGTCTCCCGCGCGGCCGATCTCTTCCTCGACCGGGCCCGCGAGACCTTCGCCCGCCAGCTCACCGGTAAGGGGCACCGGCCGCTGGCCGAGATCCGGCTGGCCGAGCTGGGCGCCGCCGCCGGGGTCGTCGGCGCGGCCGACCTCGCCAGGATGCGCTGACCGGGTTCGCTCGCGATGGCGCGCGTGGCCACGTACAACGTCCGGGCGCTGCGTGACAGCGTGCCCGCGCTGGTCCGGGTGATCGCGTCGATGCGGGCCGACATCCTGTGCCTCCAGGAGGTCCCGCGCTTCCTCAACTGGCGTGGCCGGCGGCGTGAGCTGGCCGAGGCGTGCGGTCTGCGGGTGGTGGCCGGGGGCAGGCTCGGCGGCGTTGCGGTGTTCGCCCGGCCCGGGATCGAGGTGCTGGCGGCCGAGCACCACCGGCTGAAGGTGTTCGCCGGCCTGGAGATCCGCGGGCTGGCGGTCGCGGTCCTGCGCGTCGAGGGGGTGCCGCTGGCCGTCGGCTCGATCCATCTCGATCTCCACGGAGCGGCCAGGCTGCGGCACGCGTACGAGGCCATGACGCTGATGGAGCGTACGGCGGCCGCGTACGGCGCCGCCATTGTGCTCGGCGGCGACCTCAACGAACAGGAGACCGAGCCCACCTGGCGCTATCTGGCCGGGCGGCTCACCGACTGCCGGCCGGCCGCGCCCCGGGGCGATGGGCTGACCTTCCCCGCCCGGCAACCGCGCGAGCGCATCGACGCGGTGTTCGCGGCGCCCGAGCTGACGGTCGTCTCCTGCGGCGGCGCGGACGCCGCCGCGACCGATCTGGCGGCCGCGACCGACCACCTGCCGGTACTCGCCGAACTGCTAGTCAGGCCCTAACGGGGCGGGGAGGTCCGCGAACCCGTAGCATTTGCTCATGACCCGTCGCTATCAGCGGCGTGCGCTCACCCTGATCTTGGCGACGTCCGTGGCCTTGTCGCAGGTCACGCCCGCCGCGCATGCCGATCCCCGCCCCGCCACCATTGAGGCGTGGCAGCAGTCGACGAGCGTCCGCCTGGACGCCGACGGCTCGCTTTCCGACGTTACCGCGCTCTCGTCAGGCGATGTCTGGGCCGTCGGCCAGCAGGAGATCTGGGACGTCTGGAAGAACCGCGGCACGGTCCGCCACTGGAACGGCTCCAGCTGGTCCGAGGTGACCCTGCGCGACGCCACCGGGGCCGGCAACCTGCGCGGCGTGGCCGCCACCTCACCGTCCGACGTGTGGGCCGTGGGCGACGGCCACGACGGCCTGCCCTACCTCGCCCACGGAGACGCCGGCGGCTTCGACCGGGTCAGGGCGCAGGGGATGCGCGGGGGCGACTGGCTCGGCGGCATCGACGCCCGTCCGGGGCGCGTCGTGGCCGTCGGCAGCCGCGACAACTCCTGGCTCATCCTCACCGGCCAGGGCGGCGAGTGGACCACCCAGGAGTCCCCCAGGGACGACGACGGAAAGGTCCTGGAGCCGGGCGCGCTCTATGGTGTGTCCAACGGGTTCGCCGTCGGCGACACCGGCCGGGCACCGCTGATCATGCACCTGTCGGGCGCCACCTGGAAGCCTATGCGCGTGCCCGACATTCCCGGCGGCTACCTACGCGACATCCAGGTCGACGGCCCCAAGCGGGCGCTGGCCGTGGGCGGGGTCTACGGCAGTGACGGCGAGGTCGACCCGCTCGTCCTGTCGTGGAACGGCAAGCGCTGGAAGCGCGAGCGGCTGCCCGAGACCGAGTCGCGGCTCTACGGGGTCACCGGCGACGGCAAGGGCCGGTTCTGGATCTCCGGCTTCGACCCGTCGCGGGCCGCCGAGCCGTTCATGATGCGCTGCGAGAAGAGCGACTGCGAGATCATCCGGGGCGGCGCCGCGAAGGGTAAGGACAGCGTGCGGTTGCAGGCGGTCACCTACCTCGCGGGCAAGGGCGACGTCTGGGCGGTCGGTCACGCCGTGGACGCCCGCGAGCGCTACACGGACGTGGTGGAGTTGTTCGGGCCCAGAGAGCCTTCGCTGAAGGACTCCTAGCCGGTCGCTGAAGGAGTCCCAGCCGGTCTCAGAGCACGGCGCCGTCGTCCCAGCCGTCGTTGGGCGGGCCGTCGCCCATCCGCACCACCAGCGCCACGAAGCCGCCGATGAACGCGGCCACGGCGGTGAAGAGCGCCCAGCCCTCCATCTGCCAGTTGGCCATCGCGGCGATCAACAGATAGGCGGGGCCACCGAACAGCGCCACCCAGGCGAGCTTGGTCGGCAGGTCGAGCTTGGGCAGCGGGGGCGGCGGCGGGGGCACGAAGCGCTCCTCGCCGTCCTCATCCTCGTCGAGGTCCTCGTCGCCCTGCTCCGCCTCCATGTCGGCGTCCTCGTCGACCGCGGGTTTGACCACCCGGGCGACGGGCTCGACCGGTACGTTCTCGCTGTCCGGCCATGGCTGGTCGGCCGAGTCGCGCTCGGCTGTGTCGTTGAAGGACGCGACGATCTGGCGCCAGACCTCGTCCTCATCACTCTGGGGCGTCACCTAGATCGGCCTCTCCGCAGCGATCGCGACTTCCCCCTGGGTGCGATCAGTCCCTCTGCAAGGGTACCGAGGCATGTGTCCGGATGAAGTCGAGGCTCCCGGCAAAGATCTTGTCGGCATCGTTGTCCAGCGTCGCAACATGGTAGCTATCGGTAAGCTCCTCGATCGTGGCCTGCGGTACGTTCTGGCGAATGATCTCCACGCTCCTCGGTTTCACCACATGGTCCTCGGTGCTGTGGAAGACCAGCAGCGGCTGCGTCACCTTCACCAGGTCGGCCTGGACCAGCGACCACAGGCCGGGCAGCGAAGCGGCCGCCTTCACCGGCGTGCGCGCGTAGGCCAACTCGGTCACGCCTGGCTTCTTGACGTCGTTGGCCACCCCCGGCACCGACGGCAGGAACCACTTGAGCACCGGGGCCAGCATCAGCAGCGGCACATCGCGCACGATCGACGGGTTGACCACGATGACGCCGCTGATCGCGTCCCCGTGCACCTCGGCCAGCCGCAGCGCCAGGCAGCCGCCCAGGGACAGCCCCGCCACGAACACGTTAGCGCAGCGGCCTTGGAGGTCCTCGAACGCCTTCTCCACCTCGGCGTACCAGTCGTCCCAGCGGGTGCGGTTCATCTCCTGCCAGGTGGTGCCATGTCCGGGCTGGCGGGGGAGGGAGACGCTCACCCCCTGCCCGGCGAGATATTCGCCCCAAGGCCGTAGCGACTGCGGGGTGCCGGTGAAGCCATGGCACAGCAGTACGCCGACCTGGCCTGCTTCGTGGTGATAAGGCTCCGCGCCTGGCATGAGCGGCATAACAGCTCCTCGGTGGGATTTCATCCCGGAATTGCCCGATCGTCGCACGATCGAGGTGGATTGTGCGAGAGGTGAGGTAGGAGCATCGGTTCTGAGATGCGAAGATGACTTTGCTTACAGATCGCGCTGTGGGGAAGAGGTGGCCGGGTGTTCTACTGGGTGGTCAAGGCCATCTTGGGGCCTATCCTCCGCGTCGTCTTCCGGCCGTGGGCGGAGGGTGTGGAGAACGTCCCCAGGCAGGGGCCGGTCATTCTCGCCGGAAACCACCTGTCGTTCGCCGACCACTTCTTCGGGCCGCTGCATCTGCGCCGCAAGGTCATCTCGCTCGGCAAGTCCGACTACTTCACCGGGCGCGGCGTCAAGGGCTTCTTCACCCGGCTGTTCTTCAGCGGCGTCGGCACCGTGCCGATCGACCGCTCGGGCGGCAAGGCCAGCGAGGCCGCGCTGCGCACCGGCATGCGGGTGCTGCGCGAGGGCAACGTCCTGGGCATCTACCCGGAGGGCACCCGCTCACCCGACGGCCGCCTGTACAAGGGCAAGACGGGCGTCGCCCGCCTGGCCCTCATGTCGCGGGTGCCGGTGATCCCGTGGGCCATGGTCCACACCTTCGAGATGATGCCCCCCGGCCACCCGCTGCCCAAGCTCGGGATTCGGCCCGGGGTGCGGTTCGGCAAGCCGCTCGACTTCTCCCGCTATTACGGGATGGAGGAGGACCGGCTGGTGCTGCGCGCCGTGACCGACGAGATCATGTACGCGCTCATGGAGCTGTCGGAGCAGGAGTACGTCGACAAGTACGCCGCCAGCGCCAAGGTCGAGATGGAGCGCGCGGCCCGGGCCGCCAAGGGCTGACCACCGTTCATCACGGTGATTGCCCTGGTGCCTGCTCGGTCTCGCGCCCGGCGGCGGTCACTGCCGTAGTGCCTGCTCGGTCTTGCGCATGGCGGTGGTCATCGTCTCCAACTCGCCGCGGGTCATCCGGTCGATGAGGTAGGCCCGGACGACCTCCACGTGGCCGGGGGCGACGCGCTCCAGGCAGCGGACGCCCGCCTCGGTCAGCACGGCCAGCACGCCGCGCTCGTCTGACGGGCAGGTGGTCCGCTCGACCAGGCCAGCCTTCTCCAGCTGCCCGATCTGGTAGGTCAGCGCGGACTTCGACACCACGACGCCCCTGGCCAGCTCCGTCATGCGCATCTGGCGGCCGGGGGCGTCGGCCAGGCGCGCCAGCACCTCGTACTGCGGGTGGGTCAGCCCGGCCGCGGCCTTGAGCTGCTCTTCGATGCGTCGCTCCAGCAGGTGGGAGGTGGACAGGAAGGCGCGCCAAGCCGCCATCTCCGTCTCGTCGAGCCACGCGGTGTCCGTCACGGCGTCCAGTGTACTTGTTGTTCAGATTTGAACTTCCGGGTAGAGTGCTGGTTCAAATCTGAACTACTGCCTTTGGAGAGCGCATGCTTGACCAGTCACGTTCCGTAGCCATCCTGGTCGCCCGAGTGGCCGTCGGCGTGATCTTCCTGGTGCACGGCTACCAGAAGTTCGCCATGATGGGGATCGCCGGGACCACCAAGTTCTTCGAGTCGGCCGGGATCCCGCTGGCCGCGGCCGCCGCTCCGGCGGTGGCGGTGCTGGAGGTCGCGGGCGGCCTGGCGCTGATCCTCGGTGTGGCGCTGCCCGTCGTGGGGACGCTGCTGGCGCTCGACATGGCGGGCGCCATCCTGTTCGTCCATGGGGCCAACGGGTTCGGGGTGGACAAGGGCGGCTTCGAGTTCGTCCTGTCGCTGGCGGCGGGCGCGCTGGCCGTCGGCTTCAGCGGAGGTGGCGCGCTCGCCCTCGACCGCGTGCTCTCCTCCCGCCGCCGCACCCCTGAGAACGTCGCAGCCTGAGCTTGACGTGGCTCAGGACAGGTGGGCGCGGATCTGCTTGATGTGCTCGGGAGTGGTACGGCAGCAGCCGCCGATGAGCGAGGCGCCGGCCCGTTGCCACTCCTCGGCCGCCTGGCCGTACTCCACGGGTTCGGCGGTGCCGCGCCACCGGCCCTGCTCGGCGTCCCAGTATTCGCCGGAGTTCGGGTAGACGACCACCGGCAGGCCGCCGGCCAGCGTGGCGATGAGGCCGGGGATGTGCCGCGGCGCGGTGCAGTTGACGCCGACGGCCACCACCTGCGAGCTGCCGGCGAACAACGCGGCGGCCTCGGCGATCGGAGTGCCGTCGTTGAGGTGCGCGGCGTCGTGGCAGGAGAAGCTCACCCACGCCTTGACCGACGGCGTCTCGGCGAGCAGCCTGGCCAGCGCCCGCGCCTCCGGGTAGGACGGGATGGTCTCGCAGGCGAGCAGGTCGGGCCCGCTCGAGGCGAGGATCTCCCAGCGTGGCCGGTGCCACGAGAGCAGGCCCAGCTCGTCGAGGTCGTAGTCGCCGGTGTATTCGGCGCCGTTGGCCAGGTAGGCGCCGTAGGGGCCGATCGAGGCGGCCACCAGCCCGCCCCCGGCCTCGTCACGGGCCTGGCCGGCCAGCTCGACCGAGAGCCTGATCAGCCGTTCTGCCTGCGCCTCGTCGAGCCCGCGCCGGACGAACCCCGGGATCGACGCCTGGTAGCTCGCGGTCGTGGCCACGTCGGCGCCGGCGGCGAAGTAGTCGGCGTGCACGCGCCGAATCAGCGCCGGATCCTCCACCAGCAGCCGCGCCGACCACAGCTCGTCGCTCAGGTCGGCGCCGAGCATTTCGAGGCGGGTGGCCAGGCCACCGTCCAGGACAAGGGTGCTCACCCGTCCAGGGTATGGTGCCCCGCGTACTCGACAGCACTTTCCGGCTCGGGTGAACCGCTCTAATAAGGCGGGTGAATTTCCGGCCGGGGCTATTGCGTTTGCCGGTTGCCATGGAAAGCGCGGATTATCTCGTCCAGCATGGCCGGGACGTCGGCCGGGCCGGCCACGGTGAAATCCGCCTGGCGGGCCAGTTCGTCGCCGGTTTCGCTGTTCGCCACCGCCACTTTGACCCCGACGAACTCCGGGTCGCCTTCCTCGCGCGTACGCAGGGCCTCGAAGGCGCGGTCGTCGGACAGGTCGTCGCCGAAGTACCAGGCCCTGGCCAGGGCGGCGCTCTCCGCTTCGACGACGGTGCCCTTGTCGCCGTGCACCGGCGGCTTGAGCTCGACCACCATGCGGCCCAACTGCTCGGCCAGGCCCAGCTCGGCGGCCTTCGCCGACGACCATCTCTCCACCGCGCCACGCAGCGCCGGATCCGCTCTGTAGTGCAGCGCGACCATCAGCGCCTTGTCCTCCACCAGCACCTTGCCCGGCAGATCGCGGGCGGCGTCGGCGACCAGGCGGCGGATGACCGGCGCCCATGGCTCCGCCTCACCGGCGTTCCTGATCTCGCCGTCGACCACCGTCTGCAGGCCGTACAGGCCGAAGAGCCGCACGCCGGGGGCGCCGGAGAAGCGGTCGCGCAGGAACGCGGCGGGGCGCGCGGAGACGACGGCGACGCGGGCGAACAGCTCCGCCAGCGCGCCCAGCCGCTCCACCGCCCCGGGGACGGGGAGCACCGCGTCGGGATCATTCATGATGGGCGCGACAGTGCCGTCGAAATCGAAGAAGAAACCCGATTCCCGGGCCGCGGAAACGGTGGCGGAGATCGCCTCGGCGAAGCGCAGCGGTGCGCGAGAGGTCGCCATGTACGGTGACGATAGAACAGCCCGCCGGACTTCGATAGACGCCTATTCGTATTTCGGGCGAACCTGGCCGGAGTTCGTTCCGTCGCCGGTTGGAGTGGTCTTCGCGATGCGGGCGAGCGCTTCGGCGTCCTTCACCGTCACCTCGCCGTCGCCGATCTCGACGAGCTCGCGGCGCTCGAAGGACCGCAGGGCCCGGTTGACGCTCACCCTGGTCGCGCCGATCTCGGCCCCCAGGCCCGCCTGTCCGGCGTGCAGCTGGACCCGGCCACCTTCGCTGCGTCGTACCAGCCACTTGGCCACCCGCGCGGAGACGTCGAGCACGACCGCGTCCGTGAGCCGCTCGTCGAGGTCGCGTACGGTCTGGGCGAGTGTACGCATGAGCCGGGCCGCCACCGACGGCTCGGTGGCGATCACCTCGAGCACCGCCACGCTTGGCAGGTAGGCCACCTCCACCGGCGTGAGGGCCGTCAGCGTGGCCCGGTGCGTGCCCTCCACCAGGAGCGTCGTCTTGTCGAACGCCACGGGTGCGGCGTCCACCGACAGCACGACCTCGCGGCCGTCGACGCTCACCCGCCCGGCCTTGACCCGGCCGTCGAGCAGCACGATCAGCTGGTCGGCCGGGTCGCCCTCGGTGCAGAGCACCTGCCCCGCCGGGTAGCGCCGCTGCCGCGCGACGGACTCCAGCCTGCGCAGCCCTTCTTTGCCCAGCTCACGGAACATCGGGAGGGCGGCCAGCGTGTGCGTCATGTATCAGGTGATACACCACGGCCGTGCCCGGTGATGCGGCGACCGTCCAGCTCGCGGGCCTAGCGTGCGGGTATGGCGAGATTTGTGGTGCAGCTGGCGTTCGACGGCGATCCCCGGCGGCTGGCCGTCAGGCCGGCGCATCGGGAGCATCTGCGCGGGCTCCATGACCAGGGGCGGCTCGTGACGGCGGGGCCGTGGGCGGACGACAGTGGGGCGTTGCATGTGTACGAGGCGGCCGATGAGGGGGAGGTGCGGGACATCCTCCGGAGCGATCCGTATACGGCGGTGAACGGGTATGAGGTGGTGCTGCTCAAGGAGTGGACGCCGATTCTGTAACGGATCTGGTCGCCCGGCCCCGGCTCACCGGTCTATGGAGTGTGGGGTGGCCGGAAATATGCGGACACACCCCACACCCACAGGTCACGCGGGCGGTGTCGTCAGGTGCGCTTCCAGAACGGGCGGCGGGGCGTACCCGGCGCGGGCGATCCGGTCGGGGCCGAGGGTGATCCGCTCGTGATTGCGGTGAGCACCTCGATGGCGTGCGCCCGCAGCGCTTCGGCGTCGATGCCCGGTTGCTCCGCCGTCTGCAGCTCGCGGCCCAGGGCGGCCAGCTCCGGATGCCCGCCCAGGAAGGCGGCCAGCGCCGACAGCCGGGAGCCCAGATCCGCCAGGTAGAGCGGGTCGGGAGCGCCGAGCAGCGCCCGGAGCCGGTCGAGCTCGACGACCAGCTGCGTCCTGACGGACTCCAGGCCGGGCCCGCCCGGACGGGGAGCGGCGGGCGGCGCGAACCGCGGCGACGGGCTCATCCGCCCACCGGCCGAGCTACCGCCGAAACCACCGGCTGAGCCTCCACCGGGGCTGCGGGGCGCGCCGCCGGGACCCGCTTCCGCCTCCCAGTCGACCCCTCTGGTGCGGCTGGCCGCGTCTGGGGCGCCGGTCTCCTGGGTGCCCATGAGGCCGTGACTCTGGCCGGGGGCGAAGCCCGGGTCGGGGATCGACATGGGGCGGGACGGCGCGGCCATCACCGCGGCCTGGGCCATGAAGGGCATCATCGGCGGGTTCTGCGGCATTTCCCAGCCGCTCGGCGGCTCCACGGGCTGGATGACGCGATGCTCCGGCTCGCCTTCCGCCACCTTTCTGGTGTCGATCGCGACGTAGGCGGTGAAGCGGCACAGGACGCCGTTCTCCAGCGAGATCCGGACGATCTCCGCCTCCAGCTCGTGCTCGCCCATGGCGTACCGGTCCTCCAGCTCGCGCAGGTGCGCGCGGGCCCAGACGGCGCGGATCGCCGGGTTGTCCACCACGGTGCCCGTCACCTGCTGCTCCCACGGGGCGCCCGATGCCAGCCCGCGTACGGTCACCGACGAGCCGTCCCGGTAGCGGCCGTGCACGCGCAGCGGGACGCCCGGGAAGATGGAGCCCAGGTGGGTGACCGTGCCGGGCTCCACGTCGAGGCCCTTGAGGGACAGGTCGGTCACGAGGGGCGCGCCGATGCGGCGGTGGATCTGCTCCATGGCGGCGTCCAGGCGGTCCTCCGACTCGACCAGCTCGCAGCGGCCCGCGCCCAGACCGGCCAGCCGGCCCAGGAACCCGGCGTTCACCGCCCGGTCGATGCCGACGGTGTGCACCCGCATGGCCGACAGCGCGCCGCCGGTCTGCTCCAGGATCTGGTCCTCGTGGCCCACCTGTCCGTCGGTGACCAGCACCAGGACGCGTTCGCGCCCGTCCTGGTCGTGGAGCAGGGAGATCGCCCGGCGCAGCGGCTCCAGCAGTTCGGTGCCGCCGCGGGCGTCCACGCGCGCGAGATGTTCGACCGCGCGGTAGCGGTTGCGGTCCGAGGCCGTCACGAGCCCCTCGAACGCCTCCTCCACCACCGAGTCGAACGTCAGCACCGCGAACCGGTCCTGCTCCGTCAGCGTGTCGACGATCCGCGCCGCGGCCCGGCGCGCGGCGACCATCTTCCAGCCGCCCATGCTGCCAGACCTGTCCAGCAGCAGGACGAGGTCGCGCGGCGTGCGTGGCGACTCCAGCGCAGGGGGCAGCACGGTCAGCGAGAACGCGCCCCGGCCGTCGAGCTGCAACGCGGTCGAGGCCTCGAACGACAGCCGCAGGATGAAGTCGCGGTCCAGCCGCTCGCCCGGCCGCAGTCGTACCGTATGACCCTCTTCTTCGGTATGACCCTCCTCCTCGACCACGTGCAGGCTGGAGGCCAGCTCCCGCAGGTCCAGCCCGGCGGGGTCGATCGTGGCCGTCAGCGACAGGCGTACCGGATCGGGGAAGCCGGGCAGGAGCACCGGCGGCGTGATGCGCGAGGCGTCGGGGACGGCGTCGGTGTCGGGCGCGGTGCCGTCGCCGGCGCCGGGGCCGTCGAGCGGCGTGCCCGGAATGTAGCGGGGGGCGACGACCAGCGGGAAGCGGAACGTGGCCGCGCCGTCCTCGTACGGCAGCGGCTGGCTCAGGGTGAGCCGGACCGTCACCCGCTCGCCCGGCAGCAGGTTGCCCACCGTGATCGTGAACACGTCGGGCCGGTCCTCCTCGGCGATCGCGGCCCGCTTCCCCTCGCGCAGCGCCTGGTCGTAGTCGGCCCTGGCCTGGCCGCGCTCCTTGAGCACGCCGTCGATCACCCGGTCGTCGGCCTCCATCCTGAACCCCGTCACCGCCGCCCTGTCAGGCAGCGGGAAGACGTAGGTGGCCTCCAGCGTGACGTCGTACGGGTTGCGGAAGCCCTGCGTCACCTCGACCTCGGCCATCAGGCCGGAGATGTCGGCGGACACGTCGACGCTCTCCAGAGGCAGGTTCCCGCGCGCGGTCCGCAGCGCGCCGAACCCGGCGTCCGGCACCGGCAGGCACCGGGTGGGCTCGAGCGAAGTGATCTTCATGCTAGCTTCCTCTCTTCGAGCAGCGCCAGCAGCGGTGCCGCCGCGGTGAGTACCGCCTGGATGTCGTCTTCAGCCGGGGTACGGCCGGCGCCGTCGAGCACGAGCGTCACTCCGTCGGCCAGCCTGATCCCACGCACCAGCGCCCCGTGCCCCCTGGGCCGGGGGAGGGGTGCGGGTCGGCCCGCACCGTCGGGCGGAGGAGTATCGGCGGGGCGCGCGGCCCAGAACCGTCCGCGCGGGCTCCCGGACCGAGTCGCCGAGCCGTCGGGGAGGGCCGCCGCCTCAGGTGTCTCGCCCTCCGCAAGGCCCGTCTCACTCTCCGCAATGCCCGCCTCATCCTGAGCCGCCTCGCCCTGGGGCGCCGTCGTCCCGGTCGTCGTGGCGTCCAGAACGGCCGCCGTCGCCGCGACGTCCTCGTCCAGGGGCGACCAGCCGGGGTGGGCGGTCCGCTCCAAGGTCGTGTCCGTGGCGCCGGTCAGGGCGGTCTGGATCTCCGCGATCGACCGCCCGGCCGCCTGCAGCCGCTTGATGGCCACGAGCTGCAGCAGATGCCGCCGGCCGTACTGGGCGATCCGGCCACGCCTGGTCAGTGGCGGGTCGACGAGGCCGATCGTGGTGTACCACCTGATCAACCGTTCGCCGGGCACGTCGCGGACCCGGCCGTTGAGCGGCTGCGCGTGCGGCTGGGCGTGCGCGCGCAACGCGTCGGCGGCGCGCTCCGCCAGCTCACGGATGGTCCAGGTCTCGCTCATACCTTCACAATTACACTGTCACTATTGCAGTGTCAACCAAGGGAAAGCGGGCAAAGGGGGTGGGTCGCAAAGAGACCCTGATGTCGAACCACGGGGAGGAACACATCATGGCTACGATCACCGGTCCGCTCTCGGGCGATGCGAAGAAGACGGTCGCGACGGCCCTTCAAGGAGCCCTGGTCGATCTCCTCGATCTCTCACTGCTGGCCAAGCAGATGCACTGGAACCTGACCGGCCCGCACTTCCGGCAGATCCACCTCCAGCTCGACGAGGTCACCGCCCTGGCCCGTGAGCACGCGGACACCATCGCCGAACGCGCCGTCGCCCTGAGCATCAACCCGGACGGCCGCGCGGCCACCATCGCCAAGTCCACCAAGCTCTCGCAGCCGGAGAACGGCTGGATCGAGGACGGCAAGGTCGTGGCGACGATGACCGACATCCTGGAGGCCGTCGGCAAGCGGATGCGTGAGCGTGTCGCCGCGACTGATGAGCCCGACCCGGTCAGCCAGGACCTGCTCATCGCGGTGGCTCAGGACATCGACAAGCAGCACTGGATGTTCCAGGCCCAGCGCTGACACCGCCACTGCCCGCGCTCCCGGGCGGCCGGCGCATCGTCGCGCTCACCTGACGGCCAGAGATTTCGCGCAGAGTTTGATCTCGGGCCTCCCTGTCATTCATGTCGGCGGGGTCGACTAGCGTGGCACCTAGAGGGAGGCCTCACGATGTCCAGCAAGACTCTCCTCCGCACGGGCCCGCTCTGGCAGGGCGGGATGAGCCCCTACGGCCCGCTGGAGCCGCCAGGCGGCGACGATCTGGCGCTGCCCGGGGGGTTCAGCGGCCGGGTCGTGGCCCGCTCGGGCCAGAAGGTGGCCGGGCTGACGTGGCACGCGGCACCCGACGGCGGCGCGTGCTTCCCTGACGGCACCGGCTGGATCTACGTGTCCAACTCCGAGCTGCCGCTGCTCGGCGGCGCGTCCGCGCTCCGGTTCCGCGCCGACGGTTCGATCGCCGACGCCTACCGCATCCTGTCCGGCACCGACCGCAACCGCGCGGGCGGTGCGACGCCGTGGCACAGCTGGCTCTCCTGCGAGCTCGGTGACCGCGGCCGGGTGTTCGAGTGCGACCCGTACGGCATGCGGGCCGGGCGCCCCCGCCTGGCCATGGGCCGGTTCAAGCACGAGGCCGCCGCCTGCGACCCCGACCGGCAGGTCGTCTACCTGACGGAGGGGGAGCCCGACGGGTGCTTCTACCGGTTCAGGCCCGGCGATTGGGGCGATCTCACTGAGGGCACCCTGGAGGTGCTCTGCGTCGCCGGTGACTGGAAGCCGGTGCCGTCGCCCGCCGCCCTGCTCAAGGCCACGCGCCACCAGATGGACGACGCCCGCCACTTCGACGGCGGCGAGGGCTGCCACTACGCGGGCGGGGTCTGCTACTTCACCACCGAGGGCGACAGCGGCCTGTGGGCCTACGACGCCGAGACCTCCACGCTCGACCGGATCTGCGACGGCGTACGCGCGATCACCGCCGCCCCCTCGGGCGACCTCTACGTCGCCAGGCAGTCGACGGAGATCGACGTCATCACCCCCGACCGGGCGGTCACGCCGTTCCTCAAGCTCGGTGGCCTCAGCGGGGCCGAGCTCACAGGGCTGGCGTTCGCGCCCGACGGCGGGCGGCTCTACTTCTCGGCCAGACGGGGCCGCGACGACGGCCGCACCTTCGAGGTGGCCGGCCCCTTCCGCGCCTAGCCGTGGCCGCCGCCGTTCTGGGCCCGGACGGCCCGATCGCCGGCCTGAGCATCTCCACCCCGGCCAGCCGCATGCCGGATGGCCTCCGGCCCGAGTACGGCAAGCTGGTCACGGAGGCGGCCCGCACGCTCACCGAAAGGCTCTGAGCAAACGGTGGCCTAGAGGTCGCGGCTCCACTCCTGCTCGGTGACCTCGATCCCGTTCTCCGTCTCCTTGTGCTCCGCTTCCAGCTCGAACCCGGCGGCCTGGTAGATGCGCCGCGCGCTGTCCAGGCAGTCGCGGGTCATCAGCGTGATCCGCTTGTAGCCCCCGGCCTTGGCGTGGCGCATGCACTCGCTCACGAGATGCCCGCCCAGGCCAAGCCCGCGGGCCGACGGCTCGACCAGCAGGAGCCGGAGCCGCGCGGTGGTGTCGTCCTCCCGTACGCAGAACACGCACCCGGCGGGCTCCCCGCCGACCTCGGCGATCCACCCCATGTCGCGCGACGGGTCGTACGCGCCGATGATCCTGGCCACCAGCCGCTCGAAGTCCATGCCCCAGCCGTATTCCCGGCTGTAAAGGACGCCGTGCCGGTAGACGACCCAGCTCAGGTCGCCCGTGCGCAGGGGCCGGATCACGTACGGCTCGCGCTCGCCGGCGCCCTCCAGCAGCGTCCTGATCGTGGCCATGCTCGCGGCCAGGCGTTCCTGCCCCGGCTCGGGCAGCGTGGCCAGCAGCCGCTCGGCCTCCTCGTCCGACCGCGTGTCCAGCAGCCCGTAGGATTCGACGCCCGCCGCGGTGAGCCGGACGACCTGCTTGCGGGCGTCGGTGGCCGCGCGCTCCTTCGAGATCAGTCCGTCGCCCTCGAGGCGGGTCAGGATCCTGCTCAGATAGCCCGCGTCGAGACCGATGAGGGCGCGCAGCTCGCCCGTCTCCAGCCGGCCCGCGTGCCCGAGCTCGAACAGCACCCTGCACTCGGCCAGCGAATAGGGCGAGTCGAGCATTCCGGCCTGAAGGACGCCGATGACCTTCGTATAGAAGCGGTTGAAGGCCCTGATCTCGGCGACCCTTGCCTTTGTCAACGAACTCATTGCTTTAGTCAAGCATGAGAGGATGCCTTCTGTGAAGCACCTGTATATAGGCGGATATGGGCCCGGCATCGTCACCCCCGGCGGAGAGTTGACCCGCCTCACCTCGTCCTCGTTCCTGGCCGCGCATCCGAAGCTGCCGGTGCTGTACGCGGTGGGCGAGCTGGCCCAGGGCTGGCTGAGCGCGTTCAGCACGGAAGCGGCCGCGCTCGCCCCGCTGGACGAGCGGCCCAGCATGGGTGACAGCCCCTGCCACGTGGCGGTCGATCCGGAGGGCAATCTGCTCGCCGTCGCCAACTACGGCGACGGGACGGTCAGCCTGCATCACCTCGACTCCCGCGGCGCGTTCGAGGGCCGCCCGATCGTGCTGCGCCACGAGGGCTCCGGGCCGCACCCCGAGCGCCAGCAGGGCCCGCACGCCCACCAGACGGTCTTCCACGACGGCCTGCTGTACGTCTCCGACCTGGGCACCGACCAGATCCGCCGCTACACCCCCGAGGGCGAGGCGCTGGAGCCGCTGCGCCTGACCCCGGGCACCGGGCCGCGCCACATGGTCTTCGCCGGCTCACGCCTGTACGTCGTGGGCGAGCTCGACGGCATCGTCACCCTCATCGACGGCGAGAAGACGGCGGGCACCCTCGCCTCGCGCGCCGAGGGCGTCAACCAGCCCTCCCACCTCGACCTGGACGGCGACTTCCTGTACGTGGCCAACCGCGGCCCCAACACGATCACCGTGCTGCGGGCCGAGGACCTGACACCGGTGGCCGAGGTGCCGTCGGGCGGCGAATGGCCCCGGCACTTCGCCATCGCCGGCGACCGCCTGTACGTGGCCAACCAGCACTCGGGAGTGGTCACCGAGTTCGCGCTGAAGGACGGCGTACCCGAGCCGACGGGTCAGGTGCTGGAAGTCGACAGCCCTTCTTGCATCCTGCCGGCGTAAAGGTCCTTGCGCGTCCGGGGCCTTCTTGCGTGCTGCGGGCGTAAGGACTTCCCCAAGTCGCCGGTCCGGTGGGCGGGCGGTCGTGACCATGGTGCGCTGTGCGCAAGTCCTTGATCGTCCTGATCCTGCTGGCGTCCGCGTGCGGCAGCACCACCCCCGCCGCCCCGGCCCACCCGCCCGCTCCGGCGCCCGAAGCCGCCGCGCCCGCCCCCGCTGAGGTGCCGGCCGCCCGGCCGGTGCGCTGGCGCATCACCGAGCGCGGGGCGGAGCACGAGATCGAGGGATACGCCGACCGCGTCAGCGTGCTGCCCGGCGAGCGGTTCCGGATGCGCGTCTCCACGACCGCGCCGCGCTTCACCGCGCACGCCTTCCGCGTGGGCGCCCACCCGGCGGAGGTGTGGCACTCCGGCCCGCTCACCGGGGTACATCAGGCGCCGCCCCAGACGGTGGAGGGCATGGTCACGGCCGCCCACTGGAAGCCCTCGCTCACCGTCGACACGACCGGCTGGCGGGAGGGCGCCTACCTGGTACGCCTGGACGCCTCCAGCGGCGGCCAGCGCTACGTCCCGATCACCGTACGGTCGGCCTCGACACAGGGGCGGGTGGTGCTGGTCAACGCGGTGACCACCTGGCAGGCGTACAACCTGTGGGGTGGCCGCAGCCTCTACCAGGGTCCGGGCGGGTTCGACGACCGCTCGCGCAAGGTGACCTTCGACCGGCCCTACGACACCTCGGGCGCGCGGCTCTTCCTCGACTTCGAGCTGTCCGCGATCGAGCTGGCCGAGCGGAGCGGCGTGCCGCTGGCCTACCTGACCAGCCTGGACCTGCGCCCCGGCGTGCTCGACGGAGCCAGGGCCGTGGTGTCCCTGGGACATGACGAGTACTGGTCTCCCGGCATGCGCGCCGCCGTCACCCAGGCCCGCGACGCCGGCACGAACCTGGCCTTCCTCGGCGCCAACGCCGTCTACTGGCGCATCGGGCTGTACGGCCGGATGATCGCGTGCGACAAGGAGAGCCAGTGCCCGCTCTGGCGCGCGTCCGCGCCGGAGAGCGCGCTGGTCGGGCAGGAGTACGACTGCTTCCCCGCAGAGGCCGCCTACGTGCTGCGCAGACCCGGCCACTGGATCTTCGAGGGCACCCGGGGCAGGCGCTTCCCCGGCCTGGCCGGCGTCGAGACCGACAAGGTGTCCGACGGCTCGCCCGAGAACATCAAGGTGCTGGCCCATTCGCCGGTCGACTGCGGCGGCCGGGCGACGTCCTCCGACAGCACCTACTACACCGCACCGGGAGGGGCCGGGGTGTTCGCCTCCGGGACGATGCGCTGGGTGTGCGGGATGCGGGGAAGGCGGTGCGGCCACGGCGTCACCAAGGCCGCCGCCCCCTTCACCCGCCGCGCGACGCGCAACATCCTGACCAGGTTCGCCCAGGGCCCGGCGGGGCGCCCTAAGCCTTCCCCTGGCGCCTGAGCAGGATCTCGGCGAGCATCCGCTGGATCTCGGGCTCGGCACCCTCCTTGGTCACGCCGAGCCCGTCGAGCGCGGCCACGGCTGTCCCCTCGCCGAGCGACAGCACGCCGAGCAGGATGTGCTCGGTGCCGATGAAGTTGTGGCCGAGCCGCAGGGCCTCGCGCAGCGTCAGCTCCAGGGCCTTCTTGCTCTGCGGGGCGTAGGGCGGCTTGTCGGGCGCGTTCTCGCTCGGCGGGGCGAGCATGGCCGTCATGACCTCCTCGACCCGCTCCAGCGGCGCGCCGAGCGTCACCATGGCCTTGGCCGCCAGCGCTTCCGGCTCGCTCAGCAGCCCGAGCACGAGGTGCTCGGGCTCGATGTACTCGCTGCCCGCCCTGATGGCCGCCTGCTCGGACCGCACGATGACCGAGCGCGCCCGGTCGGTGTAGCGGGCGTAGGCGCGGAGCTCTTCGGCCAGCCCTCCCTCCTTGGGGACGAACCGCTTCTGGGCGGCCTGCTTGGTCACGCCCATGCTGCGGCCGATCTCGGTCCAGGAGGCGCCGGAGTGCCGGGCTCGGTCGACGAAGTGGCCGATGAGGTGGTCGGCCACCTCGCCGAGGTGCTCGCCCAACGTCACGGCGTCGGAGAGCTGGCCGAGGAGGTCGCCGTCGGGGTGACGGCTCTTGATCGCGTTGATGAGGTCGTCGAGACGTACGGTCTGATCCATGAGTCAACCATAGGTTGACGATGCGGGGGCGTCAACCCATGGTTGACGATGGGGGACCCCGCGAAATCGCCTCCCTGAAAGGGGTTCCGGTCACTACGCTCGCGTTTGGTCTAGACCACTGGCCGCGTGGACGGGCAGAATTACGGTCCAGGTCGTGAAACCGTTCGGAGAATCTTAGTGATCCTCGTGCCGGCTCCATCGGCATGCGCCTCGCTCGCCGGGGACATGCGCCGCCTCACGCTGCCTCGAAGGCGGCCCGGAGCGCGGCCCTGGCTCTGCGGGCGGCCGAGCGCCGGCCGTACAACCGGGCGCAGAGCGAGGTGAGGACCTCCGCCATGTCGCGCAACAGCTCGTCGTCGACCCGGGCGCCCGGGACGGCGCCCGACTCGCCGGCCTCCGTTTCGTCGGTGACCACGATCCGGCGGCCGGTGGCCTCCAGCGCGGCCGACAGCTGCTCCAGCCCGAACCGGGCGAGCCGGTCGCGGCGCTCGACCACGATCACGCCCACGGACGCGTCGCGCAGCAGGCGGGCCAGCTTCGGCCGGTCGCCGTCCATGCCCGAGCCGACCTCGCCGACGACCTCGGTGACGGTCAGGCCCATCGCGGTGGCCGCGCGGACCACGCGGGCCGCCTGCCGATCGAGCTCGGCCAGCTGGTCGGTGCCGGACACCCTGCAGTACGCGACCGTCCGGCCCGTGACCTCGGCCGTCCGATCGAGGACCATGTACCTACCGGTGGCGGTCTTGACCACCGGGACGGGCATCTTCCCGTCTCGCGCCCACTGCCAGGCGGTCTGGTAATGCACGCCGTTCCGCCGCGCCCACTCCGAGAGCTTCACATATCGACAATCTCAGACGAAGACTGAGAAGAACTGATGTTTTCACTAACGGCAAGAAACCCATAGGAGGAACCCGTCATGCGAATCGGAGTGCTCACCGGAGGCGGCGACTGTCCCGGACTCAACGCGGTGATCAGGGCGGTTGTGCGGAAGGGGGTGAGCGTCTACGGTCACGAGTTCGTCGGGTTCCGTGACGGCTGGCGCGGCCCGCTCGAAGGCGACACGATGCCGTTGGACATCCAGGCCGTACGGGGCATCCTTCCGCGGGGTGGCACGATTCTCGGCTCCTCGCGTACCAACCCCATCAAGATCGAGGGGGGCGTCGACCGCATCAAGGAGAACCTGGCGGCCACCGGCGTCGACGCGCTGATCGCCATCGGCGGCGAGGACACCCTCGGCGTCGCCAGGCAGCTCTTCGAGCGCGACGTCAAGGTCGTCGGCGTGCCCAAGACGATCGACAACGACCTGTCGGGCACCGACTACACCTTCGGCTTCGACACCGCCGTCAACATCGCGACGGAGGCCATCGACCGCCTGCACACCACCGCCGAGTCCCACCACCGGGCGCTCATCTGCGAGGTCATGGGCCGGCACGCGGGCTGGATCGCGCTGCACGCGGGCATGGCGGGCGGCGCCAACGTCATCCTGATCCCCGAGCGGCCGTTCGACATCGACCGCGTCTGCGAGTACGTCGAGTCGCGCTTCCGCACCCGCTACTCGCCGATCCTCGTGGTCGCCGAGGGCGCGCACCCGATCGAGGGCCAGATCGCGCTGCAGGCCGGCGAGCTCGACGCGTTCGGCCACGTACGGCTCGGCGGCATCGGCGAGGTGCTGGCCAAGGAGATCGAGAAGCGCACCGGCAAGGAGGCCCGCACCACCGTGCTCGGCCACATCCAGCGCGGCGGCACCCCGACGGCCTACGACCGGGTCCTGGCCACCAGGTTCGGGCTGCAGGCGATCGACGCGGTGCACGAGGGCGACTACGGCATCATGGTGGCGCTGCGCGGCACCGACATGGTCCGCGTCGGGCTCGACGTGGCGACGGCCGAGCTCAAGACGGTGCCGGTGTCGCGCTACGCGGAGGCCGAGGTGTTCTTCGGCTGATTGAAAGCGGGTTGCAAGCGGGCGGCCGTAGCTTCTGTATCAGCGGGGTTACCGCTACAACCCCCTCAGGGTACGGCTTGCGCCGCGGCGAGTCGGCGGCCCACCACGCGCCGCAAGCCGTACCTATGACATAGCTCAAGAGCGGGGCGTGCCGAAGAGATCCACATCCGGCGCGCCCCCGTTTTGTGCCACCCGGGCACCGTCCTGTGGCTGCGGCGGGGTGCGTCCCTCCAGCCGGGCACGGAACTCCGCCTCCCGGTGCAGTTCCTTCTCCGAGGGCGAGAGCATGACGGTGAGCAGCAGCCCCATGGTGATCACGCTGAGCCCCACGATCAGCGGCAGCAGGAAGTCGATGGCCTTCGCGCCGGTGACCGGCCCCGCCGGGCTGTGCGCGTGCACCGACATCCCGTACATCCCCGTGTAGTGCATGCCGGTCACCGCGACGCCCATGACCAGCGCCGCGCCGCCGATCTTGAGCGCGCCGCGGACCCGCAGGGTGAACCAGAGCGCGACGGTGGCCGCGACGATCGCGATGACCACCGACAGCGCCACGAACAGGGGGTCGTAGGTGACGTCCCCCGCCATGTTCATCGCGTACATGCCCAGGTAGTGCATGCCGGCCACGCCGATGCCCGTCAGGATGCCGCCGCCGAGCAGGTACGAGGCGCGCTCGCCGCCGCGCCAGACCACGAACAGCCCGGCGCCGACCACCACCACCGCGAGCAGCGCCGAGGCCGCGGTGAGCGGCATGTCGTAGCGGATCACCGTGCCCTGCACCGAGAAGCCCAGCATGGCGATGAAGTGCATCGTCCAGATGCCGGTGCCGCCGATGGCCACCGCCGCGCCCGCCAGCCAATATCGGGCCTCCCTGGCGCTGACCAGCCGGGCCCGCGAGGTCAGCAGCAGGCCGAGCATGGACCCGATGCTGGACATACCGTAGGCGACAAGGAGGGTCAGCGGCCCATAGGAGAAGTGGTCAATCGGCGACATACGCACACACGTCCCTTAGAGGTGAATAAGGGAGTATGAGCAGGGCTCAGGTGATTTTGCAACTACCTCCGTCTAATTTTGGAACGTGGCGAATCTTGCGGGAACCCCTGCTGCTGCGGGGATGTAGGCGCGCCCAAGATCGGTTGCGGCTCGGGGACGGGGGCGCCGAAGACGGGTTGCGGCCGAGTGGGTTGCGGCTGAACGGGCCGTTGCTGGCTGTGTTGCTGTTGGGCGGGTTGCCGCTGGACGGGCCGCGGGTGAAGGGGAATGGGCGCGGGGTAGGGCTGCGGCTGCTGGCTGGCACGCCGGCGCAGCTCCAGCCGGGCGACCAGTTCGGCGTCCTCGGACAGCTCTTCCTCCGAGGGCGACAGGATGACCATGAGCAGCATGGTCAGCGTGATCAGGCTGATCACGGTCATGAGCGGCACGAGGAAGTCGAGGGCGTCGGCGCCCGGCACGGCGCTGGGCTCGGCGTCGACCGTGACGAGCATCGCGTACATGCCGGTGTAGTGCATGCCCGAGACGGCCACGCCCATGACCAGCGCCGCGCCGGCGATCCAGATGGGGCGCTTGACCCGCATCGTGAACCACAGGGCCACGGTCGCGGCGATCACGGCGATCGCGACGGAGGCGGCCACCACTTTTCGGTCATAGGAGACGTGCGCGGACATGTTCATCGCGTACATGCCGAGGTAGTGCATGCTGGCCACGCCCAGGCCGGTCAGCAGGCCGCCGCCGAGCAGGGCGAGCAGCCGGCCGCCGCCGTACGAGACCAGGAACAGGCCGGTGCCGACGACCACGATGGCCACCACGGCGGAGGCGACCGTCAACGGCACGTCGTACTTGATCTGGGTGCCCTCGACCGCGAAGCCCATCATGCCGATGAAGTGCATGACCCAGATGCCGGTGCCGCCGATGGAGATGGCCGCCCCGATGAGCCACCGGATCCGCGAGGCGCCTCGCGAGGCGTGCGCCTGGGCGGTCAGCCGCAGTCCGAGCATCGACCCTATGCACGACATCACGTACGCGAGGAGCGGCGTGAGCGGGCCGTAGGTGAAATGGTTAACAGCGGACATTAAGTCAGTTTCCTTGCATTAGGGGTCACCGGATTGTGCCAGCTGGCCTGTCCGATTCACATAGATATCTCGACTATCTGTCAACCTGTAATGTCGGAACGTGAGAAGGGCTCATGGGTATCGAGAGGCCGTTCTGGCGCGCGATCGCGGTCTTCCGCGTCGCCTCGCTGCTCTACGCGGCGGTGCTGATGGCGCAGCACCGCGGCTACGCGGAGCCGCTCACGGGGTGGCTGGTGATCGGCGTCATGGGGCTGTGGACGGCCGCGGCGATCTTCGCGTACTCCGTCGAGGCGCTGCGCCGATGGCCGCTGCTCGTGCTCGACCTGCTGGTGGCCGTGGCCTGCCTGCTGGCTTCGCCGTACGTACAGGGCGCCCAGCAGCCCGGTGAGGGCACCATGCCGGTCCCGGCCACCTGGATCGCGGGCCCGGTGCTGGCCTGGGCGGTGCACGGCGGCCGGCGGCTCGGCACGGTGGCCGCG
Source organism: Nonomuraea sp. NPDC052129 (assembly GCF_040680095.1). Lineage (NCBI taxonomy): Bacteria > Bacillati > Actinomycetota > Actinomycetes > Streptosporangiales > Streptosporangiaceae > Nonomuraea > Nonomuraea sp. NPDC052129. Next base: position 623,566 of record NZ_JBFAVX010000001.1, on the reverse strand, counting down.
GCCGTCGTGGCGGCGGCCGACCTCTGGCTGCGGATCCACGGGCCCGACGCGCCCGTCCTGATCAACGGCGCGGTGCTGCTGTTCATGACGGGCGTGGTGGTCGGGCACGTGGCGCGGCTGGCCAAGCGGGCGGAGGAGCGGATGCAACGGGCCGTCGAGATGGAGGCGGCGCAGCGCGAACGCGATCGGCTGGCGCGGGACGTGCACGACTCGGTCCTGCAGGTCCTGGCGCTGGTCCGGCGCCGCGGCCAGGAGTTGGGCGGCGAGGCGGCGGAGCTGGGCCGGCTCGCCGGGGAGCAGGAGTCGGCCCTGCGCTCGCTGTTCGTCCGGCCCGCGTCCCCGCCTGCTGGGGTGGCGGATCTGCGGGCGTTGCTCATGCGGTACGGCTCGACGTACGTGACGGTCTCGACCCCGGCGACGCCCCTGGCGCTGCCGGGGCCGGTGGCGGAGCAGACGGCGGCGGCCGTCGGGGCGGCCCTGGACAACGTCCGGGCGCACTGTGGGGCCTCGGCGCGAGCGTGGGTGTTCGCCGAGTCGGGGGACGGCACGGTTACGGTCAGCGTCCGCGACGAGGGACCGGGGATTCCGGTCGGCCGTTTAGAGGAGGCCGCGGCGGCCGGTCGCCTGGGTGTCTCCCAGTCCATCCGCGGGCGCATCGAGGGTCTTGGCGGGAAGGTCTCGATCACCAGCGTTCCGGGGGAGGGCACGGAGATCGAGCTGACGGTCCCCGCCTAGGACCCCCTCCCGGGGGAGCGGAAGAGGACGGTCTGTGGTGGTTGGGTGCTTCGGGAGGATGCCCCCTCCGGGGGTGTGGAAGGAGACGGGTCGGCGTCGCGACCCTAGAGTGGCGGCCATGGTGCGGGTGATGGTGGTGGATGACCATCCGATGTGGCGCGACGGGGTTGCCAGGGATCTGGCCGAGGCGGGCTACGAGGTGGTCGCCGCCGTGGGTGAGGGGTGTCAGGCGCTTCGCGTGGCCGGGGCGGTGCTGCCCGAGGTGGTGGTGCTCGATCTGCGGCTGCCCGACATGTCGGGGGCGGAGGTGGCCGAAGGGCTGGCCGGGATGGCGGTGCCGCCGAGGGTGCTGGTGTTGTCGGCCAGTGCCGAGCAGGACGACGTGCTGGACGCGGTCAAGGCGGGCGCTTCCGGATATCTGGTGAAGTCGGCGAGCCGGGAGGAGTTCCTCGACGCCGTACGGCGGACCGCGGATGGCGACGCGGTGTTCACGCCGGGTCTGGCCGGGCTCGTATTGGGGGAGTATCGGCGGCTCGCCGCCCAGTCCGCGCCGGCCGAGGGACCCCGGCTGACCGAGCGGGAGACCGAGGTGCTGCGGCTGGTCGCCAAGGGCCTGTCCTACCGGCAGATCGCCGACCGGCTTGTGCTCTCGCACCGGACCGTACAGAACCACGTCCAGAACACGCTCCAGAAGCTCCAGCTCCACAACCGGGTAGAACTGGTGCGATATGCGATCGAGCAGGGGCTCGACGCGGACTAAACTCGGTGGGTCGAGGCGTTGGCCTCGGCGCGTCCCCATCACTCCCGGAGGTTCTGCCATGTCGATGTCCGCCCTGGGCGAGCCGTGCGTTCTGCTCAAGCTGGGCGAGATCGTCCTCAAAGGTAAGAACCGCGACATTTTCGAACGCCGCCTGGTCGACAACATCCGCGAAGCCGTCAAGGAGCTCGGCCTCAAGCTCGACGTGCGCAAGCGGCACGGCGTCATCGCGATCTTCCTGCCCGACGGCGCCACGGCCGAACAGTCGGAGACCGTGGCCAAGCGCGTCGCCGACGTGCCCGGCCTGGTCTGGATCCACTCGGCCTGGCGGGTCGCCAAGGACCCCGACGCCGTGCTCAAGGCGAGCCTGGAGCTGGTGTCCGAGCGCGAGGAGGTCAAGCGCGGCGCCACGTTCGCGGTGCGCTCGCGCCGCCGCGACAAGCGCTTCCCGCTGCGCTCCAACGAGCTCGACCGGCTGGTCGGCGGCGCCATCAACGACGAGTACGGCCTGCCCGTCAACCTGAAGAACCCGGAGCTGACGGTCTCCATCGAGGTCGACAAGGACGAGGTGTTCGTCTTCACCGGCGGCATCCCCGGACAGGGCGGCCTGCCGGTCGGCAGCAGCGGCCGGGCGCTGGTGCTCATGTCGGGCGGCATCGACTCGCCGGTGGCCGCCTACAGGATGATGCGCCGCGGCCTGCACGTCGACTTCCTGCACTTCTCCGGCATCCCGTTCACCACGTCCGAGTCGATCTACAAGGCGTACGCGCTGGTGAGGAAGCTCGACCGGTTCCAGGGCCGATCACGGCTGTGGGTGGTGCCGTTCGGCAAGGCCCAGCAGTCGATCCGCACGTCCGGCCAGGACCGGCTCGCGGTGATCGCCCAGCGCCGGCTCATGCTCAAGACGGCCGAGGAGGTCGCGCACCGCATCCGCGCCGCCGCGCTGATCACCGGTGACGCCCTCGGCCAGGTCTCCTCCCAGACGCTGACCAACATCACGGCCCAGGATCACGCGGTCGAGCTGCCGATCCTGCGCCCGCTGGTGGGCTGGGACAAGACGGAGATCATGGCCGAGGCCCGGCGCATCGGCACGCTGGAGATCTCCGAGCTGCCCGACGAGGACTGTTGCACGCTGCTGGCCCCCAAGCGGGCCGAGACGCGCGCGAAGATCGAGGACCTCAAGCAGATCGAGAAGCGGCTGGACGCCGAAGAGCTGGCCGTCCAGCTCGCCGACTCGATCCAGGAATACAAACTCTGAGCCTGGGCTGAGGCCGGCCCGCCCGTGGGGGACCATTCCGTTGGGCGGCCCGGCCTCAGGCTTGAGAGGGCCACCCAGCCCGCGAGGGAGCGCCGTCGTCTGGAGGAGGAGCCGGCGAGGGAGCGCCGTCGTCTGGAGGAGGAGCGCCGGGAGCGTAGCGACCAGAGCGACGGGGGAAGGCGGCGGCATTGGGCGACCGAGCCCGCCGCACGGAGTGCGGCAAATCAGCACGGAGCGTAGCGACCAGAGCGACGGGGGAAGACGGCGGCATTGGGCGACCGAGCCCGCCGCACGGAGTGCGGCAAATCAGCACGGTCAGGACGCGTCCACCCTGAACGGGTCGTGCTCGGCGAGCAGCTTGTCCAGGCGGGCCTGGTCGACGCGGGTGCTGACCCCCGACAGCTCCTGACGGTCGCGTACGACCTTGCTGAGCGTGATGGTCGAGGTGATGACGTACAGGACGCCCAGGGCGAGGAAGGCCCTGATCCACCCGGAGGCCGGGAGGTAGACCAGGGCGAGCACCACGGACGACACGGAGACCCCGAACGACAGGATCGCCTGGACGTAGTAGGCGGTGGTCTGGGTGGGTTGGATGGGCTTCGTCATGTCGACCATCATCAGGCTGGGCGACATGTCGGCACATGGGGTTACGTACTCAAGTTACTCATGAGTACGGCCGACCGGGCGCGTGGTGCCGGCCGTACTCATCCCAGGCGGATCAGACCGTCAGCGCGGCGGCGGCGGTCTTGCCGAGCAGCGGCGGGAAGTCCCGCATGACCTGGGCCAGCTCGCCCAGATCGGTGTCGACCAGCGCCTGCGGCCCGTCGACGATCGCCTGCTCGGGATGCGGGTGCACGTCGATGATGACGCCGTCGGCGCCCACGGCGATCGCCGCCCGCGTCAGCGGCAGCACCAGGCCACGCTGGCCGCCCGAGTGCGACGGGTCGACGATCACCGGCAGGTGCGACAGCCGCTGCGCCACCGGCACCGCCGAGACGTCGAGGGTGTTGCGCGTGGCGGTCTCGAACGTCCGGATACCGCGCTCACACAGCACGATGTCGAGGTTGCCGCGCCGCGCGATGTACTCGGCGGCCATCAGCCACTCCTCGATCGTCGAGCTCATGCCGCGCTTGAGCATGACCGGCCGGCCCGCCGCGCCGACCGCCTGCAGCAGCGCGAAGTTCTGCGCGTTGCGGGTGCCGACCTGCAGCATGTCCGCGTACGAGGCGACCAGGGCGACGTCCTGCGCGTCGACCACCTCGGTGACGATCGGCAACCCGGTCTCCTCGCGCACGTCGGCGAGGATGCGCAGGCCCTGCTCGCCCAGCCCCTGGAAGGCGTACGGCGAGGTGCGGGGCTTGAAGGCGCCGCCGCGCAGCAGGGTCGCGCCCGCCGCCATGGCCATCCTGGCCGCCTCCAGCGTCTGCTGGGGCGTCTCCACCGCGCACGGCCCCGCGATCAGTGTCACGGTGCCGGGGCCGATCGGCACGCCGCCCACGTGGACCGTGGAGCGTTCGGGATGGTTCTCCCTGCTCACCAGCTTGTACGGGGTGCTCACCCGCATCACGTCGCGCACCCCCGGCATGCCCCGCAGGCTCGCCTCGTCGAGCTGGGTCACATCGCCCACCAGCCCGACGATCGTGCGCCGTACACCCCTGCTCACGAACGCCTCTACCCCGGCCGCCTGGACGACCGCGACGATCGACGCGATGTCATCCCCGGTTGCCTCCTGGCCCATCACGATCACCATCTGCTGCTCCTTTGATCAAGCGCGGAAAAAGCCCTGGAAACGCCGAAAGGCCCCGGGTCCATGTGGACCCGGGGCCTTTCGTTCGCCTGTCTGCTAGCGCAGCGTCAGGTGGCGAACGGACACGGGTCCGTCGCCATACCAAAACACGAACGCTTTACGCATAGTCGCCATCGTAGCGCACCGCACCCGCGCGCAAGGCAGACACGGGCCGATGGCAGGATGGCCCAAGACCACGGAAACCGGCGAGGGGAGTGTACGTGGAGGAATCGCGGCTGCCTCCGGGCCAGTACGTCCCGCGCGGCCGGCCGGTGATCCACTACGGCAGGGTGCCGCAGTTCCGGCCCGAGAGCTGGGACTTCCGTGTCTTCGGAGCCACCGCCTCGGGCGAGGAACACCGCTTCACCTGGCCGGAGTTCGAGAGCCTGCCCCGCACCGGCGTCATCGCGGATTTCCACTGCGTCACCAAGTTCTCGATCATGGGCAACGAGTGGCGGGGTGTCAGCCCGGCGACGATCGTCGCGGCGGCCCCGCCCGATCCGGGCGTGCGGCACGTGATGATCTGGGCCGAGTACGGCTACAGCGCCAATCTCCGGATGTCCGACTTCACCGCCTCGGACACGCTGTTCGCCATGGAGCTGGACGACAAGCCGATCAGCGCCGACCGAGGCTTCCCCGTACGCGCCGTCGTGCCCCATCTGTACGCCTGGAAAAGCGTCAAATGGGTGCGGGCCATCGAGTATCTCCTCGAAGATCGCCGAGGCTTCTGGGAGGAACGCGGCTACCACAACGTGGCCGATCCCTGGCGCGAGCAACGCTACTCCTACCAGGAAGAACCCGGGGAGGGCCCTCCGTAGGGTTTCCGCCCGAACACGGTCCGTTGTTGGCTACGGTTGCCCGCATGTCGACCACCGCGTGCGTGGTGCTGTCCTGCCTGACCTTCGTCCTCGGCTACGTCGTCGCCCTGGTGCCGCGGGGACGCCGGGAGCCGCGCGAGCCGTCCGATCCGGCCGGGCCGCCCCCGGGTGACTGGAGGGACGAGGCGACGTACACGGCGCTGCACATCGCGGCCCTGGCTGCCCCCTCGTTGCGCGCGGGGCTGAACCGCGACTCGGCCCGCAAGGCCGTACGCCATCTGCACGCCCTGCTCGGCACCTACGCCGTCGCGATCACCTCGACCGAGGCGGCGCTGGCCTGGGACGGCCCGTGCACCGACGAGGTGCTCACCTACGCCCGCACCGCGCTGGCGTCCGGGCTGCCGCAGGTGTTCGCCGGGGAGCCGTACGGCGCGGTCGTGGTGCCGCTGCTCGTCGACGGCAAGCTCGTCGGCACGCTGGCGGCCTTCGACCAGGAGGTGAGCGCGGCGCTGGTGCGTACCGTCACCGAGGTCGGCCGGTGGGTGTCGGGCCAGCTGGAGCTGGCCGAGCTCGACACCTCGCGGCGGCGCGCGCTGGAGGCGGAGATGCGCGCCCTGCGGGCGCAGATCTCGCCGCACTTCATCTACAACGCGCTGACCACGATCGCCTCGTTCGTCCGCACCGATCCGGCGCGGGCCCGGGAGTTGCTGCTGGACTTCGCCGACTTCGCCCGTTACGCGCTGCGCCGGGCGCACGACTTCACCACCCTGGCCGACGAGTTGACCTGCGTCGACCGCTACCTGCTGCTGGAGCGGGCGCGCTTCGGCGACAGGCTGCGCTTCAGCGTGCAGGTGGCGCCGGAGGTGCTGCCGGTGCCGGTGCCGTTCCTGTGCCTGCAACCGCTGGTGGAGAACGCGATCAAGCACGGCATGGGCAGCCGCGGCGGCGTCGGACAGGTCCGCGTGGTGGCCCGCGACGCCGGGCCGGAGGCGCACATCACCGTCGAGGACGACGGCACCGGCATGGATCCGGAACACGTCAGGCGGGTGCTCGACGACGACCCGAGGCGCGAGGGCAACGGCATCGGCCTGGCCAACGTGGACGTGCGGATGCGCCAGATCTACGGCGACGGCTACGGGCTGGTGGTGGAGACGACGCTGGGCTCGGGCACCACCGTGCGGCTCCGCGTGCCCAAGACGCGCCTCAGCGCTCTGTAGTCAATTATTCGCGCTGCGTGCGCAAGTGGGTTGTGACCTCAGCGTTATTAAGGCAGCGTGGTGGTCATGCTGCGTGTGCTGGCCGTCGACGATGAGGTGCCCGCTTTGGAAGAACTGGCCTACTTGCTGCGCAAGGACGCCAGAGTGGAACGGGTCACGACCGCGAGCGACGGCGTCGCGGCCCTGCAGGAGATGGTCCAGATGATCGGGACCGGCGAGCGGCTCGACGGGGTGTTCCTCGACATCCGGATGCCCGGCATCGACGGGCTCGACCTGGCCAAGCTCGTCGGCGGATTCCCCAGCCCGCCCAGGTTGGTGTTCGTCACGGCGCACGAGGACTGCGCGGTGCGGGCGTTCGAGCTGGAGGCCGTCGACTACCTGCTGAAACCGGTCCGGGCCGAGCGGCTGGCCGAGGCGGTGCGCAGGCTGGAGGTGGCCGTGGCGCCGCCCGCCGAGCCGGCCCTCGACGATGTGATCCCGGTTGAGCTGAGCGGGATCACCAGGTTTGTCCCGCAGCAGGCGGTCTGGTACGCCGAGGCGAAGGGCGACTACGTACGCCTGCACACGGTCGACGGCAGCTACCTCGTACGCATGTCCCTGGCGGCGCTGGAGCGGCGCTGGGCCGACGCCGGGTTCATCCGGGTGCATCGCAGCACCCTCGTCTCCGCCAGGCACGTGAGCGAGCTCAGGTTCGAGGGCGGCAGGGTGATGCTGACCGTCGGCACCCAGACGCTCCAGGTGAGCAGGCGGCACAGCCGCCAGGTGCGCGAGCAGCTGGTCCGCCAGCATCGCGGCGCCATTTCCTGACCCGTCGCTGACCCGTTGTGCCGCCCGTTTCCCGGGTGGGGTGGGCGTGAACGCGGGGAGTGTGAACGGCCGCCCGCGCGGTTCGCCGCGCCGGGCGATTTCTCCGTGATGGTGGCGAGTTCCCTGGTCACACCGGGTCGGGTGGCTCTGTGGCGTCCGGAGGGCCGTCGTGTCCGGGATCGCGGGGCCGCGGAAGTGACCGTTCGTCGTGCCGGAGCCGCCGCTCGTCGTATCAGCACGCTCCGTATGGCGATGACTACAGACCGTTCGACGAGCTGTCCGTAAACGGGGGTTCGCCCGCAAGATCGCGACCGTAGTGTTTGCGCATCGGAAGCCACCCGGCGCATCGGGGGGGACGAGCCGAAAGGCTCGCTGATTAGTCTGATGCGTCGGATCCTCCGGTGACCGCGCAGGTCACCACGGCTGTCGGGCCCTCTACCGGGGGGCAGGGCCCGCCTGCCGAGCACGTGTGGGACGCCCGCTGTGGCCGCGGAAAGGACCGCGATCCGGCTTACGGGGGTGGCCGGATCGCGAGAGCGGGCGTCCCGACACGTGCGTCAAGGCCCGACTCAACCGAGCAGGCCGGAGATCACGGCTCGTCGCGGAGCTTCTTGAGGGTGGCGATGTCCTCGCGGTGCTTGTCGGCCTTCCCCGGCGTCTCGATGCAGATCGGGACGCCCGCCACGGCCGGGTGCCGCATCAGGTCGGCGAACGGCTGGGCGCCGATGTGCCCCGCGCCGATGTTCTCGTGGCGGTCCTTCTTCGAGCCGCACACGTCCTTGGAGTCATTGGCGTGGATCAGCTTCAGCCGCCCCGGCGCGATCGCGTGCAGCGCGTCGAACGTCTCCTTGACCCCGCTCGCCGCGACCAGGTCGTGCCCGGCCGAGAACGCGTGGCAGGTGTCGAGGCAGATGTTGGCCCGCGGGTGCCAGTCGAGCGCCGCCAGGTAGGGCTCCAGATCCTGCACCGTGGCGCAGAGCATCGCCCCCTGGCCCGCCATCGGCTCCAGCAGCAGATCGGGGCCGCCCTCGGGGATCTCGTCGAGCAACGGCAACAGATGCTCGCGCAGCTGGCGCATCGCGTCGTCGCGCGGCTGCGTCACCGCCGAGCCCGTGTGCACCACGACTCCCTTGGCGCCGACCTCGGCGCCGCGGCGCAGCGTGTAACGGACGAGCGCGATGGTGCCGGCCACCGTCTCGGGGTTGGGCGAGCCGAAGTTGGCCAGGTAGGGCACGTGCACGAAGGTATCGACACCCGACGCGGCCAGCGCGGCGTCCTCTTCGGGCTTGCCCGGCGTGAGCGCCCAGGCGCGCGGGTTGGTGACGAACACCTGGATCATCTCGGCGCCGATCTCGGCCATGTACGCGAGACCGCCCGTCGCCAGGCCGCCCGCGACGGAGACGTGCCCGCCGATGAGAGAGGTTGGGGTCATGATGCCTATCAGTTTAGGCGGGCGGCGGAGCGGGCCGGCCGTGCGGGATATGCGGCGAGCTTGGAGCATGACACGAAAAGTCCTAGCCAACCGCTGGGCCACTTGAGAGTTCTTGCGGATGGACCGGGCACCAGGCGGGTGTGTGTACTGCTGCTATGCCCAACACGCTCACCGGTCTGGCCGGGTTCAACGCCCGGGAGGCCATCGAGGCGGAACTGCTCGCCTGCTGCGCCTCCCGCGCCTTCGCCAGGTCCGTCGCGGCCCGGCGCCCCTACAGTGACCCGGACCGGCTCGCCGCCGCCGCGGACGTGGCCGTACGCGACCTGGCCTGGCCCGACGTCCTCGAAGCGCTCAGCGCCCACCCCAGGATCGGGGAGCGCGCCGAGAGCGCCTGGTCCAGGCAGGAGCAGTCGGGCGTCGAGGACGACACGCGCGCCGAGCTGGCCGAGGGCAACCGGGCCTACGAGGACCGTTTCGGCCACGTCTACCTGATCTGCGCCACCGGCCTGACAGGCGCGGAGATGCTGGCCAGGCTGCGCGAACGCCTGCTCCACGACGAGGAGACCGAACGCGCCACCGTTCGCGACGAGCTGGCCAAGATCACCAGGCTGCGGCTGGTCAAGCTGCTGGAGGGGTCCTGATGAGCTTCTCGACGCACGTCCTGAACGCCGTCACCGGCCGCCCCGCCGCGGGAGTGGCCGTACGGCTGGAGTACGCGGGCGAGGTCGTGGCCGACGGCCGCACTGACGCGGACGGCCGGATCAAGGGCTGGAACCCCGGCGCCGGCGTCCACCGGGTGGTCTTCGACACCGGCGCCTACCTGGCCGACACGTTCTACCCCGAGGTCGTCATCACCTTCACCGTGACGGACCCGGCCGCGCACTATCACGTGCCGCTGCTGCTCAGCCCGTTCGCCTACTCCACCTACCGAGGGAGCTAGAACGTGCCCGACGTCATCCTGGGCCCCAACCGCTACGGCAAGGCGGAGACCCGGCTCGTCCGCGTCGTCCGCGAGGGCGACGTCCACCACCTGAAGGACCTGAGCGTCAGCTCCTCGCTCTCCGGCGACATGGAGGCCGTCCACCTGACCGGCGACAACGCCACCGTGCTGCCGACCGACTCGCAGAAGAACACCGTCTACGCCTTCGCCAAGAAGCACGGCGTCGACCAGATCGAGGACTTCGCGCTGCTGCTGGCCCGGCATTATGTCGCGTCACAGCCGTCGATCGACCACGCCAGGGTGGAGGTCGAGGAGTACGCCTGGGAGCGGATCGGCGGCGACCGGCCGCACTCGTTCGCGCGCAAGGGCGGCGAGGTGCGCACCTGCGTCGTCCACCATGACCGGGACGGCCGCACCACCGTGGTCTCCGGCCTGAAGGACCTGGTCGTGCTCAACTCGACGGGCTCGGAGTTCCACGGCTACATCCAGGACGAGTACACCACGCTGCCGCCGACCACCGACCGCGTCCTCGCCACCGCCGTCGCCGCCCGGTGGCGCCACGCTTCAGAAGGGACCGCGTACGGCAAGTCGTACGAGGAGGTCCGGCGCTGCCTGCTCGAGGCGTTCGCCGACACGCACAGCCTGTCACTGCAGCAGACGCTGTACGCGATGGGAAAACGGGTACTGGACACCCGAGGCGAGGTCTGCGAGATCAGGTTCGCGATGCCGAACAAGCACCACTTCCTGGTGGACCTCTCGCCGTTCGGCCTGGACAACGACAACGAGGTCTACTTCGCGGCCGACCGCCCCTATGGCCTGATCGAGGGCGGCGTACTGCGCGAGGACGCCCCTGACGCCGCATTCGCCTGGGAGTAGAGCGATGGAATTCCTGCGCCCCACGACATGGGACGAGGCGCTGGCCGCCAAGGCGGACCGGCCCGGGGCCGTGCCCATCCAGGGTGGCACCGACGTGATGGTCGAGATCAACTTCGACGCGCGACGGCCGGAGGCGCTGCTGGACCTCACCCGCGTGCCCGAGTTGCGTACCTGGTCCCTGGAGGACGGCCGCTACCGGGTGGGGGCCGCCGTGCCGTACACCACGATCATCGAGGAACTTGCCGGCCCGCTGCCGGGACTGGCGCAGGCGTCGCGGACGGTCGGCTCGCCGCAGATCCGCAACCGCGGCTCGGTCGGCGGGAACCTGGGCGCGGCTTCGCCCGCCGGGGACAGCCACCCGCCGCTGCTCGCCGCCGGGGCGGTGATCGAGGTGGAGTCGCGCGACGGGGGCGTCAGGATGATCCCCGCCCACGAGTTCTACCTGGGCGTCAAGCGGTCCGCGCTGCGGCCGGACGAGCTGATCAGGGCCGTCCACCTCGAACCCGCCACCGGCCCTCAATACTTCTCCAAGGTCGGCACCCGCAACGCCATGGTCATCGCGGTGTGCTCGTTCGCGGTCGCGCTGCATCCCGGGGAGAGGCGGGTCGGCACCGGCCTCGGATCGGCCGCGCCCACGCCGCGCAGGGCGCTGGAGGCCGAGGAGTTCCTGCGCCGCGAGCTCGACTGGAACGCCCGGCTCGACCCCGCCGTGCTGAAGCGGTTCGGCGAGTTGTGCGCTCGGGCCGCCTCGCCGATCGACGACGTGCGCGGCACCGCCGACTACCGCAGGCACGCCATCGGCGTGATGGCTCGCCGCACGCTGACCTGGGCCTGGAACGACTACCGAGGAAGGAGGGCCGCCTGATGCGCGTCACCTTCACCGTCAACGGCCGCGAGCAGTGCGCCGACGACGTGTGGGAGGGCGAGAGCCTCCTGTACGTGCTGCGCGAACGGGTCGGGCTGCCCGGCTCCAAGAACGCCTGTGAGCAGGGCGAATGCGGATCGTGCACGGTCTACCTAGACGGGACGCCGGTCTGCGCCTGCCTGGTCGCCGCCGGGCAGGCCGAGGGCCGCCAGGTGCGTACCGTCGAGGGCCTGGCCGACGGCGACCGGCTCGACCCCGTGCAGGAGGCGTTCGTCGAGAGCGGCGCGGTGCAGTGCGGCTTCTGCACGCCCGGTCTGATCGTGCAGACGCACGACCTGCTCGAACGCGTCGACCGGCCGTCCGACGCGGAGATCCGCGAGGCCCTCGCGGGGAACCTGTGCCGCTGCACCGGCTACGAGAAGATCCTGGACGCGGTACGGCTGGCGGCGGAGCGAAAGGCGGCGACCAGGTGACCTCTCCCACACAGCCCGGCTTCGGGTCGATCGGATCCGCGCAGTCCGGATCCGGGTCGATCGGATCCGCGCAGTCGGGTTCTGTCCGGTCGGGTTCTGTGCAGATCGACAACGTCTACATCGCGCCTGTTGCCGGGCCGGAGGTCGAGTCCGGATATATCCGTATCGAGGGTGATCTGATCACTGGCCTCGGCCCCATGGCCGATGCGCCCGCCACCCCGCCGGCCACCCGGATCGACGGCACCGGCTGCCTGGCCACGCCCGGCCTGGTCAACACCCACCACCACCTCTACCAGTGGGCCTCGCAGGGCCTGGCCCAGGACGCGACGCTGTTCGAGTGGCTGGTGGCCCTCTACCCCGTGTGGGCCGCCATGGACGCCGAGGTCGTCAGGGGCGCGGCCGGGGCGGGGCTCGGCCACCTGGCCCTGTCCGGCTGCACCACCTCCAGCGACCACCACTACATCTTCCCCAAGGGCCGCGGCGACCTGCTCGCCGCCGAGATCGAGGCGGCACGCGAGCTGGGCATCCGCTTCCACCCGGCGCGCGGCTCCATGGACAGGGGCGAGTTGCAGGGCGGCCTGCCCCCGGACGTCGTCGTCGAGCGGCTCGACGAGATCCTCGCCGCCACCGCCGAGGCCGTCGACGTCTACCACGACCCGTCGTTCTCCTCGAAGCTGCGGATCGCGGTGGCGCCCTGCTCGCCGTTCTCGGTCAGCGGTGAGCTGATGACCGAGGCCGCCGCCCTCGCCCGCGACCGGGGAGTCCGCCTGCACACCCACCTGGCCGAGACGCTGGACGAGGAGGAGCACTGCCGCGCGCAGTTCGGCATGCGGCCCGTCGAGTACATGGACAAGCTCGGCTGGCTCGGCCCCGACGTCTGGTTCGCGCACGCGGTGCACCTCAGCGACTCCGACATCGGCAAGCTCGCCGCCACCGGCACCGGCTCCGCGCACTGCCCCTCGTCGAACGGCCGGCTCGGCGCCGGGATCGCCAGGGTTTCGGAGATGCTCCGACGCGGCGCGAACGTCGGCCTCGGCGTGGACGGCAGCGCCTCCTCGGAGCTGACCACGCTGTCCGGCGAGATGCGGCAGGCACTGCTGTTCCAGCGGGCCGTGTACGGACCCGGCGCGCTGACCGCCCGGCAGGCCCTCGAACTCGCCACGCTCGGCGGGGCCCGCAACCTCGGCCGTGAGGGCGAACTGGGCACGCTGGAGGCGGGCAAGCTCGCGGACATCGCGCTGTGGCGGGTGGACGAGCCGTTCGCCTCGGCGGTGACCGACCCGGTCTGCCGCCTGGTCTTCGCCACCCGCCAGCCGCCGCTGGCCCGGCTGCTGGTCGGCGGCGAGACGGTCGTCGAGGACGACGAGCTCAGGACAGTCGCCCATGACGCAGTCGGCCGCGCGGGCGTTGAGGCCCACCGCCGCCTGACCCGGCTGGCCGAAAAGCATGGCATCACCGCCGCCAAGGAGATCCACCGGTAACCACGCCCATCTGTCGTGAATCACGCGGCGGGCGGCACCGGACGCCAGTTCGAGGCGCCGTCCGCCGGGATGTGATGATGAATCGTCGCGTCTCCCCGGAGGCGGGGCCGTTCGCCGTTCGTCACCGTGTGGGAGTTCGTAGTGGTTGAGCATGTGCTCGTTGCCCCCGACAAGTTCAAGGGGTCGCTGACCGCCGCCGAGGTGGCGGCCCATGTGTCGGCGGGGCTGGGCGTTCCGGCGATAGAGCTGCCGGTGGCCGACGGGGGAGACGGCACCGTGGACGCGGTCGTGGCCTGTGGCTTCACGCGCGTCTCCCGCCAGGTCACCGGGCCCACGGGCGAGCCCGTCCAGGCTTCGTACGCGCGGCGCGGAGACACCGCCGTCGTCGAGCTCGCCGAGGCGTCCGGCCTGCGCCGCCTTCCCGGCGGGCTCGAGCCTCTCACCGCCACGAGCTACGGCACCGGCGAGCTCATCGCCGACGCGATCCGCCAGGGCGCCAAGCGCGTCGTGCTGGGCCTGGGCGGCAGCGCCTGCACCGACGGGGGCGCGGGCATGGCGCAGGCGCTCGGCGCCCGCTTCCTCGACGCTCAGGGCGACGAGCTCGAGTACGGCGGAGCCGCCCTGGGCAGGCTCGACCGCATCGACATCTCCGGTTTCACGGATATGTCGGGCATTGAGGTGGTGGTGGCCAGCGACGTCGACAACCCGCTCCTCGGTCCGCACGGCGCCGCGGCGGTCTACGGTCCGCAGAAGGGCGCGACCCTGGAGGACGTGCCGGTCCTGGACCGGGCGCTCGGGCGCCTCGCCGCCGTCGCCACGCGCACGCACGGTCTCGCGGGCGCCGTCGAGCACGACGACGTGCCCCGCCCGATGGGCGTCGCCGGGGCTCCGGGCGCAGGGGCCGCGGGTGGGGTGGGGTTCGCGGCGCTGGCGTTCCTGCACGCCGAGGTTCAGCCGGGCATCGACTACCTGCTCGACCTGCTCGGGTTCGGTGAGCACGTCAAGGGGGCCCGCCTGGTGATCACCGGTGAGGGCTCGCTGGATGAGCAGTCGCTGCGCGGCAAGGCCCCTGTCGGCGTCGCCCAGGCGGCTGCCAGGGCGGGCGTGCCGGTGGTCGCCGTGTGCGGTCGCCGTACCCTGTCCGACGCTGAGCTCCGGGCGGCCGGCATCGAGGCCGCCTACGCCCTCACCGACCTGGAGCCCGACCCGGCCCGCTGCATGGCCGACGCCGCCGCGCTGCTCGAACGCCTGGCCGCCAAGCTCGCCGCCGACCGCCTCTGACCGGAGTTGATATGAGCGGCTATGACCTCGTGGTTCGATCGCGCAGGACCGTCACGCCCGACGGTGAGCGGGCCGCCTCGGTGGCCGTCCGCGACGGCCGGATCGCCGCGGTCGGCGCGTACGGTGACGCCATCGAGGCGGCCGAGGACATCGACCTGCGTGACCTCGCGCTGCTGCCCGGCCTGGTCGACACTCACGTGCACGTCAACGAGCCGGGCCGTACGCACTGGGAGGGGTTCGCCTCGGCCACCAGGGCGGCCGCCGCCGGCGGAGTCACCACGATCGTGGACATGCCGCTCAACTCGCTCCCGCCCACCGTCACCGTGGACGCGCTCGACGCCAAGCTGCGCGCCGCCGACGGGCAGTGTCACGTGGACGTCGGCTTCTGGGGCGGCGCGATCCCCGGCAACGTCAAGGACCTGCGCCCCCTGCACGACCGCGGTGTCCACGGTTTCAAGTGCTTCCTGTCGCCGTCGGGCGTGGAGGAGTTCCCGCCGCTCAGCCCTTCAGAGGTGCGCCAGGCGCTCACGGAGCTCGCCGGGTTCGACGGCCTCATGGTCGTACACGCCGAGGACCCGGCGCTGCTGGCCGAGCCGGCGGGTCCGACGTACCGCGAGTTCGTGGACTCCCGGCCGGGCGCGGCCGAGCGCAGCGCGGTCGAGCAGGTGATTCGACTGGGCCGGGAGACCGGCGCCCGGGTGCACATCCTGCACGTCTCCAGCGCCGACTGCCTGGAGCCGCTGGCCGCCGCCCAGGCCGAGGGGGTACGCATCACCGCCGAGACCTGTCCCCACTACCTGACCCTGGCCGCCGAACAGGTGCCCGAGGGCGAGACCGCCTACAAGTGCTGCCCGCCGATCCGCTCCGCCGCCAACCGTGACCGGCTCTGGGACGGGCTGGCCGGTGGCGTACTGAGCTGCGTCGTCTCCGACCACTCGCCCGCACCGGCCGACCTCAAGGTGCCCTCGTTCGCGGCGGCCTGGGGCGGCATCGCCTCACTCCAGCTCGGCCTGCCGGCCGTATGGACCGAGGCGTCGCGCCGCGGTCACGGGCTGGCCGACGTGGTGCGCTGGATGTCCACCCAGCCAGCAGCAATGGCCCATATTTCCGGAAAAGGCGGGATAAAGGTTGGCAACGACGCTGATCTGGTGGCTTTCGATGCCACGGCCGTCAACCCGGTCGACGCGGCCCGGCTCCACCACAAGAACCCGGTGACCCCCTACCACGGCCACCTCCTCAAGGGCGCCGTCCTTACCACCTGGCTCCGCGGCCGGCCCACTGACGGCGTACCGCACGGAGCCTTCCTGTTGGGAGAGCAGTAGATGCCCGGCTTCACCGACCTGCCCGACCTCGCGATGCGTACCCTCGGCGGCTCGGTGGTCGCCGCCAGCGACGAGTCCTTCGCCGAGAAGGAGAGCCTGATCCGGCCGGGACGCCCCGGTTTCCAGGCGGAGACGTTCGGCAGCAAGGGCCAGGTCTACGACGGCTGGGAGACCCGGCGCCGGCGCGAGCCCGGCCACGACTGGGCGATCGTCCGGCTCGGCCTGCCGGGGGTCGTCCGGGGCGTGGTGATCGACACAGCCTGGTTCAAGGGCAACTTCCCGCCCCACGCCTCGGTCGAGGCCGTGGCCGTGGACGGCTACCCGTCACCCGCCGAACTCGCCGACGCCGACTGGGTGGAGATCGTGCCGAGGAGCGACCTCAAGGGGGACGCCGAGCACGCTTTCGAGGTGACCGACGACTCCCGTTACACGCACGTCCGGCTGAACATGTATCCCGACGGCGGGATCGCCCGCCTGCGCGTGCACGGCGAGGTACGGCCGGACCTGTCCCTCTACGACGGGCTCAGCCTCGACCTGGCCGCCCTGGCGAACGGGGGGCGGGTCATCGCCTGCTCCAACGAGTTCTACTCGGCGCCCGACAACGTCCTGGCCCCCGGGCTGGCCCGCCATCAGGCGGAGGGCTGGGAGACCGCGCGGCGGCGCGAGGCCGGGAACGAGTGGCTGGTCATCCGGCTCGCCGCGCGCGGCGTCATCCGGCTGGCCGAGATCGACACCACGAACCTGCTGTTCAACGCGCCCGGATGGGTGTCACTGACCGGCTACGACGGTGACCGTGAGGTCGAGCTGCTGGCCAGGACGCGGCTGCAGCCCGACACCCCGCACCGGTTCCGCCTGGAGCACGCCGGGCCGGTCACGCGGGTGCGCGTCGACATCTATCCCGATGGTGGGCTGGCAAGGGTCCGGTTGAACGGCACCCTCGCCTGACGGCCCTCGCCTGGGCGCGGCCCGGCCGTCGGGTCACTGCCAGAGGACGACTGCCGGGTTACTGCCAGAGGACCACCACCGCGCCGGGCGGCCGCTCGCTGTTGCCCGCCGGGCGCTGGAACCGTACGACTCCATCGCCCGAGAGCTTGCGGATCTGCACCCTGAAGCCGAGACCCTGTAACTCGTTCCTGGCGTCGCCGGTGTTCTTGCCCACCACCGACGGGACGAGCTGGAACTCCTGGTCGTCACGTGCCTCGTTGTCCTCATTGTCGCCGCTGAACCAGTCCCAGAAGTCGGTCTGGCACCGGGCCACCGTGATCATGGCCTGCGCGCCCTTGTTGACCTCGGCCTTGGCCTTGGGCGCCTGCGCGATCACCGTGCACGGTTCGGCCCGGTCGTCGACCTCGTTGACCTGCACCTGGAAGCCCTGGGTGCCGAGGTAGCTGGCCGCCTCGTCCTTGGGCATGCCGCTGACGTCGGGCATCACGAGCCCCGCGCTGACGTAGAGGTTGACCTTCGAGTTCTCCTTGACCTTCTCGCCCACGTCGGGCGAGGTGCGGATCACCTTGCCGCGGTCGATCTCCTGGTTGGCCTGCCGGCTGACGCGGTTGACGTCGAGCCCGGCCTTGCCGATCGCGGTGCGGGCCTCGGGCTCGGTCATGCCCTCGACGTTGGGCACCAGCACCCGCTTCGGGCCCAGCGAGGGGACCAGCGTGAGGGCCGCGCCCCGCTCGACCTCGACGTTGCGCCCCGGGTCGGTTCGCAGCACGAGGCCCTCGGCGACCTTCTCGTCGTGCTGGCCGGGGGCCGTCTTCACCTGGAAGCCCTGGCCGGCGGCGGCTTTCTGGGCGACCGCCAGGTCCCTGCCGACCAGGTCGGGCACCGGCACGTACGTGGTCTGCGAGAAGTACCAGCCCGTCAGCGCCACCGCCACCACCATGACCGCGGCGAGCGCGACCAGGAACCAGTTGGGCTTGAAACCGGTGCGCCGCGCGGGCAGCTCTTCGCGCGGCTGGATCATCGTGTGGTTCGGCACCACCTGCGTCATCGCGTGCGGCGCGGTGGCGGGTCTGGAGCCCGGCATCGAGTACGGCATGGAGCGCGCCCCGGACGCCCCCGAGTGCATGGGCGGCGTCGTCGTACGGGGCAGCATGCGGTGCGCGTCCACGGCCGCCACCAGCATCGCGGTCGCGTCGGCGGGACGGTCGTCGGGGGAGCGGGCCGTGGCGTGCGTCACCAGCGTGTCGATCAGCGGCGGCACCTCCGGCACCACGGAGGACGGCGGCGGCACGGTGTCGTGGACGTGCCGGTAGGCCACCGACATCGGCGTCTCGCCGTCGTAGGGCTGCTCGCCGGTCACCAGCTCGAACAGCATGATGCCCGCCGCGTAGACGTCGCTGCGCACGTCGGCGCCGCCGGTCATGACCTGCTCGGGCGACATGTAGCCGATCGTGCCGATCATCACGCCGGTGCGGGTCTGGTTGGTCGCCTCGATCGCCCGAGCCAGGCCGAAGTCCACCACCTTCACCCGGCCGTCGTCGGTGAGCAGGACGTTCTCGGGCTTGACGTCGCGGTGCACCATGCCCGCCTGATGGGCCGCGCCCAAGGCCGCGAGCACCGGTATCATGATCTCCAGCGCCTCGCGGGCGGGCAGCCTGCCCCGGTCGCGCAGGGTGTCGCGGAGCGTCTTGCCGGGGACGTACTCCATCGACAGATAGACCACGTCACCGTCGGTGCCCTGGTCGAAGACATGCACCACGTTGGGGTGCGAGAGGCTGGCCACGGACTTGGCCTCGCCGATGAACCGCCGCACGAACGCCGGGTCCTCGGCGAGCGAGCGATGCATGACCTTCAGCGCGACCGTGCGGTCAAGCCGGACGTCGAGCGCCAGGTAGACGGTCGCCATACCGCCCCGCGCGATCCGGGACTCGATGCGATAACGCCCATCGAGCAGCCGTCCGACGAGAGGGTCCGCTGTCGTCGTGTCCACCCCGCTGAGTTTACGGGCGTTTTGCCACTGGCAAGGCCTGACCATCCGAAACCGATGCCGAGCCGTGCTCGTTGGAACGCGCCTATCTGGAACATAACCGGACATATCCTGTTTCGCCGGTTCCGCGTGGCGTCGGCGACTGCGGGCCTGTCCGGGGCCCTCGCGTGGCTACGGACCCGTCGGGGGCCTTCGCGTGGCTACGGAACCGTCCGGGGGTTTCGCGTGGCTATGGGCCCGTCGGGGAGGATGCCTCCGCGTAGCGGCGGCGGGGGATGCGGCCCGCCTGGTGGGCGAGCCGGCCCGCCTGGACGGCCGCTCTCATGGCCGTCGCCATCAGCTCCGGCCGCTGCGCCCTGGTGACGGCCGTGGCCAGGAGTACGGCGTCGCAGCCCAGCTCCATCGCCAGGGCGGCGTCGCTGGCCGTACCGATGCCCGCGTCGAGGATGACCGGCACCGAGGCCGCCTCCACGATGAGCTCGATGTTGTGCGGGTTGCGGATGCCGAGGCCCGAGCCGATCGGCGCGCCGAGCGGCATCACCGCGGCACATCCGGCCAGCTCCAGGCGACGCGCCAGCGCCGGGTCGTCCCCGATGTACGGCAGCACCACGAACCCGTCGGCCACCAGTCGTTCGGCCGCGTCGAACGTCTCGATCGGGTCCGGCAGCAGCGTCCGCTCGTCGGCGATGACCTCGAGCTTGACCCAGTTCGTGCCGAGCGCCTCCCTGGCCAGCCGGGCGGTCAGCACGGCGTCGCCCGCGGTGAAGCAGCCGGCGGTGTTGGGCAGGACCTTGATGCCGCGTTCGCGCAGCACGTCGAGCACCGAGCCGGGTGCACTGGGGTCGAGCCGCCGCATGGCGACGGTCGTCAGCTCGGTGCCGGACGCGACCAGCGCCTGGTCGAGCACCTCCAGCGACGGCGCGCCGCCGGTGCCCATGATGAGCCGGGAGGAGAACTTCTCTCCGGCTATGAGGAGATCATCCACCTTGCACCGCCGTCAGCACTTCCATCCGGTCACTGTCGCCGAGCGCTGTCGTCTCCCAGGCGCTCCGCGTCACCACCTCGTCGTTCACGGCCACGGCGACGCCGGTCGTCGCCGTGGTGAGCGTGAGTACGGCCTGCGCCACGGTGGTGCCGTCGGGCACCTCGTGCGGGGCCCCATTGATGGTCAC
Organism: Nonomuraea sp. NPDC052129; assembly: GCF_040680095.1. Classification (NCBI taxonomy): domain Bacteria; kingdom Bacillati; phylum Actinomycetota; class Actinomycetes; order Streptosporangiales; family Streptosporangiaceae; genus Nonomuraea; species Nonomuraea sp. NPDC052129. The sequence goes on along the minus strand of NZ_JBFAVX010000001.1, from coordinate 603,414 downwards.
ATTCATGAAATATCCCGATATCTCAGCGGCGAGCACAGCTCCGCGAGCTCGCTCTCCTCGCCCAGCAGAATGGCCGCCGTGAGCGGGGCCAGCAGCACCCCGCCCCGGTGATGCCCAGTGGCCAGCACCAGCCCCGGCGTCCCGCTGGGCCCGATGAGCGGGACGTTGTCCGGTGTGCCCGGCCGCAGCCCCGCCACCACGTCGGCGATCTCCAGCTCGGTGACGCCCGGGACCAGCTCGTGGGCGTCCCGCAGCAGCTCGTACAGTCCGCCCGCCGTCACCCTCGTGTCGAACCCCAGCTCCTCCTGGGTCGCCCCGACCACCAGCTCACCGTCACCCCTCGGCACCAGGTAGACGGATTTGCCGTGGACCGTCCCGCGTACGCACCTGCCGAGCAGGGGCTGAGGGGAGCGCAGCCGCATGATCTGCCCCTTGACCGGCCGTACCGGGACATCGACCAGCCCGGCGCTCCACGCCCCGGCCGCCAGCACGACCTGCTCGCCCCGGATCTCGGCGGGGATGTCCGCCTGCGGGAGGCCCTGGTCCGGGGTGGCTGTCCCGTCCGGGGTGGCTGTCCTGTCCGGGGTGGCTGTCCTGTCCGGGGTGGCTGTCCCGTCCGGGGTGGCTGTCCTGTCCGGGGTGGTCGGCCCGGACGGAGTGGCCGTCTGGTCCGGGGGTGCGAGGCGTACGCCCACGACCTGGTCGCCCATGCCGCCGTTCCGGAGTAGTTCGCTGACGCGAGCCCGGACGAGGGGGACGCCCAGGCGGTCGAGTGCGGCCTGGAGCGCGGCGGTGACCCGGCGCGGGTCCACCCAGGCGTCTCCACGGGCCAGCAGCCCACCGCGTACGGAGGGCGCCAGCATGGGCTCCAGCCGACGGCACTCGCGCCCGGTGAGCCGCTCGACCGGTAGCCCCAGCTTCTCCATGAACGCGGCCAGCTCACCGAGCGCCGCCAGATCGTCGGCCCCGAACGCCACGGCCAGCGTCCCGTCGACCCGGAAGTCCAGCCCGGCCCGCGCGGCCTCACTGAGCCCGCTCACGACCGCTTCAGACGCCCCGGCCTCGTCAACGCGGGTGGCGGCGGGTTGCGTACCGGTGTCGAGGCCGGCGTCGGTGGCGAGTTCGGAGGCGAAGGACGGCCAGCGGCGCAGTGCGGCGAGGCCCAGTCGGAGCAGCGGCTCCTCCGTGTAGGTGACCTCGCTCACCGGCGCCAGCATGCCCGCCGCCGCGTGCGAGGCCCCGGTGGCCGGAGCCGGGTCGACCACGGTGACCGGCCGCCCCGAGCGGGACAGGCGCCAGGCGATGGACAGCCCGATGATCCCGCCGCCTACGACGATGTCCACGTCCGCTCCCTTCGCCGGCATGATCCGGATCAGGTGTCTTGCGGTCGAAGGCCCGGTGCAGCCTTCCTCTCAGCCCGGTAACGGCCGGACTCCCGCGCGTCTTACGTCTCCACCCTACGGCCTCGGCGCGACGTCCCGGCACGGGCCCCGTTATGGTCTTGAACGTGAATCATGTGGTGGTGGCAGGTGCCGGTCTGGCCGGTGTACGGAGTGTCGAGGCGCTGCGCGCGAAAGGGTTCGACGGCAGGATCACGTTGATCGGGCAAGAGCGGCACCGGCCGTACGACCGGCCACCCTTGTCGAAGGCGGTCCTGTCCGGCAGCAGTGACTCCAGCTTCGTCGACGCCGACCTCGCCGTGCTGGAGGTGGACTTCTGGCCGGGTGTCTCGGCCAAGGCGCTGCGTCCCGGCGTCGTCGAGACCACCGAGGGCGAGCTCGGCTACGACGGGCTGGTGATCGCCACCGGAGCCGAGCCGATCACGCTGCCCGGTGACGGCCGTCAGCACGTGCTGCGTACCCTCGACGACGCGCTGGAGCTGCGCGCCCGGCTCGTCAAGGGCGCCCACGTGGTGATCATCGGCGCCGGTTGGATCGGCGCCGAGGTGGCCACCGCCGCCCGCCGGGCCGGCTGCGAGGTGACCGTGATCGAGGCGGGCCCCACCCCGCTCGCCCAGGCGGTCGGCCCCGAGATCGGCGCCCGCACCCAGGGCTGGTACGAGGGCATCGACCTGCGGCTGAACACCCTGGTCGGCTCCGTGGACGACGGCGGCGTCACGCTCGCCGACGGAAGCCTCATCGAGGCGCACGTGGTCGTCACCGGCGTCGGCGTGCGCCCGACCGTCGGCTGGCTCGCGGGCTCCGGCGTCGACCTGGACAACGGCGTCGTCACCGACGAACACCTGCGCACCTCCCTGCCGAACGTCGTGGCCGTGGGCGACTGCGCCGCCTGGTGGTCGCGCCGGTTCGAGACCAGGCTGAGGGTCGAGCACTGGGACGCCGCGCTCAACTCACCCGAGGTGGCCGCCGCCACGCTGCTGGGTGTCGAGGCCGCCTACGACCCGGTGCCTTATTTCTGGTCCGAGCAGTTCGGCCACATGGTCCAGTACGCGGGCCACCACCCGGCCGGAGACCGCCTCCTCTACCGGGGCGAACTCGGCGGAAAATGGTCGGCCTGCTGGCTCACCTCGGACGACACCCTGGCCGCGGTACTCGCCGTGGACCGGCCCCGAGACCTCGTCCAGGGCCGCAGAATCATCGAAGCCGGACACCGCGTAGACGCCGAACGCCTGGTAGATCCCGACCTCTCCCTACGGGACTGTGTTGTTTGAGCAAGCACGCCATGTGGTAGTTGTGGTTTCGTGACGCTTTCTGTTGCGCAGATCGACCGGGAGACCGACCAGCTCGTCGCCGAGTGGCTCACTCTCCCCGAAGTGGCCGCGCGCCTAGACCTTTCGATAGGGCGGGCCAAGCAACTCCTCAAGGACCGGAAACTGCTCGGTGTGCGCCGGGGTGGTGGTGGGCCACAAGTGCCCGCGGTGTTCCTTGACGGAAAGGACGTGATGAAGGGTCTGCCCGGCACGCTCTCCGTGCTGCGCGACTCCGGTTACGACGACATCGAGTCGCTGCGCTGGCTCTTCACTCCCGACGACTCCCTGCCCGGCTCGCCCGTCGACGCCATCAGGGCCGGTCGCCATACCGAGGTCAAGCGGCGTGCCCAAGCCCTCGCTTTCTGACGCCCGCCTCTACCTCTGCACGGACGGCCGTCGCGAACGCGGTGACCTGGCCGACTTCCTCGACGCGGTGCTGGCCGCGGGCGTGGACATCGTCCAGTTGCGGGAGAAGGGGCTGGAGGCGCGCGAAGAGCTCGCGCTTCTCGAGGTCTTCCGCGACGCCTGCGACCGGCACGGCCGGCTGCTGGCGGTCAACGACCGGGCCGACATCGCCTACGCCGCCCGGCCCGACGTGCTCCACCTGGGGCAGGACGATCTTCCGGTGAAGGTCGCGCGAGAGATACTCGGCGACGACGTCTTCATCGGACGGTCCACCCACTCCATCGCCGAGGCGTCCGCCGCGGCCGTGGAGGAGGGCGTCGACTACTTCTGCTGCGGTCCCGTCTGGCCGACGCCGACCAAGCCGGGCCGCCACGCGCCGGGGCCATCGCTGCTCCGGCACGCGGCGTCGCTCGGCACCGGGCGGCCGTGGTTCGGCATTGGTGGGATCGACCTGGGCAATCTCAACCAGGTTCGGTCGTACGGGGTCGAACGGGTTGTGGTGGTACGCGCCATCACGGAGGCCGACGATCCGGGCGCCGCGGCAGCGGAGTTCGCCAAGCGCCTGGCCGGCTGACAGACGCGCGCGGGCGCCCTCCGGCGCCCGCCGCGCCGTACTCAGGTCGTGTGTGAGGCGGCGGGTCGTACACGCGGCCTCTCAGGGTGTGCGCGTGCGGCCTCTCAGGTGCGCCTGAGAGTGAGAGTGATGACTCAGGTGGTACGTGAGGTGGCGGCCACCGCCAGGTCCGACAGGGCCGCGCGGGCCTCCGGTGTGATGGGCGCCTTGCCGAGGAACGTCAGCGCCTCGCCGAGGTAGTCGCCGATCATGTCCTCGCACTGGCGCAGCGCCCCGGTGCCCTCGATGATGCCCCGCAGCACGGCCACCCCGTCCTCGTCGAGTCCGGGGTCGCCGAGCAGGGCTCGCACGGTCTCGGCGTCGCCGGGTGCGGCCGCGGCCAGCGTCCGGGCGACGAGCATCGTCCGCTTGCCCTCGCGCAGGTCGTCGCCCGCCGGTTTGCCGGTCTGCGCCGGGTCGCCGAACACGCCCAGGATGTCGTCGCGCAGCTGGAAGGCGATGCCGACCCGCCGGCCGTACTCCATGCAGAGCTCGTCCATCCACGGCTCCAGGCTGCCGGCGGCGAGCACCAGGCCGAGGCGGAGCGGTTGTTCGACGGAGTATTTGCCGCTCTTGTAGAGAGCGACGCGCAGGGCGGACTCGAAGGTGTTCTCGCCGTGCGCCTGCTCCAGCAGGTCGAGATATTGGCCACACATCAGCTCGGTGCGCATGTGGTCGTGCACCGGCTGGGCCGCCGACAGGGACTCGGGCGGCAGGCCGCTGCTGCGCCACATCTCGCCGGACCAGATCAGCAGCAGGTTGCCCAGCAGGATCGCCGCGCCCTCGCCGAACTGCTCCGCCGAGCCGTGCCAGCCCGACTTCTCGTGGATGGCCTCGAAGCGGCGGTGCGCGGACGGCATGCCCCTGCGCAGGTCGCTCTTGTCCATCACGTCGTCGTGCACCAGCGCGCTGGCCTGGAGCAGCTCCAGCGAGGCGGCGGCGGTGAAGATCCCGGGCACGTCGGTGCCGCCCGCGCCCCGCCATCCCCAGTAGCAGAAGGCCGGGCGCAGCCGCTTGCCGCCGGACAGCAGGTCTTCGGCGGCCGAGCGGAGCGGCTCGAGCTCGGTGTCGCCGGGGACGGGCAACTGCCGTCGGACGAACGTCCGCAGCGCGGCGTCCACCTTGGCACGCAGGGCGTCCAGGCTCGCGGCGTCAGTGGTCATGCATCTGAGACTAGTGGCCGGGCGGCCGAGCCGGATCTCCAGGGACGGGGCTTGTGGCGGTAGCCTGGGTCACATGGCGCTTGGTCGACCCTCCATCCTGCCCGATCGTGTTCCCACCGTCCGTGAGCTTCTCGCGTCCGGTGGCCGGTCGTTCTCCTTCGAATTCTTCCCGCCGAAGACGGACGAGGGGGAACGGCAGCTGTGGCGGGCGATCAGAGAGCTCGAGTCGCTGCGGCCGACGTTCGTGTCCGTGACCTACGGCGCGGGCGGCTCCAGCCGTGACCGCACCGTCGACATCGTCGAACGGCTGGCCCACGACACCACGCTCACCCCTGTGGCGCATTTCACCGCGGTCAACCACTCGATGCGCGAGCTGCGCCACCTGATCGGCCGCTTCGCGGACGCGGGGGTGCGCAACATCCTCGCCGTGCGGGGCGACCCTCCTGGTGACCCGACGGGCGAGTGGGTCCAGCACCCCGAAGGCGTCCTGTACGCCGAGGAGCTCGTGCGGCTGATCCGGCAGGTGGGCGACTTCTGCGTGGGCGTGGCGGCGTTCCCGTACAAACACCCGCGTTCGCCGTCGATCGAGTCCGACACCGACTTCTTCGTACAGAAGTGCCGGGCCGGCGCCGACTACGCGATCACCCAGATGTTCTTCCAGGCCGACGACTACCTGCGGCTGCGCGACCGCGTGGCGGAGCAGGGGTGTGACACGCCGATCATTCCGTGCATCATGCCGGTCACGCAGATGAGCACGATCGCCAGGTCGGAGCAGCTGTCGGGGGCGCCGTTCCCGGCGGACCTGGCGGCCCGCTTCGAGGCGGTGGCTGACGACCCGGCGGCCGTGCGGCGGCTGGGCATCGACCACGGGGTGGAGCTCTGCCAGCGGCTGCTCGATGAGGGCGCCCCAGGCATCCACTTCATCACGTTCAACCGCTCCAGCGCGACGCGAGAGGTGTTCGAGCGGCTTGCTCCGGCCGAGGCGCTGTCCGCGTAACCCGGCGCATCCTGGCCTTTCTCTTGTTGCGACTCGTCCCTTGGCCGTCTAGATCCTTTGGTGCGACCCCTGTGACGGTCCGGCGGAGTGGAGGAAGGCGGTCCGTCGCGGTCGGGGTCCCTGGGGAGGGATAGCTCTTTCGTGGGAGAAGAAGAACGACCCTCGGTGAGGGGACCTCGTGCCGGTGCTCCGCCCGCAGGGGGATCGGGCGGATGGCCGGTTGCCCTACGTAGTGAAGATTGCCCAGAGTGACGGCTGGCAAACCACAAGTCACGAGACGGCCAATGACACGCCGGTTCGTTCTCCGGCCTAGTCGAAGAACTGCCAGATGCTGAACCTGCGCACGTAGAGAGGCACGGCATCCCGGCCGAGCACCCTGATGCGCCTGATGCGTGTCTTCTGGTTCATCTTGACCTTCACGCACTTCAGGTGCGCACCGTGGAATCCAGGCAGGGCGGAGTAGGAGATGGACACGGCGCGGTGCGCCAGACCCCGGTCGGACAGTCCCAGCCCCACCTCCCGGTAGAGGCGCCTTGACCCCTTCAGGGCGAACGCGGTGGAGCCGATGAGCGCGTGATTCGCCTTCGGCGGGCAGTGCACGAAGATCCGGACGTGGCTGGCCTGGCGGGGGTCCCAGGGGAGGACGCGGAGCGACGGGACGTTCTTCAGCTCTGGGGGGATGGCAGTCTTGGAGCTCTTTTTGCTGGTGCTCGCGGTCGACGTGGGTGTGGGCGTAGGTGTGGGTGCGGAGGTGGCGGTCGGCTCGGGTGGGGTGCCCTGGCTCACCAGGAGAGTGGCGGCCACTCCGATTCGTGTGACGAGACGCATAGGTTCCTCCTGCCGGACGTCCGGGTGGTGTGACGTGGGCGTCGGTGCAGGGGGAGGTGCCCGGGATTGACGCGGATGGGGGCGCCAGGTTGATCGTCTTCATTATGGCGGCGGCGTGGCGAACGAGGCGGAGCCGCGCTGGTACGGACCTGGAACGAACCGGATCAGGGCCGCGATTCGCCCCCTGTGGTCAAGCCGCCGGGGTCAAGCCGTCGTGTCAAAGCCGTCGTGGTCACAGGGGGAGGGGTCTGCCCACGATCGCGTACTGCTCGTAGCCGCCCGGGAAGAGGAACGGGCTCAGCAGGTCGGTGAAGCCCATGCTGGCGTACAGGTGGCGGGCCGTGGTGGGGCGATCGTGGGTGGACAGGACCGCCGAACGCTCGCGGCGGCCCGCGCACAGAGTGGAGATCATGGCGCGGCCGATGCCCTTGCCCTGGTAGTCGGGGTGCATGTGGATCTCGGCCAGTTCGAACGCGTTGCCCAGCCAGGCGTCGGCGACCTCCCTGCCCGCCTGGTTCTCCAGCGCGCGGAACACGACGTCGTGCCACCACTGGCCCGGCGCGCCCCGGAAGCCGTAGGCGAAGCCGACGATCTTCGGGGGGTATGCCTCCGACTCCCCACGCAATTCAGCGAAATAGCACTGGAAATATGGGTATGTCCCGTGATTCCGCATGATGGCCTTGCGGCCGGTGATCTGGTCCGCGGGCGGGCGCATGGCGGCGGCGTAGATGCCGATCACCGTGTCCAGGTGTTCGGTGAACTCCGCCTGTCCCGCCCCACGAAACTCGATCACGCGTCGCACACTACTCGACGTCGACGGGGGTACCACCGGTGATCCGCACCAGCTCATCGAATGTGGTGGGAAAGACCGTGAGCGGATGCCCGCCGGCGGCCCAAACGACCTCGTGCTTGCTCAGCCAGTTGTCCACCAGGGTCCGCACCGGGGCCGGATGCCCGACGGGCGCGACGCCGCCGATCGGCTGGCCCGTCGCCGCCCTGACGAACTCCGGTGTCGCCCGCCGTACCTTCTCGACCCCCGCCGTGCGGGCGATCAGCTCGACGTCGACGCGGTGCGCGCCGCTGGTCATCACGAGGAGCGGCGCACCGTCCGCGTCGAAGATGAGGCTGTTGGCGATGGCGCCGACCTCACAGCCGACCTGCGCGGCGGCAGTGGCCGCAGTGGGGGCTTTTTCCGGCAATACGATGATTTCTCCCTCGGCACCTAGCGCGCGGAGGGCGGATTCCACCAGAACGGCGTTGGCAGGCAACTTCTCAGGCATGGGCACACTCTAAACAGGTTGACCATTGCATTAACCTGACATGGTCCTTTGATCAGAATGTTCATGGTTTGAGAGGTGGTACGGGTGGGGGATCGACGGCTGCCCGGCGTGGCTGCTCTCTTGACGGCTGGCGCCCTAGTCCTGACGGGGTGCGGTACGACCGTCACCCATGCGCGGTCGGCGCCCGCGCCCGCGATCGTTTCCATCACAACGACACCCACGTCCATCACAACGACACCCACGGCGGCGACACCCACCGCGGTGCCGCCGACTGTGGCGGCCTCCGAGGCCGGGCCCACCACGACCGTCGCCGCGCCCAAGAAGACCCTCAAGCTGGGCGCCAAGGGCAAAGCGGTCACCTGGCTGCAGACGCGCCTCAAAGAGCTCGGCTACCGGCCGGGCCGGGCCGACGGCAGCTACGGGGGGTCCACGATGACCGCCGTGTGGGCCTTCCAGAAGGTGAACGGCATCCGGCCCACCAGCACGATCGCCAAGCGCACGTGGACCGCGCTGGAGAACCCCAGGACCCCCAAGGTCCTGGTCAAGAACGGCAAGCCGACCCGCGCCGAGGTCAACCTGACCAAGCAGATCATGGTCCTGTACGTCGACGGCCAGGTGAAGCTGATCACCCACATCTCCTCCGGCAGCGGCGTCCCGTACTGCGAGACGGCGAAGTGGCAGGGCAAGAGCCAGCGCTTCTGCGGCTCGGCCAGGACGCCCACGGGCGACTTCAAGACGACGTGGCGAGCCAAGGGCTGGCACAGGTCGTACCTGGGGCAGCTGTACAACCCGATCTTCTTCAACGGCGGCATCGCGTTCCACGGCGCGCTGTCGGTGCCGCTGTATCCGGCGTCGCACGGGTGCGTGCGGATGCCGATGAACGTGGCGGTCGAGCTGCCCGGACTGCTGGGCAAGGGCGTGCCGGTGCACGTGCGCCGCTAGCCTCGCCGGTGACAGGTCCGTGAGCTTCGGGAAGTTCTCGCCCGAGGTTCGCGGACCTTTCGGCATCCCGGGCCCTGCGGATGATCGTTGTAGGACGGTCTCGGCGTGAGAGGACCGGGTCCGGCGCTTACGACGGCCCCCGCGCGCTCCCGGGCGGCCCGTCAATGGGCGAGCCGGGGGTGATCAGCCCCGTCTCGTACGCCAGCACGACCGCCTGAACCCGGTCCCTGAGGCCGAGCTTGGACAGGATGCGCGCCACGTGGGTCTTCACCGTCGTCGGGCTGAGGCTCAGCCGTTCGGCGAGTTCGGCGTTGCTCAGCCCGGTGGCCAGCAGGCGCAACACCTCCAGCTCTCGGGGCGTCAGCTCCGACAGGTCGCGGTGAACGGCCGCCCTGGCCTCGTCACGGCGGGCGAAGCGTTCGACCAGGCGGCGGGTGATCGACGGGGCGAGCAGGGCGTCACCCGCGCGGACCAGGCGCACCGCGGCCACCAGGTGCTCGGGGGTGACGTCCTTGAGCAGGAACGCGCTGGCCCCCATGGTGAGCGCCGCGTAGACATAGTGATCGAGGTCGTAGGTGGTCAGGATGAGGACGCGGGTCTCGTCCGGGGCGCCTGCCATGATCTGCCGGGTGGCTTCGAGGCCGTCCATCTCCGGCATCCGGATGTCCATCAGCACGACGTCGGGTCGGGTGCGCCGGACCGCGGCGACGGCTTCGGCGCCGTTGGCCGCCTCGGCTGCCACCTCGATGCCGTCGGCGGCGAGAATCATTCCGAATCCGCTGCGTACCAGCGCCTGGTCGTCGGCGATGACCACGCGCAGAGGCTTGGTCACGTCCATGGAAGCCTCGCCTTGATCTGGTAGCCGCCGCCACTCCTTGGTCCCGCCTCCAGGGTGCCGTCGTAGAGCGCGAGGCGTTCGCGTAGCCCGATCAGGCCCCTGCCCTGGCCGTCCACGGTGCGCGTCGCCTGCCTGCCGCCGGTGTCGGTGACCTCGATCTCCAGCCAGTCGCCGTTGTGGCCGATCGTGACGGACGCCGCGGCGCCGGCCGCGTGCTTGATGGTGTTGGTCAAGGCCTCCTGTACGACGCGGTACGCGGCCAGCTCCACCCCCGGCGGCAGCGGGCCGGGCGGGGGAGAGACCTCGACACTGACCGGTATTCCGGCTTCGCGGACCCGTTTGATCAAGGAGTCCAGCTGGTCGAGTCCCGGTTGTGGTTCGAGCCCGTCGGCGCCGCTCACCGCCCGCGCGCTTTCCGGACCGGCGAGCAGACCCATGACGTGGCGGAGTTCGGCCATGGCGGCCCGGCCGCCGGCTTCGACCGCCAGCATGGCCTGCTTCGACCGATCCGGGGCCGTGTCCATGACCTTGCGTGCCGCTCCGGCCTGGATGACCATCACGTTCACATTGTGGGTGACGACGTCGTGGAGTTCGCCGGCGATCCGGGAGCGCTCCACCTCGACGGCCCGGCGCGTGTCCTCCTCCTGAGCCTGCCGCAGTGCGTCGATCTGTCGCCTCCAGAACCGGCCGAAACTCGCGGCGACTCCGGCGCTGAGCAGTACCACGAACGGGCCGAGCCAGCTCGGCAACGGCGGTACGGAGTCCTGGAAGGCCGCGCCGGCCAGGACGGTCGCGAGGACGATGCCGCCCATCGCCAGCACCCGGTAACGACTGTGGGCCACGGCGCCATAGGCGGCGATGGCGAACGTCAGCACGGTGATCCAGGTCGCGTCGTCGGCGGTGGCCAATGCCGCCACCAGTACCACCCCGAAGGTGGTCAGCGGATAAAGCCGCCGTACCGCCAGCGGCAACGCCGTCAGAACCACCAGAAGGGGAAGCGGGCCCGACCGGTCGTCGGCGGGCCGTACCAGAGTGTCGGGCCGGACATCGGCGCTTCGTGGCGGAGGAGCGGGCCGCAGTCGCAAGGGCTCCACCAGGGAGTGCTGCCGCACGTCGAGGCGGTGGAGATCACCGCCGGTCGTGCTCGCCGTAGCGGCCACCGCGACAACGGTCAGGAGGATCGCGAGCAGCAGGTCGGCGAGGAGCGACCGGCGCGAGGGCCGGGCGGGTTTCTGCTCGGGGCGCAGCACATCCAGCCCGAGCTGCCGCCATCCACGTCGTTCGCTCACTGTCACTGATGCATTGTCCCGACTGCGCGGTACGTCCCGCGTCAGCCTCGGTGACCGGGCCCGACATCCTCCAGGAGTACATCGCAGGGATGACCCGGCTGGGGGTCGTCCCCGAGAAGGGGCCGATATCGGCATGACAGACGACGCGGGCGAATCTCCCGCGCGCATAGCTTGCTTGCTGCCATCGGCCGCCTGTGGAACCTCCATCGAGGCTGCCGCTCCCACCCGGAAGGACACCAGTTCATGGGTCATGTGATGAATCCGACGCCGCGCCGAGGCGTCATCGCCATCGCGGCTCTGCTCGCCTTCGCGGCCGTCACCTCCTGCGCTCCCGCGGCCGGGCCGGTCCGATCCGACGGCCCCGCGCGCACGACGTCGCCGAACCCCGCCAGGCCCGCCTCCGCTGGTCTGGCGTCTGTCCGGAGCGGCACGCCGTACCTCCCCAAGCCGACCGGGTCCCAGCCGGTCGGCACCACGTCCTTGTACCTCAAGGACACCTCCCGCGCCGACCCCTGGGTGCCCAGCGTGAAGGCGCGGGAACTCATGGTCTCCTTGTGGTACCCGGCGAAGTCCCGCGGCCGAATGCCGGCCCCGTACATGACGCCCAAGGAATCCGAACTTCTCATGAAGGATGGGGAGATAACCGATCTGCCGCTCGACCTGCTGAGCAAGACGCGGACCAACGCGACCACCGACGCCGAACCCGCGGGTCATCGGCGCGGACTGCCGCTGGTGGTGCTCTCCACTGGCTTCACCGAGCCACGGAGCTCGCTCACCGCACTGGCCGAGGACCTGGCGAGCAGAGGATACGCGGTGGTCTCCATCGGCCACACGTACGAGACCGCGACGAGTTTCCCCGGGGGCCGGATCACCACCTGCGTGGCCTGCGAGGTCAAGGAGAAGGACCAGGCATTCTGGGACAAGGTTGGCGCGACCCGAGCGGCCGACGTGTCCTTCGTGCTGGACGCACTGACGCGCGCACACCCCAAATGGAAGAGCGCCGCGCTGATCGACCCGTCCAGAATCGCGATGGCCGGTCACTCGGCGGGCGGCGCGAGCGCGGTGGGCGCCATGCTCAAGGACCCGAGGGTACGCGCCGGGATCGACATCGACGGCACCGCGTTCGTCCCGGTTCCGAAGAGCGGGTTGTCGCGGCCGTTCCTCTTCCTGGGCACGCAGGCGAAACACAGCCCGGGCGGAAAGGACGTCTCGTGGGACGGCGTCTGGCAGAACCTGACGGGATGGAAGCGCTGGCTCGTGGTGGCGGGGGCGGAGCACGTCTCGTTCACCGACATCGCCGTGCTAGGCGAACAGATCGGCATCTACCGCAACACCGGCCTGCCCCCTGCCCGTTCCATGGCGATCACCCGCACGTACGTGGCGGCGTTCTTCGACCTGCACCTGCGCGCGAAGCCGCAGCCGCTGTTCGACGAACGGTCACCTCGTTTCCCCGAAGTCAAGCTGTGTGACGTCGAGCAGAAGACGTGCGCCTAGAACCCCTACTCAACCCCTACAGATGAGGGGCGGAGGGCTTTTTCCGCCGCTGTGCCCCCTAAATATCCCGACTTCCCTGGCCGAAATCATCGCAGGCGTCCTGTCATGGAGTCCCGGACCCCACCGAGAGGTGCTGTGCCATGCGGAGACGCCTGCGTGCCGGAGCGGCGCTGGCCGCCGTCCTTGTGCTGAGCCTGACGGCGCCGCCCGTCGTGGCGCAGTCACGGCAGGCCACGGAGCAGGTCGTCCCGGGGCTCAGGCAGCCGGTCGAGCTGGTGGTGGACGAGTGGGGTGTGCCGCACATCTACGCCCAGAACACCGACGACCTCTTCCTCGCCCAGGGATTCAACGCCGCCCGGGACCGGCTGTTCCAGATCGACCTCTGGCGGCGCCGCGGCCTGGGAGAGCTCTCCGCGGTGTTCGGCTCCGCCTACATGGAGCAGGACAAGGCGACGAGGATGTTCCTGTATCGCGGGAACATGGACCGGGAATGGGCGAGCTACGGCCCCGGAGCCAAACAGGCGGCGACCCGTTTCACCGAGGGCGTCAACGCCTACGTACGGTGGCTCGAACGGAATCCGGACCGCATGCCGCCCGAGTTCCGGCAACTCGGATACGCGCCCGCGCTCTGGCGGCCGGAGGACGTGGTGCGGATCAGAAGCCACGGCATCTCCAAGAACGTCTTCAGCGAGGTGCTCCGCTCACTCATCGTCTGCGCGGGCGGAATCGAGGCCGCCGGAGCCCTGTGGCAGCTGGAACCCGAACACACCACGAGCCTGCCCAAAGGGCTCGATCCCTGCTCCGTGCCCGTGGACGTGCTGCGGACCTACGATCTGGCCACGCGGGGCGTGGTCTTCCAGAACGGCGCGCTACGCCTGGCCCCTGCCGACCCAGCGGCCGGCGAGGGCAGCAACAGCTGGGCGGTCTCGCCGGGCCGCTCCGCGACGGGCCGTCCCATCCTGGCCAGCGACCCGCACCGGTCGCTGACGGCGCCCTCCCTGCGCTACATGGCCCATCTGTCGGCGCCCGGGATCGACGTCATCGGGGCCGGTGAACCCGCGCTTCCAGGGATCTCGATCGGGCACAACGGCACGGTCGCGTTCGGCCTGACCATCTTCGGCACCGACCAGGAAGACCTCTACGTCTACCAGCTCGATCCCGCCGACCCGGGCAGGTACCGGTACGGCGACGGCTGGGAGCGCTTCACGACGATCACCGAGAAGGTGCCGGTCGCGGGCGGCTCGCCGGTCGACGTGGAGTTGCCGTTCACCAGGCACGGTCCCGTGCTCAAGATCGACAAGCAGCGCAACCTCGCGTACGCCCTGCGCACCACCTGGCTGGAGCCCGGCACGTCCCCTTACTTCGGCAGCCTGACGTACATGGGCGCCCGCGACTTCAAGCAGTTCGCGGCGGCCATGAGCACCTGGGGTGGCCCGCCCGAGAACCAGGTGTACGCCGACACCTCCGGCAACATCGGCTGGGTGCCCGGCGGCCTCACCCCCCGGCGCAACGGCTATGACGGCCTGTTGCCCGTGCCGGGCGACGGCCGCTACGAATGGAAGGGCTTCTACGACGGCGCCCGACTGCCCCGCTCCTACAACCCGCCGCGGGGGCTGATCTCTTCGGCGAACGAGTTCGACCTTCCGGCGAACCACCCGGTCCAGGTGGGGTTCGAGTGGGATCCTCCCTACCGCAAACAGCGGATCGACGAAGTGCTCGCGGCGAGCCCGCGGAATTCCCTCGACGACTCGATCCGCTTGCAGGCCGACAAGGTGTCCAAGCCCGCGCAGCGGATCGTGCGCGTGCTCGCCGGCCTGACGAGCGCGGATCCGGACACCCAGCGGGCGCTGGCGCTGCTCCGGCCCTGGGGCGGGGCGACGGACGCGGACTCGCCGGAGGCGACCCTGTTCGAGCCGTGGTTCTCGCGTCATCTGGTGCCCGCCTTCCGCCGCGCGGTCCTGCCGCCGGCGGTGGCGGACGCCATCCCCGTCCTCGACGTCCGCGTGCTGATCGACGCGCTGGAGAACCCGGAACGCTGGTTCGGGACCGAAGGTAAGGCCGTGCGGGACGACCTGCTGGCCACGACACTGGCCGCCGCCTACCGCGAGGTCGCCGGGCGGCTCGGTGCCGACCCGCGGCTGTGGACGTGGGGCGCGCTGCAGTACACGGAGTTCACCAGCCCCGTCGGCGCGAACGTGGGTCCCTTCCCCCGGGGCGGCTCGGCGTACACGGTGGACGCCTCCTCCTACAACGCCGCCACCTACCAGCAGACGTCCGGAGCGTCGTTCAAGATGGTGCTCGACGTCGGCAAGTGGGACGACTCCCGCGCGGTCAACGCCCCCGGCCAGTCCGGCGATCCGCGGAGCCCGCACTATCGGGATCTGGCGGAGCGCTGGCGGACGAGCGACTACTTCCCGCTCCTGTACAGCCGCGCCCAGGTGCAGCGGTACGCCGAAAGCACGATCAAGCTGCTTCCGCAGCGTTAGCTTTGCGTGTCATGTCGTTCAGTCACAATGACCACTATCATCCGCTTCTACTCAAGCAGATCCCCGAGGGCGCCGGGACCGCCCTGGACGTGGGCTGCGGGACCGGGCTGTTCGCGCGGCGGCTGGCCGCGCGGGGGCTGGTGGTCGACGCGGTCGACTCCTCCGCCGAGGCCGTCGAGGCGGCCCGCTCGATCCCGGGTCCCGTCCGGTATGAGCAGGCCGACATCGCGGTGGCGGAGCTGCCGCGCGGAAAGTACGACTTCGTCTCGTGCCTGGCCAGCATCCACCATGTGCCCTTCGAGACGGTCAGCCGGTTACGCGGATCGCTCGCGCCCGGTGGGGTGCTCGCGATCCTCGGCTGCTATCGGGAGAGCACGCCCGCGGACTACGCGGTCAGCCTGTGCGCGGCGCCGGTGAACGCGGTCGCGCGGCTCCTTTCGGCGACCCGGCCGCAGGAGGAGGCTCCCACCGAGATGGTGGTCGCCAAGGCCATGATGACGCTGCCGGAGATCACCGCCGAGGCGGCGACGCTGCTGCCCGGAGCCTCGATCCGCCGCCTGCTGTTCTGGCGCTACCTGCTCGTCTACAAGGAACCGATCAGCTAGGTCCCAGGTCCTGCCACAGGGCGTCGGGTATGGAATGGCGCAGGGCGGCCAGGTTGGCGGTGACCTGGTCTGGTTCGTGGGCGCCGACCAGGATCGAGTGCACCGCGGGATGCCGGAACGGGAACTGCAGGGCAGCGGCCGTGATCGGGACCTCGTGCTCCTGACACGCCGCCGCGATCCGCCGCACCTCCTCGGAGGCGTCGGCCGACGGGCCGGCCAGCTCGCCGCGGTGCAGCAGGCTGGCCGCGACGACGGGGATGGCGCGCTCCCGGCACAGGGGCAACAGCTCCTCGAACGCCGACCGGCGCAGCAGCGTGCACTGGTTGGCGGCGAGCAGGAGGTCCGGGTCGGCGCGCTTGACGAAGTCGACGAGCATCCGCGACTGGTTCATGCCGACGCCGATCGCGCGCACCACACCCTGAGCGCGCAGGTCCGCCAGGGCGGGGTAGGCCTCGTCCAGGGCCTGCGGCCAGTGGTGGTCAGGGTCGTGGATGAGCAGGATGTCGATCCGGTCCAGGCCGAGGCGCTCCAGGGAGTCCGAGACGCTGCGCAGGACGCCGTCGCGGGTGAAATCCCACTCGACGTGCCGATCGTCGGGCACCGCGAAGATGCCCGCCCCGGGCGACCCGTTGGCGCCGGGCCGGACCAGGCGGCCGACCTTGGTCGACAGGAGGTACTCCGACCGGGGGCGGTCGCGCAACGCCTTGCCCAGGCGCTGCTCGGCCAGGCCGAAGCCGTAGAACGGGGCGGTGTCGAAGTAGCGGACCCCGGCCGCCCAGGCTGTGTCGATGACGGCCTGGGCCTGGGCGTCGGAGATGGGATGGAGGTAGTTCCCAAGGGGTCCGCCGCCCAGGCCCACCCTGGGAAGGGCTATCACGCCGGCGCCAGATGAAGCCTGCTACGCATCGACACCCGCTTCCTTGGCGGCTCGGTCGATCTGGGACAGTTCGTCGTCGGTAAAGTCGAGCCGGTCGACGGCCGCGACGTTCGCCGCCAGCTGCTCGGGGCTCGACGCGCCCACGAGGACCGACGTGATACGCGGGTCCCGCAGGGCCCAGGCCAGCGCCAGCTGGGCCACCGACTGCCCGCGGGCCGAGGCGAGCTCGCCCAGGGCGCGGACGAAGGCCAGCATCTCCGGCGTCACCCGGTCGGCCGTGAGGAAGCGGCCCTCGGCCGCCCGCGAGTCCGCCGGGATGCCGTTCAGGTAGCGGTCGGTCAGCAGGCCCTGCGCCAGCGGCGAGTAGACGACGCAGCCCATGCCCTCCTGCTCCAGCACGCCCAGCAGCGACTCCTCGATGCCCCGCCTGACCATCGAGTACACCGGCTGGTGCACCACCAGCGGGGTGCCGAGCTCGCGCATCAGCCGGGCGGCCGCCGCCGTACGCTCGGGGGAGAAGTTGGAGACCCCGGCGTAGAGGACGCGGCCGGTGCGCACCATGTGGTCGAGCGTGCTCACCTGCTCTTCCAGCGGCGTCTCCTCGTCGTCGCGGTGCAGGTAGAAGATGTCCACGAAGTCCAGGCCGAGCCGGTCCAGCGAGCGGTCGAGCGTGGCCAGCAGGTGCTTGCGTGAGTTGCCCTTGCCGTAGGGGCCGTCCCACATGGGGTTGCTGCCCTTGGTGGTGACCACGATCTCGTCGCGGTGGCCACGCAGGTCCTGACGGAAGATCGTGCCGAACGTCGACTCGGCGGCCCCGAGCGGCGGGCCGTACCTGTCGGCGATGTCGAAATGGGTGATGCCAAGGTCGAGCGCCTTGTGCAGGATCGCCCGCTGGCTGTCCAGCGGCTTGCCGCCGCCGAAGTTGTGCCACAGGCCCAGCGAGACCGCGGGCAGTCGCAGACCGCTGCGGCCACATCTCCTGTACGGCTGGCGTTCGTAGTTCAACAGCTCACCTTCCCGCTATTCCGGTCAGCGTCACGCCCCGGATGAACGTTTTCTGGGCAATGAAGAACAGTACGACAATCGGCATCATCGCGATGATCGAGACGGCCATCATCTGGTTGTACTGAGTGGCGTACTGGCCGGAGAACATCCCGAGGCCCAGCGGGATGGTGAACTTCTCGGTGGTCCGCAGGTAGATCACCGACTCCAGATACTGGTTCCAGTTGCCGACGAACGAGAACAGCATGATCGCGGCCAGCGCCGGCTTCGACAGCGGAAGCATGATCTTCCACAGGATCCGCCACTCCGACGCGCCGTCGATCCGGGCCGCGTCGATGAGCTCCTGCGGGATCGTGGTGAAGAACTGGCGCAGCAGGAAGATGTACAGCGCCACCCCGAAGAACTCCGGCACGATCAGCGGCAGGTAGGTGTCCACCCAGCCCAGCTTGGCGAACAGGATGTACTTCGGGACCAGCGTGATCTCGCGCGGGATCATCATCGTGCCCAGCATGAGCGCGAACAGGAAGGCGCCGAGCCGGGCCCGCATCCTGGCGAAGGCGTAGGCGGGCAGGACGCACGAGATCAGGTTGCCGGCCATCGACAGGGCGGTGATCAGGACGGTGTTGAGCAGGAACCGGGTGAAGGGCAGGTTCCCGCTCCAGCCTCGGGTGTAGTTCTCGAAATGGAAGGCGTCAGGCAGGAACTGGGGCGGGAAGGCCAGGTTCTCCGCGTCCGACTTCAGCGACGTCGTCACCATCCAGAGGAACGGCAGCAGGAACACGCCGGTGGCCGCGATGAGCAGCACGTACGCGCCCACCCGCTGGGCCCGTCTGATGCGCTCGGCCTGACCGGCGGTCATGGCGGCGCGCCCCGGCCGCCGGATGTCGGGGGCGGCCTTCGTCTCGACCAGCATCCCGGCCCTCCTCTCGAAAGATCAGTTGAACTCGTAGTGGACCCAGCGCCTGGCCAGGCCGAACTGGATCAGGGTGACGATGATGACGATCAGGAACATGGCCCAGGACAGCGCGGCGGCGTAGCCCATGTCGAAGAACACGAACGCCTGCCGGTAGATGTAGAGCCCGAGCACCATGGTGGAGTTGGCCGGGCCGCCCTCGGTCATGATGAGGATCAGCGTGTACGCCTGGATGCTCGCGATGAAGCCCGTCACCACGTTGAAGAAGATCACCGGCGACATCATCGGCACCGTGACGCTCCAGAACCTGCGCCACCAGCCGGCGCCGTCGATCTCCGCGGCCTCGTACAGCGTGGCCGGGATGCCCTGCAGGCCGGCCAGGTAGATGACGATGGTGTTGCCCGCGCCCCAGACGCTCATCAGGATGAGGGCCGGCATCGCCCACTCCGTCGAGCCGAGCCACGGCGGGCCCGAGATGCCGATCATCGCCAGCAGCTTGTTGATCAGGCCGAAGTCGGGATGCAGGATGTTCAGCCACAGCAGCGCGGTCGCCACACCCGACACCACCGACGGCAGGTACATCACCGTGCGGAACAACCCCTGGAAGCGCAGCGGCTGGTTGAGCAGCAGCGCCAGCGCGAAGGTGAAGACGACGCCCAGCACCACCGCGCCCAGGCCGTAGTAGAACGTGTTGACGATCGAGTCCCAGAACTCCGGGTCGTTGACCATCTTCTGGTAGTTGGCCAGGCCCGCCCAGGTGGGGCTGCGCAGCAGGTTCCAGTCGGTGAAGCTGATCGCGATCGAGGCGAGGATCGGCCCGCCGCTGAAGAAGACGAACCCGATTACCCACGGCGAGACGAACAGATGGAAGCGCCGGGCCTCGCGGCGGGCCAGTGTGCTCTGGCCGCGCCGCGAGAAGACGGCGGCGACAGCGCTCATGCGATCTTGTTCTCGGCCAGCAGCGGGGTGATCTTGTCGGTGATCTCCTTCAGACCGCTCGCCAGATCGGTCTTGCCGATCATGACCCGCTCCCAGATGGGCTTGGCCGTCTCGACGACCTTCTTGTTGGCGGGCAGCTTGAGCACGCCGTCGCCGGTGCCGTACTCCTTCATGGCGCTCTTGACGGTCTCGACGACGTCCTTGGGGATGCCGAGCGCCTCGGCGTTCGGCTCCCAGGCCGACTGTCGGGCCGGGGCGCTGATGCGGCGGAACTGCTGCCCGGTCGAGGAGAGGTACTCGTTGAGGTAGATCCAGGCCGCGTCCTTCTGCGGTGACTTGGCGTACATGGCCAGGGCGCTGCCGATGACCGGCGTGAAGCGGCCCTTCGGGCCCTTGGGCGTGGGAGCGACGCCCCACTTGAACGCCGTCTGCTTGGCCAACTCGGTCAGGATCCACGCGCCGTTGATCGTCATCGCCGCGTGCCCGACCTTGAACGGCTCCACCTTCTCCAGCACCTGGTTGAGCTCGGCCAGGCTCGGTACGGCCTTGTCCTTGTTGAGCAGGTCGAGCCACATGCCGAAGACCTTCTGCGCCTCCGGCTGGGAGATCATGGAGACCGACTCGTCGGCGTTCAGGTAGCGCCCGCCGTACTGCGCCAGGGCGCGCGGCGTGATGTCGGGCTCGGGCAGCAGCATCGGGGTGAAGCCGTAGACCTTCTCGGCGCCGGAGCCGCTGGTGAGCTTCCTGGCGACCTCCATCATCTTCTCGACGGTCCACGACTCGTCGGGGTACTTCTCGCCGGCCTTGTCGAAGACGTCCTTGTTGTAGAAGAGCAGCTTGGGCGCCATGTCCGTCGGCAGGCCGAACAGCTTGCCGTCACGCTCGTAGTAGCCGAGCGCGTTCACCGGCAGGTCCTGCTTGTCGAACTCGGGCGTCTTGGCGATGAACTCGTCCAGCGGCTGGAAGATGTCGTTGGCGATGAAGTTCTGGGCCCAGCTGTAGTGCGTGTACATCACGTCGGGCATGGAGCCGCCCGCCGCCTGGGCCATGTACTTGGTGAGGTAGGAGTCGAACTGCGAGGTCTCGCGCTTGATCTCGATGTTCGGGTGGCGCTTGTGGAAGAAGAAGTCGAACTGCGCGTTGCGTACTTCGGCGATCACGTCCGCGGTGATCGCCACCGTCAGCGTCACCTTCGACGCCGGGTCGGCCACCTGGGTCGTCGGCCATTTCAGCGCGTTGTTGAGCTGCTCGGCCTCCTCGAACGGCCAGGTGTCGTTGCCGGGCCGGTTCGGGTCCAGCGTCGGCACGCCGGATTTCGTGGGCGCCGCGGCCTGCCGCTGCTGACGGGTGTCGCCCGCGCAGGCGGACAGCATGGGCACGGTCGCCGCGGCCACCGCGAGGGCCAGCATCTGGCGCCGGTTCATCTCCATGGGGGGTGGGCCTTTCAGAGAAAGAGCTCGATCACTGCTATCGCCACGTCCGGCGCTGGAATTCGGCCAGCCGAGCGGGAGAGATCCGATGTGTGGATCCGTCATCGTCCGATGCGCGAGGCATGGCCGTACCGTAGACCTGGTAATTAACTTCGTCAAGAATTGAATTGCAAGCGCTTGCAACCTAGGCTCAGGCACGTTGTGAGGAGCTCAGTGGGGTCGGCGTCGGCCGCCCTGCTCGAGCCGGCGGGCCCGAGCGGGTTGCCGATGAGTTCGGCTCACTCCTCCTATCTCTGCTTGGAGGCCCTGTGTCGCAATGGACGCTCAGTGACGAAGACCTGGAAGTCGCGATCGCGCTCTCGGCCGATGGCGAGCCGACCCTGGAGGTGCGGCGCGACGGCCGGGTGGTGGTGCGGCCGTCCAGGCTGGGCCTGCGGGCCGCGCACGAGGACCTGAGCACCGGCCTGGCCTTCGACGGGATGTCGTCCAGGCAGGTGACGGAGTCCTATGAGACGGTGACCGGCAAGCGGCGCGAGCACCTGTACGCGGCCAAGGAGTGGACGCTGTCGTTCACCAAGGGCGCGCACCGGCTCCACCTGGAGGTGCGGATCGGCGGCCACGGCGTGGCCTACCGGTACGTGGTGCCGTGGACCGGACCGGTGACGGTAATTGACGAAATTTCGGAGTATGTGGTGCCGAGGGAGGCCCGTGCGGTGCTCCTGCCGTACGAGAACGGGCGCTGCGACTACGAGGAGATCCACCGGCACGGCCCGGTCGCCGACGCCGAGCCCATCCTGTACGGCTACCCGTCGCTCTTCCAGATCGGCGACACCTGGCTGCTGGTGACCGAGTCGAACCTGGACAGCGGCTACGCGGGCACCCGGCTGCGCTTCGACGGCCACGCCTTCCGCCTCGACCTGCCCGACCCCTACGTGACGGCGGCCAGCCCGCTCGTCACCCCGTGGCGCACGATGATCATCGGTGAGCTGGCCACGATCGTCGCCAGCGACCTGGTGACCAGCCTGGCGGCGCCCTCGGAGGTGGCGGACACCTCGTGGATCCGGCCCGGCGCGGCGGCCTGGTCGTGGTGGTCCGACGGCCCCTCCACCCGTGATCTGGAGGAGCAGAAGCGCTGGGTCGACTTCGCCGCCGCGCACGGCTGGCCGTACGTGCTGGCCGACGCCGGCTGGAACAAGCAGTGGATGCCCGAGCTGATCGCCTACGCCGCGGCCAGGAACGTCGGCGTCTGGCTCTGGTCGCACTGGCAGCACGTCGACACCGAGCTGGAGCACCGCGAGAAGCTCGCGCTCTGGAAGGAGTGGGGCGCCGTCGGCGTGAAGATCGACTTCACCGAGTCCGACGGCCAGGACCGGATGCGCTGGTTCGACGCCATCCTGGCCGCCACCGCCCGGCTGAAGCTCATGGTCGTCTTCCACGGCGGCACGATCCCGCGCGGCACCGAGCGCACCTGGCCGCAGTTCATGACCGCGGAGGCGGTCAAGGGCGCCGAGTGGATCAAGCCGAAGCCCGGCAAACTGCCGCTCTACCCGCCCGCGCACTACCTGTCGCTCGCGTTCACCCGCAACGTGCAGGGCCCGATGGACTTCACCCCGTGCACGTTCACCGCGGTCCGCACCATCTCCGCCGGATTCGAGCTCGCGCTATCCGTGATCTTCGAATCGGGCGTCCAGCACTTCGCCGACGGCATCGAGGCCTACGAGGCCAGGCCCGAGGCGCTGCGGCTGCTGTCCGGCGTCCCCACCGCATGGGACGACACGCGGCTGCTGTCCGGCGACCCCGCCGACCACATCCTGCTGGCCAGGAGGAGCGGCGGCGAATGGTACGTCGGCGCGGGCGTGTCGGGCGAGGCCCGCACGCTCACCGTGCCGCTCGACTTCCTGGACGAAGGGGAGTGGACGGCCGAGATCTACCGGGACGCCCCCGACGACGGCATCCTCGCCGAGACGGCGACGGTATCGGCCGGGGGCAAGCTCGACCTCGCCGTATCCCCCAACGGCGGGTTCACCCTCCATCTGAGGAGACAGACCTCATGATCAAGCGCCTGAGCGGCACCCTCGCCGCCGTCACCCTCGTCTCTTTATCGGCGATACCCGCCTCCGCCTCGACCTCCACCGCCGCGGCCGTCTGGACGCAGCGCTGGAACCCCAACCCGGCCAGTCAGACGGTCGCCCAGGCCTTCGAGGGCATCGAGGACGACCGCTCCGACTCCCACTCCGGCGTCACCCACATCTACGTCTCCGGCGACGCCTACCGCTTCGACATGCACACCCAGGACCGCGACGGCGACGACCGGCAGCGCAACGAGGTCAAGGGCATGCGGACGAGCAGCAGCTCGTACATCAAGATCCTCAAGAACCAGGTCTGGCGCATCTCCTACCAGCTGTACATCCCGACCTCGCTCGACGCGACCAGCTCCTTCACCCACATCGCGCAGATGAAGGTGCCCGGCTCCGGCGCGCCCCTCTACACGATGTCGCTGCCCATCTCGGGCGGCACCCCGAAGATCAACGTCCGCTACTGGGACGAGGACGAGCAGACGCACGAGGTCGGCAACACCAACCTGAACCCCATCCAGGGCAAGTGGCTCGACACCACCTTCGAGTTCAAGGCCGCCGACAACGGCTACCTGCGCTGGACGCTCAAGGACGGCTCGACGACGCTGGTCGACAAGCGCCTGGACAACACCGACCTCTGGCGCGCCGACACCGACTACCTCCGCCCCAAGTGGGGCATCTACCGCAGCATCAAGAGCTCCGGCCTGCAGAACACGTACCTGCTGGTCAGAAACCTGCGCGCCGAACAGCAGACCGCCAGCGCGGCCGACACCGACGAGGTACCCAACCCGTGAAGAAGTACGGCGCCCGCCTGGCGGGCGCGCTCGCCACGCTCGCCCTGATCGCGACCGCCACCCCCGCGGTGGCGGCGCGCACCCCCACCCCGTCGGAGGGGCCGTCGCAGACCCAGACGGCCCGGCCACCGCGCTGGGAGCTGCGCTGGGACCCGAGCGTCAAGAAGGACGGTGTCCAGGCGTTCGAGGCGCTGGAGGACGACCGGCGCGGCTCCCACCCCGAGGGCCTGCCGCACGTCTCCACCGACAAGGACGCCTGGCGCTTCACCGCCCACCTGGAGGACCGCGACGGCTCCGACCGCATGCGCAACGAGGTACGCGGCATGCGCGACGGCAAGGGCGCCCCGCTGGAGATCCGCAAGGACGAGACCTGGCGGATCAGCTACCGCATGTACATCCCGGACACCCTCGACGCGACCACCTCCTTCACCCACATCTGGCAGCTCAAGAACTCCGACGTCGGCACCCCGATCGCGCAGATCTCGCTGCCGGTCATCGGGGGCGTGCAGAAGATCGCGGCCCGCTACTGGACGCTGCCGGACAACACCTCGCACGACTTCGCCACCGCCGACCTGGAACCGATCCAGAACAAGTGGGTGACCACCACGCTGGAGTTCAAGTCGAGCGACGACGGCTACATGCGCTGGACCCTGTCGGACGGCCGCCGGACGATCGCCGACCAGAAGATCGAGCACATCGACCTGTGGTGGACCCAGGAGCAGTACAACCGGCCCAAGTGGGGCATCTACCGCAGCATCAAGAGCGCCGGGCTGCAGGAGACGTACCTGCTGGTCAAGGACCTCAAGGCGTGGCAGCTCGGCCCGGCGACGCCGCCGGTCAAGCTCCCGGCGCCGGACCGGAGCCCGGGCGCCTATGAGGCCGAGCGGGTGGGCAACGTGTGGGAGGGCGCGGCCGAGCCCGCCTACTGCGCGGTCTGCTCGGGCGGCAGGAAGGTGATCCTCATCGGCGGCAACGTCTACGACTACGCCGTGGTCAAGGGCGTGCTGTCGGAGACCACCGGCACCCGGCGGATGACCGTGCACGCGCTGGTGGACGGCGCGCAGACGTTCGCGGTCAGCGTCAACGGGGCCGACTCCATCCAGGTGCCGATGACCGGGACCAAGGACACCGTGACGACCACGACCGTGCCGGTGGACCTGGTGGCCGGGGTCAACACGATCCGGTTCTTCGGCCTGACGGCCAGGGGTCCCGAGCTGGACAAGATCGTCATCAGCTGAGCCCGTACGGCCCACGTCCTGCTTGGGCGTGGGCCGTAGCACCCCCCAAGGATGGAGTCAGGCCCCATGGCACACGACCTCAGCAGACGCGGTTTACTCGTGGCGGGCGGCGCGCTGGCCCTCGCGGCGGCGACCGGCATCCAGCCCGCTGCCGCGGGCACGTTCTGGCAGTCCAAGCTGCTCTCCTACGACCGGCGCGGGCGCCTGACCTACGCGCAGGACGCCGAGGGCAACCGGTTGCCGGACTTCAGTCACGCCGGATACCGCAACGGCGAGCGGCCGATCCCGTGGGCGCGGGTGGTCAAGGCCATCCGGCCGGTCGAGGGCGACAACACCGCCCATATCCAGGCGGCCCTCGACGAGATCGCGGCGCTGCCCCGCGAGCGGCGTGGCGCGCTGCTCCTGCTGCCCGGCCTCTACCCGGTCGCCGGAACCCTGTACGTACGCGCCGACGGCATGGTGCTGCGCGGCAGCGGCGACGGCGAGGACCCGGCGGGCAACACGATCATCAAGGCCACCGGCAACAGCCCCAAGGACCGCGACGTGATCGTGGCCGGCGGCACGTCGGCGGGCGGCTGGGCGGGGGAGGTGCCGGGTACCCATACCGACATCACCACGGACTTCGTGCAGGTGGGCGCGCGCGAGTTCGAGGTGGCGAACGCCGGGTCGCTGCGGCCCGGCGACAACATCGTGATCCACCACCCGTGCTCGGAGGGGTGGCTCAAGGCCATCGACTACGGCGGTCACGACGTGGGCCCGGCCTGGCAGGTGGGCGAGCACCCGATCATCTACAACCGCTATATCCGCGAGATCTCCGGCAACAGGCTGACGATCGACGTGCCCGTGTTCAACCACCTGAACCGGGCGCTGTCCCAGTCGTCGGTCTACAAGTGGGACCGGGCCGGCCTCGTCACCCAGGTGGGCGTCGAGCGGCTGCGCGTGGACATCGAGTATCACGGCGACCCCGAGCAGGACGAGGACCACGCCTACAACGCGGTCGTGCTGCTGCGTACCGAGGACTCGTGGGTGCGCGACTGCACGATGCTGCACTTCACCCAGGCCGGGGTGGCCACCCAGGAGACGACCCGCGCCACGGTCGAGAACTGCCGGGCCGTCGACCCCGTCAGCATCGTCACGGGGAGCAGGCGGTACAACTTCAACACTTATGTCTACTCGCAGCAGGTGCTCTTCCGTGACTGCTACGCCTACAAGTCGCGGCACGCCTTCGTCTCCAACGGGCACAGCACGGTGTCGGGCGTGGTGTTCCTGCGCGGCACGGCCGAGTACGCGCTGAACTCCAGCGAGGGCCACCGCCGCTGGTCCCAGGGCCTGCTGTACGACGGGCACCGCGACATCGACCCGCACTACGACTACACGCTGGGCCTGTACAACCGGGGCCGCTACGGCACCTCGCACGGCTGGTCGGCGGCGCACTCGGTGGCCTGGCGGTGCGACGTGTCGACCAGCCGACTCATCGTCCAGAAGCCGCCGACGGCCCAGAACTACGCGATCGGCTGCCTGGGGATGGTCACCGGGGACGGCCCCTTCCAGCAGCCCGCCGGGTACATCGAGGGCACCGGCCAGGCGGGTCTCCTGCCGCCCTCGCTGTACGAGGCGCAGTTCCTCGACCGGCTACGAGGCGGCTTCTGAACCCAGGTCCAGCCGGAGCAGCCCGCCGGTGGGCACGGTGATCGTGTGCGTGCCGGGCGACAGCTCCAGCGTCGTGTCGTTCACCGTACGGCCCCGGCAGGTCTGGACCCTGGCGCGGGCCGTACCGGAGCGGCCGACCTGGAGCAGCACGTCGGCCGAGTCGTCGGCGTTGGCCAGCCAGAACGTGCCCGCCTCCGGGACCGCCACCGGCAGCGGCGCGTAGCGGGCCGTCATCACCGTGCCCGCCGAACGGGCCGTCACCTGCGGATAGACCAGGTCCGGGCGGGCCGGCTCGAACGCGCCGCGCTGCAGCACATCGGCGTGCTCCTTGACGAAGCCCAGCCAGAACCGCAGCACCTCCAGTTGCCCGGGCGTCTGCGTGGTGAGGTCCACCGAGATCTGCGGGACCGCGAACAGCACGTTGACCAGCTGCGCCGCGACCCGCTCCGGGGTCTCGTCCGGGTGCCACATCAGCATGTCGGCGTGCACGGCCAGCGGCCCGGCGATCAGGCGCAGGTCCACCGTGCGCTGGCGGTTGTGCGCGGGGCTGAGCGGGCAGTCCGAGGCGCGGACCATCGTGGCGTACGGCCACAGCCCCGGGCTCACGTACGGCTGGCGCAGCTCCACCAGGCAGTCGCGGGGCAGCATGGCCAGGAGTCTGCGCACGCCCTCGTTGACCGTCGCGCAGTCGGCCTCGGGCCCCGGCTCGGGCGGGTCCTCCACGGCGAACTGGTCGATGAAGTCGATCTTCAGGCCGTCCATGCCCCACTCCTGGACCGCGCGGGTCAGGTGGCCGGCGAGGAGCTCGCGGATGTAGGGGTAGCGCGGGTCGACGATGACCGCGTTCATGTGCTCCTTGTAGGCCAGCGAGTAGGGCTGTACGCGGTCCCAGAGCGCGGTGTGGCGGCCGACGAACGGCAGGGCGTACCAGAGCAGGTAGGCGAGCCCCGCCTGCTTGACCGCCGCCACGTGTGCGGAAATATCGGGAAAAGACGTGGTGGAGGGCTCCCACTCGCCGACGTGCCCGTAACCGCGCCCGCGGTCGTCGCTGTGCCAGCCGTCGTCCACGATGATCGCCTCGCAGCCCAGCTCGGCCGCCGGGCCCGCCTGCCGCTCCACGCTCGCGGCGTCGACGTGCTGCTGCATGGCGTACCAGGTCGAGTACGCGGGCATCCGTGCCACCTCGGGCACCTCTCCCGCCGGGCCGCGCCACCCCTCGGCCGCGTCCGCAGGCTCGTGGACGTTGCCCTGCCACCACTCGGCCACGTCCGCGAGCGTGCGGGCGAAGGGCCGTCCAGTGAGGTCGAGCCGCAGCACCAGGCCGGTGCCGGGCTCGGCGTCGTGCTCGGCCCAGAAGCCGAAGTCGCCGGTCTCCTCCACCACCCCGGTGCGGATGTGCACCGGCCGGACCACCTCGCCGACGGCGTACGTGCACAGCGACACGTCACCGGCGCCCACCAGGCAGCCCACGGGGGCGTTCTTCTCCAGGGCGGCCACCCGGGGCTTGCGCCAGAACGGCGGCAGCCCTCTGTGCTCGCCGCCGTCGGGCGCCCAGAAGGCCGTGGCGGCCACGCAGGGCACCCGCCACGCCACGCGGACGGCCGCGGGCCGGTCCGGAGTGATCCGCACCTCGTGAACGCCCTCGGCGTCCTCGGTGACGGTCCATGTCAGCTCGGCCGCCGCCGTCGCTGTCAGCTCCGTCGCGCCCGCGCGGAGGCGCACTTCGCGGGTCTCGCCCGGAGCGCGGTCGTGCGGCTGCCAGATCCCGGTCGTCGCGGTCACTGCCACTCCTGAGTCACTGTCGATCCTGGAGAGTGAAGAAGGTCTGGATGGCGACCGAGGCCGCGCCGCGCGCCCACTGCTCGAAGGGCCGGGGGCGCAGGAAGATCCGGCAGTCGGCCGCCGCCCCGAACGCCTGGCTCGCGAACGACCGGCTGATCTGCTCCTCGAACAGGTCGTAGGCCGCCAGCCCCTGCACGTCGCCGGTCACGATGATGCGCTCGGGCCCGATGAGGTTCGCCATGGCCGCCATGGCCAGCCCGATCGCGTGCCCCGCCCTGGCGAACACCTCGCGCGCCGCCACGTCGCCCGCGTGGGCGGCGTCGATGGCCGCGTCGATGGTCAGCGACGCGTCGCCGGTGGCCGCGCGGATCGCGGCCACGATGGGCGCGGTCCCGGCGATCGCCTCGACGCAGCCGCGTCCCCCGCAGTGGCACGCGGGCTCCTCGCCGCCTACCGGGACGTGCCCGATCTCCCCGGCGACGCCGTGCGAGCCGGCCACGATCCGGTCGTTCACCACCAGCCCGCAGCCGATGCCCACCCCCACCGTGACCACCGCGAACGACGACGCGCCGATGCCCTCGCCGAACCACTGCTCGGCCACGGTGAGGGACTTGACGTCGTTCTCGACGGTGACCCGCAGCCCCGTCGCCTCCGCGGCCAGCCGGGCCAGCGGCACCTGCCGCCAGTTGAGGAAGGGGGAGTAGCGCACCATGCCATGCGCCTTGTCCACATCGCCCGACACGGCCAGCCCCAGCGCGTGGCAGCGCTGCCGGTAGGCCGGGTCGGCGGCGAGCAGCTCGGACACGAGATCGGCCAGCGTCGCCACCACGTCCTCGGGCGAGGACGCCGTCAGGGGGCGGTGCGCGCCGACGAGCACCTGGGCGCGCAGGTCGGTGACGACGCCGATGAGCTCGTCGTCGGTGATCTTCACGCCGGTGAAGAACTCCCGGTCCGGCTTGATGGCCAGCGGGCTGGCCGGCCGGCCCGCGCCGGGCCCCGGCCGGTCCGTGGCCTCCAGCTCTTCCAGATAGCCCGCCTCGATGAACGGGCGCGCCGCCTTGGTGACGGCGGCGGACGACAGCCCCGTCCGCCTGGCGATCTCCACCCGGGAGACCGGCCCCTGCGTCAGGACCATGGTGAACACGGTGGCCGCCGCGGGAGTGGTGAGCGGTGCAGGCATGATGGGCATCGTAACACTAATTAACTTCGTTAAGAATTGATTCGAAGGGCCCATCGATCTAGGCTCCGGGACATGCCTTCGGTGACCTTCGACGCGGCCAGCCGTACGTATCTGCTGCCCACCTCAACCGCCAGCTACGTCCTCGGGCTCGACGCCGACGATACCCCCGTCCACCTGCACTGGGGACCCCTGCTGACCCAGGAGCAGGCGGCGTCGTTGCCCCGCCCGGCGGCACCCGCCGCGAGCAGTTTCGACGGCGCCGGACCGGCCGAGGAGCTCGGCACCGAGGCGGGCGCGCGCTTCGGCACTCCGTCGCTGCAGATCGCCTTCCCGGACGGGGCCCGGGGAGTCGACTGGCGTCATGTCGGTCACACGATCGACGGGGGACACCTGACGGTCCACTTCCGGGATGCCGTCCAGCCGTTCGAGGTGGACCTGCACTACCGGGTGCGCGGCGACGTCGTGGAACGGTGGACCGCGCTGCGCTCAGAGGTGCCTGTGACGATCCTGCGATGCGACTCGGCCGCGTGGAGCGTTCCGCCGCTGCCCGGGTACCGGCTCAGCCACGCCGTCGGCGGGTGGAGCGCCGAGCACGGGCTGCGCCGTACCGACCTCACCGTGGGCGAGACGACGCTGACCAGCAGGCGGGGGCTGAGCAGTCACCACGCCAACCCGTGGCTCACCGTCGACGGCGGCGACGCGGGCGAGCGCCACGGCGAGGTGTGGAGCTGCGCGCTCGCCTGGAGCGGCAGCTGGCGCATCACGGTCACCCGCGACCCGTCGGGGAGCGCGGGGTGGACGGGCGGGTTCGGCCACGAGGGCCTCACCTGGCGGCTGGAGCCGGGGGAGGAGTGGGTGACGCCGGTGTTCGCGGGGGTCTACGCGCCCGACGGGCTCGGCGGGGCCAGCCGCCGCTGGCACGACCACGTCACCGGGTACGTGCTGCCCGAGCCGGACGAGCTGCGCCCGGTGGTCTACAACGCCTGGGAGGCCGTCGGGTTCGAGGTGGCCGAGTCGAACCAGAAGGAGCTGGCCGCGCTCGCCGCCCGCGCGGGGGTGGAGCTGTTCGTCATGGACGACGCCTGGTTCGGCGGGCGCACCGGCGACAGCGCCGGGCTCGGCGACTGGTGGCCGAACCCGGACCGCTTCCCCAACGGGCTGGCCCCGCTCATCGACGAGGTGCACGGGCTGGGCATGCGGTTCGGCCTCTGGGTCGAGCCCGAGATGGTCAACCCCGACAGCGACCTCTACCGCGCCCACCCCGACTGGGTGCTGCACATGCCCGGCCGCCCGCGCACGCTGCTGCGCAACCAGCTGGTCCTCAACTTCGCCCGGCCCGACGTCGCGGACTGGGCGCACAAGTGGCTCCACCGGCTGGTCGGCGAGCACGGCGTGGACTTTCTGAAGTGGGACTTCAACCGGGCCTTCACCGAGGCGGGCTGGCCCGGCGCCGCCGACCAGGACCGGCTCTGGATCGACCACGTGCGAGCCGTCTACTCGATCATGGACCGGCTGCGCGCCGACCATCCGCACCTGCGCATCGAGGCGTGCGCGGGTGGCGGGGGACGTACCGACCTGGGCATGCTGGCCCGTACCGACCAGGTGTGGACCTCCGACAACACCGACGCCCACGACCGCATCGCCATCCAGCACGGCTTCAGCCAGATCTATCCGGCCCGCGTGATGGCCGCCTGGGTGACCGACAGCCCGAACCCGCTCACCCGCCGCGTCACCCCGCTCAGCTTCCGCTTCCACGTCGCCATGGCCGGCGCGCTGGGCCTCGGCGGCGACCTGCTGAAGTGGAGCCCGGCCGAGCTGGCCGAGGCCGCCGCGCTGGTCGCCGTCTACAAGGACATCAGGCCCGTCGTCCAGCTCGGGCGGCAGGACAGGCTCGAGTACGGCGTGCAGTACACCTACGGCGACCGGACGGTCGTACTCGCCTGGCGGGGACCCGTCGCGCACGGGACGCCGCTCGTGCCGCTCCGCCTGGCCGGGCTCGACCCGCTGGGCCGCTACCGCGACGAGGACACCGGGCAACTGCACCATGGAGCCCTGCTGATGTCGGCGGGCCTGCGGCTGGACCTGCCTCCGGGCGACTACGCCAGCGCCCTGATCCGCCTGCGCTCGGTGTAATCGGTCATCCGATCGATGAAAGGCCGCGCAGGGCGAGCTGGGCGGCGCGCACGGCCGACTCCTCCGCCTGCTCCAGCGACCCGCCCCGGTTGATGGTGGAGATGGCCGCGAGCTTGGTGGCGCCGATCAGCGCGCCCACGGCCGCCGCCGCGTCCACGTGGTCGAGCTCATCGGGAAAGGCGTCCTCCAGTGCCCGCGCCAGCTGGAGCTGGCCGTCGAGCAGCAGATGGAGCGCGCGTGCCTGCAAGGAGGGGATGGTCATGATGAGCCGCAACCGCAGAGGCGCCTCCATCATCGACAAGTCGTCGTCGCCGGCCCGTTGCAGACTCGCCCGTACGAGCCGCAGCAGCAGGTCGGCCAGCCGCTCGCCGGGCATCCTGGACGAGACCATCTCCACGGTCAGTGCCAGGCGCGACGCGCCGTCGAAGAACAGCACGTCCTCCTTGCTGGCGAAGTAGCTGAAGAACGTCCGCGTCGACACCTCGGCCTCGGCCGCGATCTCGGCCAGCGTGGTCTCCTCGAAGCCCTTCTCGTCGAACAGCCGGAGCGCGGCCTCGATCAGCGCCCGGCGTGTGCGCTGCTTCTTGCGCTCCCGTAGTCCCACCATGCCGGGGACTCTACCGCCAAACTTAGGGATTTTCATGCATTGAAATTTTGCATTGAATGAGGTTTTCTGGTGTAGTTGACCACGCGAAAGGAGCCACACCATGTCGGATCTGACCTTCACCAACACCCGCCAGCGCCCCTTCGATCCGCCTGACGAAATCGCCGAGTTGCGAGAACAGGCGCCGATCCACCGCATGACCTACGCCGACGGGCACCTCGGCTGGATCGTGACCGGCTACGCCGCCGCCCGCGCCGTGCTCGCCGACGCGCGCTTCAGCAACCGCCCCGAGCACATGCACCAGCCGACCCCGGCCCGGATGCGGTTCGCGAGGGAACAGGGTTCCCGGGTGCCGCCCGGGTTCTTCCTGCGTTTGGACGCCCCCGAGCACACCCGCTACCGCAAGCTCCTCACCGGCCAGTTCACCGTGCGCAGGATGAAGGAGCTGGAGCTCAGGATCGCCGAGATCGCCGAGGCATGCCTGGACGCCATGGAGGCCGCGGCCAAGCCGGTGGACCTGGTGCAGGAGTTCGCGCTGCCCATCCCGTCGCTGGTGATCTGCGAGCTGCTCGGGGTGCCGTACGAGGACCGGGCGCAGTTCCAGGAAGACACCAAGGTGCTCGTCAACCTGGAGATCAAAGCCAAGGATGCCATAGGCGCGATGACGCGCATCTCCGCGTACCTGTACGGGCTGATCCAGCGCAAGCGCGCGAAGCCGGAGGACGACCTGCTCAGCGGGCTGATCGAGAACGGCGAGCTGAACGACGAGGAGCTCACGGGCGTCGCGTTCCTGTTGCTGGTGGCCGGACACGAGACGACCGCGAACATGATCGGCCTCGGCACCTACGCGCTGCTCACCAACCCCGCCCAGCTCGCCCTCATGCGCGATGACCCGTCCGCGGTCGAGAACGGCGTCGAGGAGCTCCTGCGCTACCTCACGATCATCGACCTCGGTCCGATCAGGAGCGCGCTGGCCGACGTCGAGATCGAGGGCCGGCTCATCAAGGCCGGCGACACGGTCACGATCCACCTCCCGGTGGCCAACCGCGACCCGTCCCGCTTCCCGGACGGCGACGTCCTCGACCTGGCCCGGCCCGCCACGGGCCACCTCACGTTCGGCCACGGCATCCACCAGTGCCTCGGCCAGCAACTGGCCCGGGCCGAGATGCGCATCGCCTACCCGGCGCTTTTGCGGCGCTTCCCCGGCCTACGCTTGGCCATATCACCGGAGGAGGTGCCGATGCGCTCGGACATGAGCATCTATGGTGTGCACCGCCTCCCTGTCACCTGGTAGGTCAATGATGGAGATCAAGGCAGACACGACGGTGTGCATCGGCGCGGGCATGTGCGCGCTGACGGTGCCGGCGATATTCGACCAGAGCGAGGAGGAAGGGACCGTGGTGGTCCTTGACTCCACCCCGCCGGCCGAGCTGGAAGAAGCCGTCCGCCGCGCCGTGACGCTGTGCCCGTCAGGCGCCATCTCGGTGGTCTGATTTCGATTTGCTGGGTCCTTCGCGTCGACGGCGGGTGCCTTCTGTCGTACTGGTCTGGCCGGCCGTCTTACGGCTCGCCCAGCCCGAACCTTCCCCGCCGTCGCCGCGACCGTCTTCTGGGGCGCTCGTCTTTCGGGCTGACCCTCTACTGGGCCGACCGCCTATCGACCGACCATCCATCGGGCTGACCGTCTGCCGGATGCCCGCCCCACGGGCCCGGTCGCTTACCGGCCGGATCGCCCACCGGCCCACCGGGCGCCGGGCCACCGCCCCCACCGGCCCTCGGTTGCAGACACCCAGCGCGGATGCGCCAGTTTCGCGGACCTGCTGAGGCGCCGACCAGTTGGGCGCGGACCGCTGATCCCAGACCTCCGGATGGTCCTTGAGCGCGCTGCCCGTCCCGCAACCTCGGTCCCTCAACCTTGGCCCCCAACCTCGTCCCGCTGCACGTCAATGGGCATGTCGTCCGCGCTCCCTCGCGCTGATCGAATCTGTGTTCGTAGAACAGGTTGACACCGAGCGTGATCGAAATTATGTTCGACCTAGTGACGTGAGGCTCGCGGCTCACGTCGTAGGACCTGGTCGCGGGCCGTTCGCTTCCCCCAGCGAGACCCGCGATCAGGCTCCAGGGCGAAGGGCGTGTCCTCGTCGTCGGCGGAGACGAGTGGGCGCGTCCTGGCCGGACGGGGTGCGGGGAAGCTCCTCGTCCGGCCAGCCCGGCGGAATTGTCGGTGGGGTCTGCGAACCTTGACTTCACCGGCGGAGACGCCGGGAGCCGCCATGACTCCAAGGAGGCGCGCAAGATGGCACCAAGGCTCAGCGATACGCAGGGGCCCCGGCTGTCGCCCGCAGTTAGGGCGCACCTGACGGATTCACATTCCTGCCTGGCGGAGGCGACAGCCGCTCGCACCCCGGCATCCCGATACGTGGCAGCGCACCTGGCAGCCCTACGAGCTGCGGCGGCGATCCTGGCCGCCCGCCCACGCCCCATGGAAGGCCGCAGGCGCCGCCTGCGCAGCGCCTGGGAACTGCTCCCGGAGGCGGAGCCCAAGCTCGCGGAATGGGCCGCCTACTTCTCGGTGAGCGCCGCCAAGCGCGCCGCCGCCGAGGCCGGCATGGTCCGTGGCGTCAGCGCGGCCGACGCGGACGAGCTTTTGGCCGAAGCCGACACCTTCGTCGCCGTAGTCCAGGACATCCTGGGCGTCCCCGCTCAACCCCAACTCCCGGTCGAGGTCCCCCTGGCCGGCTGACCACACCGCTCGCGCCGCCGACGACGGCGGCGAGTGGGCAGCCGGACAACTCGAACACGAGCGAACACACCGACCCAGGCGAGGGCCAGCAGACCATCCTGACCAAGGACGACCCCGCCAAACCGGTGGAAGAAGAACGCGATGCCTGAAGCATGCGCAAAGCCGCCGCATGCAGGCGATCGAACGCCCCGAACTTGGGCGGCCAGGGAGTCGAGGAGGATCTCCGCAGAATTGAACGGTGAGCCAAGGTGCCTTGTGGTCCCTCGGCAGGGGAATGTCAGGCCGTCCAGTTCTCAACGGTGATCGCGCTGCTGCTGGCCTGGGCCAGCTCGATGATCTGCGTCATGGACAGGATCTTGCGGAACCCGTGGCCCATCCGTTCCTCTATGGCCGTTCGGCCAGGCTCCAGGATGTCTCTGGCATCACCCCTGCTGCCGGACCGACGCTGACCTGAGCAGGGCTCCTGATGAGTTCCTTGAGGCGGCCGGTGACGCTGCGGTGCCCCCTGCGCGTCGATCTGGACCAGCTCTCTGTTACGCAGCCGGGGCGGCAGCGTCTTGGCGGCCTGGGGATCGGCCAGGTAGCCGAGGCTGGTCTGGCGGCCAAGGACCCCGCGCGGCCACCGCCGGGCCGTGTCGGGCCGAATACAGCGGGCTGGGCCCCGCGCGCCCGCTACCGCGAGACTCCTCGGCCCTTGCCCGACCTCGTCGGGGCTGTGTTCCGCCACTCCCGGCGGAAGGGGGCGGCGTTTCCGCCGCGTCTCCTCCGTTGTGCGCCAAGTCTCATCCGCGGGTTGTTACACCGGATGCGCGGCTGGTGTCTTCATGTCGAATCCACAACACGAGGGAGACATGATGAACGAGAACGTCGCGGTGGTCGTGGTCGGTGGCGGGTACGGGGGCGTGACGGCGGCCAATCGCCTGGCTCGGCGCGATGGCGTGTCGGTGACCCTGGTCAATCCGCGTCCCGACTTCGTCTCGCGGATCCGTCTGCACCAGCTCTTGACCGGCTCCGATGACGCGGTCGAGGACTTCGGTGAGGTTCTGGGCGGGAACGTTCGGCTGGTGGTCGACACCGCGACCCGGATCGACGCTGCCGAGCGCCGGGTGTCGCTGGCGGGCGGTGGCACGCTCTTCTACGACTACCTCGTCTACGCGGTGGGCAGCGGCGCCGCCGATCCCGGTGTGCTCGGAGCGGCGGAGTTCGCTCATTCGGTGTCGACCCTCGAGGGGGCGCGACGACTGCGGTCGGCGCTGGCCGCGACGCCCGCGACGGCTCCGGTGACCGTGGTCGGGGCCGGCCCGACCGGCCTGGAGACCGCCGCCGAGCTGGCGGAACTGGGTCGCAAGGTCACCCTGGTCTGCGGCAATGTGCTGGGCCCCTACCTGCATGCCCGGGTCCGCCGCCTGGTCGCTCGCCGGCTCGCCGAGCTGGGTGTGACCGTCCTTGAAGGTCCCCGCGCGCGGGTGGTGGAAGTGACACGCGAGGCGATACGGCTCGACGACGGCCGCCAGTTGCCCAGCGCGGTGACGATCTGGACCGCGGGATTCCGTGTCCCGGACCTGGCCGCCCGCAGCGGGCTGCGCACCGACGCCGAAGGCCGCCTGCTCACCGACACGACGCTGACCAGTGTGGACGACGTGCGCATCGTCGCCGCTGGGGACGCGGCGGCGATGACGGACCGGCCATTTCGGATGAGCTGCCAGGCCGCCGTACAGCTGGGCCCGGGGGCCGCCACCACGATTCTGCGGCGGATCGCGGGGAAAACACCCGCTCCCGTCCGGTTGCTGTTCGCCGGGCAATGCCTCAGCCTCGGCCGAAACGAGGGCGTCACCCAGTTCTCCTACCTGAACGACAGGGCGAACGCGCTCCACATCAGCGGGCGGCTTGGTGCCCCCGTCAAGGAGATCGCCTGCCGGTTCACCCTCAATCAGTTGGTGTCCGGGGCACGCAAGGCCACCTCCCGCGCATCCCACCTGACCTGATCAGTGGGGAGGCCGCCGCCGACGACCCCGTCTTTGGACTGGGTACATTTCCACGGTCTGCTTCCGGCATGTGGGGCTGACCACGAGAGAGTGAAGCGCACGACATGAACGACCACGTCACCGACCCCGCGACCAAAGCCTTCGTCGCCCACCGAGACCTGCTGTTCACCGTCGCCTACGAGATGCTCGGATCGGCGGCGGACGCCGAGGACGTCCTCCAGGAGGCCTGGCTGCGGTGGGCGAAGGTCGACCTGGCGCAGGTGCGGGACCAGCGCGCATACCTGGTACGGATCACGACCCGGCAAGCACTCAACCGGCTACGGACCCTCCAACGGCGCAAGGAGGCCTACGTCGGCCCCTGGCTGCCCGAGCCCCTGCTCACCGCGCCGGACGTGGCCGAGGACGTCGAACTGTCCGAGAACCTGTCGCTGGCACTCATGTTCATCCTCGAAACCCTCTCACCGACCGAACGCGCCGTCTTCGTGCTGCGCGAGGTCTTCGACATCGGCTACGACGACATCGCGGCCGCGATCGGCAAGAGCCCTGCCGCCGCACGCCAGATCGCCTACCGCGCACGCCGGCACGTCGACGCCCGCCGACCGTCCACACCGGTCTCCCCGGAAGAAACCCGGGCCGCGTTGAGTTCGTTCCAGTCCGCGCTCGTGACCGGGGACCTGCAGGGGCTGCTCGACGTACTCGCCCCGGATGTTGTCTTCGTCAGCGACGGCGGCGGCCTCAAGCTGGCGGCCCTGCGGCCGGTCGTCGGCGCCGACAAGGTGCTCAGTTACATGGCCGGCAGTCTCGGCAAGGCCGGCGGCACCTTCACCAGTGAGCCCACGACGGTCAACGGCAACCCCGGACTCATCCTGCGGCTGGACGACGTGATCGACGGCGTGCTGGCCTTCCGCGTGGACAACGCCCGCGTCACGGGCCTCTACTACGTCCGCAACCCCGAAAAACTCACCCGCGTCGAGTCCGAAACCCCCCTCACCTCCCGCTGACCCTCCGCCGACGCGGCAGAAGATCCCCAGCACGACCAGCCGGACGACCAGCACGAGCACCCCGCCCCCGGCTTACAACAGCCCCACTGATCAGCGCCTTTTATTGGAGCCCAGGCAAGTGCCACCTGCCGAAGGGGCGAGGAGAGTCTTCCCCCTCCCACCGGCCGCTCCCCCTAGAGGAAGTAAGAGCAGACGCATGTCCCACACCCACCGCAACGCTGTCATCCCCGAGCGAGTCGTGAACCTGGACGAGGCCCGACACCGGCACGGTGCGATGGCCGACCACGCGGCCCAGATGGTCATGGCCGGAGACCCGCTGGCCGACGCCGTGATCGCCGAACTCGACCAGCTGGGCAAGGAAGGCCGCCACATCCTCAACCGGGGACTCGCCGACGGTCTTGCCAGCCTGGGCGAACAGCCGCCTAGCGCCATCGAGGCACTGCTGCGGCAGCTGGAGACGGTGCCTTCCTGGATCGATCCCGCGCAGATCGACCGTGGTGAGGTCGCCCTGCTGTCGGTGCCTCAGCCGTGGTTCGAAATCTGCGCGATCAGCAGCGCCCTGGTGCACACCTATGCCTCGCCCGCCATCGCCCGGCTGCTGGCGCAGACGGGACAGCTGACGAAGATGGCTTCCCGCCGGCTCGTCGAGACCGGGATGTGGGGGCGTCAGAGCACGCTGCCCGGAGGTCTTCACCGAGGAGCTCCCGGCTACATCAGCACCGCGCAGGTCCGACTGCTGCATGCGCGGATACGAGCCACCGCTCTCCAGCACGGCTGGGACACGGCCGTCTGGGGCCTTCCCATCGGGCAGACCGACATGGCCCGCACGTGGCTGGACTTCACGCTCACTCCCTTCACAGCCCTCGCGGCAGTCGGCATCGATTTGAGTGCCGAAGAACAGAAGAGCCTGTACCAGTACTGGTCCTACACCGCCTATCTGCTCGGGATCGACGAACGCTTCTACCAGGGCGTCACGGACCACGCCAGCGCTCGCTGTCTGCAGAACCTGCTGGACATGACGAACGCTGAGCCGGACGACAACTCACGTGCGCTGACCGCGGCCATGGTCAGCGCCACGGCCGGCGCCATGGCCGGTGCGCCCAACCCCCTGATGGCCGAGGACCGACTCCGCGACCTCCTCCACGGCCTGCTGTGGCGTGCCTTCGGCAGCGAGCTCTCCGACCACCTGGGCATCCCTGAATCGGACGCCACTCCGCTGCTGCCTCTGGTCGCTCTCCTCAACAGCCAGGCCAGGCGCTGGCAGACCTTCACGGCTGACTCCGCCGAGACGGCCCGCCGCGAAAACGCGCAGAGCCCCGGCCCCGATGAAGCCTTCCGCCTTCCCGGCGGCACCGCTTACGAGCAGAACATCGCCGTGCCCACCACGGCATTGTCAACGACGGCTGAATCTGGACCCCCTGGCGTCGCCACGGGGTCAGTTTTCACCCGTCGTCGACAGGCATGAACGATTTTCGCGCGATCTGCTCGCCCCGAGTGCCCAGATCCGCTCCACGCGCCTCGACATGCTCGCTCTGCGAGGCCCGACCCGCTCGGCGTACGAGTCCCGGCCGGGCTGCCCGCATGTCCTCAGTGGCGCGTCAGGAGGTGGTTCACATCGGATCGCACACCGGTACGGTGCTGTAATCCTCGCCCGTCACCGGCCGGATGTCCTGCCAGCGCACCCACCGGGCCTGGCCCATGTGCTCGGTACCGTCGTCGGTGTTCAGCGTCTGCGGGGGCCATAGCAGGAATCCCCACCGCTCTCCCTCCGTATCGCCCCAGGCCAGCAGATAACGCGCCTCGCCGCCGTAGTCGGTGGTCGAGAACATCGTCGCGGCATGTTCGACGATCGGCGGCCGCCACAACCCTGGTAGGCCTTTCATGTCGAGATGCATTGGTCCATTATACGAACTGGCGTTCGATATCGCTAGGAGGAAGCGCCGTTTCCCGGCCCTATCTGGGCGAACGCGGTGGGCACCTGGACGGCCGGACTCCGCTGGACCTGCGTGGCTGGGCCTGCGTGTGCGTGTGTGGGCGTGCGGGCACGGTGGAGTGCGGCCTGTGGGCGGCGGGGGTGCGGCTGGGCCTGCGCTGTGAACGCGCCCGGATGGGCGTGGGCATGCGGAGGGGGTGTTCGGCGGGCTTGTGCGGGGACGTGCCGCTGGGCCCGCGGCGGTGCGCGCGAAGGGCTACGGGATCGCGAAGGGCCTTCGGGGGCTGCGAAGAGACGGCAGGCACGGCGCTTGGCCGCGTGCGTCGCGAAGGGCCTATGGGGTCGCGTAAGGCATGCGGCTGCCGGAGGTGTGCGGCGGGATCCGCGTGAGGTCCCTGTACGGCAGGACCAAGGGCCTGGGGGCGTGCGGAAAGGACCGCCCTACTGGGGGCCTGGTCAGCGGGTGGCGGGTTCCCGTGCGTGCCCGGACAAAGCCCGTCGTAGTGCTCCCGTACGGAGGTTCACCGTGCCGCCGTACGCGAGACACCAAGACGAAAAAGCGGGACGCGCCCGTCACATGGCGCGCCCCGAAAAACAGGAGCGGTCAGAAGGACTCGACGGCGCGGCGGGCCTCCGCGTCGAGGACGCCCCAGCTGATGAGCTCCTCCGTCAACTCGCTCGGCGACTTGTCGTAGATCACGGCCAGGGAACGCAGGTCCTCCTGGCGGATCGACAGGACCTTCCCGTTGTAGTCGCCACGCTGGCTCTGGATGGTGGCCGCGTAACGGGCGAGTGCCCCGGCCTTCTCCTTCGGCAGCGTCGCAAGACGTTCCAGGTCGATGACAAGCTTCGGTGTCGGGCCGAGCGGGCTCGGCGCGGCACCGCCGGGCAGTAGCTCGGAGACGGGCACCCCGTAGAAGTCGGCAAGCTCGGCAAGTTTCTGAACCGTTACAGCACGGTCGCCACGCTCGTACGAGCCCACGACCACGGCTTTCCACCTGCCACGCGACTTCTCTTCGACTCCGTGCAGGGACAGGCCCTGCTGGGTGCGGATGGCGCGGAGTCGTGCACCCAGCGACTTTGCGTACTCAGACGGCATCGTGTGGCCCCCCGGCTCTCGTATGTAGCGCTCTCAGTAGATTGTGCTCCCTTGCGGCGAATGCCCCGGCCACCGGGGGGTGTGTGCCTTGTTAGGCACCATCGGTAGCCATGGCTCTGGGTTTACCCCATAACGCCGCGCAGTGTGGTTACGCACAGTGACGGTAAAGGGGCGGACGCCGAAGGTCAAGCTGATTGGAAAAAAGATGCCGAATCCGATCCGGGATGGAACGACTTAATAGCCCCTCTTGTCCCATGAGTAACAATACTTCGTCACTGTTTGTCCGGTGACATGCATGGTGGAAATCACCTCTAAACCATGTCAGTGATCGCGTGGAGACCGAGGTGAGAGGCACTGGGAAGGGCTGGCCGGGGCCATCTAAGAGCGCCGCGAAGGGCGGTGGACCCGGCGATGGGGCGGGTGGTGTGGCGTCGGGATCAGTGTTGACGGGTTAGGATCATGACCGGACACGTGGCCGCACGGACGATTTTGAGCGACGTGTCCCCGAGGAACACCCGCCGCAACGGCCCCGCGTTGCTGGAGGCGCAGATGAGCAGTTCGCCCGGCGACCACGACGTCTGGCCCATGGCCTGTGCCACGTCGCGGCCCTCCAGGATCTCGAACTCCGCCCGGATGTGCCGCCGCTGCCCGGTGGCCGCCTCCTGCAGGTCGTCCGCCACCTGGTCGCGCAGCCGCGTGAGCATGTCCTCCTCGACCTTGGCGCGGCGGGCGCCGCGGATCAGCAGGGTGACCAGCCGCAGCGGCACGTCGAGGATGACCGCGGCCTGGGCGGCGTCGCGCACCGCGGCGTCGGCGCAAGGGCCACGACGGTAGGCGACCGTGATCCGCTCGATGGTGGCGGGCAGCGCGTCCGCGTAGCCGCGCGGGGCCAGCATGACCGGCACCGTCGAGGAGTGCAGCAGCTGGTCGGCGGTGCTGCCGACGGAGATGCGGCCCTTGCCGCCGCCCGGCGCGGAGCCGATCACGACGACGTCGGCCGCGCGTTTGCGGGCCAGGTCCACCAGCCCGCGCCCGCTGCCTTTGTTGGTGTGGACGACGTAGTCGGCCTTGCCGCCGGTGAGCGCCCGGGCCTGCCCGAGAGTGGCCTCCGCCTGTTCTCGCAGGTAGTTGCGCCATTCGGTCAGGTCGGCGCGCGCGGGCCCCGGCGTGGTCCACGCGGGCGGCTGCACGTACGCCACCGTCAGCTGCCCCTTGACCTGCCCGGCCAGGAGCACGGCCAGCGCCAGCGCGTCACGTCCTCTCGGCTCGGGGATGAATCCGGCCAGTACGCTTTCGAGCTTCATCGGGGCACCTCGGTGTTCAACCGCGAGTGGCGATAGCCGTACAAGAAGTAACAGATCAGGCCCGCCAGCATCCAGAGGCCGAACGCCTGCCAGGTGACGCCGGCCAGACCGGCCATCACGATGACGCAGAAGATCGTGCCGAGGATCGGCGTGGCGGGGAAGAGCGGCGTGCGGAAGCTGCGCGGCAGCTCGGGGCTGCGGTAGCGGAGTACGAGCACGCCGATGTTGACGATGGCGAAGGCGAACAGCGTCCCGATGCTCGTGGCCTCGGCGAGCTGGCCCAGCGGCACCAGTCCGGCCAGTACGGAGATGAACGCCGCCACGATGAGTGTGTTGGCGACGGGCACCTGGTGGCGCGGGTTCACCTTCTGGAAGATGTGCGGGATGAGCCCGTCGCGGGACATGGCGAACAGGATGCGGGTCTGGCCGTAGATGACGGTCAGGACGACGCTCGCGATGGCCACGACGGCGCCGAAGGAGACGATCAGGCCCGGCCAGGTGGCGCCGGTGGCGAGGTTCACGATGTAGGAGAGGCTGGCTTCGGTGCGCTCCGGGTCGAAGTCGGTCCACGGCATGGCGCCGATCGCGGCCACGGCCACCAGGACGTAGACGACCGTGACGATGGCCAGCGACAGGATGATCGCCAGGGGCAGGTCGCGCTTGGGGTTCTTGGCCTCCTCGCCGGCGGTGGAGGCGGCGTCGAAGCCGATGTAGGAGAAGAACACCTGCGAGGCGGCGGCCGTGACGCCCGCCACGCCCATGGGCGCGAACGGTGAGAAGTGCCCGGCCCTGAACGCGCTGAAGGCCACCACGCAGAAGAAGACCAGCACGGCGATCTTGATGAGCACGAACACGGCGTTGGCCGTGGCGCTCTCCGACGCCCCGCGCAGCAGCAGCCAGGTGGCCAGCAGCACGATGAGGATCGCGGTGACGTTGATCACGCCGCCGTCCTGGCCGGGGGAGTGGGTGATCGACGCGGGCAGCTCCCAGCCGAACAGGCCCTTCAGGAAGGAGTTGAGGTATTCGCCCCAGCCGACGGACACCGCCGCGACCGACACCGCGTACTCCAGCATGAGGCACCAGCCGCAGATCCAGGCGACGATCTCGCCCAGCGTCGCGTACGCGTAGGAGTAGGACGAGCCGGACACCGGGATCGTGCCGGCCAGCTCCGCGTACGACAGCGCGGAGAACAGCGCCGTGATCGCGGCCAGCACGAAGGCCAGCACGACGGCGGGACCCGCCTTCGGCACGGCCTGCCCGAGGATGACGAAGATGCCGGTGCCGAGCGTGGCGCCGACGCTGAACAGCGTGAGCTGCCACAGCGACATCGTGCGGCGCAGCTCACCGCCCTCGCCGTGGCCGCCTTCGGCCACGATCTGGTCGGTGGGCTTGATGCGGAAGAGCCGTTGGGCGAGTGCCATCGAAACCTCCTAGAGCCCTAAAGCGTGCTGGTCAGCGGCCAGCGGGCGTTCGGCGTGACGATCGTGCCGGCGGTGCCTTCCAGGATCTGCTCCGCCTGCCCGAGCTCGCCGATGGCCGCCATGTCGCCGGTGGTCTCCACGAAACGGCAGACCGCTTCCACTTTCGGCCCCATGGAGCCCGCTGGGAAGTCGAGGGCGCGTAGTTCGTGCGGGGTGGTGTTCGCGAGTTCGCTCTGGTGCGGCGTGCCGAAGTCCTTCAGTACGCGCGGCACGTCGGTCAGGATGAGGAAGGCGTCGCATTCGAGCGCCTCGGCCAGCATCGACGCCGTGGAGTCCTTGTCGATGACCGCCTCGACGCCGGACAGGCGGCCGTGCTCGTCGCGGATGACCGGGATGCCGCCTCCGCCCGCGCAGATCACCACGACCCCCTCGCGGACCATCTTGCTGATCAGCCGCGTCTCCACCACGCGCTGCGGGGTGGGGGAGGGCACGACGCGCCGCCAGTCGTGGCCGTCGGCGGCGACCGTCCAGCCGTACTCCTTGGCCAGCTTCGTGGCCTCCTCCTGGTCGTAGACCGGGCCGACGAACTTGGTCGGATTCTCGAAGGCCGGATCGACCGCCGACACGAGCGTCTGGGTGACCATGGCCAGGACCTGCCGGCCGGGCAGCGCGTTCTGCAGGGCCTGCAGCATCCAGTAGCCGATCATGCCCTGCGTCTCGGCGCCGAGCGTGTCGAACGGGTAGGGCTTGGTCAGGCGGGGGTCGTTGGCGCTCTCCAGCGCCAGCAGGCCCACCTGCGGCCCGTTTCCGTGGGTGATGATC
Organism: Nonomuraea sp. NPDC052129; assembly: GCF_040680095.1. Classification (NCBI taxonomy): domain Bacteria; kingdom Bacillati; phylum Actinomycetota; class Actinomycetes; order Streptosporangiales; family Streptosporangiaceae; genus Nonomuraea; species Nonomuraea sp. NPDC052129. Next base: position 558,839 of record NZ_JBFAVX010000001.1, on the reverse strand, counting down.
AGCTCGTGCTTCTCCGCGAGCTTGGCCAGCGTCTTGGCCGCGTTGGCGACGTTGGCGATCTGCGGCTCCACGTCCGCCTGCTGGCTGCGCCGGAGCACCGCGTTGCCCCCCAGGGCGACGATGACCCTCATCGGTCAGATGCCGTCCCGCTCGAGCGGGCAGCTCATGCAGCGCGGCCCGCCGCGCCCTCTGCCGAGCTCGTTGCCCCGGATCGTGATGACCTCGATGCCGTTGTCGCGCAGGAAGTTGTTGGTCGTGGTGTTGCGCTCGTAGGCGACGACCACGCCCGGCTCGATGGCCAGCGCGTTGCAGCCGTCGTCCCACTGCTCCCGTTCGGCGGCGTAGACGTCCTGCGTCGGGATGAGCACCTTGATGTCGTCCAGGTCCAGGGCCCGCGCCATGGCCCGGTGCATGTCCTCCGGCGGGTGGTCGGTGACCTTGAGCTCCTTCTCGGTGTCGCCCGGCTCGATCGTGTACGAGGGCAGCATGCCCAGCCCCGCGTACTTGGTGAACACGCCCACGTCCACCATCGTCATCACGGTGTCGAGGTGCATGAACGCGCGGGCCTTCGGCATGTTCAGAGCGACGATCTTCCGCGCGGAGCCGGTGTGGAACAGCCGCTGCGCGAGCATCTCGATGGCCTGCGGCTGGGTGCGCTCGCTCATCCCGATCAGCACCACGCCGCGCCCGAGGACCAGCACGTCGCCGCCCTCCAGCGTGGCCGGGGCGACCGACTGGCCGGGCAGCCACACGTTGTAGCCGCCCTTCTGCGGCCGGTCGAACCCGTCGGCGAAGGTCGGGTGGAACTCGTAGACGGCCTCCATGTTCACCGTCTCGCGCATGCGCGCCTTCTTCTTCATCGCGTTGATCGAGACGCCGTCGTACACCCAGCAGGAGGTGTCACGGGTGAACAGGTGGTTCGGCAGCGGAGGCAGGATGAAGTCGTCGTCGCCGGCCGCGTGGTAGGACATCGACTTCGGGTCGCAGCCCGCCGCGACCATCTCGCGTTTGGTGATGCCCCCCGTCAGGTACATCTGCAGGGTCTTGGAGTCCATGGAGTCAAGGGTGTTGCGGATGTCGTCGACGGCCAGGGGGCCCATGAAGCGCTCGTCGAGGATCCCGTCGAGGATGTGCTTGCGCGCTTCGGGGATCTCGACCGTCTCCTGAAGCAGGTCCGCCAGCATGTGGACCTTGACGCCGCGCTCCCGCAGCACCTGCTGGAACTCCTCGTGCTCCTCCATCGCGCGCTGCACCCACAGCACGTCGTCGAAGAGGAACGCGTCCTTGTTGGTCGGGGTGAGCCGCTTGAGCGCCAGGTCGGGCTTGTGCAGCAGCACCTGGTAGAGCTTGCCCACCTCGGAGTCGACATGGAAGGTCATTGTCCCTGTATCCCCTCGAAGCAGGCGGACGTCAACGCGCTGGCACCGCCCGCGGTGCCCGTCACGTGCCCCGCGCGGACCGTTCCGACACGGAAAGGGCGGGGAAATTACCCAACCGTGGGCGGCCATGGGGAGTAGGTGGCAAGAGTTCTGGCTGGTAGCCCCTGGTACTGTGTGTCACGACCAACACCCTTTTAAGACCCGTCCCGTGAGGCGGGAAAGGTGGTGAGTTTGCCATGTCTGATTCCTCAACGTCCGATTCCTCAACGTCCGACACCCCTACCGACCAGACCCCCCTCTCAAGGGCCGTTCTGGAAGGCCCGGACATCCACCGGGCGCTGACCCGCATCGCGCACGAGATCCTCGAACGAACCAAGGGCGCCGACGGCGTCGTCCTGCTCGGCATCCCGACCCGCGGCGCCACGCTGGCCCGCCGCCTGGGTGACCGCATCGAGCGCTTCGAAGGCGTCAAGATCCCCGTCGGCTCGATCGACATCACGATGTACCGCGACGACCTCCGGCTCCGGCCCGCCCGGCCGCTCGGCCACACCGAGCTCCCGCCCGACGGCATCGACGGCAGGATCGTGGTGCTGGTGGACGACGTCCTGTACTCCGGCCGCACCGTCCGCGCGGCGCTCGACGCGCTCAACGACCTCGGCCGCCCGACCGCCGTACAGCTGGCCACGCTGGTCGACCGCGGCCATCGCGAGCTGCCCATCCGCGCCGACTACGTCGGCAAGAACCTGCCGACCGCCAAGAGCGAGAAGGTGAAGGTCTACCTGCAGGAGACCGACGGGCGCGACGCCGTGCTGCTGATGAAGGAGGAGGCCAAGTGAACCGCCATCTCATCTCCGCGGGCGACCTCGGCAAGGACGACGCCCTGCTCATCCTCGACACGGCCGAGGAGCTGGCGAGGGTCTCGGAACGTTCCATCAAGAAGCTGCCGACATTGCGCGGCCGTACGGTGGTCAACCTGTTCTTCGAGGACTCCACCCGGACCCGCATCTCCTTCGAGGCGGCGGCCAAGCGGCTGTCGGCCGACGTCATCAACTTCTCCGCCAAGGGCTCCAGCGTCTCCAAGGGCGAGTCGCTGAAGGACACGGCACTGACGCTGGAGGCGATGGGCGCCGACGCGGTCGTCATCCGCCACGGCGCCTCCGGCGCGCCGCACCGCCTGGCCAACTGGGTGCACGGCAGCGTCGTCAACGCCGGCGACGGCACCCACGAGCACCCCACGCAGGCGCTGCTCGACGCCTTCTCCATGCGCCGCCGCCTGGGCGGCCTCGACGGCCGCAAGGTCACGATCGTCGGCGACGTCCTGCACAGCCGGGTCGCCCGCTCCAACGTGCTGCTCCTGGCCACGCTCGGCGCCGACGTCACGCTGGTGGCGCCGCCCACGCTGCTGCCGATCTCGATCGACACCTGGCCGTGCGCGGTCTCCTACGACCTCGACGCGGTCCTGCCCAAATCCGACGTGGTGATGATGCTGCGGGTGCAGAAGGAGCGGATGAACGCCGCCTACTTCCCGAGCGAGCGCGAATACTCCCGCCGCTACGGCCTCGACCGTGACCGCTTCGCCAAGATGCCCGACGAGGCCATCGTGATGCACCCCGGGCCGATGAACCGGGGCATGGAGATCGCCGCCGAGGTGGCCGACTCGCCGCGCTCGACCATCGTCGAGCAGGTCGCCAACGGTGTGACCATCCGCATGGCCGTCCTGTACCTGCTGCTCGGGGGAGAGACTTCGTGATCATTCGCAACGTACGGATCGTCGGCGGCGAGCCCGTCGACATCCGCGTCGAGGACGGGGTGATCGCCGAGATCGCCCCGCGGATCGAAGGGGAGGCGGCGATCGACGGCGGCGGCGCGATCGTGCTGCCCGGCCTCGTCGACCTGCACACCCACCTGCGCGAGCCCGGCCGCGAGGACGCCGAGACCGTGCAGACCGGCACCCAGTCGGCCGCCCGCGGCGGCTACACCGCCGTGCACGCCATGGCCAACACCTCACCCGTCGCCGACACCGCCGGCGTGGTCGAGCAGGTCTGGCGGCTGGGCCGGGAGTTCGCCCACTGCGACGTCCAGCCGGTCGGCGCGGTCACCGTCGGCCTGGAGGGCAGGCAGCTGGCCGAGCTCGGCGCGATGGCCGACTCCGCCGCCCGCGTCCGCGTCTTCTCCGACGACGGCAGGTGCGTCGACGACGCCGTGCTGATGCGCCGCGCCCTGGAGTACGTCAAGGCGTTCGACGGCGTGATCGCCCAGCACGCCCAGGAGCCCAGGCTGACCGGCGGCGCCCAGATGAACGAGGGCGTCGTCTCCGGCCGGCTCGGCCTGACCGGCTGGCCGGCGGTCGCCGAAGAGGCGATCATCGCCCGCGACTGCCTGCTGGCCGCGCACGTCGGCTCCCGGCTGCACGTCTGCCACGTCTCCACGGCCGGCTCGGTGGAGATCCTGCGCTGGGCCAAGTCCAAGGGCTGGAACATCACCGCCGAGGTCACCCCGCACCACCTGCTGCTCACCGACGACCTCGTCGAGGACTCGCCGGTCGGCGCCTACAACCCCATCTACAAGGTCAACCCGCCGCTGCGCACCCGCGCCGACGTCGAGGCGCTGCGCGCCGCGCTGGCCGACGGCACGATCGACATCGTCGCCACCGACCACGCGCCCCACCCGGTCGAGGACAAGGAGACCGAGTGGTCGGCCGCGGCCATGGGCATGGTCGGCCTGGAGACCGCGCTCAGCGTGGTGCAGGAGGCCATGGTCGACACCGGGCTGCTCGACTGGGCCGGCGTCGCCGAGCGCATGTCGATCGTGCCCGCGCGTATCGGCCGCCTTTCGGGGCACGGGCAACCGATCGAGGTCGGCGTGCCGGCCAACCTCACGTTGTACGACCCGTCCGTCCGTACAGAGGTGGATCCGTCCGCCTTCGCGTCGAAGAGCCGCAACACGCCGTACGAGGGCATGACGCTCCCCGGCCGGGTCGTGGCGACCTTCCTGCGCGGCAAGCCGACAGTACTTGAAGGGAAGCTGGTGTGACTTCTGCGCTGCTCGTTCTGGAAGACGGTCGCGTCTTCCACGGAACCCCGTATGGCGCCGCGGGCGAGACGTTCGGCGAGATGGTCTTCAACACCGGCATGACCGGCTACCAGGAGACCCTCACCGACCCGTCCTACCACCGGCAGATCGTCGCGATGACGGCCCCGCACATCGGCAACACCGGCGTCAACGACGAGGACCCCGAGTCGGGCCGCGTCTGGGTCGCCGGCTACGTCGTACGCGAGCCGTCCCGCGTGGTCTCCAACTGGCGGGCCAACCGCTCGCTGGAGGACTACCTCAAGGAGCAGGGCGTCGTCGGCATCGCCATGCCGGGCACCCGCGCGCTCACCCGCCACCTGCGCGAGCGCGGCGCCATGCGCGCCGGGATCTTCACCGATCCGTCCGCGCCGGTCGAGGAGCTCGTCAAGCGCGTACGGCGGGCGCCGCGCATGGAGGGCGCCAACCTGTCCGCCGAGGTGGCCACGACCGAGCCGTACATCGTGCCCGCCATCGGCGCGAAGCGGTTCACGGTCGCCGCCGTGGACCTGGGCATCAAGGGCATGACGCCGCAGCGGATGGCCGAGCGCGGCTGCGAGGTGCACGTGCTGCCGGCCGGCGCCACATTCGAGCAGATCATGGCGGTCGAGCCGGACGGTGTGTTCCTGTCCAACGGGCCGGGCGACCCGGCGACCGTGGACGTCACGCCGCTGCGGCGGGTGCTGGAGGCCGGGCTGCCGTTCTTCGGCATCTGCTTCGGCAACCAGATCTTCGGCCGCGCCCTGGGGCTGTCCACGTACAAGCTGCGTTACGGGCACCGGGGGGTCAATCAGCCGGTCCAGGACGTACGGACCGGAAAGGTGGAGATCTCCGCGCACAACCACGGCTTCGCCGTCGAGGCGCCGATCGGCGAGTCGTTCGAGACCCCCTACGGCCGGGCCGAGGTCAGCCACGTCAACCTCAACGACCGCTGCGTGGAAGGGTTGCGCCTGCTCGACGGGCGCGCCTTCAGCGTCCAGTACCACCCTGAGGCCGCCGCCGGGCCGCACGACGCCGCCTACCTTTTCGATGAGTTCTGTGAGGTCATGAACCGTGCCCAAGCGTGATGACATCGGGTCTGTCCTGGTGATCGGCTCGGGGCCGATCGTGATCGGTCAGGCGTGCGAGTTCGACTACTCCGGCACCCAGGCCTGCCGCGTGCTGCGCGACGAGGGGTTCCGTGTGATCCTCGTCAACAGCAACCCGGCGACGATCATGACCGACCCCGAGTTCGCCGACGCCACCTACGTCGAGCCGATCACCCCCGAGTACGTCGAGAAGATCATCGCCAAGGAGCGTCCCGACGCGCTCCTGCCGACCCTGGGCGGCCAGACCGCTCTCAACACCGCCGTCGCGCTGCACGAGTCGGGCGCGCTGGAGCGCTACGACGTCGAGCTGATCGGCGCCGACTTCGACGCGATCCAGGCGGGCGAGAACCGCGAGCGGTTCAAGGAGATCGTCGCCAAGGTCGCCCGCGAGCACGGCCTGAACGCGGAGTCGGCCAACTCGGTCGTCTGCCACACGATGGACGAGTGCCTGGCCGCGGTCGCCGAGCTGGGCTACCCGCTGGTCGTGCGGCCCTCCTTCACGATGGGCGGCGTCGGGTCCGGGTTCGCCTACGACGAGTCCGACCTGCGGCGCATCGCCGGTGCCGGGCTGGACGCCTCGCCGACCACCGAGGTGCTCCTGGAGGAGTCGATCCTCGGCTGGAAGGAGTACGAGCTCGAGGTCATGCGCGACAAGCATGACAACGTGGTCATCGTCTGCTCCATCGAGAACATCGACCCGATGGGCGTCCACACCGGCGACAGCGTCACCGTCGCCCCCGCGCTGACGCTGACCGACCGCGAATACCAGAACATGCGTGACGTCGCGATCGCGGTCATCCGCGAGGTCGGCGTGGACACCGGTGGCTGCAACATCCAGTTCGCGGTCAACCCGGCGACCGGCCGCATGATCGTCATCGAGATGAACCCGCGCGTGTCCCGATCGAGCGCCCTGGCCTCGAAGGCCACCGGCTTCCCGATCGCCAAGATCGCCGCCAAGCTGGCCATCGGCTACACCCTCGACGAGATCCCCAACGACATCACCAAGGAGACCCCGGCCTCCTTCGAGCCCACGCTCGACTACATCGTGGTCAAGGTGCCGCGGTTCGCCTTCGAGAAGTTCAGGGGTGCCGACCAGACCCTCACCACGCACATGAAGTCGGTGGGCGAGGCCATGGCCATCGGCCGCTCCTTCCCCGAGGCGCTGCAGAAGGCGCTGCGGTCGCTGGAGAAGAAGGACTCCTCCTTCACCTGGGCCGGCCCCCAGCGGCCGAAGGCCGAGCTCATCGACGAGTCCCGCGTCCCGCACGACGGCCGGCTGCGCACCGTGCAGCAGGCCATCCGGGCCGGCGCCACCGCCGAGGAGCTCTTCGAGGCCACCCACATCGACCCCTGGTTCCTCGACCAGCTGTTCCTGCTCGACGAGGAGGCGCGGACCCTCGGCGAGGCCACCGAGCTGACCGCCGAGGTGCTGGAGCGGGCCAAGCGCCACGGCTTCAGCGACGCGCAGATCGGCGAGATCCGCGGCATCGACGAGGCCCGCGTACGCGACCTGCGCCACGCGCTCGGCCTGCGGCCGGTCTACAACACGGTCGACACCTGCGCCGCCGAGTTCGCCGCCAAGACCCCCTACCTCTACTCGGCCTACGACGAGGAGAGCGAGGTCCCGTACGGCGAGCGGGAGAAGGTCATCATCCTCGGCTCCGGGCCCAACCGCATCGGCCAGGGCATCGAGTTCGACTACGCCTGCGTGCACGCCTCCTTCGAGCTGTCGCGGGCCGGGTTCGAGACCGTCATGGTCAACTGCAACCCGGAGACGGTTTCGACCGACTACGACACCTCCGACCGGCTCTACTTCGAGCCGCTCACGCTGGAGGACGTGCTGGAGGTCGTACACGCCGAGCAGCAGACGGGCCCGGTCGCGGGCGTGATCGTGCAGCTCGGCGGGCAGACGCCGCTCGGCCTGGCGCAGGCGCTCAAGGACGCGGGCGTGCCCGTGGTCGGCACCTCGCCCGAGTCGATCCACCTGGCGGAGGAGCGCGGCGCGTTCGGCCGGGTGCTCGCCGAGGCGCAACTGCCCGCGCCCAAGCACGGCACCGCGACGACCGTCGCCGAGGCGCTGACCGTGGCCGAGGAGATCGGCTACCCCGTGCTCGTCCGGCCCTCGTACGTGCTCGGCGGGGCCGGCATGGCCATTGTCTACGACGACGCGACCCTGACCACCTACATGGCGGCCCAGGAGGGCGGCCATCCGGTGCTGGTCGACAAGTTCCTCGACGAGGCCATCGAGATCGACGTGGACGCCCTGTTCGACGGCGAGGAGCTCTACCTGGGCGGCGTCATGGAGCACATCGAGGAGGCCGGGATCCACTCCGGCGACTCGGCGTGCGCGCTGCCGCCGATCACGCTCGGCAGCAACGACATCAAGCGCATCCGCGCCGCCACCGAGGGCATCGCCCGCGGCGTCGGGGTCCGCGGGCTGCTGAACGTCCAGTACGCCATGTCGGCCGGCGTCCTGTACGTCCTGGAGGCCAACCCGCGCGCCAGCCGTACCGTGCCGTTCGTCTCCAAGGCCACGGCGGTGCCGCTGGCCAAGGCGGCGGCCCGCGTGATGCTGGGCGCCTCGATCGCCTCGCTGCGCGAGGAGGGCATGCTGCCCGCCACGGGCGACGGCGGCACCCTGCCGCTGGAGGCGCCGATCGCGGTGAAGGAGGCGGTGCTGCCGTTCAACCGCTTCCGCGGCGTCGACATCGTGCTCGGGCCCGAGATGCGTTCCACGGGCGAGGTCATGGGCATCGACGAGTCCTTCGGCGTCGCCTTCGCCAAGTCGCAGGCGGCCGCGTACGGGGAGCTGCCCATCAAGGGCCGGGCCTTCGTGTCCGTGGCCAACCGGGACAAGCGTGCGATGATCTTCCCGGTACGGGCGCTCGCCGACCTCGGGTTCGAGATCCTGGCCACCGAGGGGACCGCTGAGGTGCTGCGCCGCAACGGTGTCCATGCCAAGATCGTGCGAAAGCAGAGCGAGGGGCCCGGAGCCGGAGGTGAGCCCACGAGTGTCCAGTACATCCTCGACGGCGAGATCGACCTGATCGTCAACACGCCGTTCGGCAGTCCGGGCCAGTCGGGCCCGCGGCTCGACGGCTACGACATCCGCACCGCCGCCGTACTTCGCGGCATCCCGTGCATCACCACGGTCGCCGGCCTGGCCGCCGCGGCCGCGGGCATCCAGGCCATCGTGCGGGGCGACGTCGGCGTACGGTCCCTCCAGGAGCACGGGCGGGCGCTGCGGGCGGCAGGGGCGTAGGGCTCGATCGACGGCAGGCTCCCGCGGGAGGTGAAGAGGACTGGCCGGCACTCCGGTGCAGGTGACGGGCACGGTGCTGACGACGCGCCGGGTCGACGCCTACCATGCCCTCACCGTGGTGGCGCCCGGCATCGCCGAGCGCTACCGGCCTGGCCACTTCGTGTCCGTCGCCGTCGGCGGGGCCCACACGTCCATGGTGACGCGGCGGGCCTTCTCCATCCACGACGTCAAGCCCGACTACGGCGGCACGGTGGAGCTCGTCTTCACCGTGCGCGGGCCCGGTACCGCGTGGCTGGCCGAGCGCCGGGCGCGTGACACGATCGACCTCGTCGGGCCGCTCGGCCGGCCCTTCCCGCTGCCGCGCGACCCGGTCCACTGCGTGCTGGTCGGTTCCGAGTACGGCTCCGCGGTGCTGTTCCCGGTGGCCGACCAGCTCATCGAACGCGGCTGCCGGGTCGACTTCGTACTGGGCGGCGCCAGCGCGGACCGGGTGTTCGGCGCCATGCGGGCCAGGCGGATGGCCCAGACCACCACGCTCACCACCGAGGACGGCTCGCTCGGGCTGCGCGGCCGGGTGACCGACGCGCTGCCCGCGGTGATCGCCGACACGCGGGCGGACGTGGTCTACGCGTGCGCGCCCATGGAGACGCTGCGGGCGGTCACGGCGGTGGCGATGGAGTTCGACATCCCGGTGCAGGTGGCGGTGGAAGAGGCGATGGCCTGCGGGATCGGGGTCTGCATGACGTGCGTGTTGCCGGTCATCGGCGACGACGGCGTGACCCGGATGGTGCGGGCCTGCGCCGAGGGGCCGGTGTTCCGGGGGGAGCGGGTGCGGTTCGAGGATGTGGGGACGATCCCGTTCGACGCGCTGGGGGCGCCCGGGGGTCAGGGCGGTGCTCGCCATGCGGGCTGACACTGACTGCCCGCGTCCCGCTTCCTTGCCGCGCCTACGTCTCGCTTCCGCGCGGCGCCTGCGTCCCGCGCGATCCGGTGGCTGTTTCTCTGCGTTGTCTGCGGCTTCTCTGCGGCGGGTGAGCTGACGTGTCGGTAGATATGAGGACATTTCTGGCGCACGTGGAACTCGCCAACCCCATCACCACCGCTGCCGGCTGCGCCGCCTCGGGCCGCGAACTGGCCCAGTTCTTCGACCTCCACCGCCTGGGCGCCCTGACCACCAGCTCGATCACCATGGCCCCGCGCGCCGGCCGCCCCACCCCCCGGATGGCCGAGACCCCCTCGGGCATGCTCAACGCCGTCGGCCTCCAGGGCCCCGGCATCGACGCCTTCCTCGAACGCGAGCTGCCCTGGCTGGCCCAGCGCGGCATCAGGACCATCGTCTCGATCGGCGGCGGCACCGTGGCCGAGTACTCGGCGCTGGCCCGCAGGCTGGCCGACGCGCCCGGCGTCACCGCCCTGGAGGTGAACCTGTCCTGCCCGAACATCGAGGACCGCGGCCGGGTCTTCGCTCGCGAGGGCAGCGCCGCCGCCGAGGTGATCGCGTCGGTGCGCTCCATCATGCGGTACGACGTCCCGGTGGTCGCCAAGCTGGCGCCCGACGTGGCCGACATCGTGGCGGTCGCCCGCGCCTGCGTGGACGCCGGAGCCGACGCGCTGTCCATGATCAACAACCCGCTCGGCATGGCCATCGACACCGAGGCTCTGCGGCCCTCGCTCGCGGCCGTGACCGGCGGGCTGTCGGGACCGGCCATCCTGCCCCTTGCCGTACGGTGCGTGTGGCAGGTGCACGCCGCCCTGCCCGGGGTGCCGCTGATCGGCGTCGGCGGCGTGACGACCGGCAGGGACGCCTTCCAGCTCATCCTGGCGGGCGCCTGCGCGGTCGGGGTGGGGACGGCGCTGTTCCACGACCCCTACGCGTGCCTGCGCATCGAGCGAGAGCTTGAGGACCTGCTGCGGGCACGCGGCTTCCAGCGGCTGGCCGACGCGGTCGGCCTGGCCCACCGTCCGCCGGGGAGCGCCCCCCGGCACCTGCTCGTCGACTCCGAGGAGAGCTCCCTTTGACGCCCGCACCCATCGCCGTCGCTCTCGACGCCCCCGACCTGGAGACCGCCGCCAGGTGGGCCGCCCTGGTGACCCCGCACGTCACCACGGTGAAGATCGGGCTGGAGCTCTATCTGCGCTACGGCCCCGACGTGATCGCCTCGATCCGGGGCGCGAGCGGCGTACAGGTCTTCCTGGACCTCAAGCTGCACGACATCCCCAACACGGTCGCGGCGGCGGCCAGGGCGGTCGCCCGGCTGCGCCCGGCCATCCTCACGGTCCACGCGGCCGGGGGCCCCGCGATGATCCGCGCGGCCGTCGAGGCGGCTCCTGATACCCAGATCGCGGCGGTCACGGTGCTGACGTCGCTGTCGGAGGCCGACCTGAGCCGCATCGGGCTCGCCGGCCCCGCCTCGGACGCGGTCCGCCGCCTGGCCGTCCTGTCGGTCGAGTCGGGCGCCACGGCCCTGGTGTGCTCACCGCACGAGGTCGTCGACCTGCGCTCGGAGGTCGGGCCGGAGATCACCCTCATCACACCCGGGGTACGCCCGGCCGGGGCGGACAGCCAGGACCAGGCGCGGGTGGCGACGCCTGAGCAGGCGTTGGCGGACGGCGCCGACCTCCTGGTCATCGGCCGCCCGATCACCGCCTCCCCGGACCCGGGCGCCACAGCCGCCGCCATCGCATCCTCCTTGCGGCGCACGACCCCCTTCTGAGGAGCCTGGCCCGGCCCACCATGCGGCAGGCCGGTGGCTCAGGCCCACCGTATGGCGGCCCCGACCAGCCAGGCGCGGCTCGGCCCACCGTACGGCGGGCCGGTCGGTCGGGCCCCTGCGCGGCGGGCGGATGTGCCGGGAGCACAGCCGTCGTCACCCGGCCGTGGTGGGATCGCTCCCACGAGCACACGTACGGCGGGTGGCCGTGTACGCACGGTGAGCGCCTCCCCGGAGGGACGCCGACCCCAGAACGGCGTCCCACGCCGACCGTACACGATCGTGAGGACACCCCCGCAGGGCATACGGATGCCCACCTCGGGCGGGGTTTCGGACGTAAACCCGCGCACGTTTCGGACACCGCTCCCTGACGGGTGGGTGATCATCATCGTACCCCCACGGCGCTTCCTGTGTGTAAGGAAGAAGCGGGAAGTGGAGGCGATTTGATCAGCACTCTGTAGTTTTACATACACGGAGAGTGATGAAGTGGATTTTGTGAGGAGAGAAACCGCCATTGACGTTGCTTAGGGGGCGATGACCAGCTAGTTTCCCTTCCCGTCCGAGTACATCGACAGAAATTCGAGGTGACCCGGCGTGGCTCTTCCTCCCCTGACCCCTGAGCAGCGCGCCGCAGCCCTGCAAAAGGCTGCCAAGGCCCGTAAAGAGCGTGCCGAGGTCAAGAACCGGCTCAAGCATGGCGCGGTTTCTCTGGCTGAGGTGCTCAAGGATGGGCAGACCGACGACGTCATCGGCAAGATGAAGGTGTCGGCCTTGTTGGAATCGCTCCCAGGCGTGGGCAAAGTCCGCGCCAAGCAGCTCATGGAGCGGCTTGCCATCGCCGAGTCCCGCCGCGTGCGGGGTCTCGGTGCGAACCAGAGGGCATCCCTCGAGCGCGAGTTCGGTGGCAACGAGAGCTAATCTCGGTTCCACACGAAAGCGCAGGTTCAACGGGGGGTAGGAAGTGACCGACAGGTCCAGGTCCGGCAGTGTTTGGGCCCATGAGGCAGTCGGATCTGGAGCGAGGGTCGGCGACTTCCTCCCCTCGAGTGAGCGGCGCCTGACGGTCCTGTCCGGACCGTCGGGCGTCGGTAAGTCAACGGTCGTCGCCGAGATTCGGCGGGCACACCCCGAGGTGTGGCTGTCGGTCTCGGTGACAACCAGGAAGCCCCGGCCCGGCGAGGTGCACGGGCTCCACTACTTCTTCGCCGACAACGAGGAGTTCGACCGGCTCGTGGAGTCGGGGGAGCTGCTCGAGTGGGCGGAGTTCGCGGGCAACAGGTACGGCACGCCGCGCGCCCCGGTGCTCGACCGGCTCGCCGCGGGCATGCCCACACTGCTCGAGATCGACCTCGAAGGCGCCAGGCAGGTGCGGCAGAGCATGCCGGAGGCCCTGCTGGTGTTCCTGGCCCCGCCCTCCTGGGAGGAACTGGAGAAGCGGCTACGCGGCCGCGGCACCGAGCCGGAGGACGTCATCGCCCGCCGCCTTGAGGCCGGCCACGTCGAGATGGCGGCCGAGAAGGAATTCGACCTCACGCTGGTGAACACAAGTGTCAAAGAGGTGTGCCGCCGGCTGATAGCCTTGATGACTGACCCTCAGGGGGTCATCAAAACCACCAACCGAGAGGTCTGACAATCGTGGCAGGAATTGCCCCGGTCGCAGAGGGCATCACCAACCCGCCGATCGACGCGCTGCTCGACATCGTCGACAGCAAGTATTCCCTGGTGATCATGGGTGCCAAGCGCGCTCGCCAGATCAACGCCTACTACTCCCAGCTCGGCGAGGGCCTGCTCGAATACGTCGGGCCGCTGGTCGAGACGCACGCGCAGGAGAAGCCGCTGTCCATCGCGCTGCGCGAGGTGGCCGAGGGCCTGCTCAACGCCGAGCCCATCGAAGGCGCGGTCTGACCCGCTAAATGAAGAGGGTCGTCCTGGGCGTCAGCGGGGGCATCGCCGCGTACAAGGCGTGTGAGCTGTTGCGCCTGTTCACCGAGTCCGGGCACGAGGTGCGGGTCGTTCCGACCCGCGACGCCCTGCGGTTCGTGGGCGAGCCCACCTGGGCGGCGCTGTCCGGCAACCCGGTGACGACCGATGTGTGGGAAGACGTTCACGAGGTGCCCCACGTACGGATCGGCCAGCGGGCCGACCTCGTCGTGGTGGCGCCCGCGACCGCCGACGTGCTCGCCAAGGCCGCTCACGGCCTGGCCGGCGACCTGCTCACCAACACGCTGCTGACCGCGCGCTGCCCGGTGGTGTTCGCGCCCGCGATGCACACCGAGATGTGGCAGCACCCCGCCACCCGGGCCAACGTCTCGACGCTGCGCGAGCGGGGCTCCGTGGTGATCGATCCCGCGGTCGGGCGCCTCACCGGCGCCGACACCGGGCCCGGGCGTCTGCCCGATCCCGCCGAGATCTTCCAGATCTGCCTGCGCGTACTGGCCGGTCGGCCGCGCGACCTGGCCGGGCGGCGAGTCGTCGTCTCGGCCGGCGGCACGCGCGAAGCCATCGATCCGGTCCGCTACCTGGGTAACCGGTCCTCCGGGCTGCAGGGGTACGCCCTGGCCCGCACGGCCGTCGCCCGTGGGGCCCAGGTGACGCTGGTGGCCGCCAACGTGTCCCTGCCCGATCCGGCCGGGGCCGCCGTGGTGCGGGTGGAGTCGGCGGCCGAACTGCGCGAGGTGGTGCTGACCGCCTCGGCCGCCGCCGACGTGGTGGTGATGGCGGCGGCCGTGGCCGACTTCCGGCCCGCCGCGCGGCAGGACTCCAAGATCAAGAAGACCGAGGGCGACCCCGAGCCCCTCTATCTAGTGAAAAATCCCGACATCCTGGCCGAACTGGGCGAACGCCGACGCGCCGCAGGATCGTCCCCCGAGGCGGCGACCGGGTCGGATTCGGTTGCGGCCGCCGGGCCGGAGTCCGAGGTGGTCGTCGCTCGTCATCCCGAGGTGATCGTCGGGTTCGCGGCCGAGACCGACGACGTGCTCGCCAACGGGCAGGCCAAGCTCGCCCGTAAGGGCTGCGACCTGCTCGTCGTCAACCAGGTCGGCCCCGACCTGGCCTTCGGCACGCCCGACAACGCGGCGACCGTGCTGGTCGCGGGCGGCGAGCCGGTGGAGATCCCCCGCGGTCCCAAGGACGACGTCGCCGACGCCGTCTGGGATCAGGTCGCCAAGCTGTTGCGGCATCCCCGAACGCCTGCCGATACTTAAGACAAAGGGGGCAAAAGGGGGCGGGGAATGCCGGTGAGTTCCACTGTCAGAGATCGATGCAGAACGTTGCTCGGCGATCAGGGGGAGATCCGCTACGTATTCCCCGCGCTGTCCCTGGGCCCGCCGGGCACGGGCAACTTCCTGATCGTGGTCACCGACACGGCCATCTCCGTCCTCGCCACCCGGATGCTCCGGAGCGACCGCCCGGTCTCCGTCCATGCGACGTTCCCCCGCCACACCAGGCTCGGGCCGATCATGCAGGGTTCGGGGCCGGTGATCGAGCTTGGCGTGATGGCGTTCGAGTTCGAGGAGGAGTACGCCGCCGTGGTCGCCGCCGCCGACGCGGAGATCTTCGCGCCGGAGACACTGCCCCCCGACCCCCTGCCCGACCTGTGAACGACCCGTTTCGCGACATGCCCGTGGGTAGGGCTAGACTTCGGCGAGGCACTGGCCGGGGTGTACAGTCGCCGGAGCCCGCACGTCCGTCAGCAGCCGCTGCATGAGGAGCCACTGAGTTGTCACGTCGCCTGTTCACCTCCGAGTCGGTCACCGAAGGCCACCCGGACAAGATCGCCGACCAGATCAGTGACGCGATTCTCGACACCATGCTCAAGGACGACCCCAAGAGCCGGGTCGCCGTCGAGACGATGATCACTACCGGCCAGGTCCATGTCGCAGGCGAGGTCACGACCGAGACCTACGTCGACATTCCCGGCGTCATCCGGGAGAAGATCCTGGAAATCGGCTACGACGCCTCCCACAAGGGCTTCGACGGCGCCTCCTGTGGCGTGTCGGTGTCCATCGGGGCGCAGTCGCCCGACATCGCCCAGGGCGTCGACGACGCCTACGAGCACCGGGTCGACGGCGACATCGACGAGCTCGACCGCCAGGGCGCGGGCGACCAGGGCCTGATGTTCGGCTACGCGTGCCGCGAGACGCCTGAGCTGATGCCGCTGCCGATCACGCTCGCGCACCGGCTGGCCCAGCGCCTGTCCGAGGTGCGCAAGTCCGGCACCGTCCCCTACCTGCGGCCCGACGGCAAGACCCAGGTCACCATCGAGTACGACGGCGACCAGCCGGTCCGTCTCGACACCGTGGTCGTCTCCACGCAGCACGCTGCCGAGATCGACCTCAAGGAGATGCTGACGCCCGACATCAAGGAGCACGTGGTCGACCCCGTGCTCGCGGGCCTCGACATCGACATCGAGGGCTACCGCCTGCTGGTCAACCCGACCGGCCGCTTCGAGATCGGCGGCCCGATGGGCGACGCCGGCCTCACCGGTCGCAAGATCATCATCGACACCTACGGTGGCATGGCCCGCCACGGTGGCGGCGCCTTCTCCGGCAAGGACCCGTCCAAGGTCGACCGCTCGGCCGCCTACGCGATGCGCTGGGTCGCCAAGAACGTCGTGGCCGCCGGGCTCGCCGACCGCTGCGAGGTCCAGGTCGCCTACGCCATCGGCAAGGCCCAGCCGGTCGGCCTGTTCGTCGAGTGCTTCGGCACCGAGAAGCTGCCGGTCGAGAAGATCCAGGCCGCCGTGCTCCAGGTGTTCGACCTGCGCCCGGCCGCGATCATCCGCGACCTCGACCTGCTGCGCCCGATCTACTCGGAGACCGCCGCTTACGGCCACTTCGGCCGTGAGGGCTTCTCCTGGGAGTCGACCGACCGCGCCGAGACCCTGAGGTCCGCCGCCGGTCTGTGACCGTTCCCGTCAGATGCCGCACCCCGGCTTCGGGGTGCGGCATCTGCGTGTTCACGGCCGGTCGGGCGGGGGCCGTTCTCTGAGGGAGGCCGTGGAGACGTACCGTGGTCTCCTTGGATCTTCCGGAAACTGGGGAATGGATCATGCCATGGCGTGCCACGGCGACCAGCTTCGTGGGTCGCCGTCAGGAGGTCGCTGACGTCCGGCGGATGCTCCAGCGCAGCCGCCTCGTCACCGTCACCGGCATCGCCGGGGTGGGTAAGACTCGCGTGGCCGTACGGGCTGCGCAGCTCATGCGGCGGGCCTTCACCGACGGCAGCCGGTTCGTCGAGCTGGCCGGGCACACCGACCCCGAGTCCCTCGAAGAGGTCATCGCCCAGAGCCTCGACGTCACCGGTGACCTGACCGCGCAATTGTCGCGCCGCCGCCTGCTCCTGGTGCTCGACACCTGCGAACACCTGACCGACGCCTGCTCCGCTCTCGTACAGTCGCTGCTGCGCGCCGCCCCCGGCCTGCACGTGCTGGCCACGAGCCGGCAGGCGCTGCGCGTCCCCGGCGGGCACGCGGTCATCGTCCGGCCGCTGGCCGTACCAGGTGGCGAGTCGGTGCCCGCCGACGTGGCGCGCGTCGAGTCGGTGTCGCTCCTCCTCGACCGAGTCGCGGCCGCCGACCCCGGCGTTGATCCCGGCTTCGAGGTCACCGAGCGGAACGCGGCGTCCGTCGCCGAGCTCTGCCGCCGCCTGGAGGGCATCCCGCTGGCGATCGAGCTGGCCGCCGCCCACGTCCGCCGGTCGCCCGTGGACGAGCTGCTCGCGCGGATGGACGCGTACGGCGGCCCGCTCGGCCGCCCGGACCCGCTCGGTCGCCCGGACCTGGACCGGCACACTGAGCCGAGCGGCCGCTCGGACTCGCTCGGCCGCCCGGACTCGGACGGGCAGCCGGTGGCGTCGGACGACAACGGGCGGCCGGCCACATATCCCGTGGACGTGGGTGGGCGGCGGGCCAGGAACGTGGCAGATGCGGGCAGGCGGCTCAGGCCCTCAGCGGACGCCCGGGGGTTTCGGGGGAGCGACTCTGCGGACGTGCGCGGGCCGCAGGGGAGCCATCCAGCGGAGGCGGGCGGCCCTTGGGGGAGGCGTTCGCCGGACGTCGGTGCGCAGCGGGGCGGAGACGCGACCACGCGGGCCGTGATCGGGTGGAGCCACGGGCTCTGCTCGCCCGAGGAGCGCCTGCTGTGGGAGCGGCTGAGCGTGTTCGCGGGGACGTTCGAGCGGGCGGCGGCCGAGAAGGTCTGCGCGGGCGGCCCCCTGCCCGCCGCGCGGGTGCGCGCCACGCTGGCGGCGCTGGTCGAGAAGGCGATCGTGACCAGGGAGCAGGACGAGCCGCAGGCGACGTACCGCATGCCCGACAGCGTGCGCGAGTTCGCCGCCGCCCGCTTGGCGGGCACCGGCGAGCGGGAACGGCTGCGGGCACGCCACCGCGAGCACTACTACGCGCTCGCCGAAGCGGCAGGTCGCTACCGGGGCGAGGCAGTAGGCCGCGACCGCGGTTACTCGGCGGGCCGTGACAGGGGTGAGGTGTCAGGTCGCGAGGAGATGGCCCAGGTCAGGGCCGAGGTGGCGGGTCGTGACCGGGGCGAGGAAGTGGCTCGGGTCAGGGCCGAGCTGGCCGAGGTGGCAGGTCGTGACCGGGGTGAGGCGATTGTCCGGGTCAGGGATGAGTGGGTCGATCTGCGGGCCGCGCTCGAGTCCTTCGCCGCCGACCCGGCCGCCCGCGAGCGCGGGCTGCGGATGGGGCTGCGGCTGGGCCGGCTGTGGACGTTCGGGGGCATGGCCAGGTACGGGCGCCGCTACCTGGAACGTCTGCTGCCCATCACCTCTTGCTCCGATCCGGTACGGCTCGACGCCCTGTTGTTGCTCGCGCACCTGGCGACCACAAGCGGCGACCTGGGCGCGGCCCGCAAGGCGCTGGAAGAGGCCGAGGCACCCGCGGCCCGGCTGGGCCCGCGCGGCGCCCTCCACCTCGCCAAGGCGCGCGGCACGGTGAGCCTCTGCGCGGGCGACCTGCCCGCGGCCGAACGCCACCTGACCCGCTGCGTCGAGGGCCTGTCGCCCGACGGTGACGTCCATCCGCTCGATGCCACCGTCGAACTGGGCCTCACGCTGCTGCTCGCCGGCCGTACCAGCGAGGCGGAGGAGGTTCTCGCCAAGGCCGGCGCGCTCGGCCGGGAAGCGGGCGACGCCGCCACCGCTGCCTGGACGGAGCTCGCGCTCGCCCTGGCGCGGCGGACGGCCGGACAGTACGCGGAGGCGGACACCCTGGCCAGGACGGCACTGCGGACGCAGGTGTCGCTGCACATGACGTTCGGGCGGGCGCTCTGCGTCGAGCTCCTCGGCCGGCTCGCCGCCGACCAGGGCCGGCCCGCCCGCGCCGCCCGGTTACTGAGCGCGGCGCAACGGCTGTGGGGGTACGAGGTGAGCCCCCTGCTCGGCGCGCCGATCCTCGCCGCCGAGCGCGACAGCCACCTCAAGGAACTACGTGAGACCCTCGGCCGGCAGCATGGCAGGGCCGTCTCCGAGGGCCGGGCCATGTCGGAGGAGGAGGTGATCGCCGACGCGCTCGCCCCGGGCGTCACGCCTTCTGCCCCGGCCGTACCGTTCTGGGCGCCGCTCACCCCGCGCGAGGCGGACGTCGCCGAGCTGGTCGCCGCCGGGCTGACCAACAGGCTGATCGCGCAGCGGCTGGTCGTCGCCCGGCGCACGGTGGACTCTCACATGGAGAACATCCTCGCCAAACTCGGATTCTCCGGGCGGAGTCAGGTCGCCGCCTGGGTGATCGGGCGGCGGCAGCGCGAGCAAGGCTGAGCCCCGTCTGCGGCTCGGGGACCGAGCAGGCCGTGAGGCCTGGGATCGGACAGGCGTAGGGCTTGGGGACCGGGCAAGCGGGGGCCTCGGATCGGACGGGTGTAGGGCTTGGGGACCGGGCAGGCGGGGGCCTGGGACCGGACGGGTGTAGGGCGTGGGTCCGACAAGCGTGCGGGCGTTACGGGTGGTCCGGGTCTGGTAGACGTAATGCGTGACCGACTCCAATGCCCTCCTGCCGCTCGACGCCGTGCGGAGGGTGGAGCCGTCCAAGCCCGGTAAGGGGGCGCCGGTTCCCGCTCCTTCGCGGCCGGTGGCCCGGGTGGCGGTGGACAACCCGCTGCCGCACCTCGACCGGCCGTTCGACTACCTGGTGCCGGCGACGATGCACGAGACGGCCGAGCCGGGGGTGCGGGTGCGGGTGCGGTTCGCCGGGCAGCTGGTGGACGGGTTCGTGCTCGAACGGGTCGAGGAGAGCGAGCACGCGGGCAAGCTCACCGCCCTCGAACGGGTCGTGTCGGGCGAGCGGGTGCTGACCGGGGAGATCGCGGGCCTGGCCAGGGCGGTCGCCGACCGCTACGCGGGCACGCTCGCCGACGTCCTGCGCCTGGCCATCCCGCCCCGCCACGCCAGGGCCGAGGCGAACCCCCCAAGACCCGCCGAAACGACCGCCGCGCCAACCGAACCGGTTCCCGGTACGCCTGGTGACGCGGCGACTGGTCCGGTTTCTGGCCAGCCCGGCGACGCGGCGACTGATACGCCCACCAGCCCGGTCACCGACACGACCGGAGGCACTCCCGTCCCGGCCGACGGCGCGTCCGCCGGCCCCTGGGACGACTACCCGATGGGGCCGTCGTTCCTCGACGCGCTGCGCAACGGCCGGGCGCCCCGGGCCGTATGGTCGGCCCTGCCGGGGGCCAGGGGCTGGGCCGGGGCGGTGGCCGAGGCGGTCCGCGCGACGCTCGAGGGCGGGCGGGGCGCGGTCGTCGTGGTGCCCGACGGCAAGGACGTGGCGCTGGCCGACGCCGAGCTCACCCGGGTGCTCGGTGATGGGCGGCACGTGGCGCTCACCGCGGACCTGGGCCCGGCCGAACGCTACCGGCGCTGGCTGCGCGTCCTGAGAGGGCAGGTGCGGGCGGTCGTGGGCACCCGGGCCGCCGTGTTCGCCCCCGTGGCCGCGCTCGGTCTGGTGGCCATCTGGGACGACGGTGACGACCTTCACGCCGAACGGCTGGCCCCCTACCCGCACGCCCGCGAGGTCCTCGCGCTGCGGGCCCATCGCACGGGCGCGGCCATGCTGATCGGTGGCTACACGCGTACCGCCGAGGCCACGCAGCTCATCGCCAGTCGCTGGGCCAGGCCGATCGTCGCCGCCCGCACCACGATCAGAAGCCTCGCCCCCCGCGTACATCCCGCCGGAGAGGACGCCGAACTCGCCAAGGACCAGGCCGCGCGTCAGGCCAGGCTGCCCAGCCTGGCCTGGCGCGCGCTGCGCCAAGGGCTGGAGTCCGGCCCGGTGCTGGTCCAGGTACCCCGGCGCGGCTACCTGCCCGCACTGGCCTGCCAGAACTGCCGCGCCCCTGCCCGCTGCGAGCTCCCCCCTACTCGTCTCAGTGCCCTCGCGGCTCCCGGAGGCGCGGTGGATGAGCCCAACGCCGACATACCAGGCATGGCCATGGCGGCGACGGCCAGCCGCGGGACGAAGCAAAGCGGGACGAAGCACGTCGGGACGAAGCACGGCGGGACAACGCACGGTGGGCTGAGGCTCGGCGGCGACCCCACTTCCGTGGAGCCCCTGTCGTGTCATGGCCCGCTCGCCCTGCGAGGCGGTCACGCCGCCCCCTACTGCCGCTGGTGCGGCCGGGTGGACGCCGGCTGGCGCTGCCCGAACTGCGGTGGCCACCGGCTGCGAGCCGTCGTCGTGGGCGCCCGCCGTACCGCCGAGGAGCTGGGCCGGGCCTTCCCTTCGATCCCGGTACGCACCTCCGGACGCGACGGCGTGCTGGCCACCGTGCCCGCCACCCGAGCCCTGGTCGTCGCCACGCCCGGCGCCGAGCCGGTGGCCGAGGGCGGCTACGCGGCGGCCGTGCTGCTGGACGCGTGGGCGCTGCTCGGCCGGCCGGACCTGCGGGCCACCGAGGAGGCGCTGCGCCGCTGGACGAACGCCGCCGCCCTGCTCCTGCCCGGCGCCGAGGTGGTGGTGCTGGGCGACGCCGCGCTGCCGGTCGTACAGGCGCTGCTGCGCTGGGACCCGATCACCCACGCCGAGCGTGAGCTGGCCGAACGCGCCGAGCTGGGCTTCCCGCCCGCCGTACGGATGGCGACGCTCACGGGCAGTGCCGCCGCGGTCCGGCAGATGCTCGACGAGACGCGCCTGCCCGACGGCGCCCAGGTGCTCGGCCCCGTGCCGGTGGACGAGGCGGGCAGGGAACGCGCCATGATCCGCGTCCCGCGCGGCGGCGGCGCCGCGCTGGCCGCCGCGCTCAAAGGGGCCAGTGGGGTACGTGCGGCCCGTAAGGCACCTGATGTCGTACGGGTGAGTGTCGACCCGCTCGACCTGATTTAAGCGGTTTCCCCGATTCGCTCATCTGTAAGCCAGCCGTTAGCGTGCCCCTGTGTCGATCGAATGGGTGAACCAGGCCATCGACGACCTCCGTGCCTGGGGGCGCGCGCGGGGCGTCGTGGTGGACGCGGACGAAATCCGCTTGCTCTGCGACTACGCCAGCGACTATCTCAACGTCAACGAGCTGGGCGACTTCACTCCCGCGACCTTCGACGAGCTGCTGCTGTCCATCTACCCTCGCAAGGTCATCGCACCGCCGGAGAGCGCGCCGGAGACCGTGGCCGCCGCCCGTACCCTCGTCGATTTCCTGCAACAGGCCGGCGCGGTCGGCGAGGAGACCGCGGCGGCGATGCGCGAGGAGCTGGCCGGCATCGAGCCGAAGATGCCCGTGGCGCTCGCCGACACGGCCAACTTCGGCATGGCCAAGAGCCTGTTCAGCTCCATCGGTCCCGAGTCGCTGGAGCAGTCGGTCGCGATCCCCTCGGGCGAGCTGCCCGACCTGGGGGAGGCGCCCTGCGACTGCCCGGGGTGCGCGCCGTTGCCGGCCGTACGACTGGCGGAGCCCGACGCGCTCGTGGCCGAGCTGGCGAACGTGCCGCTCCTGGCGGGAAACGCCGGACCGTACCGAGATCTGGAAGAGGAGCTGCGGCGCGACGTCGGTGACGACCCGCTCCAGGCGTGGGCCGAGATCGTCGCCCACATCGTCGAACGCGACACCCGCGGCACGGTCACCGGCTCGGCCGAGCTCGACGAGGAGCTCTACGACCTGTTCGACATGCTCTACCGGCTGCGGGCGCCCGTGCCCGTCACCGTGATCGGCGACTACCTGGAGGAGGTCGCGGACGCGGGCGGCGCTGATCTGGGCGCGGTGCTCGACCGGCTGGCCTGGTGCGGCATGGTCGCGGTCGAGGGCGAGGCCGCCGGGCTGACCCCGCTGGCCGTGTGGGGGCTGCGCGAGCACTATCTGGCGCTCGGCCTCGACGCGCCGCAGGCCGGTGACCTGGCCGAGGCCGACGCGACCGGGCTGATCGAGGGCCTGCTCGACGGCATGCCCACCGACCTGGCCGAAGAGGACATCAGCCGGTGGCTGGCCGGCCGCAGCCCGGTCACGGCGGCGGCCGAGCTGCTCGCCGCCGCCTCCGGCGCCCCCGCCGTGGCGCGCGGCATCGCGGTGACCATCGTCGACCGGCTGGGCGCCGAGGCGGAGCCCGAGGTACGCGCCTGCCTGGAGGACCAGGAGCTGCGCCCGCACGCCATCCACTGGCTGACCGCCCGAGGGCTGGCCGCCCCGCAGCTCAGCCAGGAGGAGCTGCTGTGGGTCAGCATCGACATGCTCGCCCTGGCGCTGCCCGCCGCCGAAGAGGCCCCCGAGATCTTCGCCGAGAACATGGCCGCCTCCGGCCCGCCCGCCCACCTCATCGAAGAAATGTGGCGCGTGGACCACCCCGACGTCGTAGACGTGCTGGAGCTGCTCGGACGCTCGCTGCCCGACGGTACGGTGGCCAAGGCGGCCCGTAAGGCCGCCTTCAAAGCGCGCTCCCGAGCCATCCGTTGAGTACGCTCATGTGACTCGTGTGCAGTAAGTTTCGTGGGGTGGCAAACAACGTCTTCGACCTCGCCGAGCTGCGTAAGCTGATCGATGAGCAGTCCGCCGTGCCCCCACGGCCACCCGAGGAGACTCCCGTGGCGGAGCAAGAGGCGTTGACGTTCCCACCTGTCCTGCTGGCGCCCGACGCCGAGCTGGCCGGGATCGTGCCCACGGTGCCGCTCGTCGCCGACGCCATCCGGCTCATGAACTGGACCGGCACCCGCGAGGTCACCCCGGAAGGGCTGCCGGTCGTGGCCGACGCCCAAGCCGCCGCGGCCGAGCTGGGCCTCGACGCCGCCCGGCTCCGCCTCGTCTGGATCGTCGCCGTCAACACCGGGCTGCTCCAGATCGCCGGCGGGCGCGCTTCGCGAGGGCCGCTGCCGGAGCGGCTTTCGGTCGAGGCGACGCTGGAGTTCTGGGACGGCGTGGTCATGGACGTGCTCGACCGCGCCGACGAGGGCCTGACCGGCTCGGCCGTCGTCGACGAGCACCTGGCGGAGATGCTGGCCACGGTCTACTCCGTACGTTCCGGCGTCGCGATCGCCAACCTCGCCCGGGGCATCCTGCAGTCGCACGAGGTCGCCTGCGAGCCCGGCGCCATCGAGATGCGCAGACTGGCCGCCTCGCTGCCCGCCGAGCTGCTCGACGCGCTGGCGCTGCTGGCCTACTGCGGCCTGGTCGAGCAGACCGCGGCCGGTCGCACCGCGCTCACCCCGCTCGGCGTCTGGGCCGTACGCAGGGACCTGCTGCGCGAGGGGCATGACGCGCCGACGACGGCCGAGGTCGAGGTGTTCGCCGACCTGTCCGCCGCCGAGCTGGTCGAGGCCCTGGTCAAGGGCGCCGCCACGCAGAGCGCGGTCGCCGGCTGGCTGGAGCGCCGCCCGCCCGCGCAGGCCGCGCACGACCTCATCGAGATCGCGGCGGAGGGCACCGCGGGGCAGCGCGGCGCCGTGGGCGCCATCTTGGAGGAGCTGGGGCCCGAGGCCGAGGCCCCGGTCCGCGAGGCGCTCGAGCTGCCGCTGATGCGCCGCTACGCCGCGTCCTGGCTGCACATCCGTGACCTCGACGCCCCCACGCTCAGCCCCGACGACCACACCTGGATCGCGGTCGACTCGCTGGCCGCCCTCATGCACCTGTCCGGCCCCGCCGCGGGCCGGCTGGACCCCGAGCCGGGTGAGGACCTGATCCGGCTCGTCGGCCAGATGCCCGCCGTGGGCCACCCGGACACCATCGCGGTGCTCGACATGCTCGCCGCCGCGCACGACGACAAGGCCGTGGTCAAGGCAGCCCGCAAAGCCGCGATGAAGGCCCGATCGCTGGCGCACACTAAACTGGGCTGACCCACTGACGAAACGGAGTGACCCTTTGGCGATCCAGTCGATCCGCCTGTTCGGAGACCCGGTGCTGACCACCGCGGCGGCACCGGTCGTCGACTTCGACAAGGAGCTCCGCAAGCTGGTCAAAGACCTCACCGACACGATGATGGACGCCCCCGGCGCCGGGCTCGCGGCCCCGCAGATCGGCGTCGGGCTGCGGGTGTTCACCTACTACGTCGACGAGCAGCTCGGCCATCTGATCAACCCCGATCTCGACCTGTCCGCCGACATCGACGAGGAGGGCGAGGAGGGCTGCCTGTCCTTCCCCGGCCTGTCGTTCCCGACGCCGCGGGCCATCCGCGCCGTCGCCAAGGGCTTCGACATGTACGGCGAGCCGGTCACGCTGGAGGGCACCGACCTGATGGCCCGCTGCTTCCAGCACGAGACCGACCACCTCGACGGCATCCTGTTCATCGACCGGATGGACCCCAAGCAGCGCAAGCTGGCGATGAAGGCCGTCCGCGAGGCTGAATGGAGCGGGCTGTCCGTCCCCATGGTCAAGTTCTCCCCGCACACCATGGGCGGGAAGGCACTCTGACGATGCGCCTGGTCTTCGCGGGCACGCCCGAGACGGCACTGCCGTCACTACGCACACTGATCGACTCGCCGCGGCACGAGGTCGTCGCGGTCGTCACCCGGCCCGACGCCCAGTCGGGGCGCGGTCGCAAGGTGCACCCGTCGCCGGTGGCCGAGCTGGCCGAGGAGGCGGGCATCGAGGTGCTGCGCCCGGCCAAGGCCGGCGACCCGGAGTTCCTCGACCGGCTGCGCGGGCTGGAGCCCGACTGCTGCCCCGTGGTCGCCTACGGGGCGCTGCTGCCGCAGTCCGCGCTCGACGTGCCGCCGCTCGGCTGGATCAACCTGCACTTCTCGATCCTGCCCGCATGGCGGGGCGCCGCGCCCGTCCAGCACGCGATCCTGCACGGTGACGAGATCACCGGCGCCTCGACGTTCCAGATCGTCAAGGAGCTCGACGCCGGGGCGGTCTTCGGCGTCGTCACCGAGGAGATCCGTCCTGACGACACCAGCGGCGCGCTGCTCGAACGCCTGTCGGTCTCGGGCGCCGAGTTGCTGTCGGCAACGCTCGACGGGGTGGCCGACGGCAAGCTGCAGGCGGTTCCCCAGCCGGCCGACGGGGTCAGCATCGCACCCAAGATCAACGTGACCGACGCCCGGGTCGACTGGTCCGCGCCCGCCATGCGCGTCGACCGCCTGATCCGTGCCTGTACGCCCAACCCGGGCGCCTGGAGCGAGTTCCGCGGCCACCGGCTGAAGCTCGGCCCGGTCCGGCTCGCCCCCACGGCCGAGCCGCTGCCGCCCGGCGCCATCGCCGCCACCAAGAACACCGTGCTGGTCGGCACCGCGACCCACCCGGTCGAGCTGGGCGAGCTCCAGCCGCAGGGCAAGCGGCTGATGAGCGCGGGGGAGTGGGCGCGCGGTGTGCGTCCTGAGAGCGACGACAGGTTCGAGTGAGACCAGGTTTCGAGTGAGAAACGACATGGGACAGGGCCCACGCCGCCAGAACGCGGGACGGCCGACCGGGACCGGACATGGCAGCGGCGGCCGAGCCGGTCAAGACGGTCAAGGCCGTCAAGCCGGCGGCCGGGGTCGGTCGCGGGGTCCGGCGCGTGACCAGGCGCGCAATGCCGCCTTCGACGTCATGCGGGCCGTCGACGAGCGTGACGCGTACGCCAACCTGCTGATGCCGCGCCTGCTGCGCGAGCGCGGGGTGAAGGGGCGTGACGCGGCGCTGGCGACCGAGCTGGCCTATGGGACGCTGCGCGGGCTCGGGACGTACGACGCGATCATCGAGATGTGCGTCGACCGGGCGCCCGACTCCGACGTGCGCGACGCCCTGCGGCTCGGCGCCCACCAACTGCTCAAGATGCGCGTTCCCCCGCACGCCGCCGTCGGCACGACCGTCGATCTCGTACGGCTGCGCATCGGGGCGGGCGCCGCCAAGTTCGTCAACGCCGTGCTGCGCAAGATCGGGTCACGGACCATCGAGGAGTGGGTCCCGATCGTGGCCCCCGACGAGGCCCACGACCCGGCCGGGCATCTGTCGGTCGCCTACAGCCATCCGCGGTGGATCGTGAGCGCGTTCCGCGACGCCCTGGGCGGCCGGGCCGACGAGGTCGCCGACCTGCTGGCCGCCGACAACGCGCGGCCGCTGGTGACACTGGTCGCCCGGCCCGGCCGCAGCTCGGTCGAGGAGCTGACCGACAGCGGCGCCGACCCGGGCCGCTACTCACCGTACGCCGCCTACCTGCCGGAGGGCGACCCGGGCAGGATCCCGGCGGTCGCCGAAACCCGCGCGGCCGTCCAGGACGAGGCCAGCCAGCTTGTGGCGCTCGCTCTTACCCGCGTCCCGCTCGACGGGCGTGACGAGCTGTGGCTCGACATGTGCGCAGGGCCGGGCGGCAAGGCGGGCCTCCTCGACGCCATCGCCACCTACGGCGACCTCGCGGCCTCCGACGACCGTTATCCCGCCGATCCTGTGGGGCTCGGCGTTCGGGCGGTGGCCTATCCGGGCGGGGCCCGGCTGCTGGCCGCCGACGTGCAGTATCACCGGGCGCGGCTGGTCTGGCAGACCACCCGGGACGCCGCCGTGGTCACCGCCGATGGGACCGAGCCGGCCTGGCGGCCGGGTGCGTTCGACCGGATCATGCTGGACGCGCCCTGCACCGGCCTCGGAGCGCTGCGCCGTCGCCCCGAGGCGAGGTGGCGGCGGGATCCCGCGGACATCGCCGAGCTGGGCCGGTTGCAGCGGCGCCTGCTCGACGCCGCACTCGACGCCGTACGGCCCGGCGGGGTGGTCGCCTACGTCACCTGCTCGCCGCACCTGGCCGAGACCCGGGTCGTCGTCGGTGACGTCGCCGGCCGGCGCGGCGATGTGGAGCAGCTCGACGCACGCGACTACCTGCCGGAGATCGAGGGGCTGGGCGATGGCCCGCACGCGCAGTTCTGGCCGCACCGCCACGGCACGGACGCGATGTTCCTCGCCCTCCTCCGCAAGCGCCCGCTCTGAGCGGATCATGTTCGCGTTTCCCGGCGTGATGGGCGCCGGGAATCAGGTCTGCTCGTCCTTCGACCGGAAGCTGGGATTGGTCACCGCATCGAGAAGGCCGTTGAGGAGCGGGACTCGGCGTTCGGTGTGGTCGTTGAGCGCAAGGAGAGCCACGCTCAGGTCCAGGTCGGGTACTCGGGCGTGCAGGGCCCGCAGACCTGTCCAGCCTCCTCCGTGCCGATAGACGCGGTGCCCGGCGTGGGATCGGACGCCGACGCCCCAGGCGTAGTCGATCGGCGTTCCGTCATCGAGGCGTCCAGGAGTCTGCATGAGCCCCGAGATGCCGAGTTCATCGGCGTTCAGCGCCTGGCCCCAGCGCAGTAGGTCGCGGAGAGTCGTCCACACCCCTCCGTCACCCAGGGACAGTGGGGCGGGATGAAGGCGGGCAAGCGGCGCGGCGCCCGGGGGCGTCGGGTCGGGCCCGGGCCAGTAGCGGCTGTCCGCCATCGCGAGCGGGACGAAGAGGTGGTGCTGGGCAAAGTCGGGCAGCGGCATGTCCGCCGCTCGTTCCACCACCGCCGCCAGGCAGACATATCCGGCGTTGGAATAGACGTGTTCGGTGCCCGGCCGGTGGTCCAGGGCCGGGAACCGGGCGAGTGCTTGGATGATGCCTGGAGTGGTCCGGTCGTCGTCCTCGGCGATGATGGCATCGATCTCGGAGTCGGCGGGAAGGGCGGCTGTGTGATGGACCAGGTGCCGGAGCCGGACGGTGCCGGCCCACGCCGGTAGCCGGGGCAGCCAGCGTGACAGGGCCGACTCCATGTCGAGTACGCCAGCTTGGGCCAGCAGCGCCGCGCAGGCCGCGGTCATCTGCTTCGACAGTGACGCCGCGTAGGCGAGCGTCGCGGCGGTCACTGGCCCACCGGTGGATGACAGCCCTTGGGCGAGGAGTACGGGTGGCGCGCCGCCCTGCTGGATCCCGACCACGATCGGTTCGTCGCTGCGGTAGCCGGCTTCGGAGACAAGGGTTGCCATGCGTTGGCGCATCTGGGACACGAAATGATCCTCCGGGCTGTCCCGGACCCCTGCTAGCGGCCTGGCTTGGGGAGCAGGGCGTCGACGAGCAGGTCGAGGAGGCGGCCGGTCTGCTCGGGGGTGTCGCGGGCCGCCGTGGCGAGGAAGATCCCGAGGAGCATTGTGGCGACGTCGTCGGGGTCGGCGTCCGCGCGGAGCGAGCCCGTGTCGGCGCCCTTGGCGAGGATCGTCCTGATCGCGGTGGTGATGCGGTCCCTGGTGGTGGCTGTCGGGATACGGCCTGAGGCCTGGCCGGCGCGCAGTGTGTCGGCCATGCCGCGTTTCATCGCGGCGAACGCCCCGTAGCGGTCCATCCAGGCGCGCAGCGCGATCTGCGGCGGGAACCGTTCGAGCAGGGCCGGGGCGCTCGTGGCGATGTCGTCGAGTTCGGCTGCGTAGACCGCCTCCACGAGCGCTTCACGGGTGGGGAAATGGCGATAGAGGGTGCCGATGCCGACGCCCGCCTCACGGGCGATGCTTTCGAGCGGGACGGTGTCGTCGGCGGTCGCGAAGGCGGTCCGGGCGATGGCGATGAGCTTGTCCCGGTTGCGCTGGGCGTGGGCGCGGAGCGGACGCTGTGTCGTGGCCGGCTGTTCCGCGGAGGTGCCGGCGGACGCCGGGTCGGGCGAAGCCAAAGTGGAGGTACCTCCGATATTGCTCTATAGTCAGTGGAGATATCGGAGGATCCTCCGGTATCTCCCGCATCTTACCCGGACGGGGTTCCCATGACCTCCAGCAACACCGTTTCCGGCGAGCCGGTCAATGCTCCTCAGCCCGGCGGCACCGCTCAGTTCGCCGAGCGTACCGTGTCCCGTATCGGATACGGCGCCATGCAGCTCGGACGCCTGCACGACGATCGTGACGCGGCCCTGGCGGTCCTGCGCCGGGCGATCGAACTCGGCGTCGACCACATCGACACCGCCCAGTTCTATGGCAACGGCTTCGTCAACGGGCTTCTCCGCGAGGCGATCCGGCCGGAGGACGGTGTCATGGTCGTCAGCAAGGTCGGCGCCGACCCCGACCCCGACGGTCCGATCCCGCTGCGGCTCGCCCAGCGGCCCGAAGAACTCCGCGCCAGCGTCGAGGACAACCTCATCAGCCTCGGCCTGGAGCAGATCCCGGTCGTGAACCTGCGCCGTACGGACTCCGGTCCTGGAGTGCGGGCCACCGGCGATCAGTTGGTCGACATCGACGACCAGCTCGCCGTGATGACGGCGATGCGCGACGAGGGCAAGATCGGCGCGATCGGGCTGGGCAGCGTCACCCTCGACGGACTGCGCCGAGCGATCCCCGCCGGCATCGCCTGCGTCCAGAACGCCTACAGCCTCGTCACCCGGGACGACGAAGCCATGATCGAACTGTGCCGGACCGAGGGCATCGCCTGGGTGCCGTTCTTTCCCCTGGGCGGCGCCTTCCCCCAGATGCCGAAGGTGACCGACGAAGCGGCCGTCCTCGCCGCCGCGGCGTCACTCGGCCGTACACCCGCACAGGTCGGCCTCGCCTGGCTGCTGCACCACGCTCCCCACGTCCTGCTCATCCCCGGCACCGCCGCCATCGAGCACCTCGAAGAGAACATCGCCGCCGGTACGATCACCTTCGACCGCGACCTGCTCGACACGCTCGACGCCATTCCCTCCCGCTCGGCGGAGGTTCCGCTCGGCTGATTTCCTGGTAATCAAGGGTTGGTGGGTCAAGCCGTCGTGGGACGAGGCCGTGTGCGCGCCTGTGTGCCTGCGGGCGGTGCGTGGACCGATGCGGCGCTCGCCCTTCACCCGGTCGAGGACCCGGATCGTCTCAGCCAGGGCTCAGCGCGGAGGCGTTTGCGGCGCAGCCATCAGGAGTTGGTCCAGTTTGGCGTCAATCTGACCGAAGCGCGATTCGGTCAGGTCTCTCAGGTCCTTCAGGCGCTGCTCAAGCTGGTCCAGGTGCTCCTTCGTGGCCAGCGAAGCGTTGCCCGCCATGATTTCCCCGAAGACGGGCTCGGTGTATTCGAGGATCTCCTGGCGGATCGTCTGCGGGAGTTGATCCACCGTGGCCTTGATGTCCCCTAGGTCGGAACCGAGCGTAAAAGCGGCCGCTTCGAGCCGTTGGACGCGGGCGGCAAGTTGCGCGCGGTGCTGGGGAGCGGTCATGTGGCCATCGTAGCCCGCGACTCATCCTGCGCCGCAGGGCTTCGGTGAACTGCATGCTCAACTGGTTGCCGCACGTCAGGCACACCGCAGCCATCCGGGCGTGGACACGGGCACGATCGAGATGGCGCGTCAGGACGGTGTCGTGATCGTGGGTGAGTCGGTGGGTTGTGGCGGCGGCGCCGAGGCTTCCGCGGGCGTGGACCTCGCCAGCCACAGGCCCGTGAACACGGCGCCGGCCAAGGTGACGGCGCCAGCCGCGAGGAAGGCGCTGTTGAGGCCGGCCTCGAAGGAGGCGCCGCCGGATTCCCGGGTGTGGACGATGGCTCCGAGCACCGCCACGCCGAGCACCGCGCCGATCTGCCGGGTGGTGCTGCTGATGCCCGAGGCGAGGCCGCCCTCGTGCGGGCTGACCGCCTGGATGGCGGCGCCAGTCAGCGGCGACATGGTGAGAGCGAATCCGATGCCGACGACCGCCAGCCGCCACCACACGTTCCCGTAGCCGGTGTCCGCGTGGACGAAGCCCAGCGCCAGCAGCCCCAGCCCGGCCAGCGCCAGGCCGGTGGTGACCACGACGCGGAAGCCGTATCGGGCGGCGAGCCGGCCCGCGTACGGGCTGACGATCACCATGGCGAGGGAGGCGGGCAGGGTCCGCAGCCCGGCGACCAGGATCGAAGTGCCCTGGACGTACACGAAGAACTGGGAGAAGAAGAACGACGACCCCATCAGCGCGAACCCGACCACGACCATCGCCGTGTTGGACACCGTGAACAGCCGCTGACGGAACAGCCGCAGCGGCAGCATCGGCGTCGAGCCGCGTCCTTCGACGACGACGAAGACGGCGAGGAGCACCATCGCGGCGGCGAAGCTCCCCAGGATCGCCGGCGAGGTCCAGCCACGCGAACCGCCCTCGATCAGCCCATAGGTCAGCGCCCCCACGCCCAGGACGGACAGGACCGTCCCCGGGATGTCGATCGCCGGCGCGC
Source organism: Nonomuraea sp. NPDC052129 (assembly GCF_040680095.1). Taxonomy (NCBI): domain Bacteria; kingdom Bacillati; phylum Actinomycetota; class Actinomycetes; order Streptosporangiales; family Streptosporangiaceae; genus Nonomuraea; species Nonomuraea sp. NPDC052129. Next base: position 526,840 of record NZ_JBFAVX010000001.1, on the reverse strand, counting down.
CGGGATTGCGGGACTCGCCCAGGATGCGCAGCCCGGCCAGCAGCAGGACCGCCCCGATGGGCAGATTGACGAGGAAGATGGCGGGCCAGCCGAAGGCGTCCACCAGAATGCCACCGGCCGGCGGGCCGGCGGCCAGGCCGATGCCGCTGAATCCGGCCCACAGCCCGATCGCCTTGACGCGTTCTCGCGGAGCGGGATACGCGGCGGCGAGCAGGGCCAGCGAGGCGGGGCTCAGCGCCGCGGCTCCGATACCCTGCGCCACCCGTCCGGTGATCAGCCAGCCGATCGAGGGCGCGGCGGAGCAGAGCAAGGACGCGACGGTGAACACCGCGACGCCCGCCAAGAACACCCGCTTGCGGCCGAAGCGGTCGGCGAAGACGCCGCCGGACAGCAGCAGCATGGCGACCAGCAGGACGTAGGCGTCGACGATCCATTGCAGACCGCTCAACTGGGTGTGTAACCGGTGCTGCATATCGGGCAGCGCCGCGCCGACGATCGTGCTGTCGAGCAGCACCATGAACTGACCCAGGCAGGCCACTGTGAGTAACGCCGCCCGGTTCGACCGGATGCCGGCAGATGATTCAGCCTTCGTCGCGTCTTCATGTGCGGTCAACGCCGTTCCCTTCCGTGATGTGGATGCTCCCGCACGCCATAGTTCCATAATTCCGAACTATCGAACACTCGGGTATCGTCGAGGCATGCGACCGCTACCCCAGCCCGCGCGCGAGGCGCTGACGCTCGCGCCAGTGCTGCACGCGCTCAGTGATCCGGTGCGCTTGGAGTTGGTACGGCGGGCCAGGGGCAATCCCGAGGCGACCTGTGCCGTTCTGGCCGACGGGCTGGATGTGCCGATATCGACGCTGTCCAACCACTGGCGGGTCCTGCGGGAGGCCGGGCTGATCAGCATGACCGTCGACGGCCGGCACCGGCGGATCCGGCTACGCGCAGACGATCTACGTGACCGCTTCCCTGGCCTGCTCGAACCGATCCTGCGCCTGGCCGCAGCCGAGTCGCCCGACAGCGGCCCGCTGTGAGGCTGGTGCTCGACCGCTGATCCCAGGCGACCAGAGCGGGGAAGGATCACGATGGCGCGTGAGCGGGGCGTGCTCCCTCGGGCCACGGGCGGCAGGAGGATCGCCTGGGCGGCCGTGCCCGAGGAGGTGGCGGCGGGGATAGAGCGGCTGCTCGGTGACCGGGTGGTGGGCGCGGTCAGTCAGCCGGGCGGGTTCTCCGAGGGCTTGGCCGCGCGTGTGCGTCTGGCGGGTGGCGGGGGCGCGTTCGTGAAGGCGGCGAGTACGTCGACGGCGCCCTCGGTGGCGGCCTTCCACCGCAGGGAGATAGCGATCTCGCGGCGGCTTCCCCGGACGGTGCCGGTGCCACGGTTGCTGGACGCCTATGACGACGGTGACTGGGTCGCGCTGATATTCGAGGAGATTCCGGGTCGGCTGCCCGCCCAGCCGTGGCAGCGGGATGAACTCGAACGGGCCCTGGCGGCTGTCACCGACCTGGTGCGGGCCTTGACCCCGTCACCGGTGGACGGGGCGTTACTGGGCGGGCCGCGGCTGGGTGGCTGGGCGGCACTGGCGAAGGGCGGCCCCGGGATCGAGGGCGCCGTCCTCAAGAGGGTCGGTGCGCTTTCTCCGTGGGCGGCTGGTCACCTCGACGAACTCGCCGCGCTGGAGGAGCGCGCCGCACCTGCTCTGGCTGGTCAGACGCTTCTGCATGGTGACCTGTATCCGTTCAACATCATGCTGACCGCGGAGCGCGTCTTCGTCGTCGACTGGCCGCACGCATGGGTCGGGGCCGGTCACTGCGACGTGGTGACGCTGCTGGCCGGCGTGTCGCTCAGCGGGATGGATCCGCAGCCGATCGCTGAGAGCCATCCACTGACCCGCGACCTCGATCCGGCTCAGATCGATGCGGTGCTGGCGACGCACTCGGGCTTTCTGCTCCGGATCGCCGCGTCGGCGGGACCGGGGGCCGATCTCCACTTGGTGAACATGATGGTCGCGCTGGGCCTGGCCTCGCTGCGCTGGCTACGGGATCGTCGGTGAAAAGTGAAACGGCGAGCGCCTCATGAAGGCGCCGCATATGAGCGCCCTGGGTGCGGAAACTGGCGAAGGACCCGCACCGCTGCGGGTGTGGGCGCCGTTCAATAGACTCTGACCATCATGGCCCTACAGATCTCGCCCAGCATCCTGTCCGCCGACTTCGCCAGGCTCGCCGACGAAGCCGCGGCCGTCACCAATGCCGACTGGCTGCACGTGGATGTCATGGACAACCACTTCGTGCCCAACCTGACCCTCGGGCTGCCCGTGGTCGAGGCGCTGCGCAAGGCGACCTCGATGCCGCTCGACTGCCACCTCATGATCGAGGACCCCGACCGCTGGGCCCCGCCCTACGCCGAGGCGGGCGCGGGCAGCGTCACGATCCACGTGGAGGCGGCGAAGTCGCCGGTGCGCACGCTGCGCGAGATCCGGTCGCTGGGCGCGCGGGCGGCCATCGCGTTCAACCCGGCCACGGCGATCGAACCTTACGAGGATCTGCTGGGTGAGGTCGACATGCTCCTGCTGATGACGGTCGAGCCGGGGTTCGGGGGGCAGAAGTTCCTCGACATGGTGCTGCCCAAGATCCGCCGGGCCCGCGCCCTGATCGAGCGGCACGGCGGGCAGATCTGGCTCCAGGTGGACGGAGGCGTGGACGCGGACACCATCGAGCGCTGCGTGGTGGCCGGCGCGGATGTCTTCGTGGCGGGCAGCGCCGTCTATGGCGCCTCGGACCCGGCGGCGGCGGTCGACGCCCTCCGATTCCAGGCCGAACAAGCTCAGGCCGAGCGAGCTGTCGGCGGGGCGTAACGGCGCCCGGCCACCGTCCGGTCAGAGGCCGTCTTCCTGGAGGCCCTCAACCCCGGTCGGCGGGTGGCGGGTTCCCCATGCTTGCCGTACCAGAAAATGGTTGTGAAAGGCGTCCGGCCCGCCGCGAGAGTACGGCGGGCCGGACGTCTGAACAGCAAGGAAGACCAGCGTGATCACGCCAGCGCCGGGTCCAGCACCACGTCCTCGCCCTGAGTGGTGGGGGCCTCGGGAAAGTGGCAGGCGGTCAGGTGGCCCTCGTGGTTGCCCGACAGCCGCGTCAGCGGCGGCTCCTCCACCGCGCACTTCTCCTGCGCCTTCCAGCACCGCGTACGGAAGCGGCACCCCGACGGCGGGTTGAGCGGCGACGGGACGTCCCCCGCCAGCCGGATCCGCTGCCGCGCCGGCCCCTCCACGTCCGCGTCCGGCACCGCCGACAAAAGCGCGTGCGTGTAGGGATGGCGCGGCCGCTCATAGAGCGACTCCCGGTCCGCGATCTCGACGATCTTCCCCAGGTACATGACCGCGACCCGCTGCGAGAAGTGCCGGACCACCGCCAGGTCGTGCGCGATGAACAGGAACGCGATCCCCATGTCCCGCTGCAGCTGCTGCAGCAGGTTGATCACCTGGGCCTGGATCGACACGTCCAGCGCGGACACCGGCTCGTCGGCCACGATCAGCCGGGGCTCCAGGGCCAGGGCCCTGGCGACGCCGATGCGCTGCCGCTGGCCGCCGGAGAACTCGTGCGGGAAGCGGTTGTAGTGCTCCGGGTTCAGGCCGACGATCTCCAGCAGTTCCCTGGCGCGCGCCTCTCGGCCGCCGGGCGGGTTGATGTCGTTGATGTCCATCGGGCCGCGGATGATCGAGCCGACCGTGTGCCGCGGGTTCAGCGAGGAGTACGGGTCCTGGAAGACCATCTGGATCTCGGGCCTGATCGGCTTGAGCTCGCGGCGGCCCGCGTGGGTGATGTCGCGGCCGTCATAGGTGATGCGGCCGCCGGTCGGCTCCAGCAGCCGGGCCGCCAGGCGTCCGGTCGTCGACTTGCCGCAGCCCGACTCGCCGACCAGGCCGAGCGTCTCGCCCGCGTGCACGGTCAGGTCGATGCCGTCCACCGCGTGCACCACGCCGACCTGGTGCTTGACCAGGAAGCCGCCTCTGACGGGGAAGTGCTTCACCACCCCGGACAGCTCCAGCAGCTTCTCCGTCACTTCGTCTCCTCAACTGGTCGCCGGCGCTGCTCCGCCTTCTGTTTGAGCGTCAGGAAGCAGGCGTCGCCGTGGCCGTGTTCGGGCGACAGCTCGGGCCGGTCACCGGCGCACACTTCCTTGCCGAGCAGCTTCATGTAGTCGCAGCGCGGGTGGAACGCGCAGCCGGACGGCAGGTTGATCAGGCTGGGCGGGGTGCCGCGCACCGGCTCCAGCGGCAGGTCCACCGGGCGGCGCAGGCTGGGCATCGAGCCCAGCAGCCCCCAGGTGTACGGATGGCGCGGCTCGCGCAGCACCTCGTGCATCGTGCCCCGCTCCACGGCCCGCCCGGCGTACATGACCAGCACGTTGTGCGCGGTGTTGGCCACCACGCCCAGGTCGTGGGTGATCAGCACGATCGCCGTGCCCGATTGCTCCTGCAGCTCGCTCAGCAGGTCGAGGATCTGCGCCTGTACGGTGACGTCGAGCGCGGTCGTCGGCTCGTCGGCGATCAGCAGACCGGGGTCGCAGACCAGCGCCATGGCGATCATCGCGCGCTGGCGCATGCCCCCGGAGAACTGGTGCGGGTAGTCGTCGACGCGGACCTTCGGCTGCGGGATGCCGACCCGGTCCAGCATCTCGATCGCCCGGTCCCGCGCGGACGACCGCGAGACGCCCTTGTGCTTGCGGTACACCTCGGCGATCTGCGCGCCGATCGTGTGGAACGGCGACAGCGACGTCAGCGGGTCCTGGAAGATCATCGCGATCCGGTCGCCGCGCAGCTTCTCCATCGTGGACCTGGACGCGCTGATCAGCTCCTGGCCGTCGAAGGTGATGCTGCCGGAGATCTTCGCCGTCTCCGGGTTGTGCAGGCCGAGCACGGCCAGGTTCGTCACCGACTTGCCCGAGCCCGACTCTCCCACGATGCCGAGCGTGGTCCCCTGCTCCACCTGGAAGGAGAGCCGGTCCACCGCGTGGACCACGCCGTCCTCGGTGTGGAAGTCGACGGTGAGCTCGTTGACCTCAAGGAACATCAGCTCAGCCTCACGCGGGGATCGATGACGGCGTACAGGGCGTCGACGACGATGTTCATCACCACGATCGCGCCCGCTGCCACCAGGACGGTGGCCATCAGTGTGGGCAGGTCGGAGTTGTCGACCGCGCGGACCGACAGGCGGCCGATCCCCTGCAGCCCGAACGTGGTCTCGGTGATGATCGCGCCGCCGATGAGCATGCCCAGGTCCACGCCGAAGATGGTGACGATCGGGGTCAGCGTGCCGCGCAGGGCGAAGCGCAGCACCACGCTCCTGCCGGACATGCCCTTGGCCCTGGCGGTTCGTACGTAGTCCTCAGCCAGGTTCTCCACCATCGTGGAGCGGGTCATCCTGGTGTAGTTGGCGGTGAAGATGATCGCCAGCACGATCCAGGGCAGGAGCAGCCCGCCGAACCAGCCGAGCGGATCCTCGGTGATCGGGATGTACTTGGGCTGCGGGAAGATGTGCGCCTGGTAGACGAAGAAGTACATGGCCAGCGTGCCCACGAAGTAGATCTGCATCGAGGCGCCGACCAGCGACGAGATGCTGGCGATCTTGTCGAGCGGCTTGCCCTGGCGCAGCGCGGCGAGGATGCCGGTGGCCACGCCGAACGTCAGGAAGATCACCGAGGCGCCGATCGTCAGCGCGATGGTGACGGGCAGCCGGTCGATGATGGTCTCGAAGACCGGGGCGCGGTTGACGAAGGAGTAGCCGAGACAGGGCGCGGGGCAGTTGCCGAGGCCCTCGAAGTTCCGGCCGAAGAAGATCCCCCCGAGCCACGACACGAACTGCACCACGACCGGCTGGTCGAGGCCCAGGTTGTGCCTGGCCTGCGCCAGCGTCTCCGGCGGGCAGACCTTGCCGCACGCCAGTCGGGCCGGGTCGGCGGGGATCACGAAGAACAGGAAGAAGGTCACCCCCGAGATGATCACGAGGATGACCGCGGCGCCGATGACGCGGCGGGTCAGGAATCGAAGCACGAGATCTCCAAAAGGGCGCTCCGGGCGCCGCGACGGCGCCCGGAGCGGCGGTGCTACTGCTTCACGAAGATGGTGTTGGGGGAGACGATCCACTGCTGCGGATCGATCTCGGCGCCGCCCACCTTGGAGCCGTGCAGGAAGGTGCCGATCCGGTTCTCGGCCACGACCAGCGGGGTGATGGTCTCCTGGATCTGCTTGTCGAGGTTCATCCAGGCCTCGTTGGCCGCGTTGATGTCCGGGTTCTCCGAGATCTTCTTCATCTCGGCCTTGACCGTCGGGTCGTTGAGGTGGCTCATGTTCTGCCCGCCGTCGGAGACCGGGCCGAAGATGATCGGCATCACGGTGGAGCCGGACGGCCAGTCGGCGCCCCAGCCGCCCCAGTACAGGTCGAACTCGTTCTTCGTCTGGCTGATCGAGTCGTAGTACGTCTTACGGTCCAGCGACTTGGCCACGACCTTGATCCCGGCCTTCTCCAGGGCGTTCTTGATCACCAGGGTGACCGGTTCCTGGGTGGGCAGGTTGTTGTAGGCGTAGACGATGGTCGGGTGCGGGTTGCTCGACTCGGCCAGCAGCTGCTTGGCCTTCTCGATGTCGCCCTCGGGCTTGGCCGTCTTCCCGAACAGGTCGTACGGCTTGTAGCCGACCGTGGTGTTCTCGTTGAGGATCGTCGTCGGCAGCGCCACGGCCTGCGGGCCGCCCAGGGCCTGCTGGATCTGCTTGGCCGGCCAGGCGTAGTTGATCGCCTGACGGATCTTCTGGTCCTTCACCCGGTCGAGGTTGAAGTAGTAGTAGTTGCCGTACGGCGACGGGCTGATCATGCGGCGGTCGGCCAGGCTGGCGTCGCCCAGCACCTGCTGCAGCCGCTCCGCCGGGGTGTTGGAGTAGAACGTGAACGCCGTCTGGTCGGGTCCTGAGTCGGCCACGAACCGGTCGGTCACCTGAGTGGCCTCCTGGCCGAACTCCATCTTCCACACGTCCGGGTACGCGCCGCGGATCGGGTCGGTGGCGGCGTCCCAGTTGGGGTTGCGGGCCAGCTCGAGGGACTTGTCGACGACGTGCGACTTGATGATGTACGGACCGGAGGAGACGGGCTCCTTGTCGTACTTCTCCTTGGTGTCCTTGGCCTTGGGCACGATGTTGTAGCCCGCCATGGCGAAGGCGTAGTTGGCGTCGGCGTGCGGCGAGTTGAACTTGAAGACGACCGTCTTGTCGTCAGGGGTCTCGATGTTGTCGAGTTCCTTGCCGCCGTACGGGCCGGGGTAGGCCTTCTTGTAGTCCTCGGAGGTGAGCCACGTCTGAATGTAGTTCGGCCCGAACGTGACGAAGGGGGCGAACATCCGCTCGACGGACCACTTCACGTCGGCTGAGGTGATCGGGCTGCCGTCCTGCCACTTCACCCCATCCTTCAGAGTGAACGTCCAGGTCTTGCCGCCGTCGGACGGCGTGCCCGCGTCGGTGGCCAGGTCGCCGACCAGCTTGTAGTCGCCCTTGGCGATCCGCTTGTAGCCGGTCAGGCCGCGGCTGATGAGCAGGCCGAAGTTCGCGTCGGTGTTCACGTAGATCTGGGCCGGGTCGAAGTGGGCGAAGTCGTCCCGGTCGATCATGGTGACGGTGCCGCCCTTGACGACGCCCTCCGGCGGGATGGCGGGGCCCTTGGAGTCCTCCGCGGTGCCCAGGGTGATCGTCGGGGGCTGGTAGGCCGCCGCCGGCGCAGACGAGGCGCCCGCGCTCGCGGGGGCGCTCGACGGAGCGCCCGCGTTGCCCGGCGCGCAGGCGCCGACCAACGCCAGCGAGGCCGCCGCGACAACCGCGAGAGCCGACCGTTTGCGGTGATTCATTTCTCTCCTAGCGCTTGATCTTGGGGTCGAAGGCGTCGCGGACCGAGTCACCGAGCAGGTTGAAGGCGATGACGAAGATCAGCAGTGCGACGCCGGGGAAGATGAGATAGGTGATGTCGTTCTGGTAGACCTGCGTGGCCCGCAGGAACATCCGGCCCCAGTCGGGGACCTGCTCGCCCATCCCGACCCCCAGGAAGGACAGCGCCGCCTCGGCCGTGACCAGGGCGGGCAGCAGCAGCGTCGACTGGATGAGGATCGGGGTCCAGAGGTTGGGCAGCAGCTCCTTGAACACGATCCGGGCGGGGGAGGCGCCGGTGACCTTGGCGGCCTCCACGAACTCACGCTCGCGCATCGACAGCACCTGGCCGCGCAGCAGCCTGGCCAGCCCGGCCCAGCCGAAGACGGTGAGCAGGATGGTCAGCGTGACCGCCCGCAGCCACACCGGGGTCTCCTCGTTGGAGGGCACCAGCAGCTGGTCCACCACCGGCGTGAACGCGATGATGAACAGCACCTGCGGGAACGACAGCATCAGGTCGATGACCCGGCCGATGAAGAAGTCGGTCTTGCCGCCGGCGTACCCGGCGATGATGCCGACCACGATGCCGATCAGCGTGGTGAGGATCGTCGCCACCACCGCGATCAGCAGCGAGGTCCTGATCCCGTAGATGAGCTGCATGAACACGTCACGGCCCAGGTTGGGCTCGATGCCGAACCAGAACTCCGAGCTGATCCCGCCGTTGGGCGCCATCGCGTAGCCGAAGTCGTTGAGCAGTCCGGGCCGGTCCTGGCCGTACAGGGTGTACGGGTCCTTGCCGTACACCAGGGAGATGACCGGCGCGAGGATGGCGACCAGGAAGAAGAAGATCACGATCGCGGCGGAGATGACCCCGGTGCGGTCCCGCCGGAAGCGCAGCCACATGAGCTGGCCGGGCGATCGGCCCACCGCATCCGGTGCTTCGGTCACGGACGTCGCGTCGATCTCTGGTGCGGTGGACGTCGGTGTGGTCATCTAACAAGGCCCCCAAGGAACGTGCCAGAACGGGAAGTTTCAGGCCATATGGCAGATTTGCAGGCCAGATCAGCTGGAGGCAATGCTTCGTCAAGGTTTGATTGTTTTGTTGTGAAATATCGATGCGGTCGTGCCTTCTATGCCGTTGACCTGGTCATGTATGCGATGTCATGATCTGTCGTGGTGACGTTTTCTTAATCACGGAATCAAGGCATAAACAAGATGATGCTGTGACATGAAGCAGGCGTTACCTGGGTAACTGTCCGCTTATGGAGGACCATGGGCTCTTCGGGCCCGAATCGGTGACCTGGCGGGTGATGGGCGAGCCGATCCTGCTGGTCGGCGGATTGCGGGCGCTGCTGATGCAGGGGCTGCACCCCAAGGCGATGCGCGGCGTACTGCAGAACTCCTCTCTGCTGGACCCGAACGAGGCGTGGTCGCGTTTCACGCGGACGACGGAATTCGTCCGGGTCCGTACGTACGGGACGCACGAGGAGGTCGAGCGGGCCGGCCGCCGGGTCCGCAGGATCCACGCCAAACTGACCGCGTGTGATCCGGACACGGGCGAGCGCTTCCACCTCGACGATCCGGACGCCCTGCGCTGGGTGCACGTGGGGGAGGTCGACTCCTACCTGTCGGTGGCGCGCCGGGGTGGCGTCAAGCTGACGGACGCCGAGGCGGACACCTTCGTGGCCGAGTGGCGACGGGCCGCCGAGGTCGTCGGCCTCGACCCGGCCTCCGTCCCCGGCACCGTGGGCGAGTTGCGGGACTACATCGAGGGGGAGCGTCCCGGTCTGCGGTTCGTCCCCGAGGCGGCGCACCCGCTCCGCCTGTCGCTCACCGCGCCGCTCCCGCTGCTGCTCACCCCGCTCAAGCCGGTCCTGCCGGGGGTGACGCTGCTGGCGTTCGCGACGCTCCCGCGCTGGGCCAGGCGGCTGTACGGTCTGCCCGCCACCCCGGTCGGCGACCTGTGGGCGACGACCACGCTGAAGGCGCTGCACACCGGGCTGGGGCTGATCCCGGCGCAGGTCCGCTACAGCCCGGCCGCCCGTCTCGCCCGCCGCCTCATGGCCGCCTGACCTGTGGACGTCTTGCCGCCCGGCCTCCCGCCGTTCCACCGTCTGACCTTCGGCTGTCCCACTGCCTGACCTTCTGCCCTCCCACCGCCCACCGTCAGTCGTCTCGCCGTGCACGTTGACCAAGCGAGCGCTTGTTTGTCATAGTAGGGGGCGGTCGCATCCGCTTTTGTCGGCATGGCAGACTGGTGTGAGAAGAGAGCTAGCGTGCTCCGGGGTCGGTGAAATTCCGAACCGGCGGTTACAGTCCGCGACCCGGCCGATGCCATCGGCCGGTTGACTCGGTGAAATTCCGGGACCGACGGTTAAAGTCCGGATGGGAGGAAGCGCGCGGGTGTCCGGCCTTGAGCCGGGCGCCACTGTGGTGCGTACGCGCACCGCCATACCCCCCGGGGCCCGCCGTGGCTTGGAGCTACTGGCGAGTAGGAGGCCCGGGGTGGAGACACCCGCTCAGGACCCCGCGGATTCGGCGCGGGCCGCCCGCGAGGCGCATGCCCGCACGGACGCCGCGCACACACATGCCGTCACGGACGCCGCGCACATGGCGCGGGCCGTCGAGCTGGCCGCGTGCGGGCGGGGCGCCACCAGCCCGAACCCCGTCGTCGGCTGCGTCGTCCTCGACGCCTCGGGGAACGTCGCCGGCGAGGGCTTCCACGCCTACGCCGGTGGCCCGCACGCCGAGGTCGTCGCGCTGCGCGCGGCGGGGGAGCGGGCCCGCGGCGGCACCGCGTACGTGACGCTCGAACCCTGCGACCACACCGGCCGGACCGGGCCGTGCAGCCTGGCGCTGCTCGACGCGGGCGTCGCACGGGTGGTGGTGGCGGTCGCCGATCCCACCCCCAAGGCCGCCGGAGGCGCCGCGCGGCTGCGCGCGCACGGCGTCGCCGTGGAGTCCGGGTTGCTGGCCGAGGAGGGCGAGCGGGTCAACGCCGAGTGGCTCACGTACGCCCGGCTCGGCAGGCCGTACGTGACCTGGAAGTTCGCCGCCACCCTCGACGGCCGGTCGGCCGCCCCCGACGGCACCAGCCAGTGGATCACCTCCCCTGAGGCCCGAGCCGACGTCCACCGGCTGCGCGCCGAGTCCGGCGCGATCATCGCCGGCATCGGTACGGTCCTCGCCGACGACCCCCACCTGACCGCCCGCCCGAGCCGCCCGGCCGAAGCGAGCGATCCGACCAGCCCGTCCGACGCGAGCCGTCCGACGAGCCCGGACGGCCAAGCCCGGCCCGCCGTACGCGTGCCGCTGCGCGTCGTGGTCGACTCCGAGGCGCGTACCCCGTCCGGCGCCAGGGTGCTGGACGGCGCGGCGCCCACGCTCGTCGCCGTCGCCGACGACGTCGAGACCCGCCTCAAGGCCGACCTGATCCGGTTGCCGCGCCAGGACGGCGGCCTCGACCTGCACGCCCTCCTCCGCGAACTGGCCGCGCGCGAGGTCGTCAGCGTGTTCCTGGAAGGCGGCCCGACGCTCGCGGGCGCGTTCCTGCGCCAGGGCCTGATCGACCGCGTCATCGCCTACCTCGCCCCGGCCCTCCTGGGCGCCGGGCCGGCCGCGCTCGGCGAGGCGGGCGTGGCGACCATCGCCGCCACCCACCGGCTGGCCTTCGACGACGTTTCCCCCATCGGACCGGACCTGCGGCTGACCGCGCGGCCGGTGCTGGCACCACCACGCAAGGAGAGTTGATGTTCACCGGAATCATCGAGGAAAAGGGTGACGTCGTGGCCGTCGAGGCGGTGGGCGACTCGGCGCGGCTGTCCGTCCGCGGCCCGATCGTCACCTCCGACGCGCGCCACGGTGACTCGATCGCCGTCAACGGCGTCTGCCTGACGGTCGTGGACGTCCAGGACGACGTGTTCACCGTGGATGTGATCAAGGAGTCGCTCGACCGCAGTTCGCTCGGCGCCCTGGAAGCGGGCTCCGCGGTGAACCTGGAGCGGGCCGTACGGGCCGACCAGCGTCTCGGCGGCCACATCGTGCAGGGTCACGTCGACGGCACGGCCGTTCTGCAAACCCGGGAACCCGGGGCGAACTGGGACAACCTCCGTTTCTCCCTCCCCGAATCCCTCGCCCGTTACGTGGCGGAGAAGGGTTCGATCGCCATCGACGGAATCAGCCTGACGGTCACCACGGTTGACGACGACGGCTTCGGCGTGAGTCTCATCCCCACCACGTTGAAGCTGACCACGATGGGCGAGCGCGAAGTGGGCGACATGGTGAACATCGAGGTCGACGTGATCGCGAAGTACGTGGAAAGGCTGGTGGGCAAGCAGTGAACTGGGCCAACGCCGGATTCGAGGTATTCGGCACGCATGTCCTCTGGACGGACCTGGTCGGCAACATCGCCGCGCTGAGCACCGTCCTGCTGGCGATACGCAAGTCGGTGTGGACGTGGCCGGTGCAGCTCACCGGCTCGGTGCTGCTGTTCATCGCCTCGATCAACGCGGGCATCACCGGCAACGCCCTCAAGCAGGCGATGTTCGGGGCGCTGGCCGTCTATGGCTGGTGGGCGTGGCGGCGCGGCACGGAAGGCGGCAAGCAGCTGACCGTACGCCCGGCCACGGCGCGCGAGCGGACCGCCTACATCGGCGTGATGGCGCTGGGCACCGTCCTGGTCGGCGTGCTGTTCTTCGTCACCCACCTGTCGTGGGGGGCCAGCGTGCCGCTGCCGAAGGGCGCGTTCCTGGTGGCCGCCGACGCCTACATCTTCGTCGGCAGCGCGGTCGCCACCTGGGCGCAGGGCCGGGCGCTGGTCGACTTCTGGATCATTTGGGTGGCCGTCGACCTGGTCGGCGTGCCGCTGGCGTTCAGCTCGGGCCTGGTCGTCTCCGGCGCCGTCTACGGAGTCTTCTTCGTGCTCGTGCTGGTCGGCTTCGTGAAATGGCTCAGGGAGTATCAGAACGCTCCCGCGGAACTGGCGGTGGCATCATGACCGAGACCATTCTCGACCCGGTCGAACGGGCGATCGATGACATCCGTAACGGCAAGCCCGTCCTGGTCGTCGACGACGAGAACCGGGAGAACGAGGGCGACATCATCTTCGCCGCCTCGAAGGCCACTCCCGAGCTGCTCACGTTCACCATCCGGCACACCAGCGGCGTCATCTGCGTGCCCATGGAGGGCAAGGAGCTGGACCGGCTGGGCCTGCCCCTCATGGTGTTCCAGAACCGGGAGCGGCTGCGCACCGCGTACACGATCAGCGTCGACGCCCGCGACGGCGTGACCACCGGCATCTCCGCCGCCGACCGCGCCAGGACGATCCGTACGCTCGCCGACTCCGCCACCGAGCCCTACGAGCTGGTCCGGCCGGGCCACATCTTCCCGCTGCGCTACCACGAGGGCGGCGTGCTGAGCCGGCGCGGCCACACCGAGGCGGCCGTCGACCTGGCCAGGCTCGCCGGGCTCAGCCCCGCGGGCGTCCTGGCCGAGATCGTCAACGACGACGGCACCATGGCCCGGCTGCCCGAGCTGCGAATCTTCGCCGACGAGCACGATCTGGCGCTCATCTCCATCGAGCAGCTGGTCGACTACCGGCGCAGGACCGAGAGCATGGTCACCAGGGTCGCCGAGACGAACGTGCCCAACGCGTACGGGATGTGGCGGGCCTACGGCTACGCCAGCGCGCTCGACGGCGGCGAGCACATCGCCCTCGTCTACGGCGACTTGTCCGGCGCCGAGCCGGGCGAGAACATCCTGGTCCGCGCCCACTCCGAATGCCTGACCGGTGACGTGTTCGGCTCGCTGCGCTGCGACTGCGGCGTGCAGCTCGACCACGCCATGTCCGCCATCGCGCAGGAGGGCCGCGGCGTCGTGGTCTACCTGCGCGGCCACGAGGGCCGGGGCATCGGCCTGCTGGCCAAGCTCAGGGCCTACAGCCTGCAGGACGCCGGCAGCGACACCGTCGACGCCAACATCGAGCTGGGCCTGCCGGTCGACGCCCGCGAGTTCTCCAACGCCGCGCAGATCCTGGCCGACCTCGGCGTCAAGTCCGTGCGGCTGCTCACCAACAACCCGGCCAAGCTCAAGGGCATGGACGGCTACGGCATCAAGGTGCTCGGCCGCGAGCCCATGCCGGTGGCGATGAACCCCTACAACGAGCGCTACCTCAAGGCCAAGCGCGACCGCCTCGGCCATGACATCTCGGAGGCTTCATGAGCGGGGAAGGACGGCCCGCGGCGGCCGCGGCACCGGACGCCGCGGGACTGACGGTGGGCGTGGTCGCCGCCGGTTGGCACGCCAAGATCACCGATCAGCTCCTCGCCCGCGCCCTGCAGGCGTGCGAGGACAGCGGCGCCACGGCCACCGTCGTACGGGTGCCCGGCTCGCTGGAGATCCCAGTGATCGCCCAGGCGCTGGCCCGCCGCTGCGACGCGGTGGTGGCGCTGGGCGCGGTCATCAAGGGCGAGACCGCGCATTTCGAGTACGTCTGCGACTCGGTGACCGCCGGCCTGACCCGGATCTCGCTCGACGAGGAGACCCCGGTCGGCAACGGCGTGCTCACCTGCGAGACGCTCGACCAGGCACTCGACCGCTCGGGCCTGCCTGGCAGCAAGGAGGACAAGGGCTATGAGTCGGCCATCGCCGCGCTGGAGACCGCACTCCTCCTGAAGACCCTCCACTGACCTGCGATAGGTTTCCGTTCGTGTCCGAGCCGATGACTCCCCCGCCGCTGCCCATTACCTGGCGTCCCCGCCGGGGGAGAATCGTCGCGTACGGCTCCGCGACGTTGATCGTCCTCGGCTCGGTGGTGATGGCCGTCCTCATCGCCGAGCCGTTCCAGCTGGTGGACCGGATCGGCCTCGTGCTGTTCGGCTGCCTGGTGGCCTTCGTCCTGCACCTGCTGGGCCGGGTGCGGGTCGAGGCCGACGAGACGGGGCTGACGATCGTCAACGCCATCCGTACACACCGCTACAGCTGGCCGGAGGTCCTGGACGTGACCCTGCTGGTCGGCGAGCCCTGGCCCAAGCTGGACTTCTCCGACGGCCGCACCATCGGCGCGATGGGCATCCAGGGCTCGGAGAAGGCCCGCGCCCACCGCGCCACGGCCGAGCTGGCCGCTCTGATCCACGAGCGCGGAGAGGCGAAGGGCGGACAGGACGCGGAGGAGCGCTAAGCACGGGATTCTCGCGTGGACCAAGTGGCGCGTAGCCTGAAGGCGTGCTGCGGCGGACAATCACGGCAATGGACATCCAGTCTCCGGACAAGCTCATCGAGCTGCTCGACCGGCACGCCTACCTGGCCGACGAGGGACTGGCCACGGCCGCGTTCCTGGCGCTCAGGATGGGCCGGCCGCTCTTCCTCGAAGGGGAGGCGGGGGTAGGCAAGACCGAGCTGGCCAAGACCCTGGCCGCGCTGCTGGAGGCGCCGCTGATCCGGTTGCAGTGCTACGAGGGACTCGACGCCGCCCAGGCGCTGTACGACTGGGACTTCGCCCGCCAGCTGCTCCACCTCAAGGCCGCCGAGGCCGCCGGGATCACCGACGTGGGCCGCCTCGAAGGCGAGATCTACGACCGCCGGTTCCTGATCGCCAGACCGCTGCTCAAGGCCGTCGAGACGCAGCCCAGCGTGCTGCTCGTGGACGAGATCGACCGGGCCGACGACGAGTTCGAGGCGTTCCTGTTGGAAGTGCTGTCGGACTTCACCATTTCCATCCCCGAGCTGGGCACGGTCAGTGCCAAGACGCCGCCGGTCGTCGTCGTCACCTCCAACCGGACCCGTGAGGTGCACGACGCGCTCAAGCGCCGCTGTCTCTACCACTGGCTGGAGCACCCGGACTTCGACAGGGAGGTGGCGATCCTGCTGCGCCGCCTGCCCGACTGCACCGAGACGCTGGCCGCACAGGTGGCGCGGGCGGCGGCGCGGCTGCGGCAGGCCGGGCTGGTCAAGCCGCCGGGCGTCGCCGAGACGCTCGACTGGACCGAGGCGCTGCTCACCCTGGGCGCCAAGGAGCTCGACCCCGCCCGCGCGGCGGCCACGCTGGGCGCCGCGCTGAAATACCGCGAGGACGTCGAGAACGTCCTGGGCAACGGGCTCCTCCATGCGTGAGCTGGCCGCCACCATGACGGGCTTCGCCAGGACGCTGCGCGCCGCGGGCGTCGCCGCCGACCACGAGCGCACCCGCAACCTGCTGCTGGCGCTCGACCACCTCGACGTGGCAGCTCCGGCCGACGTCTACTGGGCCGGCCGCTTCACGCTCTGCGCCACACCCGATGATCTGCCCAGGTACGACCGCTGCTTCGCCGCCTACTTCGGTGGCCGGAGCGCCAAGATCAGCCGTACCAGTACCACGACCGTCACCCGCCACACCGCCGCCGCCGAACAGGACGAGCAGGAGGGGGAAGCCGAGGCCGTGCCCGGCACCGCCAGCCGCACCGAGATCCTGCGCAACCGGGACGTGGCCCGGCTGACCGAGGCGGAGCGGGCGGAGGTGCACCGGATGCTGTCGATGCTGCGTGGCCGGCGCGCGCAGCGGCGCTCGCGGCGGTTCGAGGCCGCGCACCGGGGCGCTCTGGACCAGCGGCGGACGATACGGGACGCGCTCAGGAAGGGCGAGGTCGCGCGGTTGCGCCGCCGGCGGCACACCACCAGGCCGCGCCGCGTCGTGCTGCTCGTGGACGTCAGCGGCTCCATGGCTCCCTACGCCGAGACGCTGCTGCGCTTCGCGCACGCCCTGGTCAGGAGCGAGCCGCGGGCCACCAGGGTCTACTCCATCGGCACCAGGCTCACCCCGATCACCGCCGAGCTGCGCCACCGCGACCCCGGCACGGCGCTGAACGAGGTGTCCAAGGCCGTGCCCGACTGGAGCGGTGGGACCAGGCTGGGCGAGGAGCTGAGGGAATACCTCACCCGCGCCAGCGCGCGAGGGGCGATCGTGGTGATCGCCTCGGACGGCTGGGAACGCGGCGACCCGGACCTTCTCGGCACGCAGATGGCCCGGCTGGCCAGGCAGGCGCACCGGGTCATCTGGGTCAACCCGCACAAGGGGTACGCGGACTACCAGCCGCTGACCGGCGGCATGCGGGCCGCTCTGCCGTACCTGGACGATCTGGTGGCCGGGCACAGCCTGGCCGCCTTCGAAGAACTCAGTGAGAGGCTCGCCCATGCGTGACGTGCTGCCGGAGATCATGCGCTGGTGGAGATCGGGGCACAAGTTCGGGCTCGCCACAGTGGTGAGCACGTTCAGCAGCGCGCCCCGCGCGCCGGGCGCGGCCATGGCGGTGCGCGGCGACGAGGTGGTCGGCAGCGTGTCCGGCGGGTGCGTCGAGGGCGCGGTGTTCGAGCTGGCCACCGAGATCGACACACCCATCCTGCAGAGGTACGGCGTGAGCGACGACGACGCGTTCGCCGTCGGGCTGACCTGCGGCGGCATCATCGACATCCTCGTCGAACCCATCTCGACCGAGACGTTTCCCCAGCTGGGCGACATCGCGGCGTCCGTGAACGCGCACGAGCCCGTGGCGGTCGCCACGATCGTCTCCGGCCCCGGGCGGATGGGCGCCCGGCGCGTCATCTGGCCGGACCGCTCCTCGGGCACGCTCGGCCTGGACCGGCTCGACGAGGCCGTCGACGACGATGCCCGCGGCATGCTGGCCCAGGGCGCGACCGGCATCAGGCACTACGGCGGGCAGGGCGAGCGGCGGCTGGACGACCTGGCGGTGTTCGTGCAGTCGTTCGCGCCGCCGCCGCGGATGCTGGTGTTCGGGGCGATCGACTTCGCCGCGGCGGTGGCGCGGGTGGGCAAGTTCCTGGGCTATCACGTGATCGTCTGCGACGCGCGGCCCGTCTTCGCCACCCCCAAGCGCTTCCCGGACGCGGACGAGGTGGTGGTCAAGTGGCCGCACGACTACCTGGCCTCGGTACAGGTGGACGCGCGCACGGTCATCTGCGTGCTCACCCACGACCCCAAGTTCGACGTGCCACTGCTGGAGGTGGCGCTGCGCACCGGCGCGGGCTACGTCGGCGCCATGGGCTCGCGCCGCACCCACGACGACCGGCTGGCCCGGCTGCGCGAGGCGGGCCTGACCGAGGACGAGCTGGCCCGGCTGAGATCGCCCATCGGCCTCGACCTGGGCGCCAGGACCCCTGAGGAGACGGCGGTGTCGATCGCCGCCGAGCTGATCCAGCTGCGCTGGGGCGGTTCGGGACGGCCGCTGACCCACACCGAGGGGCGCATCCACCAGGAGACGCCATGAAAGGCTCCCGGGTGGCCGGGCTGCTGCTCGCCGCCGGGCAGGGCGCGCGGCTGGGCACGCCGAAGGCGCTGGTCGAGTACGAGGGCGAACGGCTCGTGGACAGGGGGGTGCGGCTGCTGGAGGACGGCGGCTGCCATCCGGTGGTGGTCGTGCTCGGGGCGGCGACCGTACAGGTGCGCCGGGCGGTGACCGTGCGCAACCCGGACTGGGCGACGGGCATGGGCTCGTCCCTGAGGGTGGGGCTGGCCGCGCTGCCCGAGGAGGCCGAGTCGGTGGTCATCGCGCTGGTGGACCAGCCGTTCATCGGGCCCGCGGCGGTACGCGCCCTCGTCGACGCGGGTGCCGAGGTGGCCGTGGCGACCTATGGCGGCCGGCGCCGCAACCCCGTGCTGATCGCCCGCCGCCACTTCGCTGCCGTCGCCGCGCTGGCCGTGGGGGATGTGGGGGCGAGGCCGTTCCTGAAGGCGCATCCCGAGCTGGTCACGGAGGTGCCGTGCGACGGGTTGGGCGACCCGACCGACATCGACACCCCTGAGGACTTGTCGCTGCTGGAAAGGTAGCGGGCTAGAGGCGCAGTGACGCGATCGCGGCGCGGTGGTCGCTGCCCGTCGCCGGGGCGACCCCCGCCTTGGTCGCCGTCATCCCCTTGAACAGGATGTGGTCCGGCCTGGTGATCGGGAACTCCGACGGCCAGGTGAACCCGAAGCCGTCGCCCGCCGCGAGCTGCGCGTCCGTCAGCGGCGGGGTGAGTCCCTGCATGCCCCGGTCGGTGGTGGCGGTGTTGAGGTCGCCGAGCAGCAGGATCCGCTTGCTCGGGTCGGCGTCGATGAGCTTGCGGGCGTGGGCCAGGGACTCGTCGCGCGAGGCGGTGTGGCCGGGGCGGGCCGAGGCCAGGTGCATGACGTACACGGTGACCTTGCCCTTGGGCGTGGCCACCACGGCCCGCAGCGCGCGCGGCCAGCCCATGCCGACGTCGAGCGGCTTGGTCTCGGTGATCGGGTAGCGGCTCCACAGGCCGACCGTGCTCACCGGATAGTGGTACTTGAACATCTTGTTGAGCTGCTTGGCGGCCGGGCCGCCGCTGGTCAGCTCCTGGGCCGCCAGCAGGTCGAGATCTTCGGCGATGCGGCGCACCGCCTCGCCCGAGGCGCTGTTGGTGACGCCCACGTTGACCGTGCCGACCGCCAGGTCGCTCTGGCCGCCGGGCGGGGTGCGCATCAGCGTGGAGCCGAACATGGACGCCCACACCACGCCGGGCACGAGCGCCGCGGCCGTGGCCAGCTTGGAGCGTGCCACGACGGCCGCCACGAGCAGCATCGGCACGATCAGGCCGAACCAGGGCAGCAGGCTCTCCATCACCGGGGTGAACCCGCCGAGCACCGGGATCAGCTGATGCCCCGCCAGTCCCACGGCGAGCACGGCGGACACGGCGATGACGACGCGCTTCAGCATTCGACCCAGGCTAGCCGCTCGCTGCCGGTGACGCGGCGCGCTAACCTGTTGCCGTCGCAACGGAACAACATTCGGTTCATCGGGAGCCCGGCATGCGCATCGGTATGGCACTGAACTACTCGGGCGGCTTCAAGGAGTCGGTCGCCGAGTTGGCCGACTACGAGAAGGCGGGTCTCGACATCGTCTTCGTCGCCGAGGCCTACAGCTTCGACGCCGTCAGCCAGATGGGCTACATCGCGGCCAGGACCGAGCGGCTGGAGATCGCCTCCGGGATCCTGCCGATCTACTCGCGCACCCCGGCGCTGCTGGCGATGACCGCCGCGGGCCTGGACTACGTCTCCGACGGGCGCTTCACACTGGGCCTCGGCGCCTCGGGGCCGCAGGTGATCGAGGGCTTCCACGGCGTGCCGTACACCGCGCCGCTGGCCCGTACAAGGGAGATCATCGAGATCTGCCGCCAGGTGTGGCGGCGCGAGCGGCTGGAGTACGAGGGCAAGCACTACACGCTGCCGCTGCCGCCCGGCCAGGGGACCGGGCTCGGCAAGCCGCTGAAGATCATCAACCATCCGGTACGCCCCCGCATCCCCATCGTGATCGCGGCCATCGGCCCCAAGAACGTCGAGCTGGCCGCCGAGCTCGCCGAGGGCTGGGAGCCGATCTTCTACGTACCCGAGAAGGCCGCCGACGTGTGGGGCCCGTCGCTGGCCGCCGGGCGGGCCAAGCGGCAGGACGAGCTGGGCGAACTGGACGTGATCGCGCAGGCGTCGCTGGCGATCGGCGACGACGTGGCGGGGCTGCTGGAGTTCGGGCGGCCGATGGCGGCGCTGTACATCGGCGGCATGGGCGCCAAGGGCCGCAACTTCTACAACGACCTCGCGCGGCGCTACGGCTACGAGAAGGAGGCCGAGGCGATCCAGGAGCTGTACCTCGACGGGAAGAAGGAGGAGGCGGCGGCGCAGGTGCCGCACGAACTGCTGGAGAGCATGTCGCTCATCGGGAGCGACGGATTCGTGCGGGACCGGGTGGCGGCGATGAAGGAGTCCGGGGTGACGACGCTCAACATCGCGCCGTTCGGGGCGACGCACGAGGACCGGGTGAAACTGATCGAGCGGATCAAGGAGATCGCCTCCTGATTCCCGTTGGGCGACCGAAGCACTCCCCGGATCCGATAGTCTTTCTCTTGCGACGCGGGGTGGAGCAGTTCGGTAGCTCGCTGGGCTCATAACCCAGAGGTCGTAGGTTCAAATCCTGCCCCCGCTACCAAGGCGAAAAGGCCCTTCAGGATCATCCTGGAGGGCCTTTTGGCAGGTCCCGCCTCAATGGGCCTCGCTTCGCTCGGACTGCCTTCCTCGGGCGCGCCTTCGGCGCGCAACCCCCACGGCCACCTGTTGTCCGGAGGACGACCATGATCACTCGCCCGGACCCTTCGTGCCAGAGGGGCGGTGGCATGCGTACGATTTCGCTGTGGTGGAGTCGGGACGGGAGCGGGTGCGACGCTTCCTGTGCGCGTCTGGTGCCGGTTTGGTGGCCGCTATGCGACGCTGTTTGCCAAGCTCGCTGGCGGCAGCCTGTCGTGCTGCGACAAACCCCGACATGCGCGTAACCCCAGGTCGCGTTTATTGTGGCTGCTCACGAAGTGTGCTCCCCACGCCCGTGGGGGTGAACCGCAGCCTCTCGACCGGGCGTTGGACGCGGCAGCCTGCTCCTCACGCCCGTGGGGGTGAACCGGTCTCCCAAGTCAGGTCGTATCGGCTTCGGATGCGTCGGTCACCGGCGCGCCACCAAATTCGGGCCTACGGCAGTTCGCCTGGTGGGTGCGGGGTGAGAAAGACTGCCCGGGACGGTAAGCAGTCTCCTGGGCGAATCGATGCGCATCGCACCGGCTGAGACGGCATGCTGGTTCGGGTGCCCAAGGGCGCCATCCCCTCCATGCCGGAAGGTGCATGAGTCATGACAGGCAGCCCTCAGCGGGGCGCTTTCCTCAAAGAGCACATGAACGCCGTGCTGGCGATGGTCACCGTCGCTCTGGAAGCACGGGAGAGCGGCGACACCAGCGACCCCGTCGGCCTGCAGGTGATCGGCCGGGTCATCAACGACGTTCCACGGGAGGTCGCCGCGATGGCCTCCCTGCATCTCATTCTCCTGCTCGTCCGGCACCTCGCGCGGGTGCAGGGACGGCCGGTGGATGAGGTGTGGCAGGAGCTCGCGCTGATCTACGCCGAGGACTGGCCCGAGGACGATGCGTCCCGGGCGTGATGCCCGGACCCGTCAAATGCCGTACGGCGAACGTCCTGGAATCTGCGCACCACCGTCCTCCCACCACCATCGTCCGTAAGTGAGACGCCTTCGCGACCCGGTGGGTTGACAGGGACGGCAACCGCGTCCCGGCGCCGGCTGTGCCGGGACATGATCCCTTCGAGCCGTGTTGTGGGGCGGTTGAGGCCCGTGGGGGCCTAGTGTGGGGCGGAAATTGCCGTTTCTGTAGTTATTGGCGGAGATATGTCCGACGCGACGCCGTCTTTGGTCGCCGGCCGGTACCGGCTTGATGAGCTCATCGGCAGCGGGCCGACGGGCGAGGTGTGGCGCGCTTACGACCAGCGCGCCGACTGGACCGTGGCCGTGAAGGTGCTGGACACCGGGGCGGCCACGCCCGAGGTGCTCCGGCAGCATGCCCAGGCCGTGGCCCGGGTGATCCATCCGAACGTGGCCATGGTGCTCGACGTGGGCGACCACGAGGGGGCGCCGTTCCTGGTGATGGAGTTCCTCACGGGGGAGAGCCTCGGTGAGGAGGTGGCAGGAGAGGGTCCGCTGCCGATCGTGGAGGCATGCGACCTCATCGGGCAGGCGGCCGCGGGACTGGAGGCGGCGCACCGGGCCGGGGTGGTGCACGGCCAGATCGGGCCCGACAGCTTCCGGCGGGCCGGGAGCGGGGTGCTGAAGGTCGTGGGGTTCGGGCTGGCCGACCAGGTGTCCTCGGACGACGGCGTACTGTATCGGGCGCCCGAGGTGATCGACGGACGCGGCGGAGAAGCCGCCGCCGATCTGTACGCGCTGGGATGCGTCTGTTACGAGGTGCTGTGCGGCCGCTCGCCGTTCGAAGGCTCGCCGGACGAGGTCGGTGAGCGGCACCTGCACGCCGAGCCCGAGCCGCCGAGCCGCCACCGGGCGGAGGTGCCGGGCGAGCTGGACCGGCTGGTGCTGACCATGCTCGCCAAGGACCCCGCCGCACGACCGGCCGGCGGTGAGACGGTACGCCGAGCGCTGGCCGCCATCGCCCGCCCACCCCGCACCCAGCCCGGCCCGGCCACGGGGCCGCAGCCCGGCCAAGCCACGTCCCCCATGGCACCCCAGGGCGGTCCATATCAGGGTGGCGCATCCCAGGGTGGTCAGGCGGGGCCATATCAGGGCGGCGCGCCTCAGTCCGGTCAGGCCACATCCCACCCGGGCGGCGTTCCCCAGACCGGCCAGATCTTCACCCAGCCGGGTGCGAGTGGGCCGGCGGCCGGGGTGGGTGTCGGTGACACTCACGCCATGCCCGCCGGGGCGTTTCACCACGGTGGTGGCCCGCGTAACGGGGACACGGCGATCTATGACGCGCCGCCACCCCCGCCGCCGTCCAACCGCCGCCTGTTCGTGCAGCTGGGCGCGGCCTTGGCCGTGATCGCGGTCGTCACCGTGGGCCTG
Source organism: Nonomuraea sp. NPDC052129 (assembly GCF_040680095.1). Lineage (NCBI taxonomy): Bacteria > Bacillati > Actinomycetota > Actinomycetes > Streptosporangiales > Streptosporangiaceae > Nonomuraea > Nonomuraea sp. NPDC052129. The sequence continues at coordinate 503,544 of NZ_JBFAVX010000001.1, read as the reverse complement.
GTCCTGTGGGCGGGCTCGCGCGGCAGGCCCGAGGCCGGGCCGACGCCCTCGGCGACGCCCATCACCACCACGTCGGCCCCGGAGCCGACGCCGACGGAGACCCCCGAGCCGTCCACGTCCATCGCGCCCCTCCCGACCGATCCAGGCTCTACACCGAGCCCCAAGGGCACGCTGGCCAACAGCGTTCCGCCCGGAGGGTGGGAGAAATGGCTGGGTGAATTCGACGCGTCCTTGAGGGCTCAGGAGACCATCGGCGACATCGAGCCCCGCACCGCGCGGAGGGCCCACGAGAAGATCAGGAAGGCCGGCCGGAAGTTCCTGGAGAAGCACGACGACTCGGTGCTCGACCAGGCCACGGGCATCATGCGCGACCTGCGCAAGGCCCAGGAGAAGGGCGACGTACCCACCTCCGGACCCCTCAACGACTTCCTCGACAACTGGAAGCCCTGACCCCGGCGCCCGCTGTGACGACCGGTCCGAGAGTCCCTCGGACCGGGCGCCCGGTCCCACGATCGGAAGGGCGCGGGGATCAGTCCCCCCGGCTACGGGCTGACCAGCACCAGATCGAGCACGTCGATGCCGACCGGGGTGCGCCCGGTCGCGATCCGGCCCACCGACCACGGACCGGGGAAGCGGCGCAACAGTGCGTTGACCGCGATCGCGAGCTCATGCCGGGCCAGGTGCGTGCCGAGGCAGAAGTGCACGCCATGGCCGAAGGAAAGGTGCTCGTTGGGCGTTCGGTCGGGCCGGAACTCCTCTGCCTCGGCGAACACCCGAGGGTCCCGGTTGGCCGAGAGCACCATGGCGACGACCCGCTGGCCGGTCTCGATGGCGTGCCCGGCGATGCCGGCCGGGCCGGTGGTGAAGCGGTCGGTGCCGCCCACCGGGGGCAGGAACCGCAGCGCCTCCTCGATGGCATCCGGTACCAGTCCAGGGTCAGCACGCAGCTGGGCCAGGGCGTCCGGATGAGCCGCCAGGCACAGCACCGTGTTGACCAGCAGGGTCTTGGTCGTCTCGTGGCCGTTGATGAGCAGCAGCGTGCAGAAGTCGATCAACTCCTCGTCGGACAGCCGGCTGCCGTCCGGTTCGGCGGCCAGGAGAGTGTCGATCACGTCGCCCCGGGGGCGGGCACGGTGCTCGGCGAACACCTCCCGGAAGTACTCGGCCAGTTCGGCGTGTGCGGTGCGGAACGCGGCCTGACGCACCGGGTCATCGGCGAACGACCCGGCGAAGGAGGTGATCGCCTCGGTCCAGCGCATGAAGTCCGGTTGCCGGTCCGCTTCGACTCCGAGCAGCGTGGCGATGGTGCGCACCGGCAACGGGTAGCCGAGCCGGCCGATCACGTCCAGGTCACCGTCCACCTCGGCCAGTTGCCTTCGTACGGTGTCGGTGATCGAGGGGAGCAACGCCTGGATCGCGCGGGGCGTGAAGGCCCGGCTGACCAGTCGGCGCAGCAGGTGGTGCCGGGGCGGATCCATCGCCGACAGGCTGCTGAGAACCGGGTTGTCCCGGTGCGGTATGGGTTGCGCGCTGTAGCGCAGCTCGTCGGAGGAGAACGTCGAGTAGTCGGTGAGCACCTGGTTCACCTCGGAGTAGCCGTGCACCACCCAGGCGCCGAACGGTTCGACGAAACGCACCCCGTCCCCGGCGAGACCGTCGCGGGCCGTCTCCCGGTGCCAGTCGAGAATCTCTTTGACGACATCATCAGTCATGCGTCGAGTGTGTTAGCCCTGGCAGGCCGGGGCTTGGAGAAAACGGACATCCGCCAGCAATGTGGTCGGGGGCACCCCCACCGCGTGCCGGAATTCGGCGAGCAGGTGTGACTGGTCGTAGCAGCCGCTGCGCACGGCGATGGCGGCCCAGTTCGGGCGCTCGCCCTTGGCCACCGCGGCGTGCGCGTCGGCGAGCGCTCGGTGCAGCCGCACCACGCGTGCGTAGGACTTGGGCCGCAGCCCGACCGCCGCCCCGAAACGCCGCCGAAGTTGCCGTTCGGACAGCCCGGCCTGAGCGGCATGCCATTCGACCGGCGCACCCGGCGCCGCGTGCATGGCCGCCAGCACGATGCGCACCCGCTCGTCGACCTGGCATCGCCCAGCCCGCGCCCGCACCAGTGCCAGCGCCCCTGCCAGCCGCTCGGTCACCGACCCGTCCAGTTGCCCGACCTCGATGGGCGCCCCGGCCAGCGGCACCTCGTCGGCCGCGACCCCGAACAGCCCGGCCACCGTCCCCGGTCGCAGTCGCACCCCGACCAGGGACCCGTCCTTGGGCAGCGCCCCCTGCCGAGCGCGCCTCTCCGCCCCGGCCAGCCGGTACGCCCCATCAGGCATGACCAGCAGGTCGACGGCGGGCTGCGGTAACCCTCTCGGCACCACGTCACCGTCGAGCACCCAAATCCCGGACACCAGATGGGCCAGGTCGGCGGGTACGGGCAAAGCGGTCACCCGTGCAGTCAACCCGGAGACCGCCGCGTCCGCCAGCGATTAACCGGACGGAGAGCCCGCGATCCGCGCCCGCCTCAAGGCCTCAGCCCGAGCAGGGGTTGGGCGGTGTCCGTCGGGTCATCGGGCATCCTGCCATCGGGGTGGTGGCCGGGCCGGGGCCCCAGGCGGTCGTGTGACGAACCACCCGGGGACTCATGGTGGGTATCGCCCTCAGCGCGACATCAGCGAGAGCGCGTAGACGCCGATGGCCGCGAAGTCGTCCGCCGGTTCCGACGCCTGCCAGGACCGGACGTCGTCCACGAACCGGCTGCCCCGCCCGGTGAACGGCGCGTAGCGGTCCACGCCGTCCGACGGGCAGGGCACCATCCCTTCCAGGTGGCCGCCCAGCCCGTCGTGGAACAGTGACGCGTCGTTCGGCCCGTTCACCACGGCCCCCGTGGCGGGCTTCCGGGTGATGTCGGAGATCTGGTAATGCGGGCACCGGATCGCGTTCTCGCCCGCCCCGGCCACGAACGACACGCCCCAGGCGTTGGCGCCGAACACCCAGCCGCGCTGCCGCGTCCCGAAGGCGTCGTAGGCCCGGTCCCCGCTCAGCGACGCGTACAGCCGCGACGTCGCCGCCAGCCCGAACGCGTGCGGCACCGCGTCGAACTCGGCGTACGCGGCCCCCGCCCGGAACGGATCCTTCGCGGCCCGCGCGGAACCGATCTCCAGCTGAGCCCGCAAATCGTCCACCAGTTGCTGTTCGGAGATCGCCAGCCCGTCGGAGATCTTCCGCTGAGCCCCCGAGCCGACCAGCGCCGGCTGCCCGTCCGGGCCCATCACCTGGTCGGCCTGCACCGGGCTGGACGCGTCCGCCTGCCGGATCGCCTTGACCAGGTCGGTGTGGGCGAGCGCGCTCACGTCGTACAGGTTGAGGGTGTCGTCCCCGGCCTCGTGCTCCAGGTACTGGCCGGCCCAGCCCGCCGCCTGCTCCAGCCAGCCTGCGGCCCGGTCGTCGCCGAGCCGCAGCGCCGCCAGCGCCAGCTCGGCGCCGCCCAGCTCCATGTCGTCGCGCCAGGCGCTCTCCGGGTAGAAGGCGTGCGGCAGCGACGTGACGAGCTGCCCCACCTTCTCCGTCTTGGCCATCGCGTAGACCGCCGCCGCCTTGCCCAGCAGCGCCGTCGCCCGCTCCCGGGAGGGTTCCAGCTGCGCGGCCAGCGCGAAGGCCGCCGCGGTACGGCCGGCCAGGTTCGGGCTGATCGGCTTGCCGGGGGCGGCCGCGCGGAAGACCGGCCGGTGGCGCAGGTAGCGGTGCTTGGAGGAGTCGTCGGACTCGGGCAGCCGCCAGACGTCGTGGTCGCCGACGTAAGTGGCCGCCTTGTCACCCGCGCCGATGCCGACCTGGATGTAGAGGGTCTTGGAAGCGCCGTCCCACATTTTGTCCAGATATTTCAGGCCGTGGCTGGCTTCGCGATTGAGACGCTGATCGGGTCCGCCGTCCCGGACCGAGGCCCAGAGCAGTGTGTCGACATAAGCCAGGATGTGGGTGAACTTGAGATAGTCGCCCGCGTCGAACCAGCCACCCTCGACGTTCACCGGCCCGCCGATTTTCCGCAGCCCGCCCTTGATCTCGTCGGTGTCCGGCCCGGTGAACACGGGCCAGTCGTAGACCGAGGCGGCTTTGTCGTTGGCGTGCCTGCGGCCGCCGTCGCGCTGCCCCTCGAAGAAGGTGAGGATCTTCGAGGTGGGCGAGGCCGGGGCGATCCGGAAGGCGGGGGAGGTGATCGTGCCCGACTTGATCCGGTAGCGGCCCGGGTCCTTCAGCGACGTGAGGTCCAGGCCGTACACGTGCCCGTACGTGCCGTTCCACGAGCCCAGGTCGCGGCCCGCCATACCCTTGAGCACCTCGCGCCCGTCGTCGCGGACGACGCTGAAGCGCGCGCCCGCGGACCGCGCGCGGGTCATCAGGAAGGCGTGCTTGGACTCCGCGGGCGCGAAGCCCACTTGATCGACCCGGATATGACCGGGTGGCGGCGGCGCGGCGGCGGCCGGGACACTCCCCATGGTCAGAACGGTCAAGGCGACAGCTAAGGCGTACCTCATCATGGGGCGCTCCATGGAATTATGAGAACAGCGTTCGGCACGGTATTCGCGTGTGACAGGGGAGGTCAATAGTGGCGCGAGGGTTAATACACGTACATTGACGAAATGACCGTCAATTACCCGGAACGCCGGGCGCGGGTCGCGGAAATGCTGCCCGCGCGCGAGGTCGACGCGATCCTCGTCACCTCGGGCGTCAACGTGCGCTACCTCACCGGGCTGGAGAGCTCGAACGCCGCGGTGCTCGTCAAGGCCGACGGCTCCGCGCTGCTGGTGACCGACAACCGCTACATCGAGAAGACGCGCGGGCTGGACGTGGCGGCCGTCGAGGCGTCCGACGTGGCGGCCCGGCTGGCCGCGCCCGGCATCGGGATCGAGGCGGCCAGCATGAGCGTGGCGACGTTCAACCGGCTGAGCAGCCTGCTGGAGAGCGGGCCCGTGCCGCTGGAGCCGCTCGTGGAGGTGCTGCGGGCGGTCAAGGACGACGACGAGCTCGAACTCCTCCGTACGGCCTGCGCGATCAGCGACCAGGCACTCGCCGACGTGATGGGCAACATCGGCCCCGGCGTCACCGAGCGCGACGTCGCCCGGCTGCTCGAGGCCCGCATGATCGAGCTGGGCGCCGACGGTCCGGCCTTCGCCACCATCGTTGCGGCGGGCGAGAACGGCGCCATCCCGCACCACGCGCCCACCGGCAGGGAGCTGCGCACGGGCGACCTGGTCACCGTCGACTTCGGCGCCTGCTATCAGGGCTATCACGCCGACATGACGCGTACTGTCGCCCTGGGCGGCCCGGCCGCCTGGCAGCGGGAGATCTACGACCTGGTCGCCGTGGCGCAGCGCGCGGGCAGCCAGGCGCTGGCGCCGGGCGCGACGGCCAAGGAAGTGGACGCGGCCGCCCGCTCGGTCATCGAGGCGGCGGGTCACGGCGGCCACTTCAGACACGGCCTCGGTCATGGCGTCGGGCTGGAGATCCACGAGGACCCGTTCCTGGGCCCGTTGAGGACCGGTAGACTTGAGGATCGAGTTCCTGTCACCGTCGAGCCGGGGATCTATCTCCCGGACCGGGGCGGTGTTCGCATCGAGGACACCCTTGTGACACGCACGGGCGGGCCGGAACTCCTCACGAAGACGACCAAGGAGCTGCTCGTCCTTTGAGCGGCCACACGCGGGAGAATACGAGTGGCGACGACCAACGACCTCAAGAACGGCATGGTGTTGAAGCTCGACGGCGGTGAGCTGTGGGCCGTTGTGGAGTTCCAGCACGTCAAGCCGGGCAAGGGCGGCGCGTTCGTCCGCACCAAACTCAAGAACGTGCTCTCGGGCAAGGTCGTCGACAAGACCTTCAACGCCGGCGTGAAGGTCGACGTGGCCAACGTCGACAAGCGCGAGATGCAATATTCCTACAAGGACGGCGACGACTTCGTCTTCATGGACACCGAGACCTACGACATGGTCAACGTGCCCTCCGGCACGGTCGGCACCGCCGCCAACTACATGCTCGAGAACACCCTGGCCACGATCGCCTTCAACGAGGGCTCCGCGCTCTACATCGATCTGCCCGCGGCGGTCGAGCTGATCATCTCCAACACCGAGCCCGGCCTGCAGGGCGACCGCTCCACCGGCGGCACCAAGCCCGCCACGCTGGAGACCGGCGCCGAGGTCAAGGTCCCGCTCTTCATCACCACCGGCGAGAAGATCAAGGTCGACACCCGCAGCGGCGAATACCTCGGCCGGGCCTGAGGTGTCGGCGCGAGGCAAAGCACGCAGGCGTGCGCTCGACATCCTCTTCGAGTCCGAACTGCGCGGCGAGGATCCACTGCGGATCCTCGCCGAGCGGGTCGAACGGCAGGAGCCCCCGGTCAACGAATACACCTCGACCATCGTCGAGGGTGTGGCCCGTCACCAGGCCCGCATCGACGAGCTGATCACCACCTACTCCGAGGGCTGGACCCTCGACCGCATGCCCGCCGTCGATCGCAACCTGCTGCGGGGCGGCACCTATGAGCTCCTGTGGATGCCCGGCGTCCCCGAGGGCGTGGTCATCAGCGAGTGGGTGCACCTGGCGGGCGAGCTGTCGACGGATGAGTCGCCCCAGTTCGTGAACGGGCTGCTGGCCCGCTTCAAGCAGTTGAAGCCAAGTATCACTCTTTAGACAGCCTCTTCGGATGCATCGGGTTCTACCCCCGGCGGATACCGGCCCCACCGAGTAGAAGAAGTTCCTACTTCTGATCCGAAGTCCGTCCATATTCGCGAGGTACGTTCCACATACGCGGCCTGCACGGCTTGCGCTAGGCGAGGGACGTGTATGCCGCACGGTCAACCGTTCGACGCCCGCCGGGCGCATGGTTGACCGTGCGGCTCGGCCAGGAGCCCACCCGCCCCGGTCCCGTCCCGAGCCAGGAAGACAGCGCCGGCCATGGGCGCCGACGCCCCACAAAAGGCCCCGCCGGCCCATCCCAGCCGGCGGGGCACCAGTGTCCTACCAGGTCCAGTCGGAGTGCGCCTCGGCCCGCCACGTCTTGGGGAAATACTGCTGGATGGCGAAGGCCATGCCGATGCCCCGGGCGATGAACTGGTCGCGCTCCAGCTTCCTGGTGATCGGCTGGCCGGGCGCGCCCTGGTTGTCCCACCAGGACTCCCACTGCTTGACGCAGGTCTTCCGCCCGTACTTGGCGTTGGAGCAGGGCGCGGGCGGCGACCAGATCTGCGTGTGGCCGAAGTCGACGACCTTGCCCGAGGACTCCTCGGTGATGGTGCCCCAGGCCTTGAGACAGTACGCCTGGCCGGGGATGTCCCACTTCACGTAGTGCTGCCGGCCGCTGGTGGCCAGGGTGCGCAGGTCGTCGCACTTGGCGTCGCCGATCTGCTCCTTGGTGACCCGCACGCGGTAGTAGGTGCCGTTGTCGCGCCAGCCGTCGAGCATGACCCAGTCGCCGTCGTGGACGAACTTCTCCGCGTAGCTCGGTGGCCACTTGGCGGGGTCGCCCCAGCTGATCTCCGAAGTGGTGTCCGACAGCGGCTTCCAGGCCCACTGCCCGGCGGCCCTGCCGTCGGCCCAGAACTGGCCGGCGCTGCGCGACATCATGCGCGAGTACGCGCCGTAGACCTCGCCCGCCGTCTCCGCCCGAGCCGGTACGGACGGCAGGAGCGCCAGTGCCACAATTACTAGCGAAATATGCCGAATAATCCTCATACGTCCTTCTACGTCTAGATCGTCGGCCGCAAGTCCATCGCACCGGGCGGCAGCGGCGGGCGCGCTTCGACGATCCTGGAAGCGAGGAGGCGGAGCGGGCGATCTCCCACACCGCGTAGGCTGGGGCGCGAGCTTTATGGGACGGAGCTTTAGGGGCGACGGAGCTTTAGGGGCGACGGAGCTTTAGGGGCGACGGAGCTTTAGGGGCGACGGAGCTTTAGGGGCGACGGAGCTTTAGGGGCAGGGTCGGGCGACATGGGTTCGTGGAGCAGAGGGAGGCGAGCCGAGGTTGCGTTCTGAAGGGCGTACCGCGGGCGTGACGAGGACTCCGGCGGTGCGGACCGCCGTCGTCTGGGCGGCGCTGCGGGCGGTGCTGGCCGAGCGGGCGGCCGCCACAGGGCGCGACGGTCTCGACATCGTCGACGCCGGCGGCGGGACCGGCGGGTTCGCGGTGCCGCTGGCCGAGCTGGGCCACACGGTCACCGTGGTCGACCCGAGTCCCGACTCGCTGGCCGCGCTGGAGCGCCGGGCCAAGGAGAAGGGCGTGGGCGTGCGCGCCCTGCAGGGCGACGCCGCCGACCTGGGCGACCTGCTCGACCACGACAGCGCCGACCTGGTCCTCTGCCACAGCGTGCTCGAATACGTCGAAGACCCGATCAGCGCCCTCACGGCCGTCGCCGGAGTGCTGCGCGCGGGCGGCGCGATCAGTGTGCTGGCCGCCAATCCGGTCTCCAGCGCCATCCACCGGGCGCTGGCGGGCCAGTTCGACGAGGCCAGGGCCGTGCTGAGCGACCCGAAGGGCAACTGGGGCGACCGCGACCCCACCCCGCGCCGCTACACCGCGGAGACGCTCGCCCAGTTGCTGGCCGCGACCGGGTTCTCGGTCGGCGAGGTGCACGGCGTGCGCGTGTTCGCCGACCTGGTGCCCAGCAGGCTGGTCGACGGCGAGCCGGGCGCCGCCGAGGCCCTCGTGGCGCTCGAACAGGCCGCCGCCGTCCATCCCGTGCTGCGTGACATCGCCACGCAGCTCCACGTCCTGGGCCATCGCGGCTGACCTGCCCCTACCATGGAACACGTGTTCGGATAGAATGGTGGCGTGTCTCGCAAGCAGATCACGGGCATCGGCCCCGCTCCTCAGACCGGGGCCGATGACGGCGGCTGCCCGATCCTGCACGTCGACATGGACGCCTTCTTCGCCAGCGTCGAGCTGCTCGACCGCCCGGAGCTGCGAGGGCGCCCGGTGATCGTCGGCTCGCCGGCCGGGCGCGGCGTGGTGCTCAGCGCCACCTACGAGGCCAGGGCCTACGGCGTGCACTCGGCGATGCCGATGAGCAGGGCGCGCCGGATGTGCCCCCAGGCCACCATCATCCCGCCCAGCCACGGCAAATACTCCGAGGTCTCCAAGGGGGTCATGGAGATCTTCCACGCGATCACCCCGATGGTCGAGCCGATCGCCTCCGATGAGGCGTTCCTCGACGTCGGCGGCGCCCGGCGCCGGCTGGGCCCGCCCGCCGTGATCGCCGCGATGATCAGGGCCCAGGTGCTGGAGCGCTACGGCATCACGTGTTCGGTGGGGGTGGCGAGCAGCAAGTTCGTGGCCAAGCTCGCCTCGAAGCAGTGCAAGCCAGACGGCCTTCTGGTGGTGCCCGAGGGCGAGGTGGTGGATTTCCTCCACCCGCTGCCCGTCTCGGCTCTGTGGGGCGTCGGTGAGCGCACGGAGCAGTCCCTGACGCGCCTCGGCATCCGCACGGTCGGCGATCTGGCCAAGGTGCCCGTCAACACCCTGCGGCGCGAGCTGGGCCAGGCCGTGGGAGGTCATCTGGCGGCGCTGGCATGGGGGCGCGACGAGCGCCCGGTGACCGCGCACGTGCCCGACAAGAGCATCGGCAACGAGGAGACCTTCGCGGCCGACGTCGACGATCCCGAAGTGATCAAACGTGAATTGCTGCGCCTGTCCGAGCGAGTGGCCGCCCGGATGCGTAAGGCCGGTCACGTGGGCAGGACGGTGAGCGTGAAGCTGCGCCGAGCCGACTTCTCCACGATCAACCGGTCCAAGACCCTCAGAGAGCCGACCGACGTGGCCCAGGAGATCTACACGACCGCCTGCGAGCTCTTCGAGGCCGCCGGGCTCGAGCGGGTGCGGCTGCGCCTGGTCGGGGTCAGGATGGAAAACCTGCGCCCCGCCGATTCATCCTCCCGCCAGCTCGGTCTGGGCGAGCGGGAGACCGGCTGGCGGGAGGCCGAACAGGCGATGGATCGGGCAATCCGGAGATTTGGTCCCGATGCGGTGCTCCCGGCGTCGCTTGTACGCGGCAGACTTGATGAAATGGAGGCATGACGTCGATGTCACGATTTCTGAGGAGGGGCGCTGGATGACCCACAATGGAGTCATGACGTCACCTCCGGTTTGGTCTGCGTTGGGCGTTCGCTTTCGCCTACGTCTCCGGCCTCGTATTCTGGGGATAACCGACCGCGAGGTTCGGACACCCCGTGTCGTCCGTTGCCGTCTTCCCCGTCCTGGGGCCGTCCTTGGGAGGCGCCGTGCCGCTCTCTGACCACGAGCAGCGCTTGCTCGACCAGATCGAGCAGGCCCTCTACGCCGAGGACCCGAAGTGGGCCAACACCGTAAGGATCAGTGACCCGCGCAGCCATTACAAACGTCGCCTCATCAAGGCCTCCATCGGCTTTGCGCTCGGCGTCGTCCTGCTGATGGTCGGCGTAGTGATCAATATGATTCCCCTCGGCGTCGGCGGTTTCGTGGTCATGCTCGCCGCGTGTCTGTGGGGTCTGTCCAGCTGGAAACGCATGAACGGGTTCGGCGACGCCGCGCCCGCCTCTGGTGCCTCCGTCTCGGGCAAGCCGGCCCGCCGGGGCAACCGAGGCAGCTTCATGGAGCGCATGGAGGAGCGCTGGCGCCGTCGTCACGACGAGCGCTGAGCGCCGGACGACCTCCAGACGACCGTGCGGCCGCCCCCGGAAGGGGGACGACCGCACGGTCGATTCGGACGTTCACGAGCCCTTGTGGGCCGCCGTCCGCCGCCACCTGATGTTCTCCAGCCGGTCGAAGCCGTCGAGCACTCCCTCGCCCATCTGACGCAGCCGCCGTAGCGTCGACGGGGGCAGCAGCAGGGCCCGCACCCGCCTCCAGCGCGACACCGTGGCCGCCAGCGCCTGCCGTACCTTGCGAAGGTCCTTCCTCATCGGCGCGATCTCTCCGGCGTCCCGCGCGAACAACGCCCGCTCGACCGCCGAGGCGATCGCCGCGATCGACGCGGACGGCTCGGCCCCGAACTCATAGCGCTCGGTCAGCCGCCGCGCCAGCGCCCGAGGCGTCTCGCTGGGCTCGCGGGCCATTCCGTAGTCGAACAGCACGTCGTCCAGCTCCGCCCAGGCGGCCGCCACGGCCGGGTGGCTGCCCGCCACGACCCTGGCCGTCACCTCGTCCGACGGCTCGGACACCTTCCAGCCCAGCGCGCGGACCCGCCTGCTCCTGGTGATCAGCCGTATCCCGGCCGGGATCAGCAGGATGAGCAGGAGCACGCCCGCGCCGATGCCGATCTTGCCGATCAGCGGCATCGAGTCGTCCACCGGCAGCCCGCTGTCGGCGATGGTGGCCTCGCGGTCGAGCGCTCGGGGGTTGTCCCGGTTCTGCGGGCCGAGCGGCGAGTCGTCGGTCGTGCTGGTCGCCCCGGGCGTCGGCGTCGAGCTGTCACTCGTGGAACGGGGGAGCGGCTGCGTGTAGGCGGGCACCCGGGCGCTGCCCTGGCCGAGCGAGCCCGTCGGCGTGGGCTCGAACGGCAGCCAGCCCACGCCGTCGAAGTACAGCTCCGGCCACGAGTGGGAGTCGTTCGTGCCGACCGTCCACCTGTCGCCGTCCTTCGTGCCGCCCGTGTAGCCGATCGCCACCCTGGCGGGGATGCCCCTCAGCCTGGCCAGCACCGCCATCGAGGCGGCGAACTGCTCGCAGTAACCGGCCCTGCTGCGCAGCAGGAAGTCCTTCAGCGCGGAGTTGCCGGAGCCCTGCGTCTTGAGGCTGTAGGTGAAGTCACCGGTCTTGGTGAAGAACTCCTGGATCTTCACCGCGGCCTCGTAGCTGGTCCGGGCGTTCGCCGTCACCTTGGCCGCCAGGTCCCTGATCTCCGGGGGCAGGTTGTCGGGCAGCTTGAGGTAACGCGGGTCGCTCGCCGAGGCCCTGGCCTGCGGCAGCGTTTCGAGCACGTCGCTGGTCACCGCGGGCTCGGTGGTGAAGACCTCGTAGCCGAGTCCGGCGGCCTCGTCCCTGGTGGAGAAGACCATCAGGGTGGTGGTGTCCGCGCGCCAGTCGCCGTCGATGTTGATCTGCCGCGGCGGGTACGGCAGGGGCAGGAACGACAGCCGCTCGATCTCGTCACTGAGCTGGATCTTGGTCGTCACGTTCGAGACCTTGGTCGCCGGTGACAGGCCGGGCGGAGTGGGCAGCGGGCCGTTCTCCGTCCTGTTGTCCGGTGAGCCCTTCGGCTCGGTCATGCCGAACTGCTCGCCGTCGAAGGTGTCGAGCGAGTAGATCCGCAGGTAGCGGGGCTTGTCATCGGTGTTGGTGTAGGACAGGACGACGCGCCGCTCCGGCAGCTCCAGCTGGCCCTTCAGGCCGGCGATGGGGTTCGGGATGCTGATCGAATTGCCCTTGCCCGACCCGTTGCCGCCCACACCGAAGGTGAAGAACGACACCGGCTCCATCGCCGGCAGCGCCGCGGGCACCAGGACCGCCAGCGCGATGGCGGCGAACCCGATGCGCTTGCCCGACAGGCGCAGCCCTCGGGTGTCGGCCGTCTCGCGCTCGGCGCCCGGCACCGGTGAGGTGGCGACGCGGGTCCGCCTGACCAGCACCGCGCGTCCCCAGTGGCCGACGCGTTCACGGCCGTCGGCGATCAGCAGACCGGTGAAGCCGAGGGCGGCGATGATGAACGCGGGCCAGCTGATCGGATCCGGCAGGATCGTGGCCGGCACCGTGGCCAGCGCCAGCATCGGCAGCCCCGCCAGCGCCGCCCGCCGCAACCGCGCGGCGAACAGGTCCACCATGAGCGCGATGAGCCCCACGCCGCCGGTCGTCAGCAGCGCTATGCCCTCGGTGGCGGGCACCGGCGCGGCGAAGCGCTGGATGTCGGCCCAGCCGGTGCCCAGCAGCTTGGCCAGCTCCACCACCGACCCCTTGGTCGGCACCACCCAGGCCCACGCCTCGTCGGAGGCGAAGGCCATGGTCAGATAGATCCACAGCGCGGCCACGCTCACCAGGGCCGCCGCCCACGCGGGCAGCGACAGCCGCCCGCTCACCAGGCCACCGCACATCACCGCGAGCACCGCGCCCAGCGACCCCCAGAACCAGGAGCCGCCCTGGAAGAGCGGATAGAGCAGGACGGCCGCGCAGAACGTGGCCACCGCGGAGGCGATCGACAGCCTCATGCCGCACCTCCCGCCGAGTTGAGCGCGTACCTGCCGCGGTTGGCGGCGTCCTGCCAGACCGAGGCGATCGGCACGCCGGCGGGCAGCCGCACGATGCGCCACCCGTAACCGGCGAGGACCGCCTGCACCGCCTGGTAGTTCTCCGTGGCGCCCGGCTCGCCGCCGTCCCACGTGCCCACGTCGAGGAGTACGGCCACGCCGGTGATGCCGCTGTGCCTGAGCCTGGCCAGCTCCCTGGCCTCCTCCGGGTCCAGCGAGCCGAGCACGGCCACGATCAGCCCGTCGCCGCCGCCCTGGCGCAGCGCGGACACGCCCAGCTCCAGCGAGCGGGCGGGGCTGTTCCGTACCACCGCGAGGGTGTCGAGCAGCGACCAGCTCAACCCGGTGTCGGTCAGGTGCTCGGCGCCCTGGTCGGTCACCAGTCGCAGGCCGAGGCCCTCATGGGCGAGATGCACGCCGATCGAGGCCGCGGCCGAGACCGCCACCTCGAAGGAGGAGCGCGGGCCCTCGCCGCGGTGGGCGTAGCGGCGCGTGTCGAGCAGCAGCGCGCCGCGGCTCTGCCACTGCTGCTCCTCGCGCCGCACCATCAGCTCGCCGTGGCGGGCGGTGGAGCGCCAGTGCACCCGCCGCAGGTCGTCGCCCTGCCGGTACTCGCGCGGCGCCACGTCGTCGTCGCCGGCCGCCGCCACACTCCTGGTACGGCTGTCGCCGCCCCCGGTCCACTCGCCCGACAGCCGTACGTGGGGCAGCGCCACCACCTGCGGCGTCACCACCAGCGTGTCGCTGATGGTGAACCCCCGGGTGAGCTCCACCAGCCCGAACGGGTCGGTGATGCGCACGGACAGCGGGCCGATCGTGTAGCGGCCGCGCAGGTCGGAGCGGACCCGGTAGTCGATCTCCCGGATCCCGCGCGACTCCACCCGGTCCAGCACGAACCGGGGCCGCACGCCCAGCGCGTACGGCACGGTGTCCTCGATGAGCAGCAGGCCGGTCGGCAGCCGGGTGACGTTCTCCAGGCGCAGCGTCACGGTCGCCTCACCGCCCACCTCCGCCCTGGCCGGGTCGAGGCGCCGCGCGCAGCTCAGCCGGTAGCGGGTGCGCGCCACCACCATCGCGGCGAGCAGCGGCAGCGCCGTCACCAGGACCCCGATCCTGAACAGGTCGTTCTCGCCCAGGAGGAAGGCCATCAACATGGCGGCCACCCCGGAGGCCAGGAACGAGCGTCCCCGGGAAGTCAGCGCCCGCAGCCCGTCTCTCACGACGCTCGCGTCTCCGGCACGGGAACGCGCCTGACCAGCTCGGTCACCACCTGCTCGGGCAGGCGGCGCTGCCCCTGGGCCTCGACGCTGGGCAGCAGCCGGTGCGCGAGCACCGGCACGGCCAGCTCCTGCAGGTCGTCGGGGATGACGTAGTCGCGCCCGGACAGCGCCGCGTTGGCCCTGGCCGCCCTGACCAGCTGCAGCGTCGAGCGCGGCGAGGCGCCCAGCCGCAGGTCGGGGGAGTGGCGGGTGGCGACCGCGAGGTCGATGGCGTACTTCTTGACCGGCTGCGAGACGTACACGCCGCGGACCGCCTCGATCAGCGCGCGCACCTCGGCGGTCGTGGCGACCGGCTGCAGCTTGTCCAGCGGCGGGGTGCCGCCGTGCACGTCGAGCATCTCCAGCTCGGCCGAGGGCTCCGGGTAGCCCATCGCGACGCGGGCGGTGAAACGGTCGCGCTGCGCCTCCGGGAGGGGATAGGTGCCCTCCATCTCGATCGGGTTCTGCGTGGCGATCACCATGAAGGGCGCGTCGAGCGGGTAGGTCACTCCGTCGACCGTGACCTGGCGCTCCTCCATGCACTCCAGCAGCGCCGACTGCGTCTTGGGCGAGGCCCGGTTGATCTCGTCGCCCACCACGATGTTGGCGAACACCGGCCCCGGCTTGAACTCGAACTCCCGGGTCTGCTGGTTGTAGGCGCTCACACCGGTGATGTCGCTGGGCAGCAGGTCCGGCGTGAACTGGATGCGCCGGACCGGACAGTCGATGGACCTGGCCAGTGCCTTGGCCAGCATGGTCTTGCCGACTCCGGGCACGTCCTCGATCAGCAGGTGGCCTTCGGCCAGCAGGACAGTCAGGGTGAGGCGGACGGCGTCCCCTTTGCCCTCGATCACCGACTCGATCGCCTGCCGAATCCGGTGCGCGGTGGAGACCAGCTCGTCGAGCCGGCTAGGGACGTCATGGGTTACTGCCACCAGGCCTCCATGAGAAGTGCTACGGCAGTCCCGCGTGCCAGGGCGTGATTGCGGGAGCCATGCCATTCCTTTTCCATTGTGTGTACGACCCTACGACGCTGGGGGTTCTTGGGCGACTTTTACCGATATTCCAGAGAACCTGCCCCCAGTTGTGGTTCTTGTGCCATACGGGTGCGAATCCCGTGACAGTGGCCCCCGCGATGCGCTCCACTTTCCACCACGCGGCGCTTCGTGAAGCGCTTGATCCGCTAATTCCATGGTCATTCCAACCCTCGACACGCCCATGAGGGTTGGGCCGCGCCCCACCGCCCCCCACCCGACGGCATGGCTCTGACCTGCACTAACGCGCGGCGATCTAGTGACGAAGCGGCTGGGAATCAGTTGACGGTGGGGAGAAGTGGAGTATGGTGGTGCGCAGTGGAGGGCCCGGTGCGCCAGCGCTGAGCGCTTCGCTAGGCACGGGAGGTGGGGCCGATGTTCCTCGGCACCCATCAGCCGCGTCTGGACGACAAGGGACGGCTGTTCCTGCCGGCTAAGTACCGTGAGGAGCTGGCGGAGGGTCTTGTGATCACCAAAGGCCAGGAGCGATGCCTCTACGTCTTTCCCGTAGAGGAGTTCCAGCGCATTACCGAGGCTCTCAGCACCGCCCCGGTCACCGCCAAGGCGGTGCGCGACTACAGCCGCGTCTTCTTCGCCAGCGCGTCCGACGAGACGCCGGACAAGCAGGGGCGCATCACGATCCCGCAGAGCTTGCGCCAATACGCGGGCCTCGTGCGTGACTGCGCGGTCATCGGGGCCAACACCCGGTTGGAGATCTGGGACGCCCAAGCCTGGGACACCTATCTCGACGCGCAGGAGCAGGCGTTCGCCGATCTGTCGGAGGAGGTGCTGCCAGGGATTCTGTAGAGCCACGGTCGATCCGTCGGAGATGTCGTTCGGCGAGGTCTCCACCCGCAACCACTGCCGGCCAGCTGATGCACCTTCCCCGGTGTCAGATGGCAGGCGTCCACGAAGAGGGTGCGGATGGGGACCTGGCCGGACGGCGCCGGGTGGGGGCCAGGTGGGCCGATGATCGTCCGGACGCGTCATCCGCGAGCAAGGACGCGAGAGGGGGGTTGGAGATGTACGACAACGCAGGCACGGGCGGTCACGTTCCGGTCATGCTCGACCGCGTTTTGGAGCTCTTGGCTCCGGCGCTGACCGGCCAGGAGCCCGTCGTCGTCGACGCCAACCTCGGCCTCGGTGGCCATTCGGAGGCCCTGCTCGCCGCTCATCCGTCTCTGCACCTGATCGGCATCGACCGCGATCCGTTCGCGATCGAGTTCTCCACGCGCAGGCTCGCCCCCTACGCCGACCGGACCACGCTGGTCCACGCCTCGTCCGACGAACTGGCCGACGTGCTCGCCCGCGCGGGCCGCGCCACCGTCGACGGGGTGCTGTTCGACCTGGGGGTGTCCTCGCCGCAACTGGACGAGGCCGAACGCGGATTCGCCTATTCCTATGACGCTCCGCTCGACATGCGGATGGATACGGATCAAGAGCTCACGGCGGAGAAGGTGGTCAATACCTACTCGGCTGCGGAGCTAACCCGCATCCTCCGCGATTACGGAGAGGAACGGTTCGCACCGCGTGTCGCGCGCCTAATTCTCCAGGAAAGGGCCAAGGACCCCATAACGTCGACTAAGCGGTTGGCGGAGATCGTTCGTCAGGCGATTCCAGCCGCCACTCGGCGCACAGGGGGCAACCCCGCCAAGAGAACTTTCCAGGCGCTGCGCATCGAGGTCAACGCGGAGCTCGCCGCCCTGGAGGTGGCGCTGCCCGCGGCGCTCGACGCGCTGGTGCTCGGTGGGCGAGTCGTCGTGCTCTCCTACCACTCCCTGGAGGACCGGCTCACCAAGCAGGTCCTCGCGGCGCGAACCAAGGACACCGGCCCCCCTGGGTTGCCCGTCCCGCTGCCGGCTCATCAGCCGCGGTTCCGCCTGGTGACGAGGGGAGCCGAGCTCCCAAGTGAAGAAGAGTTGGCCCGTAACCCGCGGGCGACCTCGGCCCGGCTACGGGCGGCAGAGAGGATCCGTGTTGACCACCAGGACTGAGCAGGAGAGCAGGCGGGGCGCGGCCGTCCGCGGCGTCCCGCAGAAGACGGCGCCCAAGACCGGCCCGCGCAGGCCCGGCGTGCCTCACCAGTCCAAGCCCATCCCGCGTTCGCGCCCCGACGGTCCCGAGACGACCGGTCCCGGCGGGACATCGGCGGGCCAGGACCGGGCGCGCCCGGCGCTCAAGCGACGCCCGTCGCGGGGGCGCCAGCGGGCCCCGTTCGTGCTGCTCGTCGTCGGGCTGATGTGCGGCGGCCTGATGAGCCTGCTGCTGCTCAACGTCGTTCTCGCGCAGGACTCCAACACCGCGGCCAACCTGCGCAAAGAGATCGAGGTGGCACGGCAGGCCAACGAGGACGCCAAGCTCGTCAACGAGACGAACATGGGTCCCGGCCCGGTCGCCGACCAGGCCGAGATGCAGGGTCAGCACCGTGACTGGGACAAGCCCAACGTGCTGACCGAGGCGGGCGCCGACACCAGCCAGGTGGACCAGGGACGGTGAGAGACACAGGCGGCAGGGGGCAGGGTCCCGGCCGCGGCGGCGCCGGTTCCCAGGGAGGGCCCGGCGCCTCTCGCCGTACCCCCGGCGGGCCGGGGCGGCAGGGGCGGCAAGCGGGGTCGGCTCGCTCGGAGGGGGCGGGCCGGCCCGACGATCCACCCAAGGAGCCGAGAAAGCGGCCGGACCCGCTCGACCTCCCGTTCGGGCCGTTCGTCAGGGACGAAGGCCGCGACGACGGAGACGGCCGCGGGGCCCGACGCCCGCAGGACCCGGCTGACGGGCCCCGCGGTCGCTCTCGCGAGGACGAGCGTGGCCGGCCTGTCCACGACGACCGCGACGGTCCGCGCGGTAGATCCCGAGAGGATGACCGCGACGGTCCGCGTGCCCGGCCTCGGCAGGGTGGTGACGGGCCTAGGGGGCGTTCCCGGCAGGACGGGGACGACGCCGCCAAGGAGCGTGCCCGCCAGCGTTCCGTCCGCCCGCGCCCGGAGGCCGAACGCTCCAGGGATCGCATCCCCCCGGCCAGGGAGGAGCGCTCCCGGGCCCGCCAGGACGACGGGCCGCTCCGCCGTACCCGCGAAGAGGTTCCCCGTGACGTGCGCCGGGCCCGCGACGAGGGTCCCGGCGACGGCGGCAGGCTTCGCCGTACCCGCGACGACGAGCACACGCGCGTGCAGCCCCCCGCGCGGCGCGGCGGCGAGGGGCCGCCCCGCAGGCCCCCGGCGCCCCCGCGCCCGCCCAAGCCGTCGCCCGTGCTGCGCCTGGGCAACCCGCGCAGGCGCATCAACATCGGTCTGATCGGTATGACGTTCATCCTGTCGATCTTCGGCGGCCGGCTCGTCCAGATGCAGGGCCTCGACTCCAAGGTCTACGAGGCGCGGGCCGTGGGCCAGCGCACGCAGACCGAGGAGATCCCGGCCAAGCGCGGGTCCATCACCGACGTCAACGGCCACGCGCTGGCCGTCACCGTCGAGGCCCGCGAGATCGCCATCGACCCCAGCAAGATCAAGGATGAGGTACGGCCGAAGATCACCGCCGTGCTCGCCGCGCAGCTCGGCCGGCCCCAGGAGGAGATAGCCGCCAAGCTTGCGAAGAAGGACACCCAGTACCAGCTCCTGGCCAGGGACGCCGATCCGCTCGTGGCCAGCCGCCTGCTCAAGGCGGAAGTGCCCGCGATGACCACGAAGAAGACCTACCGCCGCGTCTACCCGGGCGGTGACCTGGCGGGCAGCCTGATCGGGTTCGTCGGCGACGAGCAGAGCGGGCTGGGCGGCATGGAACAGGCGCGCGACACCCTGCTGAAGGGGCGCGACGGCCAGCAGCGCGTCGAGACCGGCCGCGACGGCCAGCGCATCCCCATGACCAGCAGCCAGCGTACGGTCCCGGTCGACGGCCGCGACGTGCGGCTGACCATCGACCGCGACATCCAGTGGGCCGCCCAGCAGGCGGTGGCCAAGCAGGTGAGCGACTCCGGCGCGAGCAGCGGCACGGTCATCGTCATGGACGTGCGCAACGGGCAGATCATCGCCATGGCCAACGCCCCCGAGCTCGACCTGAACAACTGGCGCAAGGGCCCCCCGGCCCTCTACGTCAACCGGGCCGCCTCCGAGGTCTTCGAGCCAGGCAGCACCAACAAGGTGATCACCGCCGCCGCCACCCTGGAGGCCGGCGTGGTGTCGCCCGACACGGTCTTCCAGGTCAAGGACAACATCAGGTGCGCGGACCGGGTGCTGCACGACGCGCATCCGCACAAGCCGGAGCCGATGACCTACCGCCAGGCCGTGGCCGAGTCCAGCAACGTGGCCACCATCATGGCCGCGCGCAAGGTCGGCAGTGAGCGCCTCTACGAGATGCTGAAGAGCTTCGGCTTCGGCGCGCGGCCGGGCGGTGGCGTGCCCAACGCGGAGGCCGGCCTGCTGCCCAACTACAAGAACTGGTCGGGCAGCCAGAGCTGCACGATCGCCTACGGGCAGGGCGTGTCCGTGACCGCGCTGCAGATGGCCAGCGTCTACCAGACCATCGCCAACGGCGGCGTCAAGGTCGAGCCGCAGATCGTCGCAGGCACGACGGACGAGTCGGGCAGGTTCGTACCGTCCGCTCCTGGTAAGGAGACCAGGGTGGTCAGCGACAAAACCGCCAAGGAGATCACCACCATGCTGGAGACCGCGGTGAGCGCCGAGGGCACCGGCGAGCTGGCCGCCATCCCGGGATACCGGGTGGCGGGCAAGACCGGCACCGCCAACCGCTACGACGCGCAGCTCGGCCGCTATGACGGCTACACGGCGTCGTTCGCCGGATTCGCCCCCGCCGACGCGCCGCGGCTGGTCGTGCTGTCCGTGCTGCAGAATCCCACGAAGGACCACTTCGGGGGCCAGGTGGCGGCCCCTGTTTTCAAGGACGTGATGACGTTCGCCATCAAGAGCAAGAAGATTCCGCCCTCCGGCTCGGCCGCACCCACGGTGCGGACGCGCGCGGGACAGTGACCAGGGAAGGTACGCTGCGGCCGTGCGTCCCCCGTCGTCTATGCGTCCAACGACCAGTCCGCCCCGCCCGCTGACCGGGCTGGCGACCATGCTCGACGCCGATTCCGGCACGTCGAGGTCGCCGTACGCCCCGCTCACCGGTGTCACGATCGACTCCCGCCACGTGCGGCGCGGAGATCTTTACGTGGCCTTGCCGGGCAACCGGTCCCACGGCGCCGATTTCGCCGCCGAGGCCATGGCGCTCGGCGCCGTGGCCGTCCTCACCGATCCCGGCGGCCGCGCGGCCGCCGCCGCCACGGGCCTGCCCGTCCTCGTCGTGCCCGACGTCCGAGCCGTGCTCGGACAGGTCGCCTCCTGGGTCTACGGCCGGCCGGCCGACGACATCCAGTTGCTCGGCGTCACCGGCACCAGCGGCAAGTCCACCACCTCGTTCCTGCTCGAAGCCGGCCTGCGGGCCGCGGGCCACACCACCGGGCTGGTGGGCGGCGTCGAGATCCGCGCCGGCGACCTGCGCTTCGAGCCCAGGCTGACCACCCCCGAGGCCACCGAGCTGCACGGCCTGTTCGCGCTCATGCGCGAGGCGGGGGTCACGGCGGCGGCCATGGAGGTCTCCAGCCACGCCCTGGCGCTCGGCCGGGTCGACGGCCTCCACTACGACGTGGCCCTGTTCACCAACCTGTCGCAGGACCACCTCGACTTCCACAAGGACTTCGACGACTACTTCGCCGCCAAGACCCGGCTCTTCCAGCCCGAGCTGGCCCGCGTGGGCGTGACGAACATCGACGACCCCTATGGCCGCGAGCTGCTGTCGGTGGCGAAGGTGCCGATGACCACGTTCTCTGCGCTGGGCGCGCCCGAGGCCGTCTGGCGGGCGCTCGACGTGCGGCTGGGCGCCGACGGCAGCACGTTCCGCGTGACCGGTCCTGGCGGTGTCGAGGCCGACGCGCAGATCTCGCTGCCCGGCCCGTTCAACGTCGCCAACGCGCTCGGCGCGATCGTCACGCTCGTGGAGGCCGGGGTGCCGCTGCAGACGGCCGTCCACGGCGTCGGCACGCTCGTCGGCGTCCCCGGCCGCATGCAGCGCATCACGGAGGCGGGCGACGAGTTCCAGGCGATCGTCGACTACTCGCACAAACCCGCCGCGGTCGAGTCGGTGCTGCGCTCGCTGCGCGAGGTCACCGCGGGCCGGCTGGTCGTCGTGCTCGGCTGCGGCGGCGAGCGCGACGCGGGCAAGCGGCCCGTCATGGGCGAGTCCGCGGCGAGGTTGGCCGATGTGGCCATATTCACGAGCGACAATCCTCGTTCCGAGGATCCTCTGGACATTCTGGCCGCGATGATGGATGGAGCGCTCCGCGTTCCGCAGCACGACCGCGCTCATGTGATCATTGAGCCCGACCGCGCGTCCGCGATCGACCTGGCGATCGGCCGGGCCGGGCGTGGCGACGTGATCGTCGTGGCGGGCAAGGGTCACGAGCAGGGCCAGTACGTTTCAGGTGAGGTGATCCCCTTCGACGATCGCGAAGTGGTCGCCGGAGCGATCGACGCACGCAAGGAAAGCAGGAAGCACGCATGATCCCGTTGCCTCTGGCCAGGATCGCCGAGATAACCTCGGGCGCCCTGTCGGGCATGGCCGACCCTCGCGCCGTGGTGCGCGGTCCCGTCGTGATCGACTCACGGGACGTAGAACCGGGATCCCTGTTCGTCGCCCTGAAGGGCGCGCGGGTCGACGGCCACGACTACGCCGCCCAGGCCATCCGGGCCGGCGCCGTCGCCGTGCTGGCCACCAGGCCGGTCGAGGCCCCCACGGTGATCGTCCCCGACGCCGCCGCCGCGCTGGCCGACCTGGCCACGGCCCACGCCGCCGCGCTGCCCCAGGCCACCGTGATCGGCGTGACCGGCTCGGCCGGAAAGACCTCCACCAAGGACCTCCTGGCCAGGCTGACCGGGCGGATCGGGCCGACCATCGCGCCCGTCGGCTCGTTCAACAACGAGCTCGGCCATCCGCTGACCGTGCTCAGGGCCGACGCCGACACCCGCTATCTGGTGCTGGAGCTCAGCGCCCGCAACATCGGCCACATCCAGGCCCTGGCCCGCATCGCGCCGCCGCGGATCGGCGTGGTGCTGAACGTCGGCACCGCCCACATCGGCGTGTTCGGCGGCAAGGAGGCCATCGCCAAGGCCAAGGGCGAGCTCGTCGAGGCGCTGCCGCGCACCGGCGTGGCCGTGCTCAACGCCGACGACCCGCTGGTCCTCGAGATGGCCTCGCGCACCGACGCCAGGGTCACGCTGTTCGGCCGCTCCGAGGCCGCCGCCATCCGCGCCGAGGACGTCGTCGTCGACGAGCGCGGGCGCGCCTCCTTCACGCTGCGCACCCCCTCGGGCTCCGGGCAGGTCCGGCTCAAGCTGTACGGGGCGCACGCCGTGGAGAACGCCCTGGCCGCCGCCGCGGCCGGTTACGAGCTCGGCCTGCCCGTCGCCACCATCGCCGCGGAGCTGTCCGAGGCCACGCCGCGCAGCCGGTGGCGGATGGAGGTCACCGACCGCCCCGACGGGGTCACGATCGTCAACGACGCCTACAACGCCAACCCCGACTCGATGCGGGCCGCGTTCGAGGCGTTCGGCGTGCTCGGCAAGGGCCGCCGCCGCTTCGCCGTGATCGCCGCCCTGCGCGAACTGGGCGAGGACAGCGCCGCGCTCAACGAGGAGCTGGGCCGCCTGGCGGGCGGTTCCGGACTGGCGGGCCTCATCGTCGCCGGGCCCGACGCCCAGCCGGTGCTTCAGGGGGCCTACGCGGCCGCTCAGGCGGCCTCCGCCGCAGGCCCGCCGCTCGCGCTCGCGGGAGGCCCACCGATGGCGGGAGCACCCGCGCAGCCGCCCCAGACGCTCATCCTGCACGTGCCCGACGCCGCCGCCGCGGCCGCCGAGCTGGCCGGGTGGCTGCGGCCGGGTGACGCGGTGCTGGTCAAGGGGCCCCGGGCGATGGGTCTGGAGCGGACGGCCGAGCAGTTGCTCGGGGGGGCCACGCAGTGACCGACATCATCATCGCCGGTGCGGTTGGGCTGATCCTGTCGATGCTCGGGACGCCCCTGGCCATCCGGCTGTTCTCCCGGCGCGGTTACGGCCAAGAGATCCGCGAGGAGGGCCCGTCCGGGCACCACGGCAAGCGGGGCACGCCCACCATGGGCGGCACCGTGATCGTGCTGGCCTCGCTGCTCGCCTACGGCGCCTCCCGCCTGGCCACGCTGTCGGCGCCGACCGTCTCGGGGATGCTGGTGCTGTTCCTGATGACCGGGCTCGGCGCGGTCGGCTTCCTCGACGACTTCATCAAGATCTACAAGCAGCGCAGCCTCGGCCTGCGCAGCGGCGCCAAGGCGCTCGGCCAGCTCGTCATCGGCGCGGTCTTCGCGGTGCTGGTGACCCAGCAGGCCAACGTCTACGGCATCACCCCCGCCGAGCCCAGGCTGTCGTTCCTGCGCGACTTCGGGCCCTCGCTCGGCATCGTGGGCTTCACCATCTGGGTCCTCATCATGATCGTCGGGTTCTCCAACGCGGTGAACCTCACCGACGGCCTCGACGGCCTGGCCAGTGGCGCGACCGGGGTGGTGCTCGGGGCGTACGTGCTGATCGGCAACTGGCAGCTGCGCAACAACTGCATCGACCAGCTCGGCCCCAACTGCTACTGGGTGCGAGACCCGCTCGACCTGGCGGTGGTGGCGGCGGCCGTGCTCGGGGCGCTGATCGGGTTCCTGTGGTGGAACGCCCCGCCCGCGAAGATCTTCATGGGCGACACCGGCTCGCTGGCCCTGGGCGGCGTGCTGGCCGGGCTGGCCATCGCCACCCGCACCCAGCTGCTGCTCATCATCCTGGCCGGGCTGTGCGTGATCATCACGATGTCGGTGATCATCCAGGTCGGCTTCTTTAAGATGACCGGTAAACGGGTGTTCAGGATGGCGCCGCTGCAGCACCACTTCGAGCTCAAGGGCTGGGCCGAGACCACGATCGTGGTCCGTTTCTGGCTCATCGCCGGACTCTGCGCGGCCCTCGGGCTCGGGCTGTTCTACGTCGAATGGATGCCCAAGTAATGGCTCTCACCTGCGTGGCCGGGCTCGGCGTCTCGGGCATCGCCGTGGCGCGGGTGCTGGCCGCGCGGGGTGAGCCCGTCGTCGTGGTCGAGGCCGCCGAGGACGAACGCCGGCGCGCCGTGGCGGCCGAGCTCGCCGGGCTCGGCGCCGAGGTGCGCTTCGGCCCGATGGAGCTGCCGGAGGGCGTCACCCGGCTCGTCACCACCGGCTGGGCGCCGCACCACCCGCTGATCGCCGCGGCCCTGGAGGCGGGCGTGGAGGTGGTCGGGGAGGTGGAGCTGGCCTGGCGGCTGCGCCCCGCCCAGGCGGCCCCGTGGCTCGCGCTGACCGGCACCAACGGCAAGACGACCGTGGTCCGCATGCTCACCTCCATCCTGCTGGCCGCCGGGCGCAAGGCGCTGGCCGTGGGCAACGTGGGCCTGCCCGTGGTCGAGGCCGTGGGAGAGCCGTACGACGCCCTGGCCGTCGAGCTGTCGAGCTTCCAGCTGCACTGGTCGAGCACGCTCGCCCCGCACGCCGCCGCGATACTCAACGTGGCGCCCGACCACCTCGACTGGCACGGCTCGATGGAGGCGTACGCCGAGGCCAAGGGGCGCATCTTCGAGCGCGCGGGCACTGTGGTCTACAACGCCGACGACCCCGAGGCGTCGCGGCTGGCCGCGCCCTATCCGGACAAGGTCGGCTTCACGCTGCGCGTGCCCCGGCCCGGCCAGCTGGGCGTGGTGGAGGACCTGCTGGTGGACCGGGCGTTCGTGGCCAACCCCGCCGAGGCCGCCGAGGAGCTCGCGACCCTCGCCGACGTGCGCCCCCTGGCGCCGCACAACGTGGCCAACGCGCTCGCCGCCGCCGCGCTGGCCCGCACGCTCGGCGTCACCCCCGACGCCGTACGCCAGGGCCTGCGCGACTTCGTGCCCGACCCGCACCGCATGGCGCACGTCGAGCGGGTCGGCGAGGTCGACTACGTCGACGACTCCAAGGCCACCAACCCGCACGCCGCCGCCGCGGCGCTGTCGTCCTACCCGTCGATCGTGTGGATCGCGGGCGGCCAGCTCAAGGGCGCCGACGTGGACGACCTGGTACGCCAGGCGGCGCCCAGGCTGCGTGGCGCGGTGCTGCTCGGTGTGGACCGCGCCCGGATCGCCGAAGCTCTGGCGCGACACGCGCCGAATGTCCCCGTCGTGGACATCTCCGCCCAAGACACTGGTGCGATGGATCGTGTCGTCACCGAAGCCGCCAGGCTCGCCTCCCCCGGAGACACCGTGTTGCTGTCGCCGGCCGGCGCGTCGCTGGACATGTTCGCCAACTACCCGGCCCGAGGGGAGGCCTTCGCGCGAGCCGTACGCGGCCTGGAGGCGGCCACGTGAGCACGACCACCTCTCCGCAGGCTCCGGAGCGCTCACGGCAGAGCGCGGTCGAAGGGCCGACCGGCTGGATCCGCGACCAGCTCGCCGTGCTCAAGGAGCTGCTGGACAAGCCGCTGGCGACCTACTACCTCATCATCGGCTGCAGCGGGCTGCTGCTCGCGCTCGGGCTGATGATGGTGCTGTCGGCCTCCAGCATCGAGGCGATGCAGAAGACCGACAACCCGTTCACCTGGTTCATCAAGCAGTCGTTGTCGGCAGGTCTGGGCCTGACGCTCATGTGGGTCTGCTCCCGGCTGCCGCACAAGTTCTTCCGCTGGGCTGGCTACCCGCTGATGGCGCTGTCGTTCATCGGCCTGGTCATGGTGCTGTTCATCGGCTCGTCCCAGCTGGGCGCGCAGCGGTGGATCGACGTCGGCTCCTACAGCATCCAGCCCTCGGAGCCCGCCAAACTGGCCCTCGCGCTGTGGGGAGCCGACCTGCTGGCCCGCAGGGCGCGGCAGGGCCGCATCGAGTGGCGGCAGCTGCTCATCCCGCTCATGCCGGGCACCGCGCTCCTGGCCGTCATGGTCATGTTCGGCCGGGACCTGGGCACCACGCTGGTGCTGTTCATGGTCTTCCTGTCGCTGCTGTGGGTGGTGGGCGCGCCGGTGAAGCTGTTCGGCGGCATCCTGGCGCTCGCCGTGCTGGCCACGCTGATCATGATCAAGGTGGAGCCGTACCGCATGGCGCGCATCGGCGCCTTCCTCAACCCATGGGCCGACGCCCAGGGCGACGGCTACCAGGCCGTACAAGGGCAGATCGCGATGGGCTCCGGCAGCTGGTTCGGGCTCGGCCTGGGCAGCAGCCGGGCCAAGTGGAGCTGGCTGCCCCACGGCGAGAGCGACTTCATCTTCGCCATCCTGGGAGAGGAACTCGGGCTGATGGGGACCCTGACCGTGGTGGTGCTGTTCGGGCTGCTCGGCTACGCAGGGCTGCGGGTCGCCGCCCGGGTCAAGGACTCCTTCGTACGCCTGGCCGCCGCCGCCATCGTGGCCTGGATCGTCGGCCAGGCCATCATCAACATGGGCGCGGTGCTCGGCGTGGTGCCCATCACCGGCATCCCGCTGCCCCTGGTCTCCTACGGGGGCTCGGCGCTCCTGCCGACCCTCGCCGCCCTGGGGATGCTGTTGTCGTTCGCGAAACGTGAGCCGGGCGCGCGCGAGGCTCTGGCCGCTCGTGGCCCCGGACCGGCCGTACGGGCCCTAAGCTGGCTTGGCCTGGGGGGAACGACCAAAGGCCGAGTGAGACGTTAGGGAGTGACCTAGATGAGGGTGGTCCTCGCCGGTGGCGGGACGGCCGGGCACATCGAGCCGGCTCTCGCCCTTGCGGACGCGCTGCGCCATTATGACCAGCGCATCGGCATAACCTGTGTGGGCACCGAACGCGGCCTCGAAACCCGCCTGGTCCCGGCCAGGGGATACGAGCTAGAGCTGGTGCCGGCGGTGCCGCTGCCGCGGGCGATCACGCCCCGGCTGCTGACCGTGCCCGGACGGCTGGCCGGGGCGGTCAACGCGGTGGCGGCGATCCTCGACCGCGTCCAGGCCGACATCCTGGTGGGCTTCGGCGGCTACGTGGCGACCCCGGCCTACCTGGCGGCCAAGCGGCGCGGCCTGCCGATCGTGGTGCACGAGGCCAACCCGCGGCCCGGCCTGGCCAACCGGCTGGGCGCCCGGCTCACCGACCACGTCTTCACCGGCTTCCCCGACCACGTGCTGGGCAAGGCCGAATACATCGGCACCCCGCTGCGCCGGGAGATCGTCTCGCTCGACCGGCTGTCGATGGGCGACAAGGCCCGCTCCTGGTTCGGGCTGCAGACCGACCGGCCCACGCTGCTGGTGTTCGGCGGCTCCCAGGGGGCCAGGTCGCTCAACGAGGCCGCGCTGGCCGCCGCGCCGGTCCTGCGCTCGGCCGGCGTGCAGGTGCTGCACGTGCTCGGCCCCAAGAACACCGTCGAGCACGAGCCGCCGCCCGGCGACCCCCAATACGTCCTGCTGCCCTACCTCGACCGCATGGATCTCGCGTACGCCGCCGCCGACTTCGCGCTGTGCCGCAGCGGCGCGCTGACCTGCGCCGAGCTCACCGCGGTCGGGCTGCCCGCCGCCTACGTGCCGCTGCCGCACGGCAACGGCGAGCAGCGGATCAACGCCGAGCGCATCGCGGCGGGCGGCGGCGGGTTCGTGGTCGGCGACGCCGACCTGTCATCTGATTGGATCGTCCAAAACGTCCTTCCCGTGCTCCACAGTCCCGAGCGGGTCGTGGCCCTGTCGGAGGCCGCCTCCAGACTGGGACGGAAGGACGCCGATATCATTCTGGCCAGGAAAGTGTTGGAGATAGCCCGATGAGTCTCGTCAAGCTGGTCGATCCCGTCGCCGCAGAAGAGCTGGGGCGCGTGCACTTCATCGGCATCGGCGGCGCGGGGATGTCCGGGATCGCGCGCATCCTGCTCAAGCGCGGGGTGCGGGTGTCCGGCAGCGACGCGCGCAGCACCGATCAGGTCAACGAGCTGCGCGAGCTCGGCGCGATCGTGCACATCGGCCACGCCGCCTCCCACATCAGGGACGTCGACACCGTGGTGGTGTCCACCGCGATCCGCGACTCCAACCCCGAGCTGGGCGAGGCGCTCAAGCAGGGGCTGCGGGTCATCCCGCGGGCCGCCGCGCTCGCCTCCGTGATGGCCGGGCGCAACGGCGTCGCCGTCGCGGGCACCCACGGCAAGACCACCACCGCCTCGATGATGACCGTCGCGCTGCAGAAGTGCGGGGCCGACCCGTCCTACTGCGTGGGCGGCCAGCTCGTCACCACCGGGCTGGGGGCCGACGAGGGGTCGGGGGAGGTGTTCGTCGCCGAGGCCGACGAGAGCGACGGGTCCTTCCTCATGCTCGCCCCCGACATCGCCGTGGTGACGAACGTCGAGGCCGACCATCTCGACAACTACGGCGATCCGCGAGCCGTGCACGACAGCTTCGCCCGCTTCGCCGACCGCATCGGGTCGCTGCTGATCGCCTGCGCCGACGACCCCGGGGCGGCGGAGCTGGCCGAGGTGGCGCGGGCGCGCGGCATCAAGGTCATCACGTACGGCGAGACGGGCGACTACCGCGTGCGCGACGTCAGGCCCGACGGGTTCGGCACCACGTACACCATCGAGGGCATGGGCGAGGTCCGGCTGGCCGTCCCCGGGGCGCACAACGCGCTCAACGCCACCGCCGTGGTCGCCGTGGCGGTGGCGCTGGGGCTGCCGTTCGAGGAGATCAGAGACGGGCTGGCGACCTTCACCGGGGCCAAGCGGCGCTTCGAGGCCAAGGGCGAGGCGGGCGGGGTCGCGGTGTTCGACAGCTACGCCCACCATCCGACCGAGCTGGCCGCCGACCTGAGGGCCGCGCGTGACGTGGTGGCCTCCTACTCGGGCGACGGGCGGGTCATCGCGATCTTTCAGCCGCACCTCTACTCGCGCACCAGGTTCTTCGCCGAGGAGTTCGGGACGGCGCTCGGGCTGGCCGACGAGGCGATCGTGCTCGACGTCTACGGTGCCCGCGAAGACCCCGAGCCCGGTGTGTCGGGGGCCATGGTGGCGGGCCGCGTGCGGCTGCCCGCCGAGCAGGTGGTCTACGCCCCTGACCGGGCCTCGGTGCCGGCCCTGGTGGCGGCTCGGGCCCGTGGCGGCGACATCGTGCTGACGATGGGCGCGGGCGACGTGACGGAGCTCGGACCGCAGATCCTTGAGCAGCTCTCCGCGGGCTGATTCGGCGGCCGGCCACGTCGGGTGTGGCTCCGCGCGGGACGACGCCGCGGCCCGCTACGCCTGGTGCAACTCCGCGCGGGACGGCGCCGTGGTCCGCCGCGCGTGGCGTGGCTCTCCGCGGTATGACCCCGCGGTCCCTCACGCCCGGCGGCCACAGGCGTCCGGGCGGCGGGGGTTCTGGCGGTGGGCTCTGGCGTGGCGCCGTGGGCGGTGGCTGGACGCGGCGTAGGTTCGGTGGCGCGCGGCGTGGCGGTGATTCTTGCGCGGCGTAGGTTCTGTGGCGCACGGTGTGCCGGTTGCGCAAGGTGGGCGACCCTGGGAGGGCGATGAAGGCGCGCAACGCTTTTCTGGTACTGCTGACCGCCGGAGTGGTGGGCTGCGCCGTCTGGCTGATCTTCTTCTCGCCTGTGCTCGGCGTGCGATCGATCGACATCGTGGGAAATGTCACAGTGCCTGCTGAGCGCATCGAGCAACAGGCCCGGGTGCCCGAGTTGCACCCGCTGGCCACCGTCGATCTGGCCGGCGTCGAGGCCCGGGTGATGCAGATCAGGCAGCTCGCCTCGGCCAAGGTCGACCGGGTCTGGCCGGGCACGCTGAAGATCGAGGTGGTCGAGCGCGAGCCGATCGCCGCGATCACGGCCGGGGGCAAGGCGGCGCTGATCGACAAGGGGGGCGTCGTCATCGAGATCCAGGACACGGTCCCGCCCGGCCTGCCGACGCTCAAGGTGGACCGCCCCGCCGCCGGCGACCCCACGACCATGGCCGCGCTGCGGGTGATCCAGTCGCTGCCCGACGATCTCGCGGCCAAGGTACGGGGGGTCCGGGCCTCCTCGCCCGAGGGCGTGTCGCTGGAGCTCTCCGACGGCCGCAGCGTCGTCTGGGGCGGGGCCGACCGGGGCGCGGACAAGGCTCGCATCCTGAAGACCCTCCTGCGCCGCAAGGCCAGCGTCTACGACGTGAGCTCACCCGACGTGGTGACGCTCAAGTGAGCCGGATCCCATCGATGTGGTGACGCTCAAGTGCCGAACCTCACCGAGGTGGTGACGGTCAAGTGCCGGATCCCACTGACGTGGTGACCCTTGAGCGTGGGGGCGGGACCCCACCGAGGTGGTGGCGGTCAAGTGCCGGAGCTGGACCTCACCGACGTGGTGGCGGTCAAGTGCCGGAGCTGGACCTCACCGACGTGGTGGCGGTCAAGCGTCGGAGCTGGACCCCCACCCACGCGGTGACGGTCAAGCGCCCGGATTCCACCGTCCCGCCAACGGAGCCGTTGTACGGCGTGATCCGGGGGCGGGGTTGGCGCGTCCTACGGGATATGCGTCGCATAAAGGGCGGCGCACCTGTCAGAGCGCGCCGATCATGCCGCCCGCCGACGGCCGAGTCTGTCCGGGATGGGGCTTCCGGCGTGAGAGCCTGTAACACGGCGCGTGGCAGAGGAGGGTTCCGACCTGGCGGGACGACGGAGCGAAACGGACAGCCCGCGACACGCCGGACGTGCTTGCGGCGCGGTTAGTTGACCCGCCCGGAGCGTAACTCCTACTGTCCGTATCAATCCTCAGGTTGACATAAATCTGAATCTCAACTTGAGGTTGAGAGTTAACGAAGCAGAGAACGCGGAGACGATCCGCACCGAAATGGCAAGTCAACGAGCGGAAAGGCCCCTCGTCGTGGCAGCACCGCAGAACTACCTCGCGGTCATCAAGGTCGTCGGCATTGGCGGCGGCGGAGTGAACGCCGTCAACCGGATGATCGAGGAGGGACTCAAGGGCGTCGAGTTCATCGCGATAAACACCGACGCCCAGGCGCTGCTGATGAGTGACGCCGACGTCAAACTCGACGTGGGCCGCGAGCTCACCCGCGGGCTGGGAGCCGGCGCCAACCCCGATGTGGGGCGCAAGGCGGCCGAAGACCATCGTGAGGAGATCGAGGAGGTCCTCAAGGGGGCCGACATGGTCTTCGTGACCGCGGGTGAGGGAGGCGGCACCGGCACCGGCGGCGCGCCCGTCGTGGCGAACATCGCCCGATCGCTCGGCGCGCTCACGATCGGTGTCGTGACCCGGCCGTTCAGTTTCGAGGGCCGTCGCAGGGCCTCGCAGGCCGAGGCCGGCATCGAGACCCTGCGCGACGAGGTCGACACGCTGATCGTGATCCCCAACGACCGGCTGCTGTCGATCTCCGACCGGCAGGTGAGCGTGCTCGACGCGTTCAAGGCGGCCGACCAGGTGCTGCTGTCGGGTGTGCAGGGCATCACCGATCTGATCACCACGCCCGGCCTGATCAACCTCGACTTCGCCGACGTCAAGTCGGTCATGTCGGGCGCCGGTTCGGCGCTGATGGGCATCGGCCACGCGCGCGGTGACGACCGCTCGGTCGCCGCGGCCGAGATGGCGGTCTCCAGCCCGCTGCTGGAGGCCAGCATCGACGGCGCCCACGGTGTGCTGCTGTCGATCGCCGGTGGCTCCGACCTCGGCCTGTTCGAGATCAACGAGGCCGCCCAGCTCGTGTCGATGGCGGCCGCGCTCGACGCCAACATCATCTTCGGTACGGTCATCGACGACGCGCTCGGCGACGAGGTCCGCGTCACCGTGATCGCCGCCGGGTTCGACGACGTGCCGCCGCCGGCGGAGAAGCCGCTCCCGCGCCCGCAGAGCCGTCCCGCCGCCGCGTCCACGGCCCCGCCCGCGTCGTCGCCGGTACGCCCCAGCGTCTCGGCGCCCAGCGTGAAGGCCGAGCCCGCGCCGCAGCGTTTCGACCAGCGCCCCGAGCCCCCGCCCGAACTGCGTCCCGAGCCGCGCTCCGACTTCAGGCCGGAGCCTCGCCCTGAGCCGCGCTCCGACTTCAGGCCCGAGCCTCGCCCTGAGCCCCTATCCGAGCCGCGCGCCGACCTCCGTCCCGAACCGCCGCGCCCGGACCAGCGGTCCGACTTCCGCTCCGACCATCGGGCCGAGCCGGTGCGTCCGGTGGAGAGCGCGCCCGAGCCGGCGGCCCACGAGCCGATCGCCGACGAGCCCTCCGGCCCCGTCTCGATCCCGCGGCCCACGCCCGAGCCCGCCAATCCGCCCACGCCCATCACCTCCCGCATGTCGGAGCCCGCCAAACGCCGTCCGGTGGTTTTCGAGGAGCAGGAGGAGGAACTCGACGTCCCCGACTTCCTCAAGTAGCCCGACTCTCCGCCGCTCCTTCCTCACCGGGCCTCGACGGCCCTTCACCGGGGGAATGGAGCGGCGCAGCCGCGTTCGGGGCCGGTTCCTCCAGCCGGGTGATCTGGCTCACGTAACCGGGGTGATCTCACTCACGTAACCGGGGTGGCCGGGACCTGTCGTAGGCGGGTGGTCGGACTCGCGTGGAGCCGGGGTGATCGGGCTCAGGTGGCCGGCGTGGTCGGGAGTCGTGTAGAGCTGGGGTGACCGGACTCACGTGCCTCGTTGCGGCGGCCGGCCCCGTGCGGGATCAGCGGCCGTCTTCCTGGAGGCCCCCGGCCCCGTGCGGCGGGTGGGGCCCACCGGGCTTGCCGTACCAGAAAAACAGTGCCGCACCACATGGGAGGCGCGCCCTGCGGCAGAGAGATACCCGAGCGGAGCGAAGAGGTGGACGTGAGTGTGAGTACGGACGAGACCGGCCGGACGCGGCAAGACGCCAGTGACGGGACGCGGCGTGACGAGACGGACCGGGCACGGCAAAACGAGACCAACCGGCAAGACGAGACCGACCGGACTCGGCGGGACGAGACTGACCACGCGCGGCGTGATGAGAGTGGCCCGGTGCGGCGAGACGTGACCGATCGGGCGCGGCGGGATGAGATCGCGGCGGGGCTGGCGGAGGTGGAGGGGCGGATCTCCGAGGCGTGCCGGGCGGCCGGGCGTGATCGGAGCGAGGTGACCTTGATCGCCGTGACCAAGACCTACCCCGCCTCCGACGTCCGCCTGCTGTGCGAGCTCGGCGTCCGCGAGGTCGGCGAGAACCGCGACCAGGAGGCCGCCCCCAAGGCGCGCGAATGCCAGGAGCTCCCCCTGACCTGGCACTTCGTCGGCCAGTTGCAGACCAACAAGGTCCGTTCGGTGGTCTCCTACGCCGATGTGATCCACTCTGTCGACCGGCCCAGGCTGGTCGAGGTGATCAGCCGGGAGGCCGGGAAGCAGGGGCGCCAGGTCGGCTGCCTCGTGCAGGTGGCGCTCGACGACGACCCGGCCAGAGGCGGCGCCAGGCCCGCCGACGTGCCGGAGATCGCCGACCTGATCGCCGCGGCCGCGCACCTGTGGCTGGGCGGGGTGATGGCCGTGGCGCCGCTGGGGGAGGACCCGGGCAAGGCGTTCGCCCGGCTGCGAGAGTTGGCCGCCGCCGTACGGGAGCGCCACCCCCGTGCCACGATGCTCTCGGCGGGCATGAGCGATGACCTCGGCGCGGCCGTCGCGCACGGCGCGACACACGTTCGGGTCGGTACGGCGTTGCTCGGTCGTCGCAAGCCCTTCGTCAGGTAATGTCCCGTCAAGTGGGTCTTACAGGCTCACACCACCAGTAGAGGTCGATCAGCGGTGAGCTCCAAGGGGGTACGGCTGCCGCCTCGGACCCGGCGACAGGCCCGAGCGAGTGCGACCATGAGCAGGAGGACGACGTAGCGATGGCCGGCGCGATGCGCAAGATGGCGGTCTACCTCGGTCTCGTGGAGGACGACCGCTACGAGAGGTATGAGACCTACCCCGACGAGTACGCCTACGAGGACGAGCCCCCGCGGACCGGCGAGGAGCGGGCCGTAGCGGTCCAGGAACGCGACGACGAGGCAGACTCCGGGGTCCCCGCGCCGAGGCCATCCACGACCGTCCTGGAGCGCCGTACGACCGATCTGGCGCGCATCACCACCCTCCATCCCCGGACCTACAACGAGGCCCGGACGATCGGCGAGCACTTCCGCGACGGCACCCCGGTCATCATGAACCTGACCGAGATGGTTGACAGCGACGCAAAACGCCTGGTCGATTTCGCGGCAGGTCTGGTCTTTGGCCTACATGGCAGCATTGAACGTGTTACCAACAAGGTGTTCCTGTTGTCCCCAGCCAATGTCGAGGTGACCGCCGAGGACAAGGCTCGAATCGCGGAACGCGGGTTCTTCAACCAGAGTTAGAGTCTCTGTATGTCTATCGCACCCAACCAGGCCTCACCGAGGCCCGGCGGGCACATCAGAAGTGGAGGCGCGGCCAGACCGTGGGGATCGTAAGCCAGATCTTGGTCGTAGTCCTGTCTCTCTACTTGGTGCTGCTCATCGGCAGGATGATCTTTGAGACGGTCCAGGCGTTCGCCCGTCAGTGGCGCCCTTCTGGCGTCGTGCTCGTGCTTGCCGAGGCCACCTACACCGCAACCGACCCACCTCTCAAGTTCCTCCGCCGTTTCATTCCCCCGCTCCGGTTGGGTACGGTGGCCTTTGACCTAAGCTTCACAGTCCTCTTCATCATCGTTCTGCTCTTGATCCAGTTCGCCGGATTGCTGGGCGCGCGATGACGGAGGCCGTGCGCCCCCGGTCGTGATCCAACTCGTGTCCGCGCTGAAGTGATTCGGGTTAACCGTCCCTCCGGACAGACTCCAAGCGCGCCAAGGAGACCAAAAGATGCCGCTGACGCCCGCTGATGTGCGGAACAAGCAGTTCAGTACCACTCGGCTACGGCCGGGCTACGACGAAGAAGAGGTCGACGCCTTCCTCGACGAAGTCGAGGCTGAGCTCGACCGCCTGATCCAAGAGAACGAGGAGCTCCGCGCCAAGCTGGCCGAGTGCCTGCGCGGTAAGGTGCCCGGGGGCATGAGCATGCCCATGGCCTCCGCTCCGGTGCAGGAGCAGCCGAAGCCCGAGATGATGATGCCGCCGCAGCCGGAGCCGATGAAGGTTCCCGAGCCGCAGCAGCAGCCTCAGCCGGTCCCCGTCATGAACATGCCTCCGGCCGAGGACAACATGGACACCGCGGCCCGCGTGCTCGCGCTGGCCCAGCAGACCGCCGACCAGGCGATCTCCGACGCCCGCCGCGAGGCGGACGAGACGGTCACCCGCGCCCGCCGCGAGGCCGATGAGATCCTCACCAAGGCTCGCCGCCAGGCCGAGCAGGTCATCGGCGACGCCCGTGCCCGCGCCGAGACGCTCGAGCGCGACGCGCAGGAGCGCCACCGCCAGGCCATGGGTTCCCTCGTCCAGACCCGTGACGAGCTGGAGCGCAAGGTCGAGGAGCTGCGCAGCTTCGAACGCGAATACCGCAGCCGCCTCAAGCTCTACCTGGAGAACCAGCTCGCCGAGCTGAACGTCTCCGCGGAAGGCAGCGGTGGCTTCCCGGTCATGACCGGCGGCGGTCCCTCGGCGGCGGCTCCGGCCATGTCGCACGCGGTGCCTCAGGGTGGTCAGCAGCCTCTCCCCGGTGGTCCCAACCCGTTCGGCGGTGACTCCCCGCAGGGCGCTTTCCCCGGCGGTGACGGTCCGCACAACGACCGCCGGTAAAGTAGCGGGTCATCAAGGACCCGTCACTCGAAAGAGCCCTTTGTGATCCTAATCAGTGCTGGTTTGGTGCTCGCGGCGGTTGTCTTGCTGATCGCGGGCTTCGTTCTGGCAAAGCCGTTCCTGATCATGTGGTCCATCGTGGTCAGCGTGCTGTCCGCGCTGTTCCTGGTGATCGGGGCGCTGCTGCGGCGTCACGAGCTGTTTCCCGGTGGTGGGCGGGCCGCTGCGCCGGCCACCCCGCCGGTGGGGCACGCGCCGGCCGGCCTGCCGCATGGCCAGACCCAGCCGGGTCCCCTGGGGGCCCCGATGGGAGCGCCGCCGTCGCCGCGTCCACAGACGCACCAGCAGACGGCCACCGCGCCGACGCAACGCCGTCCCGCGGTGCGCGGGATCTCCCCGGACGCGCTCGTCCTGGTGATCCCCGGACGCAAGCGCTATCACGTCCCGGGTTGCCGCCAGCTGATCGGACGGGATCAAGAGGAGCTCACGTACGAGGAGGCGCGCGAGGAGGGCTTCACGCCCTGTACGGCGTGCCTGCCGGATGCAGCGCTCGGCGGACGGCAGCTGCCGCCTGCCGCCGGCCCCGAGCCCGCTGCCACCTCCAAGCCCGGCGGCGTTGAGCCCGCCGTCACCCCCTTGCCCGGCGCTTCTGGCCCCGGCTCTTCTACCGGCGCCGCCTCCGGCCCCCTTACCGGCTCCGTGTCCGCTATGGGCCCCGCGCCGGTCGGCGGCCCCAAGCCCGGATCCGCGCCTTCATCGGCTCCCAAGCCTGGTTCCGGCCCTTCATTGGCTCCCAAGCGTGGCCCCGAGCCTTCGCAGGCTCCCAAGGTCCCCGCGGACCTCCGGGCCGAGGCGCCCGGCGCCACGCGCGACCTGCGCCCCCCGGTGTCCGGCGGCCCGGCCAAGCCGAAGCCCGACTCGAAGGCCGCCACCCCCGCCCCGGAACCCGCCGACGCCCCGGCCGAGCCGACGGGCTGGTTCGCCCGCCCCGCGGAGCCCGCGCCGTTGTTCAGCGCCACGACCAAGCCGGCCGCTTCAGGGCCCGGCAAGGACCGTACGGAACCCCCGTCGTCCGACCCTTCCGCCGGCCCGAGGCTGGCCCCGTACATCACCACCATGCCGTCGTCGGGCCAGCCGTCGTCCGGCCCGTCCGGAAGCGGCCGTACTGAGACCGGCAAGCCCGGGAGCCGCCAGCCTGGAGCGACCGACAAGCCGGAGGCGCCCGGAAGGCCGGAGACGCCCGGAAAGTCGGGAGCAGGTCGGCCCGGAGAGCGCCCCTCGTCCGTCGCGGCAGAGGCCGCCGGTCAGAGCCGTGGCGGACCGGACCGAGGTGCGCCCGAGCGCGGCGGACCGGCCCAAGGGGCCACCGAACGTGGTGGCCAGTCCCGGGGGACCGCCGAGCGTAGTGGTCAGGCCCAAGGGGCCTCCGAGCGTGGCGGTCAAGGCCCTGGCGGTCAGGAGCGTGGCGGTCAGGGCCGTGATGCTCAGGGCCGTGATGCTCAGGGCGGAGGTGCTCAGGGCCGAGGTGCCGCGCCGGACCTCGACGACTCTGGGCCCGCGACGGCGCCTCAGCGTGCCGTACAAGCGGGAGATCCCGCGCCGCAGCGCCCCGGACCCGGCAAGGCCGGCTGGAGCCCGTCGTCGGACCGGCCTGAGCGTCCGGCTGTGACGCCCGAGCGCCCCGCCTCGTCGGCCGAGTCCGCGGCCAAGCCCAAGAGCCCCCTGCCAAAGGGGCCGGCCGCGTCCGGCAAGCCGGGGCGGTCCGGATCCGGAGGGGAGACGTCCGGCTCCGAGGGAGAGCGGTCCGGGCCCAAGGGAGAGCGGTCCGGGTCCAAGGGAGAGACGTCTGGGGCCAAGGGAGAGACGTCTGGGGCCAAGGGAGAGACGTCTGGGGCCAAGGGAGAGCGGTCCGAGTCGGTGGGCGGTACCGTGATCATGCCGGTGCAGTCCGGAGCCGCTTCCGGGGCTACGTCCAAGGCAGAGGGCGCCGGGTCCACGAGCGGGTCGCGCCCGGCCAGTGAGAGACCCGCTCCCGGTGCGACGCCTGCGGCGAGCAGGCCCGCGGAGAGCGCCAAGGCAGCGGCCAAAGCGCCCGAGCCCGCATCCGGGCCCACGCCGCCCAAGCCGGACAGCGCCTCGTCCACTAAGCCGGATAGTGCCGCGTCTGCCAAGGAGCACGCTGGCGGGGGAGACGCCGACCCCGCCAAAGAAGCGACCGCCAAGGGCGGCAAGCCCGACGGTGAAGGCGCGGGGAAGAGCGGGCGGTCGGCCACGGTGAAGGTCATCGTCGGCACCCGCCGCTATCACAGCACCGCCTGCCCCCTCATCCGGGGCGCGGGTGAAACGGGTGTGGAGACCATGACGATCTCGCAGGCCGAATCTGCCGGTCTGACGAGCTGCTCGGTCTGCCAGAACGATCGCGAGTCCGTCAGCTAGGTGAGCCCGGGCGTAAGCCTCGACGTTGGTTCAGTGGCCAACGCAGAGGTTGCCCAGGTGCTGGGCCACTGCGGTTTGTCGGGCCGCCGGTCATGGAGGCCGGACCGGCGGGCATGTAGATCGCAGGCGGGTTGGCCAGCGAGATCGTCGGCGGAGCGGGGCGGGGCGGTCACCGAGGCCCGCCCTTCGCCTGGGAAATCACCCCGGGCCGCCCTTGAGGACCGCACGGTCCAGGCCGAGCAGTAGAGCGAGAGGCCCGGTCCAGGGGCAGAGCGAGCGGACCGGGTGAGGCCTGGTCGGGTGGGGCGTGGTCAGGCGGGGGCCGGTCAGGTGTCCGTGGGTGATTCGGGCCAGCCGGATTCGAGGAGGTCGAAGATGGCGTGCATCGCGGCCAGGGGGTCTGCTTCCGTGCCCGCGAGCTCCGGGATCTCCAGGACGTAGCGGGCGAGAGCGCGGACCGTCATGTCGGCGGGGTCGCGGCCGCTCTCCATAGCGATCGCCTCGGCCAGGGCGCCCTCGCTCGCTATCCAGAGCTTGCGTGAGTATTCCCGCAGGGCGGGCGTGCCCACGATCAGGTCGCGTTTGCGTCGAAGGTCGGGCGGGAGGTCTTCGGTGAAGGGACCCCGGCCGGCCAGGCAGCGGCGCAGGGCTTCCAGCACCGATTGGCCGGAGGGGCGGTCGTGGATCGCGGCGACCAGCCACACGTGTCGTTCGGCGCCGTCGTCGAAGATCAGCGCTTCCTTGCCGTCCGGCACGTGCGCGAACAGGGTGGCGATGGAGACGTCCGCCTCGTCGGCGATCTGAGCGACGGTGACGCCGTCGTAGCCATGTTCGGCGAACAGCCGCAACGCCGCGTCCGACAACGCCCGGCGGGTCTGTGCCTTCTTGCGCTCGCGGCGCCCCATCGTCGTTGCCATGCCTCCACCGTATCCCAAAACTAGAATGCATCTGAAACTATAGTGATTATAGTTTCTTGGCCGGTATGGCGCCTGGCCGACACGACGACCTCCCCATGTAAGGAGCCGGACATGACCGACCCCCACAACCCAGACCCCTGGGACGTGCGCCGCCTGCCGCGCGCCGACGGCAAGAACTTCCTGGTCACCGGCGGCAACGCGGGCATCGGATACTTCGTCGCGGAACAACTCGCCGGCACCGGTGCCACCGTCATCCTCGGCAGCCGGGACACCGTCAAGGCCGAAGCGGCTCAGGTCTCGATCCGCGCCCGCGTCCCCGGCGCGCGCGTCCGTCACATCCGCCTGGACCTGGCCGATCTCTCCTCGCTCAAAGCCTCTGTGGACGCGCTGAGTCTGGACAGGCTGGACGCGGTCGTCTGCAACGCCGGAGTGCTGCTCGATCAGCCGCC
This sequence comes from Nonomuraea sp. NPDC052129, assembly GCF_040680095.1. Classification (NCBI taxonomy): domain Bacteria; kingdom Bacillati; phylum Actinomycetota; class Actinomycetes; order Streptosporangiales; family Streptosporangiaceae; genus Nonomuraea; species Nonomuraea sp. NPDC052129. Next base: position 463,580 of record NZ_JBFAVX010000001.1, on the reverse strand, counting down.
GCGGCGCGAGACCAAGGATGGCAACGAGCTGATGTTCGCCACCAATCACCTGGGGCACTTCGCGCTGACCTGGTGGCTGGCACCTCTGCTGACGGCCGGGTACGCGAGCCGGGTGGTCACCACCGGCAGCTTCACAGCCAAGTCCGAGAGCCTGGATCTCGACGATCTCCAGAGCACGCGCGATTACCAGCCGAAACGAACGTACGCGCGATCGAAGCTCGCGCAGATGCTCTTCGGGCTCGAACTCGACCGTCGCCTGCGCGCCGCCGGCAGTACGACGTTGAGCGTGCTCACCCACCCTGGCGGCGCGCTCGACTCCCTCACGCCATCACGCCCGCCGGTACACCAAAGGACCACTGGCGAACGGCTGCGCGGTCTGCCCGCCGGCCTCCTTCTCCAGGGCAAGGAGGCCGCCGCCTGGCCCGCCGTCCGGGCCGTCCTCGATCCGTCCGTGCGCGGCGGCCAGTTGTGGGGGCCCCGGGTCTTCGGGATCCGCGGCGTGCCCGCTCTCGAACCCGTGCGAGGTCACCTGGCCGACGCCGATCTCGCGGATCGCGTGTGGACCGCCAGCGCTGATCTGACCGGCCTCGATCCGAGCGTTGGCCTCGGGTGAGCCCGATGGTCGATCGGCCCGAGAGGGCCGCCGGGCGCGAAGCGGCGTGGGCCGCCGCCAGGCGCGTAGCCCGTCAGCTGAGTGGGACGCGTCCGAGTGACACGTCCCACCCCAGTCAAAACCCCATACGGCTCGTCAGGCGCGGCGCAGCTGGAACGTCAGCCCCAGGTCCGTCTCCGAGTGCGACGGCAGCCCGTCCTCGGACCCCTCCGTGACGGTCGTGGCGAGTACTTCCTCCGCCACCACCTGCCACCCCGACCGCAGCGCCTGGGCCAGGTCCGGGTCGGAGGCCGACCACCACAGGGAGATCCGGTCCGTGATGGTCAGGCCCGTCGACTTGCGGGCCTCCTGGACCAGGCGGATGACCTCGCGCAGCAGACCGGCCCGGCGCAGCTCGTCCGTCAGCTCCAGGTCGAGCGCCACCGTCTCGCCGGTGCCCGTGTCGACGGCGCCGGTCTCGACGGCCCAGCCCGAGCGCGGCTGCTCGGTGACGATCACGTCGTCCGGGCCGAGCGAGACCGCGCCGAGCTCCGGTACGTCCACCGTGACAGAGGCGCCGGAGCGGAGGGTGGGCGCCAGGGAGGCGGCCTCCGCCGCGCCGACGGCCGCCGCCACCAGCTTGGTCTGCGAGCCGAACCGCTTGCCGAGGGCCCGGAAGTTGGGCTTGACGGTGTAGGACACGAGATCGGCGCTGAAGCCGGACATGTCCTCGAGAGCCTGGACGTTCAGCTCGTCGGCGATCAGATCCCGCAGTTCGGACGGGAGTGAGGGCCAGCCGTGCGCCCCGACCAGGGCCCGGCCCAGCGGCTGCCGGGTCTTGACGCCGGAGGAGGCACGGGCCGAGCGGCCCAGCTCGACCAGCCGTCGTACCAGCGCCATCCGCTCCGACAGCGTGGGGTCGAGCAGGTCCTCGCGTACGGCGGGCCAGGAGGTCAGGTGTACGGAGGAGGGCGCGCCCTCGCCGCGCAGCACGTCCCACAGGTAGTCGGTGACGAACGGCGCGATGGGCGCCATCAGCCGCGTGACCGTCTCCAGGCACTCGTACAGCGTCGCGAACGCGTCCGCCGATCCCTGCCAGAAGCGGCGGCGCGAGCGGCGCACGTACCAGTTGGACAGGTCGTCCAGGAACTCGGCCAGCCGGCGCCCGGCCCGCTGGGTGTCGTACTCGTCCAGCGCGCCGGTGACCTCGGCCACCGTGCGGTGCAGCTCGGCCAGCGCCCAGCGGTCGAGCAGCGGCCGCTCGGCCGCGGGGGTCGCCTGCGCCAGTCGCTCGGGTGTCCACGACTCGGCGTTGGCGTAGAGGGTGAAGAACGAGGCCGTGTTCCAGTACGTCAGCAGGACCTTGCGGACGATCTCCTCAAGGGCGTTGTGTCCCACGCGGCGGGCCGCCCACGGCGAGCCGGAGCAGGCCATGAACCAGCGCAGCGCGTCGGCGCCGTGCTCGTCCATCAGCGGCATGGGCTCCAGGATGTTGCCCAGGTGCTTGCTCATCTTGCGGCCGTCCTCGGCCAGGATGAGCCCGAGGCAGAGCACGTTCTCGTAGGACGACTGGCCGAACACCAGCGTGCCCACGGCCATCAGCGAGTAGAACCAGCCACGCGTCTGGTCGGTGGCCTCGCAGATGAACTGCGCCGGGTAGAGGCCCTCCGGCTTGCCCCGCTCGCCCCACTGGGCGAACGGCATGGACCCGGAGTCGTACCAGGCGTCGATGACGTCGGGCACGCGGCGGGCCTCGGCCGAGCAGGTCGGGCAGGGGAAGGTGACGTCGTCGACGTACGGGCGGTGCGGGTCGAGCGCGGAGACGTCGCGGCCGGCCAGCGTGCCCAGCTCCTCCATCGACCCGACGCACGTCACGTGGGACTCGTCGGCGGAGCAGACCCACAGCGGCAGCGGGGTCCCCCAGTAGCGCGAGCGCGACAGCGACCAGTCGACGTTGTTGCGCAGCCACTCGCCGAACCGGCCCCACTTGATGGTGTCGGGGTACCAGTTGGTCTTGGCGTTCTCGGCCAGCATCTGGTCCTTGACCGAGGTGGTCCGGATGTACCAGGAGGGGAGCGCGTAGTAGAGCAGCGCCGTGTGGCAGCGCCAGCAGTGCGGGTAGCTGTGCTCGAAGTGAGTGCCGCGGAACAGCAGGCCGCGGGCCCGCAGGTCCTCGGTGAGGCCCTCGTCGGCGTCCTTGAAGAACTGGCCGCCGACCATCGGCACGTCGTCGAGGAAGCGGCCGTCGGGGCCGATCGGGTTGACGACCGGCATGTCGTAGCGCTTGGTCACCGCCAGGTCGTCGGCGCCGAACGCCGGAGCCTGGTGGACCAGCCCGGTGCCGTCCTCGACCGTCACGTAGTCGCCGAGCACCACGTAGTGGGCGCCGGGGATGTCGACCAGCTCGAACGGCCGCGTGTAGGAGGTGTGCTCCAGATCGCGGCCGGTGAAGCGGGCGACCTCGGTGGCGCCCTCGCCGAGCACCGACAGCAGCGGCTCGGCGACGACCAGCACCTCGCCGTTCGTCGTACGGGCCGCGACGTAGGTGACCTCGGGATGTACGGCCACGGCGGTGTTGGAGACCAGCGTCCACGGCGTCGTCGTCCACACCAGCAGGGCGGCGCCGAGCTCGCTCAGCGGGCCGGAGGTGACGGGCATGCGCACGTAGACCGATGGGCTGGAGACGGTCTCGTAGCCGCCGGGCTGGCCCAGCTCATGGTCCGACAGGCCGGTGCCGCAGCGCGGGCAGTAGGGGGTGATGCGGAAGTCGCGGAACAGCAGGCCCTTGTCGAAGACGACCTTGAGCGACCACCAGACCGACTCGATATAGGACGGGTCCATGGTCCGGTAGGCGGTGGACAGGTCGATCCAATAACCCATCCGCTCGGTCATCTGCTCGAAGGCGTCGACGTGGCGCAGCACCGACTCGCGGCATTTGGCGTTGAATTCCGCGATGCCGTACGCCTCGATGTCCTTCTTGCCGCTCAGGCCGAGCTCCCGCTCGATGCCGACCTCGACCGGCAGGCCGTGGCAGTCCCAGCCCGCCTTGCGCGGCACGCTGAAGCCCCGCATCGACTTGTAGCGGGGGAACAGGTCCTTGAACACCCGGGCCTCGACGTGGTGGACGCCGGGCAGGCCGTTGGCGGTGGGCGGGCCCTCGTAGAAGGTCCAGGAGGGGTTGCCGTCGTTCTGCTCGACGGAACGCTCGAAGATCTTCCCGTCCCGCCAGCGATCGAGGACCTCGCGCTCGAGCGCGGGCAGGTCGACCTGCGCGGGAAGAGGGCGGAAAGAAGGGGAAGACATCTCGGGCGGGCCTCCACGCGATCACTGACTGACAGGTGAGCGTGAAGGGACGAAGCCGTGCGGCCCCGCGGTACCACCCTTCTTGGCCTCGTTGAGGCCCTCTTCGTTTGGGCTGCGGCCGGGTCTAGTGAGCTCGGGAGAGCCGTTCTTCCGGCGGCTCCGGGGTGATGTCCGTCACAGACGGGCCCCATCAACGCCTTGCAGCTTCACACCATAACGCAGAGTGGCCCGCAAAGCTTCCGGGTTCGCGTTCGGCAGGTAGTGAACTCGTAAACCACGACAAAGTTGTGGGAATGGGCCCCTCTGAGGAGGAGTTGAACGAGCGGGGCGGGATATTACGGGAGAGGTAAATCGTCCGGCGGGTCGTTTGCTGTTCTGTTATGGGGGACCTAAGCTGCCCGCACCATTTACGGCCTTGTTCCAGCATGGGGAGGTAGCCATGGCGCCAGTCACGCAGACCGCTACACCGTCGATGTGGTCTGAGGAGGAGCTCGCCGACGTCCGCGGCCGGCTGCAGAGCGAGATCGACGAGCTCAACACCGACATTCTTCGCCATGAGTCCGAGATCGCCTCGGGTGACGTCACCCAGGGGGCCGGTGACGACCAGGCCGACGCGGGTGCCAAGACGTATGAGCGCGAACGCGAGATCGCCCTTACCCTGAATGCGCGCGACCTCGTCGCGCAGAACGAACGTGCGATCGCCCGGATCGACGCAGGGACCTATGGAGTGTGCGAATCGTGCCACAAGCCGATCGGCAAGGAACGTCTGCAGGCGTTCCCGAGGGCGACGCTGTGCGTGGCCTGCAAGCAGAAGGAGGAGCGCCGGTAGGGGGGCGGCGCGGCCGCCTCTTCGCGGTCCTCGTCGTGCTGGCGGTCGTGATCTACGCGACCGATCTGATCACCAAGACGCTCGTCCTGCGGACGCTCGAGGGCAAAGCGCCCATGGTGGTCATCCAGGACGTACTGCAGTTCCGGGTGATCTTCAATTCCGGTGCCGCCTTCAGCATCGGCACCGGAATGACGATCATCTTCACGTTCATCGCGGCGGGTGTGGTGGTGGCCATCCTCCGCACGGCCCGCAAGATGCGCAGCCTGCCGTGGGCGATCACGCTGGGGCTGCTGCTCGGCGGGGCGCTGGGCAACCTGACCGACCGGCTGCTGCGCTATCCGTCCGGGATCGGCAGGTCCGTGCAGTTCCAGGGGCACGTGGTCGACTGGATCGAGGTGCTGCCCGGACACTTCCCGGTGATCGACTACTTCCCGGTGTTCAACGTGGCCGACTCGGCGATCGTCTGCGGCGGGATCCTCGCGGTGATCCTGGCCTGGCGGGGCTACCAGATCGACGGCACCAGGGAGGGTGGCAAGCGTGGCTGACCAGCGTAGCCTCCCCGTGCCCGACGGGCTGGAGGGCGAGCGGCTCGACGCCGCGATCTCGCGCCTGTTCGGCTTCTCCCGCACCCGCGCCGCCGAGCTGATCGTCGCGGGCGAGGTGCTCGTGGACGGGCACGCGCCCGCCAAGTCCGACCGGGTGCACGCGGGCGCCTGGCTCGACGTGACCCTCCCTCCACCGGTCAGTACGCCCATGCCGGTCGCCGAGCCGGTGCCCGGCATGTCGATCGTGTACGAGGACGACGACATCGTCGTGGTCAACAAGCCGATCGGGGTGGCCGCCCACCCGACCGTCGGCTGGACCGGCCCAACCGTGATCGGCGGCCTGCTCGGCGCCGGCCACACGATCGCCACCAGCGGCGCGGCCGAACGGCAGGGCATCGTGCACCGGCTCGACGCCAACACGACCGGCGCCATGGTCGTGGCCAAGAGCGAGCACGCCTACTCCCACCTCAAGCGCGCCTTCAAGGAGCGCACGGTCGACAAGCGCTACCACGCGCTCGTACAGGGACATCCCGACCCGTTCAGGGGCACTGTCGACGCGCCCATCGACCGGCACCCGTCGGGCGACGGCCGGTTCGCCGTGGTCGCCGGGGGCAAGCCGTCGGTCACCCATTACGACACCATCGAGGCGTTCCGGGCGGCCTCGTTGCTGGACATCAAGCTGGAGACCGGCCGTACGCACCAGATCCGGGTGCACATGTCCGCACTGCGTCACCCGTGCGTGGGCGACCTGATGTACGGCGCCGACCCGACGCTCGCCGCCCGGCTGGGCATCACCCGGCAGTGGCTGCACGCGGTGTCGCTCGGCTTCGAGCACCCGAGCTCGGGCGAGTGGCTGACGTTCACCACCGACTACCCCGCCGACCTCCAGCGGGCCCTGGACGCCGTGCGCGACGAGTCCTGACGGGCGCCCTTCCCCAATGCGTGGCGGCGTCCTAGCCGGCGTTGTCGGCCGGAGGGACGTCGACGGGCTCGTCGGGCTCGTCGGTGGCCTTCGCCGAGGTCTTGGTGCTCTTCTTGGGGGTCTTGCTCTTGGTGGGCGTGGCCGAGGGCTTCTTCGTCGGCTCCTTCTTTTTCGTTGGCTCCTTCGTGGGCTCCTTCTTCGTCGGCGTTCCGGTCGGGGCCGGGGTGGGCTCGCCGGTCCGGTCGCTGGAGGGCGGGGCGCTCTGCCGTACCTGGTTCTGGTTGGTGGTCGGCTCGTGCGTCTCTGTCACCGTCTGCGTGGGCGTCGCCGTGGGGGTCGGACCCGAAGGGTGGACGCTGGTCGTACGCACCACGGCCGGGACCGTCGTCGCCGGCTGGCGGGCTTGGGACTGCCGGTTCGTCCACCACGCCGCGCCCGCGGTCAGGACGACGAGGGCGAGCGTGCCGGCCGCGACCGCGGTGAGCGGCGGTCTGCGACGCCTCCCGGATGGCGCCGGGTCCACGTCGGGTTCCGCCGCCGCGGCGGGCGCGGCCATGGCTCCCGGCCCCATTATCGCGCCCGTCTGCGGCATCGGGTCCCGTTTGGGCACCGTGGGCGGCGCCGGGACGTTCACCGGCGCGGTCTCCTCCGGAGAGCTGCCGATCAGCAGTCGGTGGATCCGGTGCTCGGCCTCGTCCAGCGCCATCCGCTCGGCCGGGTCCTTGCGCAGCAGCCCGAGGATGACCGGGGCCAGCATGCCCGCGCGGGCCATCGGGGCGGGCTCGGAGTGCAGCACCGCGCCCAGCGTGGCCAGCGCGTGGGGGCGCTGGAACGGCGACTGGCCCTCGACGGCGTAGTACAGCGTCGCGCCCAGCGCCCACAGGTCCGAGGCGATCTGGGCCTCACCGCCGGCCGCCCGCTCCGGCGCCATGAACGCGGGCGTGCCGAGCAGCACCCCGGTCCTCGTGACGGGCGCCTCTCCCTCGGTGGTGGCGATGCCGAAGTCGGTGAGCACCGCCCGGCCGTCCGAGGTGAGCAGCACGTTGTCCGGTTTGACGTCGCGGTGCAGAACCCCGGCGGCGTGCGCGGCCCGCAGCGCCTCCAGTAACTGCAGCCCGATGTCGGCGGCCTCGGCCGGTGCCATCGGGCCGTCCTCGCGCACCATTTCGCCGAGGGTGCGCGAGTGGACGAGCTGCATGACGATCCACGGGTGGCCGTGCTCTTCGAGCACGTCATAGACGGTGGCGACGCCGGGATGCGCCACCCGCCCCGCGGCTCTGGCCTCGCGGAAGGTACGCACCGAGAAGACGTCTCGCTCGGGGTCGGTCAGGTCAGGAGGGGGATGGATCTCTTTGACCGCCACGTCTCGGCCGAGTACTTCGTCGTGGGCCTGCCAGACGGTTCCCATCCCACCCTGGCCGATGGTCCTGATCAGTCGGTAACGTCCGCCGACCAGCAGCGCAGAATCGGACATGCTCCGCCGTCTACCCGATAAAAACCCGGACAAGCGCGGTCACTATTGCTGCTGTCGCCAGAATCACCAGGAATGGGGCGCGCAGCAGGAGCGCGACCACGGCCGCGCCCAGCCCTGCCGTGCGGGCGGCGTCGAAGTGGAGCTCGCCGTGCTCGGTGAACATCTGCACCGCGATCAGGGCGGCCAGCAGCGCCACGGGCACGAGTTCGGCGAAACGGCGGACCCGGGGATGGTCGAGCACCCGGCGTGGTGCCGCCAGCCCGGCCAGCTTGAGGGCGTAACACCCGGCGCACACGGCCGCGATCGCCCACCACAGCGTCATCGGACCAGCACCGCCAGAACGACGACCGCCGACAGCAGCACCGGCACGCCCGGCGGGAAGAACGGCGTGGCGCAGAGCGCGACCGCCGCGCCGGCCAGCGCCAGCCACCTGAGCTGGGCGCTGCCCGTCAGGCGCGGCCACAGGATGGCCAGGAAGGTCGCCGGGCCGACCGCGTCCAGGCCCAGCGCACCAGGATCGCCCAGGAACGACGTGCCGAGCGCTCCGGCCAGCGTGGTGAGGTTCCAGGTGACGTACAGGCTGGCGAAGGTGGTCGCGAACGCCGTGCGTGCCGCCTCGGGCGAGGGCTGGGCGAGCGTGACGGCGGTGGTCTCGTCGATCACCCCTTGCGCGGCGAGGAGGCGGCGCGGGCCGTGCATCTGGAGCAGGTCGGCCAGGCGCAGCCCGTACAGGGTGTTGCGGCCGCCCAGCAGCAGCGCGCCCGCGGCGGCCGCCACCAGGTCGCCGCCCGCGCCCACCGCTCCGGCCAGCGCGAACTGCGAGGCGCCGGTGAAGGCCAGCAGGCTCAGTACGCACGCCTGCGCCACGCTGAGGCCCGCGGTGATCGCCGCGGCGCCGAAGGCGAGCCCGGACAGCCCCACGGCCAGGCCCACGCCAAGACCGTCCCGTATTGCGGCGGAACGGTGTGTTGTCTGTCCCATGAGATGTGAGGCTAGGTGAAGAGGAAATCGCCGGTCTTGTACGTTCCTGCTGACCGTTGGTAGGCCGCGGGTGGCACGCCCACGATGCGTTTGAAGTGCCGGTTCAGGTGGGCTTGGTCGGTGAAGCCCAGTTCGGCGGCCACCTGCGCCGGCCTTACGCCCGAGTCCAGGAGCCGGCGGGCCCGCTGGATCCGCATGGAGATCAGGTAGGCGTGGGGCGGCAGACCGGTCGCGGCCTTGAACGCGCGCAGCAGCGGGAACGGCCGCGCCCCGACGGCCTGCGCGAGATCGTCCAGGGACGGCGGGTCCTCCAGGCTCTCGTGCAGGACCTCCAGCGCCTCGGCGACCGCTCGTCCGCCTTCGGCGGGCAGGACGGCGGACGGGCGCGGCGTGGCGTGCCGGATCAGCAGGCGGGCGAAGAAGCCGCGCATCAGCGACGAGGCGGCCAGCGCGTCACCGCGCTCGGCGGCCCGGTGCGCCCGGCCGAGCAGCACCGCGACCGCCTGGTCCCGCACCACCTGCTCGGGGAAGTACGGCGTCGTGTACGGCAGGCCGAGCTCGGCCGCGAGCCCCGAGAGCGCCTCCACCGAGGGGTAGAGCATCCGGTACGACCAGCCGTCCGCCGTGCCCGCCTGGCCGGTGTGCACCGCGTCGGGGTTGACCAGCACGACCTCGCCCGCGCCCGCCCGGTGCAGGTCGCCGCGGTACTCGAACTCCTCCACGCCGTCGAGGATGAGCCCGATCGCGTAGCCGTCGTGCACGTGCCGGGTGAAGCGGTGGGTGACGTAGTGGGCCTTGAGCAGGTCCAGCTGGGGCAGCGCCGGGTGGCGCCAGAAGCGCGCCCGCTCCTTCGCCGCCTCGTTCACTGGATCGTTCACTGGGGCCTGAACGTTTTGACGAACTCGTCGAAGTAGTGCCGGTCCTGGTCCCAGCGTGAGTCGGTCGTGTCCCAGTAGAGCGCGAAGTAGCGGCCGCCGGCGGTGCGGAAGCCGCGGTTGATCACGTGGATCAGCGTGCTGCCGCGCAGCCTGGTGAACTCCCAGTCGGCGGCCGGCCGGCCGAGGTAGGTCGTGGCCCGGATGCCGATCCGCTTGTAGCGCTCGAACTCCCCCTTGACCTGGATCTCCTTCTCCAGCTCCACCCAGCGGCGCTCGGGGTCGTCCGTGGGCTTCTCAGGGGCGGTCCACTCGACCATCATCTGGCCCGGTGCGTCGGGGCCGGTGATGGTGATGCTGGCCCTGTTGGGGTCCTTCTTGGCCTGCCAGCCCTTCGGGAGGCCGATCGAGAAGCGCCCGGTGGAGTTGACCAGCCGGCGCCAGCCGTCGGGCAGGAGCGGCGGGGTGGGGGTCGGGGACGGCTCGGCGGTGCGGGTGGGGGATGGCGTCGTCGTCCCGCTGGAGGTGGGGGTCGGAGTGGCGCTGGGGGCGGGGGTGGACGTGCCGGTGGGGGACTGCTGGGAGGTGACGACGTACCAGCCGCCCGTGCCCAGCGCCGCGACGGCGATCACGACCGCGGGCACGGCCATGAGCCACCCGCGCCGACGGGCCCGTACGGGCATGGTCCCCGCGGGCCCGAATCCGCCGGGTACCTGGGTTCCCGTGGGCTCGAATCCGCCGGGTACCTGGGTTCCCGCGGACGCGAATCCGCCGGGTACCTGGGTTCCCGCGGACCCGAACCCGCCGGCTACCGGGCCGCCGGGTTGCGGCGTCTGAGGTCCGGCGTATCCGTACACCATGGGTTCGGCGGCGGCGGTCCGCAGCAGGTGGGCGGCCTCGTCGGCGGGCATCCTCGCGGTCGGGTCCCGCTGCAGCAGGCCCATGATCACCGGGCCGAGCACGCCCGCCCTGACCGGCTGCCCAGGCAGGTCGCGCAGCACCGCCGCGACCGTCGCCGCCCACGAGTCGCGCTTGAACGGCGGCGCGCCCTCGACGGCCGCGTACAGCGTCGCGCCCAGCGACCACAGATCGGACTCGGGCCGGGCGGGCTCGCCGTTGAGGCGTTCGGGCGGCATGTAGGCGGGCGTGCCCACCAGGCCACCGGTGGCGGTCAGACCGGCCTCGGCCTCCAGCGAGGCGATGCCGAAGTCGGTGAGCACCACCCGGCCGTCATCGGCGAGCAGTACGTTCTCGGGCTTCACATCGCGGTGCAGCACCCCGGTCGCGTGCGCGGCCCGCAGCGCGTCGAGCACCCTGCCGCCGATCGCCGCGGCCTGCGCGACCGGCAGCGGACCGTGCTCGCGGATCACCTCGGCCAGCGACCGCGAGCGGATCAGCTGCATGACGATCCACGGGCGGCCGCCCTCCTCGACGACGTCGTGGATGACGATCACCGAGGGGTGGTCGAGGCGGCCCGCCGCCCTGGCCTCCCTGATGGTCCTGCGATTGAGCTCGGCCCGCTTGTCCTCACCGACGCCGGTGTAGCGGACCTCCTTGATCGCTACCGTACGGTCGAGCAGCTCGTCGTAGGCACGCCATACCACGCCCATCCCGCCCTCGCCGAGCGGTTCGATGAGCCTATATCGGTTACTGACCTGCCTTTCCACGCGGGGAAGCCTACTTGGCTGCCGGGGTGAAGGTCGCGGCGAACGTGTCGAAGAAGTGCTTGTCCTTCTTCCACCTGCTCTTGAGGTTGTGCCAGTAGATCGCGTAGCCGCGGCCGTTGGCGATGAAGCCACGGTTGCGCACCCTGGTCGGGCCCGTGTTCGTGTTCCAGGTGAAGTCCCAGTCGGCGGCCGGCCAGCCGCGGTAGTCGACCGCCTTGATGCTGAGCTTCTTGTAGCCGCCCAGCCCGATGGTCTTGTCCTGCTTCTTCCAGTCCGCGACGGGGTCCTTGCCGGGGCTCGACGTCATCTCGAACAAGATGAAAGCGTTGCTGCCCGCACCCTCGCCACGGAAGGCGATCTGTCTGCTGTTGTGCCGGTACCTCGTCCAGCCCTTCGGCAGCGCGACGGAGAACTTCAGCTTCTTGTTCGTGTACTTCCTCCAGCCGTCGGGCACCGCGGCGGCCGTCTCGGTGGGCTTCGCTGTCGGCGTCGGTGTCGGCGCGGCGGACGGGCTGACGGACGGCGTGGCGGATGGAGCCGCGCTGCTCGGCGTGGTCTTCGGCGGGTCGGCGGTCGCCGCGGGCGGCTTGGCCGAGTCCTTGACAGGAGGCGTGACGGACGCGGACTTCGTCCCGTCCTCCGGGCTGTCCTTGGCCGAGCGCAGGCCGAGATAGCCGCCCAGGCCCGCCACGAGCACGACCGCGACGATCACGCCGACGATCGGGCCCCACCGTCGGCCGTCGGGCCGGACGGCGTTCTGGGTGGACTGGGGAGGCTCCTCGGAATGCGCGCCGGTCGCCGGGGTGAGCCGCGCACCGGTCTCGGGCGGGGCGGCGGCGGCCGCCGCCAGCAGGTTGGGGTCGGTCGGGGTCTCGTCCACGGCCGGCGGGATCACCGCGGTCGGCGCGGGCGCGGACGCCGAGGACTTCCGTGACCGTTGCTGCGTGATGACGGCCCGCAGCAACTCCCCGGTCTCCTCGTAGCCGAGGCGCTGCACCGGCTCCTTGGTCAGCAGGCCGCTGATCACGCCGCTGAGCGGCCCGGCGTGGGGAGCCGGGTCCGGTTCGTCGGTTAATACGGCGTGCATGGTCGCGAGCGCCATGCCGCGCTCGTGGGGCGAGCGGCCTTCCACCGCCGTGTAAAGGGTCGCGCCGAGCGACCACAGGTCCGACTCGCGCCGCGCGGGCAGCCCCTTGAGCCGCTCGGGCGCGATGAACGCCGGAGTGCCCGCCAGCCCCGTCACCGTGAGCTGCGTCTCCGTCTCCAGCGTCGCGATGCCGAAGTCGGTGAGCACCACCCGGCCGTCATCGGCGAGCAGTACGTTCTCCGGCTTGACATCCCGGTGCAGGACGCCGGACTCGTGCGCGCGATGCAGCGCGTCGAGCACGGCCAGGCCGATCTCGGCCACCCGCTTGGGCGGCAATGGCCCATCCTGCTTGATCACTGCTCCCAGGGAGCGTGACTGGACGAGCTGCATGACGATCCAGGGCCGGCCGTCCTCCTCGATCACGTCGTGTACGACGATCACGTTCGGGTGCTCGAACCTGGCCGCTGCCCTCGCCTCACGCATCGTGCGCCGGTTCAGCAGCTGCACCTCGTCACCCAGCGCGGCGGCGTATCTGACCTCCTTGACCGCGACCGTGCGGTCGAGAAGCTCGTCATGGGCTCGCCAGACGATGCCCATGCCACCCCTGCCGATGGGTTCCTGCAGCTGGTAACGACCGGCGATGCGGCGTCCGTCCCGCTTGCGATCCGACATCAACGGCCTCGTACCCTCCTCTAGGCCAGGAAATACTCCCATAGCGAGGGATCAACGGCGACTCGCCTGAAGGCTAGTCCGCTATGTGAGAGGGGGAGTCCAGCAGGTGGAGGGCCGGTGTAAAGTCTAGACATGACTTGTCGCTACGCGTTTACCGAGCCGGCTCCGGGAGGGCCGGTCGTCGGCTAGCGACCACCCGGAGTCGGCAACAGGCAGAGACGCCATCGTCTCTGCCTTTTTGATTTCCTGCCGGTTCCAGGGGAGCCGGCCGATGTGGGGAGCCGAGATGTCATCGACCTTGGAACGGCACGTGGTGACCGTGGGCGGCCTGCGGGTGGGCGACGGCCCGGCGGTGGTGATCGACCGCCGGATCAGCCTGCGCGGGCCGGGCGGCGCGACCGGGCTGGGCACGACCGGGCTGGGCGGGGCGACCGGGCCGGTCGGGCCAGGCGGGGCGACCGGGCCAGGCGGGGCGAACGCGTGGGACCGGGTGGAAGCCCGGCGTGACGGGGTGACGCTGGTCGAGCCGGGTTCGGCGGCCGACCTGCCGGCGATCGCCGAGGCGGCTGACGGCGTGATCATCGGGGCGGCGTGGACGCGCGACATCCCGCTGGTGCGGGCCGTGGCCGGGTTGGGCCTGCCGGTGGTGGTCGAACGCCGGGCGTCTGCGACGCTGGAGGAGTGGCTGGGGCTGGCCGACTACTGCGCCCTGGAGTGCGACGACCGGGTGATCCTTTGCGAGACGGGACGGCTGGACCTGGGGCTGCTGCGGGCCGCGCGGGCGGTGTCGGGGCGGCCGGTGCTCGCCGACGTGAGCGCGGACCTCGGGCTGTCGGCGGCGGCGGTGGCGGCGGGCGCGGACGGCCTGATCGTGGGCGGCCCTGTTGGGGGTGACACCCTTCAGACAGAAGAGCACGGGGAGGCCGATGTGCGGCTGGCCGAGGAGGCGGTGTCGCTCGTCGGAGCGCTGGTCCGTCCCGAGGCGCCCGCCACGCTGCCCGAGTGCAGGCAGGCGATCGACCGGGTGGACGCGGCGCTGGCCACGCTCCTGGAGCGCCGCGCCGCGCTCGCCGGGATCGTGCAGACCCTCAAGCCGGTGGGCGGCTTCGCGGGCCGCGACATGGCGCGCGAGCGCGCGCTCGTGGCCCGGATGGCCGAGCACGCCCCCGAGCTGGGCGAGGCCCGGCTGGTCCCCATCATGAACGCCGTCATAGAGGCGGGCCTGAGCCTGGCCGAGGAACGATCGGCCAATGGCGGGCGCCGCCGGCCGGAGACGACGGGCTAGAAGCGGCTGTCGCCGGTGCTCGGGGTCGTGAGGTGGAAGTTGTTCATCGGGCGCCCCGGCCCGGCGGCGATCCGGGCGTTGATCAGCTCGGCGAACCGCCGGTAGCCCGCGCCCGTCGGATGGAAGCTGCGGCTGTTGACGACGAACTCGTCCAGGTTCAGCGCCAGCCCGTTCACGTACGGGTCGGGCCGTCCCACCTCGTGCCCGGCGAACGCGTCATAGGCGTCCACGTACTCGACGCTCCCCGTCCCCCCGAACGCCACGATCTCCCGGTCGAACTCCCCGGCCACCCGCGCCACGACGTCGTTCAGCTGCCGCGTCATGCCGTTGAGCCACCGCTGGTCCTCGACGGTCAGGTTGTCGACCCCGTCCGGGGGCGCGGCGGGGAACGGCCGGGGATAGCCGAGCACGATGATGCGCGCGTTCGGCGCCCGGCTCCTGAGCTCCCGCAGCACCTTCGTCATGCTGGGCCGCAGCCCCGCGATCCGCTTGGCCACCTCCGACTGCTGGTCGACGCACGCCGAGGACCAGGGCAGCTTGACGATGCAGCCGGTGAGCACGCTGGTGAACCCGGCGTCGTTGCCGCCGATGCTGAGCGTCACCAGACTGGCGGCCGCGTCCACGCGCTCGATCTGCGGCTGCTGGCCGTACTGGCCGGAGAAGAGCTGGCGGGTGGTGGCGCCGCTGCAGGCCCAGAAGGCGCTGCCGCCGCCGAACCGGTGGGCGCCCGCGACGAGCGGGACGTAGGAGCCCGGCGAGCGGTGGCAGCGGTCGGCGCCGCTGTTGATCGGCCGCGCGGCGCGGTCGTACACACCCTCGCCGGAGGAGTAGGAGTCGCCGAGCGCCACGTACGTGCCGCTCTGCGCGGCCTGTACCGGCGACAGGCGGGTCAGGACCGGGAGCCGGCCGGGCGACGGCCCTCCGGCGGGGCAGCCCGCGCCGATGGTGGCGCAGGCGAGCGAGGTGTACAGACCCAGGGGAGCGCCTGCGAGAGCGAGCGTGGCGCCGAGCAGAGCGGCCGCGGCGATCTGGACGATCTTCCCTTTCGTCCCGTTCAGCGCGGCCTCCCCCAAGCGGTGACAACTCCGCCAGGAAGCTTAATCGACCGGTGATCGTCGCGACCTGACTTCATGGTGAGGACGCCCGTTCCGTACGACTCCAGGACTGTCGGTGGCGGCTACTAAAGTCGGAGCGCACGCCACGATGCAGATGGGAGGCGCCGCTCCATGTCGTCCAGCGACTCGTTCGTGCATCTGCATGTCCATACCGAATACTCGATGCTCGACGGGGGCCGCGCGCCTGGAGCAGTTGGTCGGCCGGGCCGGCGAGCTGGGGATGCCGGCGATCGCGATCACCGATCACGGCAACCTGCACGGCGCCTACGACTTCTACCGGCGGGCCACCGCCGCGGGCCTCAAGCCGGTGATCGGGACCGAGGCATACCTGGCGCCGGAGTCGCGCCACACCAAGCAGCCGGTGCTGTGGGGCGAGCCGCACCAGCGACGCGACGACGTCTCCGCGGGTGGCCACTACACCCACCTGACGATCTGGGCGCGCGACAAGATCGGCCTGCACAACCTGATGCGGCTGTCCTCGCGCGCCTACACCGAGGGTTTCGTCCGCAAATGGCCAAGAATGGACGCCGAGATCCTCGCCGAGCACGCCGATGGGCTGATGGCCACCACCGGCTGCCCGTCGGGCGAGGTGCAGACCAGGCTGCGGCTCGGCCAGTACGACGAGGCGCGGGCCGCCGCCGCGAAATATCAGGAGATCTTCGGCAGGGACAACTTCTTCCTGGAGATCATGGACCACGGCCTCGACATCGAGCGCCGGGTCCGCGACGGGCTGAGCGCGATCGGTCACGACCTCGGCCTGCCGCCGCTGGTCACCAACGACTCGCACTACACCTACGCCTCCGACGTCGCCTCCCACGACGCCCTGCTGTGCGTCCAGACCGGCAGGCAGCTGTCCGACCCCGACCGGTTGCGCTTCGACGGCAGCGGCTATCACCTCAAGAGCGCCGACGAGATGCGCGCGGTCGACTCCTCCGACCTGTGGGCCGAGGGCTGCCGCAACACGCTGCTGGTGGCCGAGAGGGTCGATCCGACCGGGTTCTTCGCGTTCAAGAATCTGATGCCGGTCTACCCGGTCCCCGAGGGAATGACCGAGCGGGAGTTCTTCCGTAAGACGGTCTGGGAGGGCCTGGACCGGCGCTGGCCGGAAGGCCTCGACGAGGAGCATCGCCGCCGGGCCGCGTACGAGATGGGCGTCATCGAGCAGATGGGCTTCCCGAGCTACTTCCTCGTGGTCGCCGACTTCATCTGAATGGTGGCGCGGAGACCTGGTCCTTCAGGGCCGGGAGGGAGCGCCACCCCTCCTTTCGAAAACAGTATGGAAAATCTCGGTCACGTTCGGTAATGTGTGCGGTGGGTGAGGCCGCTGTGACAGGAGGTGTGCGATGGCGATCCGCCGCTCCGCCACCAAACGCAACGGCCTGCCCACGGTCGTGCAGTTGCGGCTCACACCCGTCCCGGCCCAGACTGAGGCGCTGGCGGCGGCGGTGCTGTTGTGTAATCAGGCGGCCACCGTCGTGTCCCGGCTGGCGTGGCAGCACCGCTTCTTCGCGGTGGTGGAGTTGCATCGGCTGGCCTATTACGAGGTGCGCGGGCAGGTGGCTGGGCTGGGTGCGCAAGCGGCCGTGCGGGCGATCGCCCGGGTCGCCGGCGCGTACGCCAACCGGCGCGCTTCCAAGAAACGCGCTCACATCTTCCGCCCGTACGGCGCTGTCCCCTATGACGCCCGGCTGATGAGCTTCAACCGGGACGCCCGCACGGTGTCGCTGTGGACCCCCTCCGGCCGCGTCACCGTCTCCTACACCGGTCGGCTGGAAGACCTCAAGGCCGTGGACGCGTTGCCGGTGGGCGAGGCCGATCTGGTCTGCCGACGCGGCGTGTGGCTCCTGCAGGTCACCCTCACCCTGCCCCAGCCGGTGGTGTCTGAGCCGGTCGACGGCTTTGTGGGGGTGGATCAGGGGGTGGCGAACCTGGCGGTCACCTCCGACCGGGTGGTGCTGCCCGGCCCGGCTTTGCCGGGGCCGGTCGGCGGCAACGGCCACGTCCGCACTCTGCGGGAGCGGCGCCACCGCCAGCGTCGCCGGCTGCAGGCCAAGGGCACGCCCGGGGCGCGGCGGGTGTTGCGTCGTCTGTCCGGGCGTGAGCATCGGATGATGACCGACCTCAACCACCAAATCAGCACGTACGTGGTGCGTGAAGCCGAACGCACCGGCCGCGGGGTCGCCCTGGAGGATCTGCAGGGTATCCGCGGGCGGGTAAGGGCTCATCGGTTCCAGCGGCGCACCCTGCACGGTTGGGCGTTCGCCCAGCAGATCGCCTTCACCCGCTACAAGGCCGCGCGGGCCGGGGTCGCCTTCGTGCTGGTCGACCCCGCCTACACCTCGCAGGCGTGTCCGGAGTGCGGGTGTGTGTCCAGGGCGAATCGGCCGGCGCGGGGCCGGTTCGTCTGCACCAGGTGTGGCCTCGCTGGGCACGCCGACCACATCGCGGCCCGCAACATCGCCACACGCGGCGCTGCGGGCTGGGCTGTCATCAACCAGCCACACGCTACCGGCCTCCCTTCCGCCAGACGGGACCGTGAGAGCAAACCACCAGATTCAACCGGTGGTAGTTGATCATGTGGGCCAAGGAGAACGGCATCCGAGTCGGTCCGGGCCGAGGACGGGCTCCGGGTGGCACCGTCGGCGGCGCTGATGGGCGACCTCAAACAGCTCCTCGGTCCTGCCTGTCTGGGGGTGTGAGCGGCGACCGGACGGTGACCGCCTCTGCGCGTGAGCGGCAACCGGATGGTGACCGCCTGGGCGCGTGAGCGGCAACCGGATCGTGGCCGCCTGGAGATGTGAGCGACAATCGGATCGTGACCGCACCGCACTACCTGACCGCGACCGAGATGGCCCACCTGGTCAGGACCCGCCAGGTGAGCGCCGTCGAGCTGCTCCAGGCTCACCTCGACCGCATCGAGCAGGTCAACCCCCAGGTCAACGCCATCGTGACACTGGTCGCCGAGCAGGCGCTCGACGCGGCCAAGGCCGCCGACGCCGGTGCGGCGACGGGGCCGTTGCACGGGGTGCCGGTGGCGCACAAGGACCTCGTCGACACCAAGGGCATCCGCACCACCTACGGATCGCCGATCTACGCCGATCATGTCCCCGACAAGGACGACGTGATCGTGGAGCGGCTCAGGTCGGCCGGGGCGATTCTCGTGGGTAAGACCAACACGCCGGAGTTCGGCACCGGCTCCCACACGGTCAACGAGGTGTTCGGGGCCACCCGCAACCCCTACAACCTGTCCAGGTCCGCCGGGGGCAGCAGCGGCGGGGCGGCGGCGGCGCTGGCGTCCGGGATGGTGCCGCTCGCCGACGGTTCCGACATGGGCGGGTCGCTGCGCAACCCGGCCTCGTTCTGCAACGTGGTGGGGCTACGGCCGACGCCGGGCCGGGTGCCCGCCCTGTCGGACCAGGCCGCCTGGTACACGCTCTCCGTTCAGGGGCCGATGGCCAGGACGGTCGACGATCTGACCCTGATGATGTCGGTTATTTCGGGATTCGATGCTCGTTCTCCGTACTCGATCACCGAGGACTTCACCCCCGACGAGCGGGATGTCGCCGGGCTGCGCGTGGCCTGGAGCCCCGATCTGGGCGGGCTGCCGGTGGACCCCGAGACGGCGGCGGTCACCGCGACGGCGCCCGGCGTGTTCGAGCGGCTCGGCGCGCGCGTCGAGCAGGTCGAGCTGGACCTGTCGGACGCCGATGACGCCTTCCGTATCTACCGGGCGTGGTACTACACGCTCGCCTTCGGTGAGCTCGACGGGCTGGGCGCCAACACCGCCTGGAACGTCGAGCAGGGCCGCAAGCTCACCGGCGCCGACCTGGCCAGGGCCGAACGCCTGCGCAGCGGCCTCTACCACCGCATGGCGGCCTTCTTCGACATCTATGACGTGCTGATCGCCCCGGTCAGCCAGGTGCCGCCGTTCCCCGTCGAGCACCCCTACGTGAGCGAGATCAACGGGGTCAAGCTGCCCGACTACCTGGCGTGGATGCGCTCCGCGTACTGGATCAGCGTCCTGCACGCGCCCGCCGCGTCGGTCCCGGCCGGATTCACGCCGTCAGGGCTGCCGGTCGGCGTGCAGATCATCGGGCGGCCGTTCGCCGACGCCACGGTGCTGCGCGTGGCCCGCGCCTTCGAGCGGGCCACCGAACACGGCCTGCGCCGCCCACCCCTCTGACCCAGCAGGCTCTTGAAGGGCGGCAGTCAGCCGATCCCGTACGGCTTGCGCAGCGGCGACTCGCGATACCCGTGCATGCCCTCCAACAGCCCGAAGAAGCCCACCGCGACCAGCGGCCAGGACACGATCACGCCCGTGGCGGTCAGTGCCAGCGACCCGGGGACGACCTTCACCCCGGGCTCGGCCGCGGCCTCCACGGCCACCACGCCGAACGTGAACGTCGAACCCACCCAGAGCGTGAGGAACGCCGCCAGCAGCCCGCCGACGCCGAGCCCCAGCAGCACGGCGAGCTGGTGCCGCCGGCCGAGGAACCACGCGAGCGCCCCGCAGGCCAGCCCGAGCCCGCCGGTGATCACCGCGTACCATCCGTCGGCGGCGATCAGCGCCTGCGTGGTCGGGTCCGCCAGCACCGGCCCCTGCGCCGTGACCTGGTACGGCGCGCGGGGGGACAGGTGGGACCACAGCAGCCCGGCCAGCACTGCCAGAGCGGCGAGGATGAGGACAGTAACCGCAAATGCGCGAACATGCCTCGCCACGCCGCTCCCCCTCACATTTACGTCTTAATCAGGTCGATCGTATCTCCCGGCTAGGCTCGCTTCGTGATTGAAGACAAGGTCTGGCTGATCGAACCTTCCGGTCCCCTCAGGGGTGACGTCGAAGTACGCGGCTCCAAGAACGCGGTGTCCAAGCACATGGTCGCCGCCATGCTGGGCACCGGGGAGAGCACCATCCACAACGTCCCCGAGGTCGGCGAGGTCGGCATCACGGCGGCGATGCTCGACGCGCTGGGCATCAACGTGGAGATCACCCGGACGGAGATCCGCATCGGTCAGGGGCCGGAGATCAGACCGCGGGTGCCCGACGCGTTCACCGGGCTCAACCGCATCCCGATCCTCATGCTGGGCCCGTTGCTGCACCTGGCGGGGGAGGCGTTCGTGCCGCTGGTCGGCGGCGACCCCATCGGCCGGCGGCCGGTGAACTTCCACGTCGAGGCGCTGCGCGCGATGGGCGCCGAGGTCGAGGTGGGCGACACCGGGATCTTCGCCAAGGCCAAGCGGCTGAACGGAACCCGGCTGGAACTGCCGTATCCGAGCGTCGGGGCGACCGAGACGATCCTCATGTCCGCGGTGCTGGCCGAGGGCAAGACCGTGGTGAAGAACGCGGCGATGGAGCCCGAGGTCGTGGAGCTGGCGCTGTTCCTGCAGCGGATGGGTGCCAGGATCGAGCTCTCGCCCGACCGCAGGATCGTCATCGAGGGCGTGGAGCGGCTGCACGGCGCCTCCATCTGGCTCGCGGGCGACCGCATCGAGGCGTTCTCCTATCTCGCGGCGGGCTTGATCACCGGCGGCGAGGTGCGGGTGCACGGCTGCCCGCAGGACCGGCTGGTCACCGCGATCACCACGCTGGCCAGGATGGGCGCCCAGTTCGACATCAACGACGAATACCTGTGCGCCACCGCGCCGCCCGAGGGGCTGCGCGCGGCGGCCGTGCAGACCGACACGCATCCCGGGTTCATGACCGACTGGCAGACGCCGCTCATGGTGCTGTTCACGCAGAGCCAGGGCATGTCGGTGCTGCACGAGACCGTCTTCGAGAACCGCCTGGTGTACGTTCCGGCGCTGCAGAAGATGGGCTGCGAGATCGAGGTGTTCGATCAGTGCCTGGGCGGCCCGGCCTGCCGCTACCACGACACGAACGCCAGGCACTCGGCCGTCGTACGAGGCGTGTCACAGCTCAAGGGCGCGGACGTGACACTGCCCGACATCCGGGCCGGATTCTCGGCCGTGCTGGCCGCCGCGGTGGCGGACGGGACCTCGACGCTACGCGGCGTCAACCACATCGAGCGCGGCTATCACCAGCCGTTCGAGCAGTTCGCGTCACTTGGTCTGAATATCCGCAGACAACAGTAAAGACGCGCGAGGCCGGTGTTTGCCGATGCTCTCCCGGCCGCAGATCAACTGAGTGACTGTGCTCAGATCCGTCGGCGTGCTCGCCGTGGCCGGGGCGATCGGCGGGGTCCTGGCGGCGGCGCTGGCCGCCCCGGTCGTGACCGGGGCGGGCCTGTCCGCCAAGAACGTCGCCACGACGTTCGTCGACCTGCCGCCCGCCCCTCGTGAGGAGCCGCTGTCCCAGGTGACCCGCCTCCTCGACCGGAACGGCAAGCAGTTCGCCCAGTTCTACGAGGCCAACCGGACGACGGTCCGGCTCGATCAGGTGGCGCCGGTGATGCGCAAGGCGATCGTGGCCATCGAGGACGCCCGGTTCTACGAGCACGGCGGTCTGGACGTCAAGGGCACGATCCGGGCACTGCTCACCAACACGCAGGCGGGCGGGATCAAGCAGGGCGGCTCGTCCCTCACCCAGCAACTGGTGAAGAACATCCTGGTGGAAGGCGCCCGAAGCGACGCCGAGCGCGACCGGGCCCGCGCGCCCAACCTGGCCAGGAAGATCACCGAGCTGCGGTACGCGCTGGCGATGGAGGAGAAGTACCGCAAGGACGAGATTCTTGAGAAATATCTGAACATCGCGTACTTCGGCGCGGGCGCACATGGCGTCGAGGCGGCGGCCAGGCGGTTCTTCTCGACCACGGCCGCCCGCCTCACCTTGACCCAGGCGGCCACGCTGGCGGGGGCGGTGCGCGTGCCGTACTCGACCGACCCCTCGCTGGGTGACAAGCACCTGGTCCGGCTGCGGCAGCGGCGCGACATCGTGCTGGACCGGATGGCCGAGGTGGGCGCGATCTCGGCGCAGGAGGCGGCCGCGGCCAAGCGGACCGGCCTCGACCTCAAGCTCCATCCGGAGCCCGGCGGCTGCGCCCAGAGCAGCTACCCGTTCTATTGCTATTACGTTCAGCGGGAGCTCCTGACCAACCCCGCCTTCGGCAACACAGCCGCCAAACGGCAGGCCAGAATGAGCACGGGCGGTCTGGTGATCCGTACGAGCCTCGACCCGGTGGCCCAGCGGGCCGCCGAGCACGCCATCCGGCAGCGGGTGCACCCCGACGACACCCAGGTGGCCGCCGAGGCCATGGTCGAGCCGGGCACCGGGCGGATCATGGCGATGGCGGCGAGCAAGCGCTTCGGCCGCAACCCGGGCAACAAGAAGAACGGCGCCAGGACCACCTTCAACCTGCCGGCCGACATGACGCACGGCGGCGGGATGGGGTTCCAGGCCGGCTCCACGTTCAAGGTGTTCACCCTGGCCACGGCGCTGAAGCAGGGCTGGCGGTTCGGGGACGGGTTCCAGACCCCCGGCGAGCTGACGCCCGATCAGGGCTATCGCGACTGCCGGGGCCGGCGCGTCAACGACCCGAAGACGACCATCTACAACGCCTCCGGCGAGGGCGCCGGCGGCCCGCACAGCCTGGAGACCGGTACCTGGAAGTCGGTCAACATCTTCTACATGATGCTGGAGCGCAAGGTCGGCCTCTGCAACGTGGTCACGACCGCCAAGGCGCTGGGCATCTCCCGCGCCGACGGGACGCCGCTGCGCGAGGTGCCCACGTTCACGCTCGGGGCCAACGAGATGGACCCGGTGACGGTGGCGGCGGCGTTCGCGACGTTCGCGGCCAGGGGGAGGTACTGCCGGCCGCTGGCGATCGTGGAGATCACCGGCCGGGCCGGCGAACGCACCCAGGTGCCGCCCGCCTGTGAGGAGGCCCTCGACCGGCCGGTGGCCGACGCGGTCAACTGGGTGCTGAGCGGCGTCTTCACCGAGGGCACCATGCGCGGCCAGAGCATCGGCCGTCCCGCGGCGGGCAAGACGGGCACGAACAACGGCTACACCTCGGCGTGGTTCGCCGGTTACACCCCGGACCTGGCGGCCGCGGTCAGCGTCGGGGACATCAGGGGCGCTTACCGCTACCCCCTGCAGAACGTCCAGATCGGCGATGAGTACTACGGCTCCGTGCAGGGCGCCTCGCTACCGGGCCCGATCTGGGTCGACTCGATGCAGGAGGCGCTGAGCGACACCGCCCCGTCGGGCTTTCCCCGTCCCGACATGTCCCGCTTCGGCGGCGGCTTCACTCCGGGCCTGAAGGAGGCGCTGGAGGCGGAGGCGAAGGCCCGTCACGAGCACGAGCGGTTCGCCCGCGACAGGCGCCGCAAGATCACCCACCGCGGACGCTTCACGTTCATGGAGCGATGGAACCGCCGGGACTTCCGGGAACCACGACATCGCCGTGACGCCCTGGAAAGGCGTCCCAGTGCCGCCCTGGAACCTCGGCGTCCCGAGGACACCCGAGACCCCCGGCGTCCCGAGGACGTCATGGAACCTCGGCGTCCCGACGACGTCTTGGGACCGCGGCGTCCCCGCGATTTCCTGGAGCCGCGTCATCGCCGCGACAGGATCAACCGGCACTTCCGATAGCGGCGGTGACGGCCCCCGTCAGCGAGATCAGGTTGGCGGGGGCGGTCTCGATCTGCAGCCCCCGCTTGCCGGCGGAGAAGTAGATCGTCCCGAACTCCAGCGCCGACGCGTCGACCACGGTCGGCAGCCTCTTGCGCTGGCCCACCGGGCTGATGCCGCCGACCACGTAGCCCGTGACGCGCTCGACCTTGGCCGCGTCGGCCATGGCCGCCTTCTTGCCGCCGAGCGCCGCCGCCAGCGCCTTGAGGTCGAGCTTGCCCGAGACCGGCACGACCGCAACCGCGAGCGCGCCCTCCACCTCGGCCACCAGCGTCTTGAAGATCCGCTCGTGCGGCACGCCGAGCGCGTCGGCGGCCTCTTCGCCATAGGCCTGCGCGTTGGCGTCGTGCTCGTAGGGATGAAGGGTGAACTCGGCCTTGGCCTTCGTCAGCGCCACTGTGGCCGGAGTGCCCCCTTGGGCTTTCGCTTTGCTCACAGGATGCCAGTGTAGCGAATCTACATTGTAAAGGCGCGGCCCGGGGTGTACCCGAGAGCTTCCCGGAAGGCGACGATGAAAGCGCTGGCGGTGGCCCAGCCGCACCGGTGCGCGACCGTGGTGACCGCGATCCCGTCGGCCAGCAGTAGCAACGCGTGGTGCAGGCGCAGCTGCGTACGCCATTGCGGGAACGTCATCCCCAGCTCGCTCCGGCAGAGCCGGGCCAGCGTGCGGTCGCTGGTGCCGGCCAGTCGCCCGAACTGCGCGAGCGTGCGGTGGTCGGCCGGGTCGTCGTGCAGGAGCGCGCAGACGGCGGCCAGCCGGGGATCGCGGGCCGTGGGCAGGTGGAACGGCTGCTCGGGGGAGCGGCGGAGCTGGTCCAGCAGGACGGCCCGCAGCCGTTGCCGCTCGGCGCCGCCGTCGCTGGGGTCCGCGGTATAGGCGATTCGGCCGTCGCCGGGGTCCGCGGTGTAGGCGATGATCAGCTCGCGCAGCAGCGGGCCGACGGCGAGCACGGCGGGCCGGTCGAGGCGCAGCGGGTTGTCGGCGATGGGCAGGCCGACGAGCCGCAGGTCGGTGTCGCCGTGCGCGCGGTGCTCGTGGACGGTGCCGGCCGGCACCCAGATCGCCCGGTTGGCCGGGGCCACCCAGGTGCCCGCGCTCGTCGTCACCGACAGGACGCCCCGGCAGGCGTAGGTGATCTGGTGGGTGTCGTGGCGATGCGCGTCGATCCCCGTGCCGGGCGCGAGCGGCCGGATCCCGGTGGGTGCCTCCGAAAGATGGCGGATTTCCATCATGGATTGGCATTTTATCGGAAGCGGGCCAGGTCATCCCGGGGCGACGATCAGAGGGTGAAGGCGAACAAGATCGTGATGCTGGCCGTCGGCCATGCCGGTGTGGACGTGTACCAGGGGGCGGTGCCGGCGTTGGTGCCCTTCCTGGTGGCGCAGCGCGGCTACGGGTACGTCGCCGCGTCGGGCATCGTGCTCGCCGCGACGCTGCTGTCCTCGATCGTCCAGCCGGTCTTCGGCGCGCTCACCGACCGCCGGCGGATGCCGTGGCTGATCCCGGTCAGCATGCTCACGGCCGGGCTCGGGGTGGCGCTCAGCGGTGTCACCGACGTGTACGCCCTCACCTGGCTGGCGGTGGCGCTGTCGGGTCTCGGCGTGGCGGCCTACCATCCGGAGTCGGCCCGCCTGGCCAGGATCGCCAGCGAGGGCAGTCACGTGCGGATGAGCTGGTTCTCGCTGGGCGGCACGCTCGGCTTCGCCACCGCGCCGATCGTCGTCACGCCGCTGCTGTCGCTGTGGGGGCTCGGCGCCTCGCCGTTGCTGATCATCCCCGCCGTGGTGGGCGCGCTGCTCACGCTCACCGTGATCCGCTCGCTCTCCCGTCACGGTGAGGCGGCTCGGGCGAGCACCCGTTCCGCCGGGCGGGACGACTGGCCGTCGTTCGTCCGGCTCACCCTGGTGATCGTCTTCCGGTCGATCGCGTACGTGGGGTTGAGCGCGTTCGTCGCCCTGTACATGGGTGGGGGCGCGGCGGGGGCGGTGGCGTTGTTCGTGCTGTTCGCCGGGGGTGCGGTGGGGACGCTGCTCGGTGGCCGGCTGGCGGGGCGCTGGGGCCGGGTGCGCACCATGTGCCTGGCGTACGCGGCCGCCGTCCCGGCCATCGCCGGGGTGGTGCTGGCGCCGGGTCCTTCCGCGTACATCTTCATCGCGGCCTCGTCGATCACCCTGTACGCGCCGTTCTCCCTGCATGTGACGCTGGGCCAGGACTTCCTGCCCAACCGTCTGGGCACGGCCAGCGGCGTCACGCTCGGCCTGGCGGTCAGCGCCGGTGGCCTGACCAGCCCGCTCGTCGGGGCGGTGGCGGAGGCCACCTCGCTCCGGGTCGCGCTCGCCGGCCTGATCGTCTTCCCGGCCCTGGCCTGGCTGCTGGCCCGTACGCTCAAGGACCCCGCTCCAGCCGTACGCGAGCCATTGCCCGCTGCCGGCGCATAGTGATCGGCTCAGCCGGCGGCCCAGTCGCCGGTGTCCAGGCGTATCTCGGCCGGTTCGCGGTCGGGGCGCAGGCCGCGCCAGGAGGGGTGGCGCAGGCGGCCGTCACCGGTCAGCTCGGCGTACCGGACCTCGCCCACCAGGCGCGGCTCGACCCAGTGCGCGTCGCGGGCGGGCTCGCGGGGCACCGGTGCGGCGAAGGGTGACTCGGGCCGCTCCAGAGGGGTGAGGCGCTCGTACAGGTCGTCCAGCATCGCCTGGGTGAAGCCGGTGCCCACGTGGCCGACGAACCGCAGCCGCCCGTCCCGGTCGTGCGCGCCGAGCAGCAGGGAGCCGATCGTGCCCGCGCGCCGGCCCGCGCCGGGCTTCCAGCCGCCGATGATCACCTCGACGGCCGTGAGGTTCTTGACCTTCGTCCACTCGGCGCTACGCCGGCCCGGCCGGTAGGGCGACGACAGGCGCTTGCACACCACGCCTTCCAGGCCGAGCCGGCGAGAGGAGTCGAGCGCGCCGTCCGCGTGGTCGTGGAACCACACCGGCACCTGCCAGCGGAAGCCGGGCGTCAGGACGTGCTCCAGGAGCTCACGGCGTTCGGTGTAGGGCCGGCCGATGGTGCTGTCGGAGCCGAGGTGCAGCAGGTCGAACGCCATGAGTGTCACCGGTACGGCCCTGGCCAGCTCGGCGACCTTGGCCGGGTGGCGCTGGTGCATGCGGGGTTGCAGCGCGCCGAAGCTGGGCCGCCCGGCGTCGTCGAAGGCCACGATCTCCCCGTCGACGACCGCCGGCCGCCCGCCGGTGGCGCCGGCCATCAGCTGCAGCTCGGGGTAGGCCGCGGTGACGTCCTTGCCGTTGCGCGACAGCAGCCGGACGCCGCCGTCCTCCAGGTAGACGAGGGCGCGTACGCCGTCCCATTTCATCTCGACGGCCCACTTGTCCCCGCGTACCGACGGCAGGGAGCCGAGCTGAGCCAGCATCGGCGCATAGACGGGCAGCCGCGCCATGACCCCTGGCATACCCCTGCGGCAAGATCGGCACCTGGGGGCGCCGGTCTGCAGATGGTCAAGCCGGGAGACGGCTCTCCGAGCCTTATGCCGCTGGCGTACTAGATTCGTAATATCAGGACAAATGCACCTAAAGCCGAGCATGGTGTGGCGCTCGGGAACTCCCACAGTGGGGCATTCGGGACGACCCGCCCCCGTCCCGGATGCTGGACAGAACCGGATTCAGGGAGGGGACTCCGTAAACTGGGTGGGTGATTTCCCGTATTGACATGCGCGGTTCCCTCCCGGCGAACCTGCGCGACGTGCTGCCCCGCGCCGAGCTCGACGTCGAGGCCGCCCTGGAGAAGGTGCGGCCCATCTGCGACGAGGTCCGCCATCGCGGGGCGGCAGCCGTACGGGAGCTGACCGCCAAGTTCGACGGTGTCGAGATCCAGCGGGCCCGAGTTCCCCAGGAGGCGATCCAGGCGGCGCTGCGGGAAATGCGGCCGGAGGTCGTGGCCGCGCTGGAGGAGGCGATCCGGCGCACCAGGCTGGTCCACCGCGACCAGCGCCGCGCCGACGCCACGACCCGCGTCGTGCCGGGCGGCACCGTGACCGAGCGGTGGGTGCCGGTCGACCGCGTGGGGCTCTACGTCCCCGGCGGGCGCGCCGTCTACCCGTCGAGCGTGGTCATGAACGTGGTCCCGGCCCAGGAGGCGGGCGTGGAGTCGCTCGCCGTGACGAGCCCGGCCCAGCGCGATCACGGCGGGCTGCCGCACCCCACGATCCTGGCGGCCTGCGCGCTGCTGGGCGTGGACGAGGTCTACTCGGTGGGCGGCGCCCAGGCGGTGGCGATGTTCGCCTACGGCACCGAGGAGTGCCCGGCCGCCGGCATGGTGACCGGGCCCGGCAACATCTGGGTGGCCGCCGCCAAGCGCCTGCTCAAGGGCCGCATCGGCATCGACTCCGAGGCGGGGCCGACGGAGATCGCGATCCTGGCCGACGAGACGGCCGACCCGGTGCACGTGGCGTCCGACCTGATCAGCCAGGCCGAGCACGACGTGATCGCGGCGGCCGTGCTGGTCACCGACAGCGTCCGGCTGGCCGAGGCCGTGGAGAAGGAGCTGCCGGGCCAGGTCGGCGTCACCAAGCACGCCCAGCGCATCACCGAGGCGCTCGGCGGCCGGCAGTCCGGCATCGTGCTGGTCGACAGCATCGACGACGGCCTCAAGGTCGTCGACGCCTACGCCGCCGAGCACCTGGAGATCCAGACCGCCGACGCGGCGGCCGTCGCGGCGCGGGTCCGCAACGCGGGCGCGATCTTCGTGGGCCCCTACGCCCCGGTGTCGCTCGGCGACTACCTGGCCGGCTCCAACCACGTGCTGCCCACGGGCGGCTGCGCCTGCCACTCCAGCGGCCTGTCGGTGCAGTCGTTTCTGCGCGGCATCCACGTCGTCGACTACACGCGCGAGGCGCTGGCCGAGGCGGCCGGGCACGTGACGGTGCTGGCCGACGCCGAGGACCTCCCGGCGCACGGCGCCGCCATCCGCGCCCGCTTCGACTGGCAGGTCCCATCGCGAAACGAGGCTCAGTGAATCCCCGCGTGAATCTTGACGTGACGCTCGACGACCTGCCGATCCGCGACGACCTGCGGGGCCGCACGCCCTACGGCGCTCCGCAGATCGACGTGCCCGTCCGGCTCAACACCAACGAAAACCCCTACCCGCCCTCCCCGGCCCTGGTCGCCGACCTGGCGGAGGAGGTGCGCGCCAGCGCGGCCGAGCTCAACCGCTACCCCGACAGGGACGCCGAGGCGCTCCGCACCGACCTGGCCGGCTATCTGGGTCACGGGCTGACCAAGGACCAGGTGTGGGCGGCCAACGGCTCCAACGAGATCCTCCAGCAGATTCTCCAGGCGTTCGGCTCCTACGGGCGCACCGCGCTGGGCTTCGAGCCGTCCTACTCGATGCACCCGATCATCACCACCGGCACCAGCACAGAGTGGATCTCGGGGGCCCGTGAGGCCGACTTCTCCCTCGATCCGGACAAGGCAGTCGCCGCGGTCGAGGAGCACCGGCCCGACATCGTGTTCCTGACCTCGCCCAACAACCCGACCGGCACCGCGCTGCCGATGGAGACGATCAGCCGGGTGCTCGACGCGGCCAAGGGCATGGTCGTGGTCGACGAGGCCTACGCGGAGTTCGCCCGGGAAGGCACGCCCTCGGCGCTCACCCTGCTGCCCGCGCACCCGAGGCTGATCGTGACGCGGACCATGTCCAAGGCGTTCGCCATGGCGGGCACCCGTCTGGGCTATCTGGCCGCGCACCCGGCCGTGATCGACGCGCTGCTGCTGGTGCGGCTGCCCTACCACCTGTCGACGCTCACGCAGACGGCGGCCCGCGTGGCGCTGCGGCACCGGGCCGAGCTGCTCGCCACGGTCGACGCGCTCAGGCAGGAGCGCGACGACATCGTGGCCTGGCTGCGCGGTAAGGGGTTGACCGTCGCCGACTCAGACGCCAACTTCGTGCTGTTCGGGCGTTTCGCCGATCGGCGGAAGGTGTGGGAAGCCCTGCTGGCGAGCGGTGTGCTCATCCGCGAGGTGGGCCCGCCAGAATGGCTGCGGGTGTCGATCGGCACCGATGAGGAGATGGCGGCGTTCCGCGCCGCCCTGGAGGGAGTCCTGCTGTGAGCGAGCCAACCAACGGAAACGGCGCTTCTGCGGCTCACAGCCCCGACGAAGGTGGGCCGGTGGGCCGGGTCGGTCGCGTCGAGCGCGCGACGAAGGAGACCTCGGTCCTGGTCGAGGTGGGTCTCGACGGCACGGGCCGGGTCGACGTCTCGACCGGGGTCGGCTTCTTCGACCACATGCTGGCGCAGCTCGGCAAGCACGGGCTGTTCGACCTGACCGTCAAGACCGAGGGCGACCTGCACATCGACTCGCACCACACGATCGAGGACACGGCGCTCGCGCTGGGCGCCGCGTTCCGCGAGGCCCTGGGCGACAAGTCGGGCATCAGGCGGTTCGGTAATGCGTCGTGCCCGCTGGACGAGTCGCTCGCCGAGGTGACCGTCGACCTGTCGGGCCGGCCCTATCTGGTACACACCGAGCCCGAGGGCATGGCGCCGATGATCGGGCCCGACTACGACACGACCATGACGCGCCACGTCCTGGAGTCGTTCGTCGCCCAGGCGGCGATCTGCCTGCACGTACGCGTGCCCTACGGCCGCAACGCGCATCACATCGTCGAGGCCCAGTTCAAGGCGCTGGCCAGGGCGCTGCGCGAGGCGTCGGAGTTCGACCCGCGCGCCACGGGCGTGCCGAGCACCAAGGGCGTGCTGTGACCGACAACACGATCGCCATCGTCATGGTGTTCATCGGGCTGTTCCTCATCGGCGGCGTGTTCTCGCTGTTCAGGCAGGGGCTCAAGCTGGGCGCCGCCGCCTGCGCGGTCGGTGCCGCGCTGGCGATCACCGCGGGGGTGATGTGGTGGTGAAGAACATCGTCGTGCTCGACTACGGGTCGGGCAACCTGCGTTCGGCCGAGCGGGCCCTGGCCCGGGTGGGCGCCAACGTGACCGTCACCTCCGACTTCACCGCCGCGCTCGAGTGCGACGGCCTGGTCGTGCCGGGCGTCGGCGCGTTCGAGGCGTGTATGACCGGCCTCAAGAGTGTGTACGGCGAGCGGATCATCGGCCGGCGTCTGGCCGGTGGCCGCCCGGTGCTCGGCATCTGCGTCGGCATGCAGATCCTGTTCGCCAGGGGCGTGGAGCACGGGGTCGAGACCGAGGGCTGCGGCGAGTGGCCGGGCACGGTCGAGCGGCTCGACGCGCCGGTCCTGCCGCACATGGGCTGGAACACCGTCAAGGCGCCCGCGGGCAGCGTGCTGTTCGACGGGATCGACGAGGCGACGCGCTTCTACTTCGTGCATTCCTACGGCGTGCGCGAGTGGGAGCTGCACCCCGGTGACGGCTTCGCCGAGCCGCTGGTCACCTGGGCGGAGCACGGTGTGCCGTTCGTGGCGGCCGTGGAGAACGGCCCGCTGATGGCCACCCAGTTCCATCCGGAGAAGTCCGGCGACGCCGGGGCCGCGCTGCTGTCCAACTGGCTCGGCACCCTTGAGTAAGGAGCGGGCGCGCCGCCGGGCCGAGCGTGAGGCGGAGCGGGCGCGCGCGATCCGGCTCAACGAGGCACGGCAGGCGCGGGCCGCGCGCCGCCGCGCCTTACTCGGCCGGCTGGTCCCGCGCCCGGTCCGGATCGCCCGCCAGGGCGGTCTGCTCGCCCGCCGCCGCCGAGGCCAGAACGCCGTGGTGGGCCTGCTCTTCGTGCTGGTCCAGGTGGTGGCGTGGCTGGTGTGGGGCGCGCCGCTCCTGAGCCTGGCCGTGTTCGTGTTTTCCCTGCTGCTGGCACCTGTTGTCATGACTCTCGCTTTCGACCGGAGGACCTGATGTCGCTCGTATTGCTCCCTGCCGTGGACGTCGCGGACGGTCAGGCCGTACGCCTCGTCCAGGGTGAGGCCGGGACCGAGACCGGCTACGGCGAGCCGCTCGCCGCGGCGCTGGCCTGGCAGGAGGCGGGCGCGGAGTGGATCCACCTGGTCGACCTCGACGCCGCCTTCGGCCGGGGCTCCAACCGAGAGCTGCTCACGGACCTGATCGGCCGGCTCGACGTGAACGTGGAGCTGTCGGGCGGCATCCGTGACGACGCCTCGCTGGCCGCGGCGCTGGCCACCGGCTGCCGCCGGGTCAACATCGGCACGGCCGCGCTGGAGAACCCCGAATGGTGCCGCCGGGTCATCGCCGAGCACGGTGACAAGATCGCCGTCGGGCTGGACGTACGCGGCACGACGCTCGCCGCCCGCGGCTGGACCGAGGAGGCCGGAGACCTGTGGGAGGTGCTCGAACGCCTGGAGGCCGACGGCTGCCCCCGCTACGTGGTCACCGACGTCACCAAGGACGGCACCCTGCGCGGACCCAACCTGGACCTGCTTCGCGCGGTCTGCGAGCGCACCGACAAGCCGGTGGTGGCCAGCGGCGGCGTCTCCTCTCTTGACGACCTGGTCGCGCTGGCTTCGCTGGTGCCCGACGGCGTGGAGGGTGCCATCGTGGGCAAGGCACTTTACGCTCAAGCTTTCACGCTGGAGAGCGCGCTGATCGCGGTACGCGCTTAGTTCCTCGGGAGGGGGCGTGATGGGCAGCATGAGTATGGAAAGCACCGGACCAAGGGTGTTCTCCGGAGGCATCTGGGAAGAGAGATACGGCTACGCGAGGGCGGTGGTCGTCGGTGACCGGGTGATCGTGTCCGGGTGCACCGCCACCGTCGACGGCGAGGTACGTCACCACGGTGACGCCTACCTGCAGAGCAGGACGGCCATGGACATCGCCCTCGAAGCGGTCGCGATGGGCGGCCTGAGCAGGGAGGACGTCGTCATGGTCCGCTACTACGTGGTCGAGCACGGCCACTTCGACCAGGTCGGGCGGGCGATCGGCGAGGTGTTCGGGCGGGTGCGCCCCGCCTGCACCGGCGTCCGCGTCGCCGGGCTGGTCGATCCCAACATGCTGGTCGAGATCGAGATAGAGGCGCTTCGGGCATGACGGTAGCCGTACGGGTGATCCCGTGCCTGGACGTGGACGCGGGACGCGTGGTCAAGGGTGTCAACTTCGCCAACCTGCGCGACGCGGGCGACCCGGTCGAACTGGCCAGGCGCTACGACGCCGAGGGGGCCGACGAGCTGACCTTCCTCGACATCACCGCCTCGTCGGGCGAGCGCGAGACCATGCTCGACGTGGTGCGCAGGACCGCTGAGCAGGTGTTCATCCCGCTCACCGTGGGCGGCGGCATCCGCTCGGTCGACGACGTCAACCGGCTGCTGCGCGCGGGAGCCGACAAGGTGTCGTTCAACACCGCCGCCATCGCCCGGCCCGAGCTGCTCACCGAGGCGTCGCGGCGCTTCGGTGCGCAGTGCGTGGTGCTGTCGGTCGACGCGCGGCGGGCGCCGGGCACCGAGAGCGGCTTCGAGGTGACCACGCACGGCGGGCGCCGCGGCACCGGCATCGACGCGGTCGAGTGGGCGGCGCGCGGTGAGGAGCTTGGTGTCGGCGAGATCCTGCTCAACTCGATGGACGGCGACGGCACGCTCGACGGTTACGACCTCGAGCTGCTGCACGCGGTCAGGGCCGCGGTCCGGGTGCCGGTGATCGCCAGCGGCGGCGCCGGGCGGCTGGAGGACTTCCCTCCGGCGGTCGCGGCGGGCGCCGACGCGGTGCTGGCGGCGAGCGTGTTCCACTTCGGGACGCTGAAGATCTCCGAGGTCAAGGACACGCTGCGGATGGCCGGTCACCCGGTCCGCTAGACCAGCGGACGGCCGGCCACCCGGTCCGCTAGATCAGCGGACGGTCGGCCATCCGGTCCGGCTAGAACACCCGCATGTGGTGGAACAGCTCATAGGAGGCGTCCTTGGCCGCGAACGCGGCGGCCTCGGACCGCTTCACGGCCAGGTACGCGCTACGCCGTAGCGGGCCGAGCGCCTCCATGAGCACCTCGTCCGCCTCCAGAGCGTCGAGCGCCTCCTCCAGTGAGGCGGGCAGGCGCGGGTAGCGGCCGGGCCGCGTGTCGGGGTCGACGTCGACCGCCTCGCCGGGGTCCAGCTTGCGGCGGATCCCGTCGAGCCCGGCGTGGATGACCGCGCCGAGCGACAGGTACGGGTTGGCCGAGGAGTCGGACGGCTTGAGCTCCAGGTTCGGTTCGCCGCTCTCGCCGAGCGGCGAGCAGACCCGGATCGCGGCCTCCCGGTTGTCGGGGCCGTAGACGGCGTAGGCGCTGGCCCACGTGCGCGGCGCCAGCCGCCGAAAGCCGTTGACGCTGCCGCAGGTCAGCGCGGTCAGGGCGGGCAGGTGGGCGATCAGGCCGCCGATGAAGCCCGCCCGCAGCTCGCCGTCCTCGGCGAAGACGTTCTGGGTGTCGTTCCACAGGGACAGGTGCAGGTGAGCCCCGTTGCCCGCCTGGTCGGCCAGCGGCTTGGGGGCCAGGGACGCCCACATCGACATGCGCATCGCGACCCCGCGCACGGTCTCGCGGTAGAGGACGTGGTTGTCGGCGGCCCGGAGCGCGGGCGCGTGGCGTACGGACAGCTCCTGCTGGCCCGGCCCGAGCTCGGGGTGGTAGTGCTCGACGTGCAGGCCCTGCGTCTCCAGGGCGCGGATCAGCTTGATCGTGTAGTCGTGGGCGGTGTCGAAGCCGGTGGCGGCGTAGCACAGCGTGTCGTCGAGCGGCACCAGCCGGTCGAAACCGCCCGTAGGGTCGGGCAACCGCCGGCCGAGCGTGAACTCCGGCTCGAAGGCGGCCAGCAGGGTGTAGCCCTCGTCCGCCAGCGCGCCGACCGCGTCTTTGAGGAAGGTGCGTGCGCAGGCCGCCCAGGGTGAGCCGTCCGGCTCGCGGAGATCTGAGAGCATCGCCGCGGCGCCGGGAGCATGGGGGAGCGGGACGAAGGTAGAGGGATCGGGGACGATGCGCACCTCGCCCACCGGACCCAGGTGCTCGACCTCCTGCAACTGGTCGAGCATGTTCATCGCCATCATCGCCACCGTGTGCCCGATCCCGGTGTTGAGCCGCTCGGCGAGTCGCGACCGGGATGCCGCCTTCCCACGGATGACGCCTCCGTGGTCGGCGTACAGGAAGCGGATCAGCTCGATCCCCTCGATCTCGGCGCGTTCGAGGACGCGCCGGGCGTGGGGATCAGGCTGATTGAGTTTGGTGACGCTCGGACGATCTCTCATTCTGCCTGCGTAACACGATCTGGCATCGCGGGGAAGCGTCTAGCGCAGACAGAACCACACGTCAGGTCAGCACATTGGTAAAGAAGACAGCCAACTGGTTGGCGCCATGGACGATCCCGTCGAACACGCCGTTAACCGCGGATGCGGCCTGGGCCGGCCGGGTGAACAGGTAGAAAATCACGAACGCCACTAGAACGTACGTGACCACCTTCTTGACCTGCATGGGGGCCTCCTGCAGTCCATTCCCAGCCGTATATACCCGGATCTGGGCGATCCTTGGCATCTTCTGTGAAGACGTTCCTTGATCCTAACCGGGGGGCTTGTTTCTCACGCCATGGTAAGGCCAAGAGGTATCGCCGGGGCCCCTACGGAACCCCGGAAGTTGGTGCGCCATCACATGCCCAGCTTGGCGTTCTTGAGCCGGGCGACGGCGTCGGCATCGCCCGCCAGTTCGACCCTGGCGTGCTCCTGACGCCCGAAGCAGAACAGCAGCAGCTCGCCCGCCCGGCCCGTCACCTCCACCTTCGGGCCCTGCTGCGCGCCGCCCAGCGTCACGCCGCCGCCCAGGCGGTGCAGCACCACGCCCACGGGTGATCGGCGCAGCATCAGCCGTCCGCCGCCGGCCACCCGCTTCCACATGATCTGCTCCAGATCGGCGGGCAGCTCGCGCGGCTCCCACTCCGGCTGCGCGCGGCGCACGTCCTCGTGGTGGACGAAGAACTCCAGGGTGTTGACGGCGTCGTCGAGGAAGGGGAGCACGCCGTACACGCCGCCCGGCTTGCGAACCAGGTCGACCAGCTCGGGGTAGGGGTGCTTGGCCTTCAGCCCCTCCTGCACCGAGGCCGTGTAGCCGGCCAGCGACTTGAGGGCGATGCCGCCCATGGCGTCGGGCCGGCGCTCGCGAAGGACCAGGTGGGCGGCCAGGTCGTAGGTGTTCCAGCCCGTGCAGAGCGTCGGCGCGTCCGGGCCGAGCTGGTCGAGCAGGTCGCACAGCGCGGCGCGTTCGCTACGAGCGTGAGTCACGCGGCCAACCCTACCCGCGGGAATAACGTGTTGATCGCCAGTGATACTGACATATGTAGAAATGGGCGGGGAAAGGAAAATTTGCGAGTGGCGACCAAGGTCACCTCGGCTGTCATGCGTCAAGGGTTGCGCGTCCTTGGGGTGGCCGTCCGTGCGGAGAAGGCGGTGTTCGCCGCGGCCGTCCTGGCCAGCGCGCTCTACGGTGGCATGACCGTGGCGTCCGCGTGGGCTCTCGGCTGGGCCACCCAGAACGTCGTACTCCCCGCCTTCGATCACGGCGACACCGCCGCGGGCGCGCTCTGGATCGGCGTGCTGCTCATCATGGGCGCGGCGCTGCTCAAATCCATCGGCGTGGCGGGCCGCCGCATCCTGGCCGGCCTGCTGCAGTACCGCATGCAGGCCCGCTCGCGGCGCGCGGTCACCAGGCAGTACCTTCGGCTGCCCCTGTCGTGGCACCACCAGCACCCGACCGGGCAGTTGCTGTCCAACGCCAGCGCCGACGCCGAGGCGGCCTGGGCGCCGCTCGCGCCGCTGCCCATGGCGGTCGGCGTGATCGTCATGTTGTTCACCGCGGCGATCGGGATGCTGCTCACCGATCCCATGCTCGCCCTGGTGGGCTTCCTGATCTTCCCGGCCATCGCCGTACTGAACCTGATCTACCAGCGCCGCCTGAGCCCGCTCGCCACCCGCGCGCAGCAGCTGCGCGCGGAGGTCAGCGAGATCGCGCACGAGAGCTTCGACGGCGCGCTGGTCGTCAAGACGCTCGGCAGGGAGGCGATGGAGACCGAGCGCTTCCGGCGGCGCGCGCACGAGCTGCGTGACGCGAACATCGCCGTCGGGCGGGTGCGCGGCCTGTTCGACCCCCTGCTGGAGGCCCTGCCCACGCTCGGCGTGCTCGCGGTGCTCGGCGTCGGCGCGCTGCGACTGTCCACCAGCTCGATCGACTCCGGCGAGCTGGTGCAGGTCGCCTACCTGTTCACGCTGCTGTCCTTCCCCATCCGGGCGCTCGGCTGGGTGCTGGCCGAACTGCCGCGCAGCGTCGTCGGCTGGCAGCGGGTGCAGGCCGTACTGGAGGCCGAGGGTTCCATGGAGTACGGCGAGGTCGCGCTGAGCGAGGCCCGGCCCGCCAAGCTGGAGGTCTCGGACGTCTCCTACGCCTACGGCGCCGACGAGGTGCTGCACGACGTCACCTTCGACGTACCGGCCGGCGGCACCGTCGCGCTGGTGGGGCCGACCGGGTCCGGGAAGTCGACGCTGGTGCAGTTGCTCGTACGGCTGGTCGACCCGGCTTCAGGACAGGTGCTGCTCGACGGCGTCGACGTGCGCCGGCTCGCCTACGGCGGGCTGGCCGAGTCCGTCGCGCTGGTGCCGCAGCAGACGTTCCTGTTCGACGACACCGTGCGCGGCAACATCGCGCTCGGGCTGGACACCGACGACGCGGACGTGTGGGCGGCGCTGCGCGTGGCCCAGGCCGACGGGTTCGTCGCCAAGCTCGCCTCGGGACTCGACACCCGCGTCGGCGAACGCGGCACGTCACTGTCCGGCGGCCAGCGCCAGCGCCTCGCGCTGGCCCGTGCGGTCGTCCGCCGCCCGCGCCTGCTCATCCTCGACGACGCCACCTCCAGCGTCGATCCGCAGGTCGAGGCCAAGATCCTGTACGGCCTGCGCGACGCGGCGTCGAGCGTCGTGGTCGTCGCCTACCGGATGGCCACGATCGCGCTGGCCGACGAGATCGTGTACCTGGACCGGGGACGGGTCGTCGACCGGGGCGGCCACGAGGAACTGCTGGAGCGCTGCGAGGGCTACCGGAACCTGGTGACCGCCTACGAGCGGGAGGAGGCCGAACGGGCCGCCATCGAGATCGAGCCGATCGAGGCAGCATCGAGCGAGGAAGAAGAGGTCAGCGCATGAGCGTCGGGCAGGGGATCCCCGGCAACGCCGGGCGGGAAGTCAGCGCATGAGCGTGGAGACAGGCATCCGCGGCAACGCCGAGCGGTCGGCGCTGGCCACGATCCGCCAAGGGTTCTCGCTCACGCCGGAGTTCCGCAGCGGCCTGGCCGGGACGCTGGCGCTGGCCGTCATCGCCACCGGTGGCAAGATCATCGTGCCGATCGCGGTGCAGCAGACCATCGACACCGGCCTCAAGGGCGGCACCCCCGACCTGCCGTACATCTGGCGGGCCGTCGCCCTGTGCGCCGCCGCCGTGATCCTGACCGCCCTCGCCGGATATGTCATGAACGTTCGCCTCTACAAGGCGACCGAGTCCTCACTGGCCACCCTGCGGGTCCGCGGCTTCCGTCACGTGCACGACCTGTCCGTCCTCACCCAGAACACCGAGCGCCGCGGCGCCCTCGTCTCCCGCGTCACCAACGACATCGACCAGATCAGCACGTTCATGCAATGGGGCGGGCTGATGATCATCGTGGCGTTCGGCCAGGTGCTCGTGGCCAGCGTGCTGATGTTCATCTACTCCTGGCAGCTCACGCTGCTGGTCTGGGCCTGCTTCATCCCGCTGGTGATCGCGCTGCCGCGCTTCCAGCGCTGGCTGTCCGGCGCCTACACCACCGTCCGCGAGCGGACCGGCGACATGCTCGCCGCCGTCAGCGAGTCCGTCGTCGGCGCCGCCGTCATCAGGGCGTACGCCTCCGAGCGGCGCACCTCCGACCGCATCGACACCGCCGTCGACGCCAACAGGTCCGCGCAGATCAAGGCGCAGACGATCGTCGGGTTCGTCTTCCCGCTGACCGAGATCGTGGCCGCCGTGGCCATCTCCGGGATCGTCCTGCTCGGTGTCCGGCTCGGGTTGTCGGGCGAGATCACGGCCGGGCGGCTGGTGGCGTTCCTGTTCCTCGTCACGTTGTTCGTCTCGCCCCTGCAGACCGCCACCGAGGTGCTGAACGAGGCCCAGAACGCGGTCGCCGGCTGGCGGCGCATCCTCGGCGTCCTCGACACCCCGCCCGACGTGGCCGACCCCGGCGACTCCGGCGTGGACCTGCCGCGCGGTCCGATCTCCGTCGCCTTCGAGGACGTGCACTTCAACTACCCCGGCGGCGTCCCCGTACTACGCGAGGTCACGCTGTCCATCCCGCCGCGCTCGCGCATCGCGATCGTGGGCGAGACCGGCTCCGGCAAGACCACGTTCGCCAAACTGCTCACCCGCCTCATGGACCCGGTCGCGGGCCGCGTCACCGTCGACGGCCACGACCTGCGCGACGTGCGCTTCTCCTCGCTGCGTGAGCGCATCGTGATGGTGCCGCAGGACGGCTTCCTGTTCGACGGCACCCTGGAGCAGAACGTCCGCTACGGCCGGCCCGCCGCCACGCGCGAGGAGATCCTGCTGGCCATGACCGAGCTCGGCCTGGCCGACTGGCTGGAGGGCCTGCCCGTCGGCCTCGACACCCCGGTGGGCCAGCGCGGCGAGTCGCTCTCGGCGGGCGAACGCCAGCTCGTCGCGCTCGCCCGCGCCTACCTGGCCGACCCCGATCTGCTGCTGCTCGACGAGGCCACCTCGGCGGTCGACCCGGCTACGGAGGTACGACTGGCGCGGGCGCTCGAAGGTGTCACCAGGGGGCGGACGGCGATCTCGATCGCGCACCGGCTGTCGACGGCCGAGAACGCGAACGAGGTGCTCGTCTTCGACGCGGGGCGGCTGGTGCAGCGGGGGCCGCACGCCGAGCTGGTGACGGAGCCGGGCGTGTACGCCGACCTGCACGCCTCCTGGGTGTCGGCCGCCCATTCGTAGCGTGTTGCTCTTTTGGTGCGATTCTTTTGGTGCGATCGGGCTCATTCCTGGGCGGTCGGGCTCATCGCGGGGCTTATTCCTGGGCGGCGGCGAAGCGTACGCTGGTGCCGCCCGGGCCGGAGACGACGGTGACCTGGTCGCACAGCAGCCTGGTCAGCCACAACCCGCGCCCGCGCGGCTCGTCCCCCGGCGGAGTGTGAGAGGCGCCCGTCCAGCCGGGCGGCAGGCCCGGCCCCTCATCGGTCACCTCGCACCAGAGCCGGTCGTCGTGCCACCACAGCCGTAGCCGTCCGCTGCCGCCGCCGTGCAGCACGGCGTTCGTGGTGATCTCGTTGACGGCCAGCACGAAGTCCTCCAGCCGCTTGCCCGCCAGACCCTCCCCGGCCGCGCGCTCGGTGACCAATCTGCGCAGGGCAGTGATCCGCCCCTGCGCGAACCCCGTACAGAGGACCTGTCTACCCATCGACGGCCCGGCGGACGGCGATGACCTCGTCGGCCCTGATCAGCCGCAGCACGCGCGCGACCGTCCCGCGGCACACCACCACCGTGCGATGGTGGTGGGCGGCGGCGCGTGCCAGCGCCGTCAGCGCGAGCAACTGGGCCGACCCGGCGTCGATGAAGTCGAGCCCCGTCGCGTCGATGACCACCTCGGCCGCCACCGCCTCCAGCTGGGTCAGCACCGAGGCGAACGCCAGCCGGTTGGTGATGTCGATGTCACCCGACAGCAGCAGCCCCGGCTGCGGGCGCATGTTGACGAACCGCAGCAGCGCCTGCCCCGGCGCGATCGGGTGGATGGCCGCCGCCCGGTTGACGGCCGCGGCCGAGTAGAGCCCGCGATCGTACTGGCACACAGCCGCCAGCCACCGCTCGCCGAACAGCGCGTTGACCGCCGCCTCGAACCCCTCCCGCCCCGCCGCGTCCCGCACCCCCCAGGCCGCGTCGACCAGCGCGTAGACACCGCGATGCCCCTGCTCCCTGGCCTGCTCGCCAGCCGCGACCAGTACGCCCAGCAGCCACGTGGCCCCGTCCGCGCCCGCGCACGCCGTGATCTCGACCCGCCCCGCCGCCTCCGCCGCGGCCAGCCCCGGCACGAGCGGCGCCAGCCACTCCCGCGTCCGCTCCGGCGTGTCGGTGTGGGTGATGATCACCACTTTGGTCCGGCGGCGCAGCCCGTTCGCCGTGAACGCCCTGGTCGCGGCCATCCGCTCACGATCGCCCTGGAACGGCAGGCAGACGTGATCGCCCAGGTCGGGATCGAGGACGGAACCCGCGACGTCCACCACGATCGTCCCTCCCCCTGCCGTGCGTCTGCCGGGCGTCGCACAGAAAATACTCCGCCGCGCATCATTACGTAATGCGTTCTTCGCAAAACCCTCGGTAACGTGGCGCGTCCCGGTGTACCTTTTCCGCGGGGGCCGCTAGTGGCGGAGTCATGAGGAGCATGGGCGTGGATGTGCTGGAGATGACGCGGCGCCGACATGGCGAGCTCGTGGTCGTCAGCCTCGCGGGCGAGGTCGACGCGGACAACGTGTCAAAGGTCCGCAAATGTTTCGACGAGGCGGTCGCGACACACGGGCCGCGCCTGGTCGTCGACCTGAGCAACCTGACCTTCATCGACACATCGGGCTTGGGGGTGCTGGTTCGCCAGCTTGCCGCTTTGCGGGATCGCGATGGCACCATGGCGCTGGTCGCCACGGACGGCCAGGTCCTGAGGCGCCTGCGCCGGACCAACATCGCACCGCTGTTCCCGATCTACGAGACGCTGTCGCAGGCACTCGACTAGATCCTCGGGGGCGGTGCCCGTTCACGGGGTATCCGTTCTTCCGCTCTCCCGGAGGGGCGTCTCTCCCTGGGGACCAGACCGTTTCTTCCCCTTCCCGAAGGGGGTGCCCTTTCTTGGGGGCTCTGCCACGACGGGCCGCTTCTTCCGCTCCCCCGAAGGGGGTGTCCCTCCAAAGGGACGCCAGCCACGACTGACCGTCACAGGGATCGAGACGGTCGTGTGGCCAGTGACCGGCCGCTTGGCCACGCTGGAGACGGCAGGCCGGAACTGCGGCTGTGCCACCGTCGATTCGGGGAGCGGCCGCTCCGGCTGGTTGAATGACGACATGTCCCTTGACCCCAAGATCGCCGCGAGACTCAAGCGCAACGGCGACGGGCTGGTGCCCGCGATCGTCCAGCAGTACGACTCAGGCGAAGTGCTGATGCTCGCCTGGATGGACGACGAGGCGCTGCATCGCACCCTCACCACGGGCCGGGCCACCTACTGGTCGCGCAGCCGGGGGGCGTACTGGGTGAAGGGGGACACGTCGGGGCACGTGCAGCACGTCAAGGCGGTGTCGCTCGACTGCGACGGTGACACGGTGCTGCTCAAGGTGAACCAGGTGGGAGCGGCCTGCCACACGGGCGACCACACCTGCTTCGACGCCGACACGCTCGAGGTGACGATCACACCATGACGGCCACCGGACCTGACCCGGACACTGGATCCGAGT
Source organism: Nonomuraea sp. NPDC052129 (assembly GCF_040680095.1). Taxonomy (NCBI): domain Bacteria; kingdom Bacillati; phylum Actinomycetota; class Actinomycetes; order Streptosporangiales; family Streptosporangiaceae; genus Nonomuraea; species Nonomuraea sp. NPDC052129. The sequence continues at coordinate 421,195 of NZ_JBFAVX010000001.1, read as the reverse complement.
CGGTCACCGGATCCGGGCCGGCCACTCGCCCTGAGCCGGAGGCCATGCCCGAGTTGAGCGGCCGGGAGCCCGAGACTCAGTCGGAGGTCGTGGCCGGGACAGGCGGGGCGGCGCCGGACGTGTCTCCGACGGGTGACGTGTCCGAAGCCGGGGAGCAGAGCGGGTCTCCGGGTGAGGTCGCGGCTCGGCGGGGGCGGCGGGAGTTGACCGCTTGGCTGGTGGTGACGGCGCTCGGCTGTGTGCTGGTGCTGGTCGCCGCGGGTCGGGCGTGGGTGACGAACGTGCGCGGTGCCGGCACAGGGGCTATGACCGTGCCGAGCGGCGGTGACCTCAGTCCGGTTCTGACGCCCCTGGCCCTGGCCGGGCTGGCCGGGGTGGTGGCCGTGCTGGCCACCAAGGGAGCCGGTCGCCGGGTGATCGGAGTGCTGCTGGCCCTGTGCGGTGTGGGCGCCGGGCTCGGCGCGTGGCAGGCGGCCGGCGGGAGCGGCGTGCTGAGCTGGCTGCGCGAGCGGAACGTCATGCGCGCGACCGGCGCGATCCAGTGGGACGTGGTGCCGCTCTGGCCCGTGGTGTGCGGCCTCGGGGCGGTGCTGATGGTCGCGGGTGGCGTTGTGGCCGTCGTACGAGGTGGCGCTTGGGCCGGCATGTCCGCCAAGTACACCCGCGAGCGTCCCGAGACCACCGGCGACCGCTCCATGTGGGACGCCCTGGACCGCGGCGACGACCCGACCTAGCCGCGCGACCCGTCCCCGTCGCGGGCTCATCACAAAAAGTCCACGGTCTGAACCGTTGCCAGACCGGCGCGCGTTTCGTCAATAAGCTGCCTCTGCAACGGGCCAAGAGGGGATGAGGTGCCAGTGGCATGAGCTACGGGGATCAGGGCAACAGCGGGGGTTACGGCGCGCAGCCGCCCGGCGGAGGCTACGGACAGCCTCCGGGCCAGAGCCAGCCTCCGGGCTACGGTCAGTCTCCCGGTTACGGCCAATCTCCGGGCTACGGTCAGTCTCCGGGTTACGGTCAGCAGCCCCCGAGCGGTTATTACGGTCAGCAGCCGTCCGGCGACTACGGCTACGGCCAGCAGCCGTCCGGCGAATATGCGTACGGTCAGCAGTCGCCGGGCGCCTTCGGGCAACCCGGCTACGGCGCGTACGGGGCCCCGCAGAGGAACACCAGCGGCCTGGCCGTCGCCTCGCTCGTCCTGGGCATCGTCGGGCTGCTGTTCTGCGGCCTGACCAGCATCCCCGGTGCCATCGTCGGTCACATCGCCCTCAACCGCATCAAGCGCACGGGCGAAGAGGGCCAGGGCATGGCCATGGGCGGCCTGATCACCTCGTACATCACGATCGTGCTCTGGGCGATTCTCTGGCTCGTGTTCGGCGGTATTTGGCTGACCTTCGTGGGGCTCGCGACCGCCACCACGACTGGAAACTACTGACCCACAGGGCATCCAGTCGGTTACAAATTGTCCGCAACGTGGACGTTATTCCACGTCGATAGTGGTTTGTCGCTAGGCTGCCGCGCGCAACGCGCCACAGATTGAGGAGTCATCAGCATGAGCTACGGAAACCAGGGCGACGGCGGTTACGGCGCCCAGCCGCCCGGCGGCGGTTACGGTCAGCAGCCCCCGAGTGGTGGCGGTGGTTACGGTCAGCAGCCGCCCAGTGGCGGTGGCTATGGTCAGCAGCCGCCCAGCGGTGGCGGTGGTTACGGTCAGCAGCCCCCGAGTGGTGGCGGTGGTTACGGTCAGCAGCCGCCCAGCGGGGGTGGCTATGGTCAGCAGCCCCCGAGCGGTGGCGGCTACGGCGCCCAGCCTCCCGGTTACGGCCCGCCCCCCGGTGGCGGTTACGGTCAGCCCGGCGGTTACGGCGCGCCGCAGAGCCCGCCGGACAACCACCTGGTCGCGGCCATCCTCACGACGCTGTTCTGCTGCCTTCCCTTCGGTATCGTGTCGATTGTCAAGTCGTCGCAGGTGAACTCGAAGTGGCAGGCCGGTGACTACCAGGGCGCGATGCAGTCCTCGGAAGAGGCCAAGACGTGGTGGAAGCGCGCGCTGATCTTCGGCGCGATCATCAACATCCTCATCGTCATCGGCTACATCCTGCTCTTCGTGATCGTCGCCGCGAACACGTCGACCTCCGGATACTGATGGACATCGCGAACTTCGAGCGGCGCGGCACCGACCGGCTCCGGTCCGTGCTCGCGCCGCTCGGCGTCGCCGCCGCGGCGGGGGCGGTGTTCGCGGTCGTCGGCACGATCGACCCCAACCAGCCGGGCCACTATCCGACCTGTCCGTTCCTGTGGGCCACCGGCCTCTACTGTCCGGGCTGCGGTACGTTGCGCACCATCCACGCGCTGGCCCACCTCGACCCGGTGACCGCGCTCGGCCTCAACCCGCTCGCCATGGCGATGATCCCGTTTCTGCTGTTCTGGTGGGGGCGCTGGCTGGTCCGCGCCTGGCAGGGCAAGCCCAGGCGGACGACACTCGCGCATCCAGCTTGGCTTTGGGCGTTTCTCGGCATAGTGCTGGTGTACTGGGTGGTCCGAAACCTGCCATTCGGGGCGTTTCTCGCGCCGTAGTCGGGGGCCTGTGGTGAGGTGACCACGTCGGGGCCGATACCATCGCAAGACAGGCCGGGAGCGGACGCGATGCGAACTCTCTGCCGCCCCCAACTGCCGACCGGAGGGACCCCAAGCGCGTGAGTGAGCGGACCGAAGGGCCGAGCGTCCTCGACGACATCCTCGACGGGGTGCGCGCCGACCTCGCCACCCGTCAGCAGGCCGTGTCGCTTGACGAGCTCAAGCAGCGGGCCGAGCGGGCTTCGGGGCCCAAAGACGCGCTCGCCGCGCTCGGCGGCGACCGGATCTCGGTGATCGCCGAGGTGAAGCGCTCCAGCCCGTCCAAGGGCGCGTTGGCCGCCATCGCCGACCCGGCCGCGCTGGCCGCCGACTACGAGGCGGGCGGCGCCCACGTCATCAGCGTGCTGACCGAACGCCGCAAGTTCGGCGGCAGCCTCGAAGACCTGGCCGCTGTCCGTGCCCGCGTCGACATCCCGATCCTTCGCAAGGACTTCATCCTCACCTCCTACCAGCTGTGGGAGGCCAGGGCCCACGGCGCCGACCTGGCGCTGCTGATGGTGGTCTGCCTGGAGCAGGAGGCCCTGGTGTCGCTGATCGAGCGGGCCGAGTCCATCGGGCTCACCCCGCTGGTCGAGGTGCACACCGAGGAGGAGCTGGAGCGGGCGGTAGCGGCCGGCGCCCGGATCATCGGGATCAACGCCCGCAATCTGAAGACACTCGAGGTCGACCGCGACGTGTTCGCCAAGCTGGCGCCGAAGGTCCCCGATAATGTGATCAAGATCGCGGAGTCGGGCGTGCGGGGTCCGCATGACCTGCTCGCCTACGCACGGGTCGGCGCCGACGCCGTCCTGGTGGGCGAGAGCCTGGTCACCGGCAAGGATCCACGCAAGGCCGTGGAGGCGCTGGTGACCGCGGGCGCCCACCCCGCGACGCGCCCCGACCACGGAGCAGAGGGATAGCAGTGGCAAACGACGGCACCATTCTCACCGCCGCCGACCTGGCAGGTAACGGCGCCTACGGCAACGACCCCGACGTGCACGGCAAGTTCGGCATCTTCGGCGGGCGTTACGTTCCCGAGGCGCTCATCCCGGCCCTCGACGAGGTCGCCGCGGTCTACGAGAAGGCCAAGAACGACGCCGAGTTCCTGCGCGAGTTCGATCACCTGCTGCGTACGTACGCGGGCAGGCCGACCACGCTGACCGAGGTGCCGCGCTTCGCCGAGCACGCCGGCGGCGCGCGGATCATCCTCAAGCGCGAGGACCTCACCCACACCGGCGCCCACAAGATCAACAACGTGCTCGGCCAGGCGCTGCTGACCAAGCGGCTCGGCAAGAAGCGAGTGATCGCCGAGACCGGCGCGGGCCAGCACGGCGTGGCCACCGCCACCGCGGCGGCCCTGCTCGGCCTGGAGTGCGTCATCTACATGGGCCAGGTCGACTGCGAGCGCCAGGCGCTCAACGTGGCCAGGATGAAGCTGCTCGGCGCCACGGTGGTGCCGGTGACCAACGGCTCCCAGACGCTGAAGGACGCCATCAACGAGGCGTTCCGCGACTGGGTCACCAACGTCGACACGACCCACTACCTGTTCGGCACCATCGCCGGCCCGCACCCGTTCCCCGAGATCGTCCGCGACTTCGCGCGCATCATCGGCGTCGAGGCCCGCCGCCAGATGCTGGAGCTGACCGGCCGGCTGCCCGACGCGGTCGCCGCCTGCGTCGGCGGCGGCAGCAACGCGATCGGCATCTTCCACGCCTTCATCGGCGACGAGGGCGTCCAGCTGCATGGCTACGAGGCCGCCGGCCACGGCCTGGAGAGCGGCGAGCACGCGCTCACGCTCACCGCCGGCTCCGTCGGCGTGCTGCACGGCTCGCGCACCTACGTCCTGCAGGACGAGGAGGGCCAGACGATCGAGTCGCACTCGATCTCGGCCGGTCTCGACTACCCGGGCGTCGGGCCCGAGCACGCCTGGCTCAAGGACACCGGGCGGGCGGTCTACCACGGTGTGACCGACGACGCGGCGATGGCCGCGTTCTCGCTGCTGGCCAGGACCGAGGGCATCATCCCGGCCATCGAGTCGTCACACGCCCTGGCGGGCGCGCTGGAGCTCGGTCGTGAGCTGGGCCCCGAGGCGACCATCCTGGTCAACCTCTCGGGGCGCGGTGACAAGGACATGGGCACGGCGATGAAGTACTTCAACCTCTGACGGCCCGGGGTTCGCGCCGCACCGGCTCTGGAAGATGCCCGAGCACGGCGGCCGATGGCACCATGGCAAGGACGGCGGCGATGCGGCCCCTGACCACTGAGAACGGACGATCATGACTACTCTTCAGACGGTTTTCGCCACGGCGAAGGCGGAGAACCGGGCCGCACTGGTCGGCTACCTGCCCGCGGGCTTCCCGTCCAAGGAAGGCGCCATCACCGCGGCCGCCGCCCTGGTCGAGGCCGGCTGCGACGTGATCGAGATCGGGCTGCCCTACTCCGACCCGCTGATGGACGGGCCGACCATCCAGGACGCCGTGCACCGGTCGCTGGTCAACGGCACCCGGATCGCCGACGTCCTGCGCACGGTCGAGGGAGTCGCCGCCACCGGCGCGGCGACGCTGGTCATGACGTACTGGAACCCGATCGACCGCTACGGCGCCGAGCGGTTCGCACGTGACCTGGCCGCCGCGGGCGGCGTCGGCACGATCACGCCCGACCTGACGCCGGAGGAGTCGGAGCCGTGGCGGGCGGCCTCGGCCGCGGCGGGCATCGACACGGTGTTCCTGGTGGCGCCCAGTTCCACGGAGGCGCGCATCAAGGCCGTGGTCGACTGCTGCACCGGGTTCGTCTACGCGGCCTCGCTGATGGGCGTCACGGGCGCCAGGGAGACCGTCAACGTGGCGGCCGAGGACCTGGTCAAGCGCACCCGCGCGCACACCGCGCTGCCCGTGTGCGTGGGACTGGGCGTCGGCACCGGCAAGCAGGCGGCCGAGGTGGCCGGTTACGCCGACGGCGTCATCGTGGGCTCGGCGTTCATCCGCCGGATGCTCGACGCGCCCGACGAGGCGGCCGGCCGTGAGTCGATCGGCGTGCTGGCCCGGGAGATGGCGGCGGGCGTCCGCTCCCGCGCCTAACCGTTTTCTGTCAAATACCGCGACTCGCAACTGGACAAGTGTCAGTATTTCTGGCGTCGGTCCATGGCGCGTGTTGCGGTGGCGGGTTGTTGGTATCGGGGCCCCACGCAGTACGACGCATACCTGTGAAAGGACATATATGCGTCGGAGTCCCGTTACCTTGGTAGCCGCCCTTCTCCTCGTCTTATCGGCCGTCGCCCTGGCCGCCCCCGCACAGGCCACGCGCGTACCGGAGACTCCCGCACAAGACGCCGCGGGTTTCCTACAAGGCACCGCGGCTTCCGCGCAAGGTGCTGCGGGTTCCGCGCGAGGTGCTGCGGGTTCCGCGCGAGGTGCGGAGCCCACCCCGGAACCCGACCCGGAGCCGACGCCCACCTACCAGCTGTCCTCGCCCGACCAGCCGACCACCGGCCCCACGCCCCCGCCCCCCACGCAGCAGAATCTGACCCCCGAGCCCACCACCGTGGCCGAGCCCGTCAGGATCTCCTCCGGGCAATTGGTCGTCGACCTCGACCCGGCCTTCCCGAGGATCCTGCGCTACACCGACAAGGCGAGCGGCGCCGTACTCGACGGCAGCACCGCCGTGCCCGGCGTGGTGCTGAACGGCACGCCGTACGAGGCCACGGTCGCGCTGCGCGGCGCCGACGGCGCGTCCGCCCGCTACCGGCTGACCTTCGAGGCGGGCGTCACGCTGGACGCCAGCATCCGCGTCAAGGACCGGGTGACGACCTTCGCGATCGACGCGGTCTCCGACACCGAGGCGTTCCGGGTCAACACCATCGACCTGCCAGGGCACGATCTGGTGTCGGTGAGCAGCGACCAGCCAGGCGCCGCGACCGCCTTCACCAGGCTCGACCCCAACTCCACCCGTACGGCCGACGTCTTCGCCGCCGTCACCCCGGGGACGGCGCCCGACGCCGCCCCGATCGGCGCCTCGTACGCCATCGTCAACACCGGCGCCCTGGCCGCCGCGGTCGAGTCGAACTCCACCTACGACCGCCCCTCAGGCGTCACCGACAAGGACGCGGCCCGCTTCTGGCACCAGGCCAGGCAGGAGGACGGCGGCCGGATCAGGGTCGGCGTGTGGAGCGGTCAGTGGACCTACCGGGGCACCGGCTCGCCCTTCACCGAGGATCTGCCGTGGGCCAAGGTCGTGGTCACCCCCGACGCCAACGGCGACGGCGGCCTCGACTGGCAGGACGGGGCCGTCGCGTTCAGGAGCATCGGCGTCAAGGCGCCCGGCGCGGACGAGACCAAGGACCGGGTGATCGCGCACATCCCGTTCAACTTCTCCAGCCAGGCCACCCACCCGTTCCTGCGCACCCTCGACGACGTCAAGCGGATCTCGCTGGCCACCGACGGCCTGGGCCAGCTGGCCCTGCTCAAGGGGTACCAGTCGGAGGGCCACGACTCGGCCCACCCCGACTACGGCGGCAACTACAACAAGCGCGTCGGCGGCCTGGCCGACCTCAACACCCTGCTCAAGACCGGCAAGGACTGGAACGCGACGTTCGGCGTGCACGTCAACGCCACCGAGTCCTACCCCGAGGCGAAGAGCTTCAGCGAGCAGCTCGTCAACAAGGACACCAAGGGCTGGAACTGGCTCGACCAGTCGTACCTGATCGACCAGCGCGGCGACCTGACCAGAGGAACCCTCGCCAAGCGGCTCCAGCGGCTGCGCGCCGAGACCGACAGGAATCTGGCCCTCCTGTACGTGGACGTCTACCGCCCGCACGGCTGGGTGGCCGACCGCCTGCTCATCGAGCTGCGCGGTCAGGGCTGGCAGGTGGCCACCGAATGGGCCGACAAGCTGGAGCGCTCGTCTCTCTGGTCACACTGGGCCAACGACCTCAACTACGGCGGAGCCACCAACAAGGGACTGAACTCGCAGATCATCCGGTTCATCCGCAACGGCGAGAAGGACGTCTGGAACGCCCACCCCATCCTGGGCAACGCCCGCATCGTCGAGTTCGAGGGCTGGACCGCGCAGAACGACTTCACCGCCTTCTACCGCAACATCTGGGAGCACGACCTGCCGGCCAAGTTCCTGCAGCACTACCAGATCACCGACTGGAACCCCGACGAGATCGTCTTCACCGGAGGCGTGCGCGGCAAGGTGGTGGACGGCCGGCGCCAGCTGTTCGCGGGCGGTCACAAGGTGCTCGACGGCACGACGTACCTGCTGCCGTGGGCGGGCAAGTACTACCACTACAACCCGGCCGGCGGCACCACCACCTGGGACGCCGCCCGGCCGCTGACCGTCTACAAGCTCACTGACCAGGGTCGGGTCCGGGTGAGCGTCGCCGCTCCGACCGATGGCAAGATCACCCTGCGGGCCGAGGCGGGTGTGCCGTACGTGCTCTATCCCGGCAAGGCGCCCGCCCAGGCCGACCCTCGCTGGGGCGAGGGGAGCGGCGTCCGCGATCCCGGCTTCAACGGCGACGGACTGCGCGACTGGCAGGTCACCGGCCCGGTGAGTGTCCAGAAGAACGAGCGCGGCCAGCGCGTGGCCCTGCTCGGCGGCGGTCCGCAGGCCCGGCTGGAGCAGCGGCTGACCGGCCTCCAGCCCGGCCGCACCTATACCGCCTCGGCGTTCGTCGAGGTCGAACCCGGACAGGCCAGGCAGGCCACGCTGGAGGCCGGTGGCCGGAAGGCGACGATCCAGCGCTCGACCGCCAAGAACTACATCGCTTCCGACGAGAAGCACGACACCTACTTCCAGCGCGTCAAGGTCGCCTTCACCGCGCCGCGCGACTCCGTCACGCTGCGGATCACGGCCGCCGCCGGTGCGGCGAAGGTGCGGGTGGACGATGTACGGCTCATCAGGAGCGATCCGGCGGGTGGGACCGAGACGTTCGAGTCCGCCGAGCCGGGGTGGGGCCCGTTCGTCAAGGGTGACGCCGGTGGCGCGTTCGACGCGCGTACGCATCTGTCGGAGCGGCACGAGCCGTACACGCAGGCCGGCTGGAACGGCAAGACCGTAGACGACGTGATCAGCGGCGACTGGTCGCTGAAGGCGCACGAGGAGCGGCAGGGGCTGGTCTACCGGACCGTGCCGCAGACCGTACGGTTCGAGCCGGGACACGCCTACGAGGTGTCGTTCGGCTACCAGAGCGCCCTGGCGGACGCCTACGCCTGGGTGACCGGCTACGACAAGGGCACCTCCAGCGTGGAGACCCGGCGGACGCCGGTGCCGGAGCGGCGGAGCACGGGCAGGTTCGCCGAGCGGGTGGTCGCGGGCTGCGGCGACGTCTGGGTCGGGCTCCGCTCGCTGCTGCCCGAGCAGGCCGGGGCTGATTTCGTCCTCGACGACTTCGCCGTCAAGGACCTGGGGGAGGACCCCGAGGCCCAGACGTGCGCGTCGCTGGACGTGGTGCCCGCGACGCCCGCGTTCGAGCAGGGCGCGGCCTCCGAGGTCACCACCACGTTCGTCAACCTGGAGGACGTGGCGGCCCAGGATGTCAAGGTGACGATGACCGTACCCGAGGGCTGGACCGCCGCCGGGGACGGGACCAGCCCAGTGAAGTCCGGCCCTGTGAAGTCCGGCCCAGTGGAGACCGGCACTGTGGAGTCCCGCACCGTGGAGCCCGGCGGCAAGTTGGTGACCACCTGGAAGGTGACACCTCCTGCGGACGCGCCCTATGACACCTACGAGCTGAAGGCCGACGCCACCTACACCGCGGTGGGAGCCGCCAAGTCGATCGGCGCGGTGACGACCGTACGGACGCTGCCGCCGCCACCCACGGCGGAGGCTTGGGCGAGCGACCTGGAGTGGGTCAGCGCGGCCAACGGCTGGGGGCCGGTCGAGCGTGACCGGTCCAACGGCGACCTCGGCGCGGCCGACGGCACGCCGATCGTGATCGGCGGCCAGACGTTCGCCAAGGGGCTGGGCACGCACGCGCCCGCCGACGTCCGTTTCTACCTCGGCGGCCGGTGTACGGCCTTCACAGCCTCCGTCGGCGTGGACGACGTCCAGGCCACCAGGGGGTCCGTGGAGTACAGCGTGGTCGCCGACGGGGTGGTCAAGGCACACAGCCCGGTGCTGCGGGCCGCCGATCCGGCCTACGAGCTGACCGCCGACCTCACCGGAGCCCGGTACGTGGACCTCATGGCGGGCGACGGCGGCGACGGCAACGGCAACGACCACGCGGACTGGGGCGCCGCCAAGTTCGTCTGCGGTTAGCGGTCGGTCAGGTTCGTCTGCGGCCTCTGTGGCTTTTGCCGTTAGCGGTCGGTCGGTTCGTTCGCGGTTGGTGCTCGGTGAGTCGTGGCCGCTCGCCGCGGCGCCGTGAGCAGCGCGTACGGCCCGTGCGCGGGAAAACCCTCTTAACCGAGTCTTATCCCGGGCGTGGTCAGATGGGTTCCCGATACTGTGCGCTTTCCAGCGCAGAGAAAGAGGAGCCCTAGCCGTGGTCGCGTCGAAACAGTCACTTAACGCTCGGACGGCGGTACTCTGGGTGACGACCGTCGCCCGGCTGGTCCTGGGCGGGGTGCTGATCGTGGCCGGGTGGCTGAAGATCGGCAACCCGTCCGACTCCGTCGTGGCGGTCAAGGCTTACGAGCTGCTGCCCGACTCGCTCGCCACGACCGTGGGCTACGGCCTGCCGATCCTGGAGATCGTGGTCGGGGTGCTGCTGGTCGTCGGGCTGCTGACCAGGGTCGCCGGGGTGATCGGTGGGCTGCTCATGTTCGCCTTCGTCTTCGGCATCGCCTGGGCGTGGGCGCACGGCCTGCGGATCGACTGCGGCTGCTTCGGGGGCGGCGGACAGCTCGGGGCGGGGGAGCAGCCGGCCTATCTGCTCGACATTCTGCGCGACTTCGGTCTCGTGGTGCTCGGCGCCTGGATCGTGCGCTTCCCACCGGGACGTTTCGCGCTCGACTCGGCGCTCGGGTTGGCGGGTGGCGGGCGCGTACACGATGAACAAGAGGGGATCGACCAATGAGCAAGGGGGACCGTGCGAAGTCCGCGCGGGAGAAGATCAAGGCGCAGCAGGCCGCCGATCGCGTGCGGGAGCGGCGCAGAAAAGCCGTCACCTACGCGACCGTGAGCGTGGTCGCGGTGGCGGCGGTCGGGCTCGGCGTCTGGTACGCCGCCAGCACGTCGCAGGCGGAGCAGGCCGGCGGCCAGCTTCCGCCGACAACGGTGAACCCCGACGGTTCGGTCACCATGGCCCAGAGCGGTGTCACCAAGCCCGTCGTCGACATCTTCGAGGACTTCCAGTGTCCCGCCTGCAAGCAGATGGAGGAGGTGAGCGGTAGCACGTTCAGGAACCTCGCGGCCGAGGGCAAGGCCAAGGTCGTCTACCACCCCATCACGATCTTCAGTACCGATCCGACGAAGTCCAACTCCCTGCGGGCCGGTGCCGCCGCCCGCTGCCTGAGCGACGGCAAGCAATGGATCGCCTTCCACGACCTGCTCTACAAGAACCAGCCCAGTGAGACGGTCGAGGGCTTCAAGACCGACCAGATGGTGGACTGGGCCAAGCAGGCCGGGGCCACGGGGGCGGGCATCGACACCTGCATCACCGGCCAGAAGAACGTGCAGGCCCAGCTCGACTACAGCGCCAAGGTCATGAAGGAGCAGAAGCTGGGCGGCACGCCGACCGTCAAGCTCAACGGTACGGCCCTGGACAACAAGGTCGTCTTCGCGCCAAAGGATCTTCGCGATGCGGTCACGAAGGCGGCCAAGTAGTCCCGCTTCCGCTACCCTCACCTGACATGCCCCTTGCCTCGATTCCCAGCCCTTCTCAAGGGGTCTGGTATCTCGGATTCGTGCCGATCCGGGCCTATGCCCTGTGCATCGTGCTCGGCGTCATCTTCGCCGTCTGGCTGAGCGAGCGCCGCTGGCGCGCCCGCGGCGGCCAGGCGGGCACGATCATCGACATCTCCGTGCCCGCGGTGATCTTCGGCCTCATCGGCGGACGCCTCTACCACGTCATCACCGACTGGCAGACCTACTTCGGCGACCGCGCGATCAAGAAGCCCTACCAGGCCCTGTTCATCTGGGAAGGCGGGCTGGGCATCTGGGGCGCGGTCGCGCTCGGCGGCGTCGGCGTCTGGCTGGCCTGCCGGAGGCGCGGCCTGTCCCTCAGCGCGGTGGCCGACACGGTGGCGCCCGGCATCATCTTCGCGCAGGCGATCGGCCGCTGGGGCAACTGGTTCAACCAGGAGCTGTACGGCGGGCCGACCACGCTGCCGTGGGGGCTGGAGATCGACCAGCTGCACGGGGGCGAGCCGGGGGTGCTCTACCACCCGACGTTCCTGTACGAGTCGATCTGGGATGTCCTGCTGGGCTTCGCCCTGCTCTGGGCGGGCAAGCGGTTCGCGCTGCACCATGGGCGGCTGTTCGCCCTCTATGTCGCCGGCTACACGCTGGGGCGGTTCTGGATCGAGGGGCTGCGGATCGACCCCGTCGGCGGGGTGGACCACGCGGTGACACTCCTGGGGCTTCGGCTGAACCAGTGGACGTCGATCGTGGTGTTCATCGGGGCGCTGGCCTACTTCTGGCTGACCCGCAACAAGGACAGCGAGGAGTTCATCCTCCCGGCCGAGGTGCGGGAGGCCGCTGCGAGCGGCCCGGATCCGGCCCACGGGGTGGACCAGGCCGACTCGGCGGGCGACACCGCTGCTGATTCAGAGGCCGCTTCAGAGGCCGCTTCAGAGGCCGGGGAAGCGGACAAGGCGCCGGACGACACCCCGGATCCTGAGGTCGTACGTGCGGATGCTCCGGACCCCGCGGTGGTCGCTGAGGACGTCGCGCCGAAGGAGGAGTCCGCGAGCGAGGAGTCCGCCAGCGAGAAGTCCGCCGCCGAGGAGCCCGTACGCGAAGAGCTCGTACACGAGGATGACGCCCGCGAGGACGACGCGGCCGCGAAGCAGGAAGAGACCCCGGAGGTCGTTCAGCAGGAGAAGAACTCCAGATGAGCGGGGGCGCGGAGCAGCACCACCAGCACCGTGACGTCACCGGCGGCTGGCTGCGGCCGTCGGTGTTCGGCGCGATGGACGGCCTGGTGTCCAACTTCGCGCTCATCGCCGGTGTCGCGGGCGGCACCGGCGACACCAAGGTCATCGCCCTGGCGGGCATCGCGGGCCTGGCGGCGGGTGCCTTCTCGATGGCCGGTGGCGAATACGTCTCGGTGGCCAGCCAGCGCGAGCTGGCCCTGGCCGAGATCGCCGTCGAGCGCCGTGAGCTCGAACGCCACCCCGAGGCCGAGCAGGAAGAGCTCGCCCAGGTATTCATCGCCAGAGGCGTGGCGCCGGACCTGGCCGCCGAGGTGGCCAGGCAGATCTCCGAGAACCCCGCCGAGGCCCTGGAGGTCCACACCCAGAGCGAGCTCGGCGTCGACCTGCACGACCTGCCTTCGCCCAAGGTGGCCGCGGGCTCGTCGTTCCTGTCCTTCAGCGTGGGCGCGCTCCTGCCGCTCGTGCCGTACCTGATCGGCGTGACGAGCCTGTGGGTGTCGGCGGTCATCTCGTGCCTGGCGCTGTTCGGGGCGGGGGCGTTGGTCTCCACGGTGACCGCGCGTTCCTGGCTGTACTCCGGGCTGCGGCAGCTGATCGTCGGCGTGGTGGCGGCCGGGCTCACGTTCGGGCTGGGCAACCTGATCGGGGCGGGTGGGCTGTGATGGCCTCCAGAACGGCGACCCGCAAGCGCCGGCGCCCCGCGCGCTCCGACTGGCAGTTCCCCCTGCTCACCGACCTGGGGATGGACCCCAAGAAGCAGAAGCTCCTGGTGATCATCGTGTCGGCGGTGGGGGTGCTGGCCGCGGCGTTCGCCCTGGTCGCCTTCGTCAACTCGCTGGGCCAGTACACCCCCGAACAGCGCCGAGGCGCCGCCATCGTGCAGGCCGACGCGGCGCTGCCCGAGACCTACCACAGCTGGGCCTCGCCCAAGCTGTTCGATCCGATCGCCGACCGGGCCAAGGACCGCACACCGCTCACCGAGAAGGAGGTCTTCGGGCAGAAGACGCTCACCGGTGAGAAGAAACTCACTCTCAAGCTGGCCGGCAGCAAGCTCGACGCCGACTGCTCGGCGGCCGTCTGGGGCCCCGAACTCCTCGACCTGGTCGCCGGCGCCGAGTGCAGCCAGGCGGCCCGCGGTGTCTACACCACCCCGGACGGCCGCTACGTGGGCCAGTACACCCTGCTCAACCTGCGCGACGGCAAGGCCGCCGGCGAGCTGGTCGAATCGCTCAAGACGCTCTACCGGGGCGGCTGGACGAGCCCGGTCGGCTCCGGCAAGACCGCCTTCCCGCCGGGAGCTCACACCGAGGGAGGGGGCTACGCCTTGGGCCACTACGTCGGGCTGGTCTGGATCGGTCGGGCCGACGGCGCCGCCCCGACGCCCAAGGACGACTTCGTCTCGCTCTCGCTGACGCTCCGGGGGGCCGAGAAGGCCGTCTACCGCCGGGTCGTCTCGGTCACCGGGCCGGCGTCATGATGCGCGCCCGCGTCATGCTCCCGCTGGGCGTGGCCCTGGTGGCGGTGCTCGCCGTCGCGGGCTGGCTGTTGTTCCTTCGGCCCGAGGCCCGGCCGTCCACCTTCCGGGGCGAGCCGACCTCGGCGCTCTACTCCCTCATCGACTCCCGGCAGCGCGACGCGGCTCCGCTGACCGTGGACGAGGTGTTCACCCCTGCCACAGCGACGCTCGGCGGGTTGCGCCGCGTCTCGGCCGAGCAGCTCGCGGACTGCGACGACGCTCTCTGGGGCGCCTCGGCGGCGGGCTGCACGCAGGTGCTCCGGGCCACGTACACGGGCGACTTGGGGGCGGGGCAGTTCGTCATCTTCAACCTCACCGACGGGCGGGCCGCCGACGCGCTGGTGAAGGCGCTGTCCAAGGACGGGTTCGTCCGGCAGGCGGTCCCCTTCGACGCCGTACGCAGCCGCGCGCAGGCCAGGGCGCTCGGCCATTACGTCACTGTCGCGTGGGTGGGGCCGGTGCGGCCAGGGGAAACGGGGGACCTGGTGTCGCAGCTCGTGGCCCTCGACGGGCTCGGGCACATCATCCAGAAGCGCGTGGTCGACGCGACCTGACGCGCCCACCGTTCCGGCCGGTCAGGTGGCCTTGGACAGGGCCGTGACCGTGGCGGAGACCGTGGTGGGGAGGTCGGCGAGGCGGTGGAGGGGCGTCTCCAGCGGGGTGACGGCCTCGGCCCAGGGCGCCGCCTGGCGGATGAGGGCGCGGGCGTCGTTCTTGGTGAGGGTGGTGCCCTGTGAGCGGGCCACCGCGATGAGCCCCTCGCGCCAGGTGTTGGCCAGTTTGCCGTGCCCGTTGTCGAGGATCCGCCGCAGCACCCCGGCCTCGTCGCCGATCGGCTGCGGGAGTCGTACGGCCTCCAGGACGCCGCCGTCGGACGTCAGCTCGTAGACGGACCCCAGGACGTCCGGGAGAGGGGCCGGCGCGGACAGCAGGACCCGCACGTGGGCAGCTCGCGTGGCCAGCAGGAGACGTGGGAGCGCGGCCTCCAGGCCGGCGGGCAGTACGATCGCCACCCGCTCCACGGCGGCGGCGTAGGGCTTGGCCAGCCACGTGGACAGCTTCACCCGGGGCTGCGGCAGCTCCTTCGGCCAGTCACCCACCAGCAGGTCGGCGTCGGACGCCGAGGAGCTGTCGGCCGCCGAGGAGCCGGTGGACTCGATCGACTGGGGGCCCTGGGTGTAGATGGCGGTGGTCAGGCGGTCGAGGCGGGCGGTGACGGCGGGACGCGTCTTGGTGGTGGGACGCAGGACGTAGAGGTCGGCGGCGGAGCCGATGGCCTCCGCCCCGAAATATCTGTTGAAATCTGGGTAAATAGCGTCATATGCGAGGTTGAGGGCAGAGAGGGAGTTCTGCACCTTCAGGGCGAGCATCGGTGTGCGCTCGCTCGCCCCGTACGCCAGCAAGACCCGCCCATCGTCCTTGAGCCCCTCGATCGCGCGCGCCACGAACAGCCCGACGCCCTCCGGTGTGTACGGCGGGTCGGTGACGGCCAGGTCGTGGTCGCGGACTGACGGCGGCAGCGACAGCCGCAGATCGGCCCACCGGGTCCGTACGCCGAGATCCTGGGCGTCCAGATAGGCCAGGATGCGCTCGTCCACGTCGACCACGGTGACCTCGGCCTCGGGGTGGACCAGCTTGACGGCCAGGGAGGTGAGGTCGTGGTCGCCCACGAACAGCAGCTTCGCGCCCCGCAGCCAGAAGCGGGCGCCGAGCAGCAGCGCCCTGCGCAGCACGGTGTCGGGGGTGGCGGCCACGTGGTCCAGCGCGTGGCGGGAGCGCGGCGCCTCGTCGATGAGGCGCCGCAGCCGGTCGAGCACGTGTGTGTAGTGGGGGAGCAGATAGGCGACCGGGTCGGCCGGGGGCGGGGCCACGGCCAGCAGGTCCTGGAAATCGGGCGAATGCGTGAGCGGCACCCGGAACCTGTCGCCGGAGTGCTCCAGCGGGACCTCGCGCAGCAGCGCCTCGATCGTCCGCCGGGCCGTTGCCGACTCCCTGACCAGGTCGGACAGGGTCCACCACTGGCCGTCGCAGAGGAGGGTCAGGGCGTGCCTGAGCCGTCTGCCGTCGACTCCGGCCTCGTCGAGCAGGCGTTCCACCCCGTCACGGTCCATGGTCCAACCCTATCGAGGGAATTCCGGGCCTCCAGTCCGGCGTTTGGGACATAGCAGCTCGTATGTCGGGATTGTCGCCAATGTTCGTGATGTGGACCAGGCGGGAACTATTCCGGCAGGGTGTTGTAACCTCTACGCACACGCAGCAGGGCCAACGTCGTCCCCGCCTGTAGAGCAGTTCTTGACAGACGATGACGACGGGAGGGATTCAATGCCTGCTGCCCACCTCGGGTTCCCCGAGCCCCAGGGCCTCTACCACCCCGCCAACGAGCATGATGCCTGCGGAGTCGCCATGGTGGCCGACGTCGCCGGGCGCCGCGGGCACGGGATCGTGGTGAAGGCGCTGACGGCGCTGTGCAATCTCGATCACCGGGGGGCCAAGGGTAGCGAGCCTGACACAGGCGACGGAGCCGGGATCCTCACCCAGATCCCGGACACTTTCTTCCGTACGAACGTGAGTTTCGCGCTGCCCGAGCCCGGCCACTACGCCGTCGGCATGGCCTTCCTGCCGTTCGACGGTGAGGCGCGCGACATCGCCTTCCGCATGATCGAGGAGATCGCCGCCGAGGAAGGCCTGAACGTCCTGGGCTGGCGCGAGGTGCCGGTCGACCGGGCGCTGCCCGGACCGAGCGCCAGAGCCGTCATGCCGCACTTCACGCAGCTGTTCGTGGCGAGCCCCAACGGAGAGTCGGGGCTGGAGCTGGACCGGCTGGCGTTCTGCCTGCGCAAGCGGGCCGAGCACGAGGTGGACGTCTACTTCCCCTCGCTGAGCGCCCGTACGATCGTGTACAAGGGCATGCTCACCCCCGACCAGGTCGAGCCGTTCTTCCCCGACCTGTCCGACGAGCGCTACGAGACCGCGATCGCGCTGGTGCACTCGCGCTTCTCCACCAACACCTTCCCGAGCTGGCCGCTGGCCCACCCCTACCGTTACATCGCCCACAACGGCGAGATCAACACGGTCAAGGGCAACCGCAACTGGATGCGGGCCCGCGAGGCGATGCTCGAATCCGCCCAGATCCCGGGCGACATGTCGCGACTTTTCCCGATCTGCGATCCAGACGGCAGCGACACCGCATCCTTCGACGAGGCTCTGGAGCTGCTCCACATCGGCGGCCGGAGCCTGCCCCACGCCGTCCTGATGATGATCCCCGAGGCGTGGGAGAACCACACCGAGATGGACCCCGCGCGGCGGGCCTTCTACGAGTTCCACTCCTCGATGATGGAGGCCTGGGACGGCCCCGCGTCGATCACCTTCACCGACGGCACGCTGGCCGGAGCCGTGCTCGACCGCAACGGCCTGCGCCCGGGCCGGTTCTGGGTGACCGCCGACGGGCTGGTCGTGCTGGCCTCCGAGGCGGGCGTGCTCGACTTCAAGCCCGAAGACGTGGTGCGCAAGGGCCGCCTGCAGCCCGGCCGGATGTTCCTCATCGACACCGCCCGCGGCAAGATCATCGAAGACGACGAGATCAAGGCCGAGCTCGCGGCCGCGCTGCCGTACGAGGACTGGCTGCACGCCGGCCTGGTCCGCTTCGAGGAGTTGCCGGCCCGGCAGCGGGAGATCCCCACGCACGAGGCGCTCGTCAAGCGGCAGCAGACCTTCGGTTACACCGGGGAAGAGCTGCGGATCATCCTGTCGCCGATGGCCAGGAACGGTGCCGAGCCGATCGGCTCCATGGGCACCGACACGCCTGTCGCGGTGCTGAGCGAGAAGCCCAGGCTGCTGTTCGACTACTTCACCCAGCTGTTCGCGCAGGTCACGAACCCGCCGCTGGACGCCATCCGCGAGGAGCTGGTGACCTCGCTGGCCAGCGTGCTCGGGCCGGAGGGCAACCTGCTCGACCCCGGGCCCTCGTCATGCCGTCAGCTGGTCCTGCCGTACCCGGTGATCGACAACGACGAGATCGCCAAGATCATCCACATCAACGACGAGCACGACCTGCCCGGCTTCCACCCGCACGTGATCTCCGGCCTCTACGAGGTGTCGGGCGGTGGCGCGGCGCTGCTGCACCGCCTGGAGGAGATCCGCGCCGAGGCGTCGCAGGCGATCGCCAACGGCGCGCGCATCATCGTGCTGTCGGACCGCGGCTCGTCCGACACGCTGGCGCCGATCCCGGCGCTCCTGCTGACCGGGGCGGTCCACCACCACCTGATCCAGGAGAAGACCCGCACCAAGATCGGCCTCGTCGTCGAGACCGGTGAGGCGCGGGAGTGCCACCACATGGCGCTGCTCATCGGCTACGGCGCGGGCGCGGTCAACCCGTACCTGGCCATCGAGACCGTCGAGGACCTCGTCGACACCGGTGCGCTCCAGATCGACAAGCACAAGGCCGTACGGAACCTGATCAAGGCCTACGGCAAGGGCGTCATCAAGGTGATGTCGAAGATGGGCGTCTCCACCGTGGCCTCCTACACCGGCGCGCAGATCTTCGAGGCGCTCGGCCTGAGCCAGGAGGTCATCGACGCCTGCTTCACCGGCACCACCTCGCGGCTCGGCGGCGTCGGCTTCGACGTGCTGGCCGAAGAGGCCGCCCGCAGGCACGCGCACGCCTACCCGAGGGTGGCGAACGCGCACCGCGGGCTCCAGATCGGCGGCGAGTACCAGTGGCGGCGCGAGGGCGAGCCGCACCTGTTCAACCCCGAGACGGTCTTCAAGCTGCAGCATGCCACCCGCACGCGCCGCTACGAGATCTTCAAGGAGTACACCGGCATGGTGGACTCCCAGGCCGAGCGGCTCATGACGCTGCGCGGGCTGTTCAAGCTGAAGGCGGGCCGGACCCCGATCTCGATCGACGAGGTCGAGCCGGTCTCCGAGATCGTCAAGCGGTTCTCCACCGGCGCGATGTCGTACGGCTCGATCTCGATGGAGGCGCACGAGACGCTCGCCATCGCGATGAACCGGCTGGGCGGCAAGTCCAACACCGGCGAGGGCGGCGAGGACCCGGAGCGCCTGTACGACGCGACGCGGCGCAGCGCCATCAAGCAGGTGGCGTCGGGCCGGTTCGGCGTGACGAGCGAATACCTGGTCAACGCGGCGGACCTGCAGATCAAGATGGCCCAGGGCGCCAAGCCCGGTGAGGGCGGCCAGCTGCCCGGCCACAAGGTCTACCCGTGGATCGCCAAGACCCGGCACTCCACGCCCGGCGTCGGCCTCATCTCGCCGCCGCCGCACCACGACATCTACTCGATCGAGGACCTCGCCCAGCTCATCCACGACCTGAAGAACTCCAACCCCGAGTCGCGCGTGCACGTCAAGCTCGTGGCCGAGGTCGGGGTCGGCACGGTCGCGGCGGGCGTGTCCAAGGCGCACGCCGATGTGGTGCTCATCTCCGGGCACGACGGCGGCACCGGCGCCTCGCCGCTCACCTCGCTCAAGCACGCGGGCGCGCCGTGGGAGCTCGGCCTGGCCGAGACGCAGCAGACGCTGCTGCTCAACGGGCTGCGCGACCGCATCGTGGTGCAGGTGGACGGCCAGCTCAAGACCGGCCGCGACGTGGTCATCGCCGCGCTGCTCGGCGCGGAGGAGTACGGCTTCGCCACCGCTCCGCTGGTCGTGTCCGGCTGCGTGATGATGCGGGTCTGCCACCTCGACACCTGCCCGGTGGGCGTGGCCACGCAGAACCCCGAGCTGCGCAAGCGCTTCACCGGCAAGCCCGAGTTCGTGGTGAACTTCTTCGAGTTCATCGCCGAGGAGATTCGCGAATACCTCGCCGAGCTGGGCTTCCGCTCGCTCGAAGAGGCGATCGGGCACGTCGAGCTGCTCGACATGACGGCCGCCGAGGACCACTGGAAGGCCAGCGGCCTCGACCTGTCGCCGATCCTGCACCAGCCGGAGCTGCCCGCGGGGACCCCGCTGCGCCGCACGGTCGAGCAGGACCACGGGCTGCAGCACGCGCTGGACAACACGCTGATCCAGCTGGCCGAAGGCGCCCTGAACAATGGCACCCCGGTCACGCTGGAGCTGCCGATCCGCAACGTGAACAGGACCGTCGGCACCATGCTCGGCTACCAGGTCACCAAGCGTTACGGTGGCGCCGGACTGCCGGAGAACACGATCGACATCAGTTTCACCGGCTCGGCGGGCAACTCGTTCGGGGCGTTCCTGCCGCGCGGCGTCACGCTGCGGCTGACCGGTGACGCCAACGACTACCTGGGCAAGGGCCTGTCGGGCGGGCGCATCACACTGCGGCCGCACGAGGAGGCACCGCTCGACGGTCACATCATCTCCGGCAACGTCGCCCTCTACGGCGCCACGTCCGGGGAGGCGTTCATCCGCGGCGTCGTCGGCGAGCGCTTCTGCGTCCGCAACTCCGGCGCCATCGCGGTCGTCGAAGGCGTCGGCGACCACGGCTGCGAGTACATGACCGGCGGCAAGGCGGTCGTCCTCGGGCCGACCGGGCGCAACTTCGCGGCCGGCATGTCCGGCGGCGTCGCCTACCTGCTCGACCTCAACCTCGGGCGGGTCAACCGCGAGATGGTCGCCATCGAGGAGCTCACCGAGGAGGACGGCGAGTTCCTGCGCGAGACGGTCGAGAAGCACTTCGCGGAGACCGGCTCCCCGGTCGCCAAGGAGCTGCTGGCCGACTGGCACGCGGCGCTCGCCCGGTTCGGCAAGATCATGCCGACCGACTACAAGCGGGTCATGGAGGCGGCCGAGGCGGCCCGCATCGAAGGCAGGGACATCGACGAGGCGGTCATGGCCGCCGCGGTCAAGGGTTAAGGGAGGCGTAACCGATGGCTGACCCCAAGGGTTTTCTCACGCACGACCGGGAGCTGCCCGCGCGCCGCCCCATCGACGTCCGCATCGGCGACTGGCGGGAGGTCTACCAGGACTTCTCCCAGGACAAGCTGACCAAGCAGGCGGCCCGCTGCATGGACTGCGGCATCCCGTTCTGCCACAACGGCTGCCCGCTCGGGAACCTAATCCCCGAGTGGAACGACCTGGTCCACCGCACCGACTGGCGGGAGGCGATCGAGCGGCTGCACGCCACGAACAACTTCCCGGAGTTCACCGGCAGGCTCTGCCCGGCTCCGTGCGAGGCGGCGTGCGTGCTCGGCATCAACTCCGACCCGGTGGCGATCAAGCGGGTCGAGGTCGAGATCATCGACCGCGCGTTCGCCGAGGGCTGGGTGACCCCGCAGCCCTCGCCGGTGAAGACGGGCAAGAAGGTCGCGGTCGTCGGCTCGGGTCCCGCCGGGCTGGCCGCGGCCCAGCAGCTCACCCGGGCGGGCCATGACGTGGTGGTGTTCGAGCGCGCGGACCGTATCGGCGGCCTGCTGCGTTACGGCATCCCCGAGTTCAAGATGGAGAAGCGCCACATCGAGCGGCGTCTGGACCAGATGCGGGCCGAGGGCACCGAGTTCCGCACCGGCGTGAACGTCGGCGTCGACGTCACGGCGGCCCAGCTGCGCTCGGAGTTCGACGCGGTGGTGCTGGCGGGCGGTGCCACCCTGTGGCGCGACCTGCCGGTGACCGGGCGCGAGCTCGGTGGCGTCCACCAGGCGATGGAATACCTGCCCCTGTCGAACAAGGTGCAGGAGGGCGACCTCAGCGAGCCCCCCATCTCGGCCAAGGGCAAGCACGTCGTGGTCATCGGCGGCGGCGACACCGGGGCCGACTGCATCGGCACGGCGATCAGGCAGGGGGCCAAGTCGGTCACCCAGCTGGAGATCATGCCGCAGCCACCCGCCACCCGGCCCGGCAGCCAGCCGTGGCCGACATTCCCCATCCTGTTCAAGATGGAGAGCGCGCACGAGGAGCTCGCGGAGGGCGGGGGCGCGCGGGTGTACGCGGTCTCGACGACGGAGTTCGTCGGCGATGACGCCGGAAACATCCGCGCGTTGCGGCTGGTCGAGGTCGAGGGCCCGCAGCACGGCTTCAAGGCGATCCCCGGCACCGAGCGGGAGATCCCGGCCGAGCTGGTCACGCTCTCGATGGGCTTCCTGGGCCCGGAGAAGGGTGCCCTGCTGCAGGACCTCGCTGACGTCGGTGGGGACGGGTTCTACGACGCGCGTGGGAACGTCTCCCGTGACAAGTCGTACATGTCCAAGGTCGACGGGGTCTTCGTGGCGGGCGACATGGGTCGCGGGCAGTCGCTCATCGTCTGGGCGATCGCCGAGGGCCGCGCGGCCGCCTCGGGCGTGGACCGGTTCCTGTCCGGCGACACCTCGCTGCCGTACCCGATCCTGCCCACCGCTCGTCCGCTGGTCTGACGGTCTGCTCGTCTGACGGCCTTGGTGTTTCGAGATGCCCGCCCGGTCCCCCCGGGCGGGCGTTTTGTTTTTCTTTACGGCCGGCAGTGGCCGGCCCCACCCTCTGTACGGGGCTGGGCTCTGTCCAGGGGCACGCTCCTCCGGTTCCCCGGCTGGCCGCCGTGACGTGCGTACTCTTGACCAGGGCTGCCCTTTTGCCTGACCAGGGCTGGCAATCTGATCCCGTTTTGCCCTCTAGAGTCCGAAATTTTACGACAAAGTTGCATCGAGGGACTGGGGTCGGGAAGATGCAGTTTCTGGTGTGACGCCGTGGATGGGGGAAGAATGAGGCGATTCGCCGCCGGCCTGATGGCCTTGGCTGTGGCCGGTTCGCTGGCGGCCTGCGCGACCCCTGCGGCGCCCAAAGCGGGGCCGGACCAGGAGTACCTCGTCTTCTATGCCGACGGCCGGGCAGGAGCGGCGCTCTCCGCCGTCGAGCGCGCCGGTGGCCGCCTCGTCAGCACCGACACCAAGCTCGGCTACGTCGTGGCCAAGGGCGGCGGCGAGGCGTTCGTCGACGCCCTCGGCGCGGACCAGGCTGTCGTCGGCGTCACGACCGACCGCGAAATCGGCTTCGCGCCAGGGCTCACCCCTCGCTCCCAAGGCTCGACGGCCGCGCTCGCGTCCAGTGACGAGAGTACGGCGGACACGTCCGGCGCCCAAAGCCTGGCGACCTCGGGCACGCTCGCGTCCGGTGCTCGGGGCGCGCTGGAGCCGCGGGCGTTCCCCGACGCGTCGGCCCTCACGACCAGGGCGGGCGAGCCCCTCGCTCCCCGGCAGTGGGACATGAGGATGATCGGCGCCGACCGCGCCAACAAGAAGGTGCCAGGCAGCAGGAAAGTGCTCGTCGGCGTCATCGACACCGGCATCGACGGCAAGCACCCCGACATCGCCGCGAACTTCAACCGCGCCCTCAGCCGCAACTTCGTCACCGACAAGCCGAACGACGAGAACGGCGACACGCTCGACGGCCCCTGCGAGGTGTCGAGCTGCAAGGACCCGGTCGACCAGGACGACGAGGGCCACGGCACCCACGTGGCCAGCACGATCGGCTCGCCGCTGAACCACATCGGCATCGCGGGCGTGGCGCCGGGAGTGCAGCTCGTCAACATCAGGGCGGGGCAGGACTCCGGGTTCTTCTTCCTCAAGCCCAGCCTCGACGCGCTCACCTACGCCGCCGACATCGGCGTGGACGTGGTGAACATGAGCTACTACGTCGACCCGTGGCTGTTCAACTGCGCCCACAACAAGGCCGACAGCAAGAAGCAGCAGCTGCAGCAGCGCGCGATCATCACCGGCATGCAGCGGGCGCTCGACTACGCGCGCAAGAAGGGCGTCACGCTCATCTCCGCGCTCGGCAACGGCTCCACCGACCTCGGCAAGCCCAAGGTCGACACGTCCAGTCCCGGCTACCCGCGCGGCAGCGAGAAGACCCGCAAGGTCGACAACTCCTGCATCAACGTGCCCGCCGAGTCCAAGGGCGTCATCTCGGTCGCCGCGGTGGGCCCCTCCGGCCGCAAGGCCAGCTACAGCGACTACGGGATTGAGCAGGCCGACCTGGCCGCGCCCGGCGGCGACGTGACGGAGGGCAAGGGCGCCTCGACCACCAGGTCGATCCTGGCGGCCGCCCCCGAGGCTGTGCTCCGTCGTACCGGCCTGCTGGACAAGTCGGGCAAGCCGAAGACCTCCGCGGTCGTCCGTGACTGCAGCAGCAGCCCTTGCTCCTATTACCAGTATCTGGACGGCACCTCGATGGCGGCCCCGCACGCGACCGGCGTCGCCGCGATCCTGATCAGCCGCTTCGGCAAGCCCGGCAAGGGCGGGGTGGCGCTGTCTCCCGCCACCGTCGAGAAGCTCCTGTACAAGACCGCCGATCGCAAGGCGTGCCCGTCGCCGCGTACGTACACCTACGAGAGCGCCGGGGAGAGCGACAAGCAGACCTGCGAGGGCGGCAAGTCCAAGAACGGCTTCTACGGCCACGGCATCGTCGACGCCTGGAAGGCCGCGACCATCGCACGATGATCTCCCGGAAGGCCGCAACCGCCACGCCCATGATGTCCTGGAATGGCGCTACCGTCAGAGCATGATGTATCGCCTCATCGCGGACACCGCGATGGTGATGCACTTCGCCTTCCTGGCCTACATGGCCGTGGGCGGGTATGTCGCATGGCGCTGGCGGCGCACGATCTGGGTCCATCTCGCGGTCACGACCTGGGGCCTGATCTCGCTGGCCACCGGCGTCGAATGCCCGCTCACGGTGGTGGAGGATTGGGGGCGCCGCAACGCCGGACTCCAGGGCCTCCCGCCCACCGGCTTCATCGACCACTACATCGAAGGCGTGATCTACCCCGAGGAATACGCGAACTTGGCCCGTCTGGGGGTCGCCATTCTCGTGTTGTTCTCCTACGCCGGGTACGTTCTGCGTCGTCAATGACAGCCAAGTGGTCTGTACCAATTAAGGTAGGACTCGTGACTCGTCGCGCGAAAATAGTCTGCACTCTAGGTCCCGCCACGTCCTCTCCTGAACGCCTGCGCGAGCTGATCGCCGCCGGCATGGACGTGGCCAGGTTCAACCTCAGCCATGGTGACCATGACATGCACCGTGAGGTATACGACCGGGTCAGAGAGGTGGCGGCCGACCTCGGCCGCGGTGTAGGCGTGCTCGCCGACCTGCAGGGCCCCAAGATCCGCGTCGGCAGGTTCGAGGAAGGCCCGGTCCGGCTCGGCTTCGGCGACGTCTTCACGATCACCACCGAGGACGTGCCGGGAGACCGGGAGCAGGTCTCCACCACCTACAAGGGCCTGCCGGGCGACGTACGCCCCGGTGACACCATCCTGGTCGACGACGGCCGCCTCGTCCTGGAGGCGACCAGCGTCGAGGGCGACCGCGTCATCACGCGAGTCGTCATCGGCGGCATGATCTCCGACAACAAGGGCCTCAACCTGCCGGGCATCAACGTCAGCGCGCCCGCGCTCACCGACAAGGACGAGGCCGACCTGCGCTGGGCGCTGCGCACCGGCTTCGACATGATCGCCCTGTCCTTCGTCCGCCGCCCGTCCGACGCCGACGTGGTGCGCAACATCATGGAGCAGGAGGCCGTTCGCCTCCCGCTGCTCGCCAAGATCGAGAAGCCGCAGGCGGTCGACCGCCTGCCCGAGATCGTCGAGGCGTTCGACGGCATCATGGTCGCCCGCGGCGACCTCGGCGTCGAGCTGCCCCTGGAGCAGGTGCCGATCGTCCAGCGGCGCATCATCGAGCTCTGCCGCGAGAAGGCCCGCCCGGTCATCGTCGCCACCCAGATGCTCGACTCGATGATGAGCGCGCCCCGCCCCACCCGCGCCGAGGCGTCCGACGTCGCCTACGCGGTCATGGACGGCGCCGACGCGGTCATGCTCTCGGGCGAGACCTCGGTGGGCAACTATCCCATCGAGTCGGTCTCCACCATGGACCGCATCGCGCGCGCGGCGGAGGAGCACTCGCTGCACGCCACCCACTCCCTGGAGCGCCTGCCGGAGACGACGGGCGGCGCCATCGCCCGAGCCGCCGCCGAGGTCGGCGCGATCGTCGGGGCGAAGGCGCTGATCGCGTTCACCATGTCGGGCGAGACGGCCCGCCGCCTGGCCCGCTACCGCTCGCCGATCCCGCTGCTGGCCTTCACCTCGGCCCCGCACGTGCGGGGGCAGCTGTCGCTGACGTGGGGCGTGGAGACGTTCCACGTGCCGTTCGTCCACCACACGGACGACATGGTGCGCCAGGTGGAGGCGTCACTGCTGACGCTGGGCCGCCTGGAGAAGGGCGACAAGGTGGTCATCGTGGCCGGCTCGCCTCCCGGCACGCCGGGCTCCACCAACGCCCTCCGCGTCCACACCATCGGCTCCGCGGTCTCCCACAGCTAACTTACGGCAAAACCTTTTTTAGGATTTTTACGGCAAGCACGGGAGGACCCACCCTGGACGGCTGGCTGACGGCCCTCCAGGGGAACGCTCCTCCGCTTCCCCGGCTCGCCGCCGTGACGTGCGCATTCTTGGCCGTCTCCGTGGGCAGTGCGGGGCCGGTGGGTGGTGGGTCACGGTCGGTGGGCGGAGGGCAGCCAAGGGTGTGCGCGCCACGGTGGCCAGGTTCGTGGGTGTGTCCGCCACGCTGCCAAGAGCGGGCGTGCCCGCGATAATGCCCAGGTCTGTGGGCCTGCGCACCATGGTGGCCAGGTCTGTGGGCGTCTTCGCTGTGGCGCCTAGGTCTGCCTGCCGGGGGGCCTGGACGGGATCTCCTGGCTATGCGGTGGACAGGACCGCGGCCTCGGTCCGGCCACACGGAAGCCACGGTCCACCATGCGCACGTCACGGCGCTCAGCCGGCTCCACCCCAGGAGCGTGTCCCTGGACGGGCGCCGGCCCCGTGCGGCGGGTGGCGCCCACCGGGCCGGCCGTAACAGATCTTGGGTTTGTGGGATCTCGGAGGGTCAGTTGGCGTGGAGCGAGGCGTTGAGCTCGACGGGGCCGCCGGCGCGGGGGGCGGCTTCCACGGCGCCGGTTTGGGAGTTGCGACGGAACAGGAGGCCGTTCGTGCCGGACAGTGACTTGGCCTTGACGACGCGGCCGTCCGGGAGGGCGACCTTGGTGCCGGCCGTCACGTAGAGGCCCGCCTCCACCACGCAGTCGTCGCCCAGCGAGATGCCGATGCCGGCGTTCGCGCCCAGCAGGCAGCGTTCGCCGATGGAGATGACCTCCTTGCCGCCGCCCGAGAGCGTACCCATGATCGACGAGCCGCCGCCCACATCGGAGCCGTCGCCGACGATCACGCCCGCCGAGATGCGCCCCTCGACCATCGAGGCACCGAGCGTGCCCGCGTTGAAGTTCACGAAGCCCTCGTGCATCACCGTGGTGCCGGTGGCCAGGTGCGCGCCGAGGCGTACCCGGTCGGCGTCGGCGATCCGGACACCCGCCGGCAGCACGTAGTCGACCATCCGCGGGAACTTGTCCACCCCGTACACCGACACCGCCCCCCGGGCCCGCAACCTCAGCCGGGTCTGCTCGAACCCCTCCACCGGACACGGCCCGAAGTTGGTCCACACGACGTTCGCCAGCAAGGAGAACAGGTTGTCGAGACTCAGCCCATGCGGCTGGACCAGGCGGCTGGAGAGCAGGTGCAGCCTGAGGTAGGCGTCGTGGGTGTCCGCCGGCGGCTCGGAGAGCTTGGCGATGCCGGTGCGCACGGCCACCACCTCGACGCCCCTGGCCGGGTCGGGACCCACCAGCGAGGCCAGCTCGCCGGCCTCCTCGGCGGAGAGCCGCTCGGTGCCCGTAACGGGCGGGTCGCCCAGCTGAGGAGCGGGGAACCAGGTGTCAAGTACGGTGCCGTCGGCGGCGATGGTCGCGAGCCCGATGGCGTAAGCGCCGGTCACGGTGGGATCGATAGCTGTCACTGGCACAAACTATCGTCATCCGGTCTGACCCCGGAGCCCGGAGTCGTCCGTGTCATCACCTCGCCGGTCCACCGGACCGCATTTCACGGGTCAGGCGCGCCCATGGTCGATCACCTGGTCCCCCGGCTCAGCCGGCTCAGCCGCGAGCCAGCGTGCCACGTCTCCGGCCGCGACACCCGCGGTCGCGACGTCCGTACCCGCGGCACCGGCACCTGCGATACCCGCACCCGCCAGGTCCGCACCGGCGAAGTCTTCGGCCGCGACGCCCGCAGCCGCGACGTTCGCGATGTCCGTGGCGGTGCGGACGAAGGCGGCCAGGGCGGGGGAGCGGGTCTGCTCGGGCCAGGCCAGGACGACCGTGGTGGGGGCGGCGTCCACGACCGGGACGCAGACCAGATCGCGTCGTACCTGCTCCTTGGCCGATTCGGGGACGACGGCGATCAGCCTGCCGAGGGCGACCAACTGCATGATCTGAGCGGCATCGCCCGCCCGCAGCCCGGCCGCGACATGCGGCTCGGACCCGCCCAGCGACTTGGACACGGCCTGCGATCCGGAGACGTGCGATCCGGGGAGGTGCGATCCCGAGACGTGCGGTCCGGAGGCATGCGGCTCGGAGGCATGCCACCCGGAGGCGCCAGGATCGGGGGTGCGGGGATCGGGCCAGCGCGGGGTCGGATCGGCGTCCAGGTCGGCGAGGTGGACGAACGGCCGTCCGGCCAGCGGGTGCCGGGCAGGCACGACGGCCACACCGCCCTCCACCAGCAGTGGCTCCGTGTCGAACCCCGTCATGTCTTCCCAAGGGTGGTGCAGGAACGCCACGTCCGCCGTACCGTCACGCAACAACCGGGCCCGCTCCGCCACCCCGCACAGCACCACCTCCACCGGCAGGGCGTCCGGGCACGACTGGTAGGCGGCCAGGATGTCCGGGAGCAGCGCGCCGTCGCCGCCCGGTTTCAGGGCCACTACGAGCCGCGGCTCGGTCCGCCCCGCCCTGCGCGTACGGTGTTCGGCCGCCGCCACCGCGTCCAGGGCCTTGGCGGCCTCCCTGGCCAGTACCTCGCCCGCCGGGGTGAGCGCCACCCGGCGGCCCGAGCGGTCGAAGAGGGTCACCCCGAGCCGTCGTTCGAGCTTCTGGATCGCCCTCGACAGCGGCGGCTGCGCGATCCCGAGCCGCGCGGCCGCCCGGCCGAAGTGCAGCTCCTCGGCGACGGCGGCGAAGTAGGCCAGCTCACGCGTCTCCATACCCGCAGGGTATCGATCCTGACCCAGCTGGTGTTGGCCAGGCCACGATCAACGGTGGTGTGCTCGGTGAATGACCGCATCGACGATCGCCCTGGTGACCGGGGCGAACAAGGGCATAGGTTTCGAGGTCGCCGCCCAGTTAGCCGCCAGGGGCATGACGGTGCTGCTGGCTGCTCGCGACGCACGCAGAGGTGAGGCGGCAGCCGCCAGGCTACGCGCGACCGCCACAGACGCGGCCATGCCTGACTCCGCCGCCATGGACCGGCTTGGCTTTGCCACCATGGACGAGCCTGACTCCGCCACCATGGACGGGTCAGCTTCTGGGGGAGCGGGAGCGCCAGGATCCGGTGGAGCTGAAAGGCCGGGGTCGGGCGGAGCGGATGAGCCCGATTTCGGCGGAAGGTACAGGGCCAGTCCCGGCGGAACGTACAGGGCCAGTCCCGGCGGAACGTACAGAGCCGCTGGCGTCGACATCCATCCGATCGTCCTCGACGTCACCGACCCCGCCACCATCCAGGCGGCCGCCGCCCACCTGTCAGACCGCTACGGCCGTCTCGACGTACTCGTGAACAACGCCGGCATCTCCGGTCACCACGCAGGCGAGGCACCCAGCACTACCCGGCCCGAGCTGGTGCGTCAGGTGTTCGAGACGAACGTCGTCGGCGTGCTCATGGTGACGAACGCGTTCCTGCCCCTGCTCAGACGCGCGCCCGCCGCCCGCATCGTGAACGTCTCCAGCGGCGTCGGCTCCCTGAGCCATCACACGACCCCGGATCACTACATGTCGGGACTTCCGGCGTCGGCGGTGTATCCGCCGTCCAAGACGGCGCTCAACGCGTTGACGATCCAGTACGCCAAGGAGCTCCGTGAGGACGGCATTCTGGTCAACGCCGCAGCGCCCGGAGCCTGTGCCACGGACTTCACCAAGGACCTCGGGTTGCCCATCACCCGCACAGCGGCCGACGGAGCGGCCGTTATCGTCAGATTGGCCACCCTCGGCCCCGACGGGCCGACGGGCGGATTCTTCGACGATGACGGGACAGTGCCTTGGTAGACATCATTGAGCTCAACCGCCGGTCTGTGCAGGCGACCGTCGACCTGGTGGCGACCATCAAGCCGGGCGACCTGGACCGGCCGACACCGTGCGCCGGCTGGGCGGTGCGCGACCTGCTCGCCCACCAGGTCGTGCAGAATCACGGCTTCGCCTTCGCCGCCTCCGGTGCGCGGTCCGATCTGGACAGGTGGGAGCCGAGTCCGGTGGGTGACGACCCAGTAGAGGAGTACGCGGCGTCGGCGCGGGCGGTGATGGACGCCTTCGCCGCGGACGGCGTACTTGATCGGGGGTTCTATCTGCCGGAGATCCGCGACGGAGGTCCCTTCCCCGCGCGGATGGCGATCGGGTTCCACTTCGTCGACTGCGTGGTCCACGACTGGGATTTCGCCAAGGCGCTGGGCGTCCCCGCGAACGTGGACGAGGATCTGGCCGAGGCCGCGCTGCCGGTGGCCGCCAAGGTGCCCGACACACCGGAGACGCGCGGGGAGGGCAGGGCGTTCGTGGCGGGGGTGCCGGCGGCGGACGACGCCCCGGCTCTGGACCGGGTGGTGGCGCTACTCGGCCGCTCGCCGGGCTGGTCGGCGAGCTGAAACGGTAAGTCGAGTTGGTCGGCGGGCGAAGCGGCTCGCCGACCTGGTGGGCGGGTGAGGCGGCTGGCCGGGCCCGTCCCGAGAACAGGTGCCCATCCCGGAGACAACGCCTGTCCCGTAGATAGCGCCTGTCCCGGAAACAGCGCCCGTCCTGGAGATAGCGCCCGTCCTGGAAACGGCGCCCAGACAAGGAACAGCGCCCGGCCGAAGTGGCCGGGCGACTGATCGAAGTGCCCCGGGTGGGACTCGAACCCACACTGTGCGGGTTTTGAATCCGCTTCCTCTGCCAATTGGGATACCGAGGCGAGGATCCGGAAATATCCGGATCCGTCCTTATCGCACGGCGAAAGGGTAGCCGAAATTCGCAGCCACCCACCACCGGCGTCGCTCTAATCTAGCGGACATCGGTACTCTCTTGCTCGTGAGTACGCAGCGGCGAGTGGTGATCGCGGAAGACGAGGCCCTGATCCGCCTCGATCTCAAGGAGATGCTCGAGGAAGACGGCTACATCGTCGCGGGCGAGGCCGGTGACGGCGAGCGGGCGATCCAGCTGGCCACCGAGCTGAGGCCGGACCTGGTGATTCTCGACGTCAAGATGCCCGTCCTCGACGGCATCTCGGCGGCCGAGCGGATCGTGGCGGAGCGGATCGCTCCGTGCCTCATCCTGACCGCCTTCTCCCAGCGCGACCTGGTCGAACGGGCCAGGGACGCGGGGGCCATGGCCTATCTGGTCAAGCCGTTCACCAAGGCCGACCTGGTGCCCGCGATCGAGATGGCGGTCAGCAGGCACGAGGAGATGGTGGCGCTGGCCGCCGAGGTGTCGAGCCTGTCCGACAGGCTGGAGACCAGGAAGCTGGTGGAGCGGGCGAAGGGGCAGCTGATGTCCGCGCACGGCTGGAGCGAGCCGCAGGCGTTCCGGTGGATCCAGAAGGCGTCGATGGATCGCCGGCTGAGCATGCGCGAGGTTGCCCAGATCGTTATAGATGACACGGCGGAGCGCGCCTGAGGGGCCATATATCACCGGATTTGTCCCCTCGGGTTGTGGCGCGATTACGAGTGGGCATCCAACCGGCCTCGGTTTCCTTCGCCTGAGGCGTCCCGGTCGCATGCTGATGGGCGGACAGAAGATCCGCTCACCTGGACGGAGACGCTTCGATGATCCGCATTTCCCGGGCCATGACCGTCGCCATCGCGGCGGCCATGGCACTGGCGGCCTGTTCCACGGGAGGCACCACCACCGCGCCGACCTCCGCGAATACGGCCACCGCTCAGGCGACGGCGACTGGGAGCGCGGTCAAGGGCGACGGCACCCTGACCATCGGCTCGGTGCTGCCGCAGACGGGGTCGCTGGCCTATCTCGGCCCGCCCGAGTACGCCGGCGTCGACCTGGCCATCAAGGAGATCAACGACGCCGGCGGGGTGCTCGGCAAGCCGGTCACCAAAATCCATACCGACTCGGGCGACACCACCACGAACATCGCCTCGCAGTCGGTCGACAAACTGCTCGCGCAGAAGGCCGACGCCATCATCGGCGCCGCGTCCTCGTCGGTATCGGAGTCGATCATCGACAAGATCACGCGGGCGGGCGTCGTGGAGTTCTCGCCGGCCAACACCTCCGACAAATTCACCACGATCAAGGACGACGGACTCTACTTCCGTACGGCCCCGCCGGACAAGCTTCAGGGGCGGGTCCTGGGCGACCTGGTGGTGTCCGACGGCAACGACACCGTCGGCATCCTGGCCATGCAGGACTCCTATGGCACCGGCCTGGCCGATCAGGTCACGCAGACCGCCGAGGCGGGCGGCGCCAAGGTGGTCGAGCGGGTGGACTACGACCCCAAGGCGCCCGAGTTCTCCGCCGACGTGGCGAAGATCAAGGCGGCGAACCCGAAAGGCATCGTGCTCATCGGCTTCGACGAGACCGCCAAGGTCGTGGCGGAGCTCGTCAAGCAGGGCCTGACGACGGACAAGTACAAGTGGTACATGGTCGACGGCAACATGTCGAACACCAACTTCCTGAAGATGCCCAAGGGCACGCTGAAGGGCGTCAAGGGCACCATCCCCGGCGCGGCGGCACCCGAGGCTTTCCAGAAGCGGCTCCTGGGCATCAACCCGAAGCTGACCAACTACACCTACGCCGCGGAGTCGTACGACGCGGCGAACCTCATCGCGCTGGCCGCCGAGGCGGCCAAGGACGACACGGGCGCGGCGATCGCGGCCAAGCTCGTGGACGTCAGCAAGGGCGGTGAGAAGTGCAAGGACTTCAAGTCCTGCGACGAACTGCTCAAGGCGGGCAAGGACATCGACTACGACGGCGTGAGCGGGCCGGTCGACTTCAACGACGCGGGCGATCCGTCGGTCGCGACGATCGGCGTCTACCAGTACGGCGCCGACAACAAGTACAACGCCGCCAAGGCGCTCGAATATCGCAAGGGCGACATCTCCGGCTGACGCCCCCGCAACGAAGCGACGGCCCCGATCCGAGGATCGGGGCCGTCTGCCACTGACAGAGACATTACAAATGGGTATAAAAAGGCAGTAAGAACTCCACGCCTCCTCCCCAAACAGGCATGCTGAGCTTGGGAAACGTGGCGAGGTAGATCGTTCCCTTCGCTGACATAGAGGGGAGTCACATGATGCGCAAACTGCTGACGGCAGCGGCGGTCTCGAGCCTGGCATTGACGGCCTGTGGTGGCGGCGGTGGCGGCGCGGACACGGGGGCCAAGGAGGCGACGTCGGCCGCTCCGACCTCCGCCGCCGCGGCCAAGGGCGACGGCACGTTGACGATCGGCACTCTGCTGCCGCAGACGGGGTCGCTTGCCTTCCTCGGCCCGCCCGAGTTCGCCGGTGTGGACGCCGCGATCAAGGAGATCAACGACGCGGGCGGGGTGCTCGGCAAGCCGGTTACCAAGATCGATACGGACTCGGGCGACACGACGACGAACATCGCCTCGCAGTCGGTGGACAAACTGCTCGCGCAGAAGGCGGACGCCATCATCGGCGCCGCGTCGAGCTCGGTGTCGGAGTCGGTGATCGACAAGATCACGGGTGCCGGGGTGGTCCAGTTCTCGCCGGCCAACACCTCCGACAAGTTCACCACGATCAAGGACGACGGCCTGTACTTCCGTACGGCGCCGCCGGACAAGCTGCAGGGCCGGGTGCTGGGCGATCTGATCGTGGCCGACGGCAACGACACGATCGGCATCCTGGCCATGCAGGACTCCTACGGTTCGGGCCTGGCCGACCAGGTCACGAAGACCGCGCAGGATGCCGGGGCCTCGGTGGTGCAGCGGGTGGACTACGACCCGAAGGCCGCCGACTTCTCCGCCGACGTGGCGAAGATCAAGGCGGCGAACCCGAAGGCGGTCGTGCTGATCGGCTTCGAGGAGAGCGCCAAGGTCGTCGCGGAGCTGGTCAAACAGGGCCTCACGGCCGACAAGGTCAAGTGGTACATGGTCGACGGCAACATGTCCAACAGCAACTACCTGAAGATGCCCAAGGGCACGCTGGCGGGCGTCAAGGGCACCATCCCCGGCGCCGCGGCGCCCACCGACTTCCGGAAGAAGCTGCTGGCGATCAACCCCAAGCTGACCAGTTACACCTACGCCGCGGAGTCGTACGACGCCACGATCCTCATCGCGCTGGCCGCCCAGGCGGCCAAGGACGACAGCGGCCGGTCGATCGCCGCCAAGCTGCCCGAGGTGAGCGAGGGCGGCGAGAAGTGCAAGACCTTCAAGTCCTGCGACGAACTGCTCAAGACCGGCAAGGACATCGACTACGACGGCGTGAGCGGCCCGGTCGAGTTCAACGCCGCCGGTGACCCGTCGGTCGCGACGATCGGCGTCTACCAGTACGGCGAGAACAACGAGTACGACGCCACGAAGGCGCTGGAATATCGCACCGGCAAGATCGCGGGCTGAGACTCAGCCGCCCAGCCCGCACGTCTTGAGCGCGTAGGCGGTCAGCCGCTCCTGGAGCGGTTTGGGTGGCACGACGATGACCACGCGTTCCTCGCCGCCGTCGATGGTGGCCCGCACGGGGAACAGGAACGCCTTCTTGCCCTCGGCGAACGCGTGCGGGTCGCAGCGGCCGGGGGTGAGCTCGAGGGCGAGTTGCGCCCGCTGCGCCCCGGCGTCCAGGGTCGCCAGCGGCCTGCTCTTCTTGACGGGGGTGGCGATGTAGTGGGTGGTGCCGCCCACGTCCTGTACGGCCACCACGCCCGCGCTGCGGCGGGTCAGGACGAGGCTGCCGCGCATCACCTTGCCGACCTGCGTCCAGTCGTCGCCGAACTCGATGTCGGCCGCCTCCGTGATCAGGAACGCGGAGCACTCGTCGCGCAGCAGCCGGGTCAGCAGCGGGTCCGGGTGCGGCACCTTGAAGACCACCCTGCGCAGCGGCTCGGACCCGGTGCGGAGGTGGGCCACGACCGTGGCCGGCTGCAGCGACGGCAGGCCCTTGGGCGAGCAGTTGGCCGCCCCGTACGGGATGCGCAGGTCTGTGCGAGGCGTCCGCTTCAGGAGCGCGTCGGCGCGTTCGGGAGGCAGTGTCTTGAACGACGGTGTGACAAGCTGAACGTCCGAGAAATAGACCGGAGTGTCCGTCGCATTGGTGACGGCCACTTCGAGGGCGTGCACAGGCTCGTCAGAGCGCCACTGGGCCAGCGAGACCGACACCCCTTTGGGAGGGTCGGCAGAAGGCGCGGCGGGCGCCTCAGGGGCACCACAGCCCGCCAGAAGAGCAATGGGCAGGATCGCCATAGCGAGGAAGGCCGCTGTGCGCTTCACGAGTCGAACATTAGGCGTGATCCTCAGGCTCCCGTAAGTTGAGGAGTGATTACGACTCCGCATCCAAGTACCGACAGTTCTCCCTTTCATCTGTTGAACTGGCCTTACGTTCTATAGCTTTCCGTCATTCGATTCGGGAACGTCGGCGGTGCTGACCTCACCCGGCCTGGAGATGAAGGAGACACTTCATGATCCGCATTGCTCCCGCGGGACGGGCGCTGGCTGTCGTGGCTGCCACGAGCCTGGCCCTGACAGCCTGCGGTGGTGGCGGTAACACCGCTGCGCCGGCCTCGTCCTCGGCCGCGCCATCCAGTGCGGCTGCCCCGGCTGCCAAGGGCGACGGGACCTTGACTGTTGGCACGCTGCTGCCGCAGACCGGTTCGCTTGCCTTCCTCGGCCCGCCCGAGTTCGCCGGTGTGGACGCCGCGATCAAGGAAATCAACGAAGCCGGTGGCGTGCTTGGCAAGCCGGTGACCAAATATGACACCGACTCCGGTGACACCACCACGAACATCGCTTCGCAGTCGGTGGACAAGCTGATCGCGCAGAAGGCCGACGCCATCATCGGCGCCGCGTCCTCCTCGGTGTCGGAGTCGGTGGTCGACAAGATCACGGGTGCCGGCGTGGTTCACTTCTCGCCCGCCAACACCTCTGACAAGTTCACCACGATCAAGGACAACGGCCTCTACTTCCGTACGGCTCCGCCGGACAAGCTGCAGGGCCGCGTGCTGGGCGACCTGATCATCGCCGACGGCAGCGACACGGTCGGCATCCTGGCCATGCAGGACTCCTACGGCACCGGCCTGGCCGACCAGGTGGCCAAGACCGTCACCGACGGTGGCGCCGAGGTCGTCGAGCGCGTGGACTACGACCCGAAGGCGGCCGACTTCTCCGCCGACGTCGCGAAGATCAAGGCGAAGGCTCCGAAGGCCATCGTGCTGATCGGTTTCGAGGAGACCGCCAAGGTCATCCAGGAGCTGGTCAAGCAGGGTCTGCCGGCCAGCAAGCACAAGTGGTACATGGTGGACGGCAACACCTCCAACACCAACTACGCCAAGATGCCCAAGAACACCCTCAAGGGCGTCAAGGGCACGATCCCCGGTGCCGCCGCTCCGGATGACTTCAAGGCCAAGCTCATGGCGGTCAACCCCAAGCTGGAGGACTTCAGCTACGCGCCTGAGTCCTACGACGCCATGAACCTGATCGCGCTGGCCGCCGAGGCCGCCAAGAGCGACGCGGGTGTCGACATCGGCGCCAAGCTGGCCGAGGTCAGCAAGGGCGGCGAGAAGTGCAACAACTTCAAGTCGTGCGTCGACCTGCTCAAGGCCGGCAAGGACATCGACTACGACGGCGTGAGCGGTCCGGTCGAGTTCAACGAGGCCGGTGACCCGGCGGTCGCCACCATCGGCATCTACGAGTACGGCGCCGACAACAAGTACCCGACCAAGGCGCTCGAGTACCGCACCGGCAACATCGCCGGCTAGTCCGTACGCCGCACACCCTGGAAGGCCCGGTCCGCTGGATCGGGCCTTTCGGCTGTTCCACGGTTGTTCGCCGCGAGCCGTTCCCGGCCTATTGGCCTATTGGCCGCAGCCCGCCACGATCTCGTCGGCGGCGATCCGGTACTGGGCGAGCAGCGCCACCTGCCGCTCACGCGGAACGTCGGCCCTGGACAGGCCCGCCGTGGTGGACTCGACCGTGCGCACGGCCGTACCCAGCGACTCTGGCAGGCGCGGGCCGAACTGCAGCGTGATGCCGCGCGCCTCAGCGAGGCGGCCGAGCAGCGCGTCCTCGAAGTTCTGGGTGTTCTCCTGGCCCTTCGGCTTCAGCATGAGGCCGACGTAGCCGATCGCGGAGACCACGCGTGCGCAGGGGTCGTCGGTGGGGTCGCCGCCGGTGCTGTACTTGCCGGCCGAGGCGGCGCCGTTCTGACACGCGACGAGGATGGGCAGCAGGAGCGCGATTGTCGCAATTCGTCTCACAGCGCTCATTAAAGAACGGCGAAGGGGCCCCTGGGGAGCCCCTTCGCCGTTTTGAGATCTTCTAGGCCTTGGCCAGGGTGCCGAGGTAGAGCTCGATCACCTTGGGGTCGTTGGCCAGCTGGCGGCCGGTGCCGGTGTAGGCGTTGCGGCCCTGGTCCAGCACGTAGCCGCGGTGGCAGATCTGCAGGCAGCGCCGGGCGTTCTGCTCGACCATGATGACCGTCACGCCCGCCTTGTTGATCTGCTGGGCCTGGATGAACACCAGGTCCTGCAGCATGGGCGACAGGCCCGCCGACGGCTCGTCCAGCAGCAGCACCGACGGCTCGGTCATGAGCGCCCTGGCCATCGCCACCATCTGCCGCTCGCCGCCCGACAGCGAGCCGGCCCGCTGCTTGCGCCGCTCCTTGAGCGCCGGGAACAGCTCGGCGACGAACTCGAAGCGCTCCTTGAACTTGCCGGGCACCTGGAAGGCGCCCATCTCGAGGTTCTCCTCGATGGTGAGGCTGGGGAAGACGTTGTTGGTCTGCGGGACGTAGCCGACCCCGCGGGAGACCAGCGAGTGCGCCTTCATGTTCGTGATGTCCTCACCCTTCAGCACCACGGTGCCGCTGCGGATGTTGACCAGCCCGAACATGGCCTTGAGCAGCGTCGACTTACCGGCGCCGTTGGGGCCGATGATGCCGATCAGCTCACCCTCGCCGACGTACAGGTCGGAGCCGTTGAGGATGTTGACGCCCGGCAGGTAGCCGGCGATGAGCTCGTCGCAACGCAGCACGGCGTTCGCGGCACCCGCCAGGTGGGCGCCGCGGTCGGTGATGGCCGCCTTCGACTCGGGCTCGGAGCCCGGTGCGGACTCGGGGACGGCGTTCACTTCTGCGTCTCCTCTTCGATCTCGGCCTCCAGCGCCGCCTCCGCCTGGTGCAGCTGCTCTTCGAGCTCGCTGTCCGACAGCGGCGCGTCGTGGTGGGCGCCCAGGTAGGCGTCGATGACGCGGGAGTCGGACATGATCGTGTCCGGTGGCCCCTCGGCGATGATGGCGCCCTGGGCCATGACGATCACCCAGTCGCTGATGTCGCGGACCATGTCCATGTCGTGTTCGACGAACAGCACGGTCATGCCCTGATCGCGCAGGTCCTTGACGTGACCGAGCAGTGACTGGGTCAGCGCCGGGTTGACGCCCGCCATCGGCTCGTCGAGCATGACCAGCTCGGGCTTGACCATGAGCGCGCGGGCCATCTCCAGCAGCTTGCGCTGGCCGCCGGACAGCGATCCGGCGAAGTCCTCGCGCTTGGCGTCGAGCTTGAACCTGGTCAGCAGATCCTCGGCCTGCTCGGTGATCGCCTCCTCCTGGGCCCGCCAGGAGCCGGGCACCAGCGCCCGCCAGAAGTTCTCGCCGCGCTGCTGCTGGGCGCCGAGCCGCATGTTCTCCATCACCGTCAGCCTGGACAGGGCCTTGGTGAGCTGGAAGGTACGGACCATGCCGGCGCGGGCCACCCGGTGAGCGGGCACTCCGCTCATGGTGTTGCCGTTGAACGTCCATTTGCCGGCGTCAGCGGTGTCGAAGCCGGTGAGCTGGTTGAAGAACGTCGTCTTGCCGGCGCCGTTGGGGCCGATCAGGGCGGTGATGGAGCCGCGCTGGATCTCGACGTGGTCCACCTCGACGGCGGTCAGGCCGCCGAAGCGGCGCACGACGCCGTCGACCACGAGGATCGGGTCGGGCTTGGGCACGCCGGGATCGCGAGCCAGGTCCTTGAAGGCGGCCAGGGCCGCGGCCTTGCGCTCGGAGATGGTGCTTGCAGCTGTTGTTTCAGCGGACGACGGGTTAGCGGACGACGGGTTAGCGGACATCGAAAGCTATCTCCCTCTTGTCACCGAAGATGCCCTGTGGCCGGAAGATGAGCAACAGGATCAACCCGAGACCAACCAGGATGTAGCGCACCGGGCCGACCTGGATCGAGGTCATGAACGGGATGTACCCCGCCTGAACCGCTTCACTGAGCACACCGTTGACCAGGACCAGCAGCACCCAGAAGATCATGGATCCGACGACGGGGCCGAGCACGCGGGCCGCGCCACCGAGGATCACGATCGTGTAGGCGAAGAAGGTGGTCTCGGTGCCGAAGACGTCGGGCTGCACCGAGGCGTACGCCAGGCCGTACACGAAGCCGCCCAGGCTGCCGATGACGCCGCCGAGGATCAGCGACTGCATCTTGTAGGAGAAGACGTTCTTGCCGAGGCTGCGTACGGCGTCCTCGTCCTCGCGGATGGCCTTGAGCACGCGGCCCCACGGGCTGCGCATGAGCAGGTAGACGATGCCGCAGGAGAGGGCGACCAGCACCCAGCCGACGAGCATGATCCACAGGATCCGGTGGTTGAAGGTGAACCAGCCGATGCCGTACTCGCCCTCGGGGAAGGGGTTGAGCGCGTAGAAGCCGTCGGAGAAGCCGCGCTGCCCGTCGGAGCCGCCGAACACGTTCTTGAACGCCACCGAACGGAAGATGAGCCTGACGATCTCGGCCGCCGCGATGGTGACGATGGCCAGGTAGTCGGCCCGCAGACGCAGCGTCGGCGCGCCCAGTAGCAGCGCCAGGAGCACCGCGGCGATGAGGCCGACCGCGATGCCGATCCAGAAGGGCAGGCCCAGGACGGTGACCGTGACGGCCAGGCCGTAGCCGGCGACGCCCATGAACGCCGCCTGCCCGAAGTTGAGCAGGCCCGTGTAGCCGAAGTGGATGTTGATGCCGATCGCGGCTAGCGCATAGAGCACCGTCTCGACGCCGATGGCGGACTTGACGGTCGTGCTGATGATCGTGATCCAGTCCATGTGACTCCCCCCGTCAGCCGATCCGCTCTCGGCGGCCCAGGATGCCCTGTGGCCGGAAGAGGAGCACGATGATGAGTACGGCCAGCGCGCCGACGCTCTTGAGCTCCGGCGGCACCCACAGCGTGGAGACCTGGATGAACAGGCCGACCACGAGCGAGCCCACCAGGGCGCCGAACGCGGTGCCGAGCCCGCCGAGCGTCACACCGGCGAAGATGAGCAGCAGGATGTCCTGGCCCATGGTGTATTTCAGGTTTTGCGACAGGCCGAGCATGATGCCGGCCAGCGCCGCGATGGCGCCGCCCGTGGTCCAGATGATGCGGATGACCCGGTCGACGTTGATGCCCGAGGAGGCGGCCAGCGCCGGGTTGTCGGCGACCGCGCGGGCCGCCTTGCCGGTGCGGGTGCGCAGCAGCGCCATGCCGACGATGATGAGGACCACCAGCTCGATGCCCATCGCGACGAAGTTCTTCGGAGCCGCGGAGATCGGGCCGATCTCGATGCCCGGCTGGGCGGTGTATTGGGCGAACGACTCGTTCTGCCCGCCGAACAGGATCAGGAAGACATAGCGCAGGAAGAGCGCTACACCGATCGAGATGATCATCATGGCGATGGTGCCGGTGCCGCGCCTGCGCAGCTGCCCCCAGAAGAAGCGGTCCTGAAGGTAACCGAGCGCGCCTCCCGCGATCACCGCGATCACGGCCGCGGGGATCAGATGCAGGCCGAAGCCCACGTTGAACATGTAGGCGAGCAGCGCGCCCATCGTGACGAGCTCACCGTGGGCGAAGTTGGTCAGGCCCGTGGTGCCGTAGATCAGCGAGAGGCCGAGCGCGGCCAGCGCGATGATCAGGCCGAGGTTCAGGCCCTCGAAGGTGAGCTGTGCCGCCTGGTCCAAGAAGGGGCTGGTCTCGGCGCCCTCGTCCGGGGCCGGTTGACCCGCCGCGCCCTTGGGCTGCAAGGCGAACAAGACGGTGGACATGTTGCCGGAAAAGACGGTCGGGGTGCGGACGGCGTTGCCGCCCCGGATCGCCGCGTTGGCAGGAAGCGTCTTGACATCCAGCGTGACCTTGTACTTGCCCGGTTTGTCGACCGGGACTTCCCACGCGCCCTGGGCGTTGCTTGTGACCTCCTTGACGGGTTGTCCGCCTTCGGTGGTCACGACGATTTTCACGCCGTTCACTGGTTGGCCTTGGAGTTTGAGTGTTCCCTTCAAACCCTGATCGGGGGCCGCCGCCTGGGCGGGGACCGCGAGCAGGAAGATGAGTCCACCCAGGAAGGCCGTGAACGCGATCACGGCTCTGCGCAATGGTGCTCCCTCAAATAGGTCAAGGCGGGGTTGTGCCCCTCCATCTCGACACGTGGGCATCGCAGGCACAACAAAACTGGATGCTGTGGCGGGAGCTTATTCTGGTCGCGCCCGGTTCAGTATCGTTCGTCACCAATTAGTGACACGTGCGTGTCGCTCGCGTGAGGAACCAAGACGCCAGGTCAGGGGCTAAATGCCGCTAGACGCCTGGCGCTTCAGGGGCGCTAATGCATAACCATCGCTGCAGAACGTGAACGAGCCCGCGGAAGAGGACCTTTGGGACCATGTAGGGCTTCCCCGGCCTCACACGTTATCTACTCGGCCTCCCCGCGGGCTCCGCTTGGACAACCGTAGCGACCCACGGGGCTCGTGTGCAAAGAGAGCCGGAAAGTCGCGTGGCGTTCAGTGATCACGCAGCCCGCGGGTCGCCGATCGTGCCGCATGTACGTCGGCGATCGCACGGCATGCGCGTCACGTGCATGGCACGCGGGTCAGCGATCGCGCAGCATGCAGGTCAGCCGGGAGGTGCACACGCGCCGCCCCTGCTCGTCGGTGATCTCGATCTCGTACGTGGCCAGCGAGCGGCCGCCGTGCAGCCGGGTCGCCACGCCGGTGACGAAGCCGGAGGTGGCCGATCGGTGGTGGGTGGCGTTGATCTCGATGCCGACGGCGATGCGGTCCGCGCCCGCGTGGATGGCCGCGCCGGTCGAGCCGAGCGTCTCGGCGAGCACGACGGACGCACCGCCGTGCAGCAGGCCGTACGGCTGGGTGTTGCCCGCGACCGGCATCCGGCCCACGACCCGCTCCGCGCTGGCCTCGACGAACTCGATGCCCATCCGGTCGGGGAGCGTGCCTTCGTGGACGGCGTTCAACGTCTGGAAATCCACCGGGTCGATCCGCGTCAAGGGGAGTCCTCCAGTCTTCCGAGCTCAGGTTTTCTGTCGGAGATGGAGACTAGGCTGCTTGTGTGCCGAAGAGTGAAGTGACCCCCAGCCGCCCGTGCCTGTTGCTGCTCGACGGGCATTCCCTGGCCTATCGCGCGTTCTACGCGCTCAAGGACGCCAACCTCATGACCACCGACGGTCAGCACACCGAGGCGGTCTACGGGTTCACCTCGATGCTGACCAACATCCTGCGCGACGAGCAGCCGTCGCACGTGGCCGTCGCGTTCGACCGGTCGGAGCCGACGTTCCGGCACGAGGAGTACGCCGACTACAAGGCCAACAGGAGCGAGACCCCCGAAGACTTCCGGGGTCAGATGCAGCTCATCTACGAGCTCCTCGACACGCTGCGCGTCCCGCACCTGTCCAAGGCCGGGTTCGAGGCCGACGACCTCATCGCCACGCTCGCCACCCGGGCCAGCGCCGAGGGCATGAACGTGCTGATCGTCACCGGCGACCGCGACGCGCTCCAGCTGGTCGA
The DNA here is from genome assembly GCF_040680095.1 of Nonomuraea sp. NPDC052129. Taxonomy (NCBI): domain Bacteria; kingdom Bacillati; phylum Actinomycetota; class Actinomycetes; order Streptosporangiales; family Streptosporangiaceae; genus Nonomuraea; species Nonomuraea sp. NPDC052129. Next base: position 378,037 of record NZ_JBFAVX010000001.1, on the reverse strand, counting down.
CGAGCACGTCACGGTCCTGATGACGCGCCGCGGCATCAGCGACATGACCAGGTTCACGCCCGAGGCCGTCGAGGAGAAATACGGCCTGACCCCGGTCCAATACCCCGACTTCGCGGCGCTGCGCGGCGACCCCAGCGACAACCTGCTCAGCATCCCCAGCGTCGGCGAGAAGACCGCCGCCAAGTGGGTTCGCGAGTTCGGCTCGCTGACCGCGCTGGTCGACCGGGTCGACGAGGTCAAGGGCAAGGTCGGCGACAAGCTGCGCGAGCACGTCGCCCAGGTGCTGATGAACCGCCGGCTCACCGAGCTGCTGCGCGACGTCCCGATGGAGGTCGACCTGGGCGAGCTCAAGCAGGGCGTCTGGGAGCGCGAAGAGGTCAACAAGCTCTTCGACACCCTGCAGATCCGCGGCGAGCTGCGCGAGCGCGTCTTCAAGGTGCTCGGCACCGGCGAGCAGGAGCCCGACCAGGGCTTCGAGGTGGAGACCATCATCCTCGGCCCCGACCGGGTCGCGGGCTGGCTGTCCGCGCTGCCCGCCGGCCGGGCGGGCCTGGCCGTCAAGGGCGCCTACGGCAGCGGCACCGGGCGCATCGACGCCCTCGCGATCGCCTCGCCCGATGGCACGGCCGCCTTCATCGACCCGGTCAAGCTCACCGAGTCCGACGAGGTCGCGCTGCGGGCCTGGCTGGCCGACGCCGACCGGCCCAAGGCCGTCCACGACGCCAAGGGCCCGATCCTGGCGCTCTGGGCGCAGGGCATGAGCCTCAAGGGCCTGACCTGCGACACGGCCCTGGCGGCCTACCTGGCGATGCCCGGCCAGCGCACGTTCGCCCTCGAAGACCTGGCCCGGCGCTACCTCAACCGCGACCTGCGCGCCGAGGAGGAGTCCAGCGGGCAGGCCGCGCTGTTCGGCGACGACGAGGACGCCCCGGCCAAGGACCTGGCGCTGCGCGCCCACGCCGTGCGCGAGCTGGCCGAGGCGCTGGAGACCTTCCTGACCGGTCGCGGCGGCACCCAGCTGCTGACCGACGTGGAGCTCCCGCTGCTGAGCGTGCTGGCGGAGATCGAGCGCGCGGGCATCGCCGTCGACAGCGAATACTTCGCCGCTCTGGAGGCCGAGTTCGGCGCCGCGGTCAAGCACGCGGTCGAGGAGGCGCACGCGGCCGTCGGCGAGCAGTTCAACCTGGGCTCGCCCAAGCAGCTGCAGGAGATCCTGTTCACCAAGCTCAACCTGCCCAAGACGAAGAAGATCAAGACCGGCTACAGCACCGACGCCGACCAGCTGGCCTGGCTCGCCACGCAGACCGAGCACGAGCTGCCGGTCATCATGCTGCGCCACCGCGACCAGACCAAGCTGCGCACCACCGTCGAGGGCCTGATCAAGGAGGTCTCCGACGACGGGCGGATCCACACCACGTTCAACCAGATCATCGCGGCCACGGGCCGCCTGTCGTCGGAGAAGCCCAATCTCCAGAACATCCCGATCCGCACCTCCGAGGGCCGCCGCATCCGGCAGGGCTTCGTGGTCGGCGCGGGCTACGAGACGCTGCTCACGGCTGACTACAGCCAGATCGAGCTGCGCATCATGGCCCACCTGTCGGGCGACGAGGCGCTGATCGCCTCCTTCGAGTCGGGCCACGACTTCCACCAGGCGACCGCGGCCCGGGTGTTCGACCTGCCGCCCGAGCAGATCGACGGCGAGCTGCGGGCGCGCATCAAGGCGATGAACTACGGCCTCGCCTACGGCCTGTCCGACTTCGGGCTCTCCGGGCAGCTCAACATCCCGGTGGCCGAGGCGCGGGCGCTCAAGGAGGAATACTTCCAGGAATTCGGCGGCGTCCGCGACTTCCTGCAGGCCATCGTCCAGCAGGCGCGCACCGACGGCTACACCGAGACCATCATGGGCCGCCGCCGCTATCTGCCCGACCTGACCAGCGACAACCGGCAGCGCCGGGAGATGGCCGAGCGCATGGCGCTCAACGCGCCCATCCAGGGCTCGGCGGCCGACATCATCAAGGTGGCCATGCTCAACGTCTCCCAGGCGATGAGGGAGGAAGGGCTGGGCTCCCGGATGCTGCTGCAGGTCCACGACGAGCTGGTGTTCGAGGTGGCCCCCGGCGAGCTCGACCGGCTCCGCGCCCTCGTGTGCGACCAGATGAACGCCGCCTACCACCTGCGGGTCCCGCTGGAGGTCTCCGTGGGCGTCGGCCGCACCTGGGAGGACGCGGGCCACTGACCGCCCCCAACGCTCGCGACGACGAGCGTGGGGGCTCGCGCGGCCGATCCGGCTGACCGGCCCCTGACGCTTGTGACGGTGAGCGTGAGGGGCGGCGTGACCGATCCCCTGACGCTCGTGAGGGGCCGCGTGACCGATCCCCCTGACGCTCGTGAGGGGCCGCGTGACCGATCTCGCCGTACCGGACGTTTACCCCCGTACGGTGGGGCAAGTCGATCTTTGTCCGGTGGGACCGTCTGGCGCTGAGCGGCGGCGGTCCCACACCGTGAAGCAGGGTGGTCCGGCGGGTCGCGAACGGCGGCCAATACGGGGTTCTGGACTACCCTGAGGGTAATTTCCCCCGAGTGGCACGGGAGCCTTGTGCGATCGTCAGCGTCCTTCCCCCGGTTAATCGCCCTCGCGAACGTCATGGTCGTGTCAGTGGCGGTCATCGGGCTGATGCTGCAGTCCTCCTCCGGCCGGTCCGTGCCCGGGCCGCCGGCGGTGGCCAAGATCGAGCAGTCCGCGCAGCCCACCCCCGCCGAGCCCGTGCCGACGTTCGCCGAGCCGCCCGGGGTGGTGTCCACGCCGGAGTTCGCCAAGCAGGTCAGGGCCAACGAGCTCGGGCTGGTGCCGGTGCTGATGTACCACCGGATACTCAAGAAGCGGATCGCCTCCATCGACCGCACGCCCGACCAGCTGCGAAAAGAGCTGGAGAAGCTGGCCAAGCAGGGCTACGCGCCGATCACCGCCAAGGAGTTCGCCACCGGCGACATCCGGGTGCCCGCCGGCCGCTTCCCCGTGGTGCTGACCTTCGACGACGGGCACGAGAGCCATTTCAGGCTCGACGCGAGCGGCAACCCCGCGCCGGACACCGCGGTCGGGGTGCTCCTCGACGTGGCCCGGCGCTATCCCGAGTTCCGGCCGGTCGCCACGCTGTGGATCAACCACGACCCGTTCGGGCTGCGGCAGCCCGACCAGCAGGCGGTGGCCGTGCGGTGGCTGGTCGAGCACGGGTTCGAGGTGGCCAACCACACCTGGTCCCACCCCAATCTGGCCGCCATGCGGAAGAAGAAGGTCAAGGAGCAGATCGTCCGGCTCGAACGGCTGCTGAAGAAGCTCGGCGCCGGGCCCGCCGTCACCATGGCCCTGCCGTTCGGGGCGATGCCGCACCCGAAGAAGATCGCCCGGCACGGTGAGTGGGACGGCACGTCCTACGACTTCGCGGGGGTCTTCCTGGCCGGGGCCGAGCCGTCGCTTTCGCCCTTTGCGAAAAAATTCGACCCCGTGGCCATCCAGCGCATCCAGAGCAACGGCAAAAAGGGCGAATGCCGCAAATGGTGCTCGCAGTACTGGCTGGAGTGGCTGAACAAGCACCCAGGCGAGCGCTACGTGTCCGACGGGGACCCCGCGAAGATCTCCATCCCGCAGCGTCTTCAGGGTAATATCACCCCGAAGCGGAAAGATCAGCTGATCGTTTACTGACCAGTGCGGGGCCGGTTGGATTGACCCCACGCTCAACGTCTCATATGCTGATCGCTGCGCTGTGGGCTCGCGCGCGCCTCAGACGGAGCGGGCTCGCGCTCGGTCACGTCGATGTCGTTATTTCTCGGCTTGATGCGGAAGAGGGCCTGCCGCGCGTCCGCCACATCGACATCCTGTCCGCGTTCGGAGCAATTCCACACATGACGTCCAGCACTGAGGCCACCTCGAGCACCCCGCAGGTAGCGGTCAACGACATCGGGTCCGAGGAAGCCTTCCTCGCAGCGATCGACGAGACCATCAAGTACTTCAACGACGGCGACATCGTCGAGGGCACCGTCGTCAAGGTCGATCGAGACGAGGTCCTTCTCGATATCGGCTACAAGACCGAGGGTGTCATCCCCTCGCGTGAGCTTTCGATCAAGCACGATGTCGACCCAGCGGACGTCGTGGAGGTCGGCGAACACGTCGAAGCCCTGGTTCTCCAGAAGGAGGACAAAGAGGGCCGCCTGATCCTGTCCAAGAAGCGCGCTCAGTACGAGCGCGCCTGGGGCACGATCGAAAAGATCAAGGACGAGGACGGCATCGTCACCGGCACCGTCATCGAGGTCGTCAAGGGTGGACTCATCCTCGACATCGGCCTCCGTGGCTTCCTGCCGGCGTCCCTGGTCGAGATGCGCCGTGTCCGCGACCTGCAGCCGTACGTCGGCCGCGAGCTCGAGGCGAAGATCATCGAGCTGGACAAGAACCGCAACAACGTGGTCCTGTCCCGCCGCGCCTGGCTCGAGCAGACGCAGTCCGAGGTTCGCCAGACGTTCCTCAACACCCTCCAGAAGGGGCAGGTCCGCAAGGGCGTCGTCTCCTCGATCGTCAACTTCGGTGCGTTCGTGGATCTCGGCGGCGTCGACGGCCTGGTCCACGTGTCCGAGCTGTCCTGGAAGCACATCGACCACCCCTCCGAGGTTGTCGAGGTCGGCCAGGAGGTCACGGTCGAGGTCCTCGATGTCGACATGGAGCGCGAGCGCGTCTCCCTGTCGCTCAAGGCCACTCAGGAAGACCCGTGGCAGCAGTTCGCCCGCACCCACCAGATCGGCCAGGTCGTGCCGGGTCGCGTCACCAAGCTGGTGCCGTTCGGCGCGTTCGTCCGGGTCGAGGAGGGCATCGAGGGCCTGGTCCACATCTCCGAGCTGGCCGAGCGCCACGTGGAGATCCCGGAGCAGGTCGTCCAGGTCGGCGACGAGATCTTCGTCAAGATCATCGACATCGACCTCGACCGGCGTCGCATCAGCCTCTCGCTGAAGCAGGCCAACGAGGGTGTCAGTGGCGCCGAGGTCGAGTTCGACCCGACGCTCTACGGCATGGCGGCGACCTACGACGACCAGGGCAACTACATCTACCCCGAGGGCTTCGACTCGGAGACCGGTGAGTGGCTCGAGGGCTTCGACAAGCAGCGCGAGGAGTGGGAGCGGCAGTACGCCGAGGCCCAGACCCGCTTCGAGGCGCACAAGAAGCAGATCGAAGAGGCTCGCAAGGCGGAGGCCGAGGCGGGCGAAGCCGCTCCCTCGTCCTACACCGGTGAGACCGCGGCTCCGGCCAGCAGCTCGGGCTCGTCCGCTCCGGCGGCCGGCGCCCTCGCCTCCGACGAGGCTCTCGCGGCTCTGCGCGAGAAGCTCGCGGGCGGCCAGAGCTGACCTGGTTGACTAGCTGACAGAGAAAAACCCTGCACCATCCGGTGCGGGGTTTTTCTTTTGGGTTAATGCGGAACGTTCCTTTCCGCGATGCTTCCTAGGGTTGGCACATGATCGAACCCTTCCGCATCACCATTCCGCAAGCCGACCTCGACGACCTGAAGGACCGGCTCACCCGTACCCGCTGGCCGCGGACGCTGCCGGGCGGCGGCTGGAGCCGGGGCGTCCCGGTCGGTTACCTGCGTGACCTGGCCGCGTACTGGGCCGACGGGTTCGACTGGCGGGCGCAGGAGGCCAAGCTCAACGCCTTCCCGCAGTTCACCACGGACATCGACGGGCAGCGCGTGCACGTTATGCACGTACGCTCGCCGGAGCCCGGCGCGCTGCCGCTGATCCTCACGCACAGCTGGCCGAACACCGTCGCCGAATTCCTGAACGTCATCGGCCCGCTCACCGACCCGCGCGCCCACGGCCTCGACCCGGCCACGGCCTTCCACGTGGTGGCCCCCTCGCTGCCCGGTTTCGGCTTCTCGCCGTTCCCCGAGCCCGCCGACGAGCGGCCCTGGAGCATCGTACGGGTGGCGCGGACCTGGGCCGAGCTGATGGAACGACTCGGGTACGAGCGGTACGGCGCCCACGGCAACGACGCCGGGGCCCTGGTCACCCCGCAACTGGCGGCCATCGACAGAGATCATGTGATCGGCTCGCACATCACCGCCGGGCTCGGCATCCCCACCGGCGATCCGGCCGAGCTCGCCGACGCCACCGAGGCGGAGCTGGCCGAGCTCGCGGACCTGACCCAGCGGTTCGCCGGAGGCAGCGGCTATGGGCCGTACCTCGCCAAGCGGCCGCAGACGCTGAGCTTCGGCTTCACCGACTCGCCGGTGGCGCAGCTGGCCTACCTGGTGGAGCGGTTCAAGGAGTTCGACGGCTGGCCCGACGAGGAGGCCGCCGAGCCCATCGACCGTGACCTGGTGCTCACGAACGCGAGCCTCTACTGGCTGACCGCGACGGGCGGCTCATCGTCGTGGACGTACTACGAGGGGGCGGCGGGCATGCCGATCAACCAGACCGCGGTGCCGAGCGGGGTGTCGCACGGCGGCTCTCCGCTGCTCCGGCGCATCGCCGAGCGCGGGAATCGGGTCGTCCACTGGGCGGGCGAGCACGGCGACAGCCACATGGTGGCGATGAACTCGCCCGAGCCGCTGGTACGGAGCATCCGCACGTTCTTCGGAACCCTGGAAGGGCGGCTGGGAGGGGCACCGGAAGCTCTGGAAGGGGCGCGGTAGCGGCTTCCGGAGGGAGCTCTGAGTGGGGCGCGGCAGGTCCCGCTGGGGTGAGGCTGCAGTAAGGTGCTCGCGTGGAAATCGAGCGTGCGCTGCCGGAGGACGCCGGTGAGATCCTCACCCTGCAACGGGCCGCGTACGTGAGCGAGGCCCAGCTGTACGGCGACCCCTTCCTGCCGCCGCTCCTGGAGTCCGTGGAGCAGGTCCGTAAGGTCATCGAGACCGGCCTCGTGCTCAAGGCCACCGACGCCGGCCGGATCGTGGGAGCCGTACGCGGCCAGCTGGCCGGCACCACCTGCCTGGTCGGCCGCCTGGTGGTGGCGCCCGACCGGCAGCGTCAGGGTCTGGGCCGGGCGCTGATGCGGACGCTGCACGAGCGGATGCCGGAGGCGACGGCCTTCGACCTGTTCACCGGCCACCTGTCCGACGGCAACCTGCGCCTCTACCGCAGCCTGGGCTACCGCGAGACCCACAGGGAGCGCATGGACGACCATCTCACTCTGGTGCACATGCGCCGCTGATCCACGATCGCGGATAGGCTTTCCGCGTGCTGAAAATCGGCCTCACCGGCGGCATCGGATCGGGCAAGAGCGAGGTCTCCAAGCGCCTCGCTGCGAGGGGCGCCGTCGTGATCGACGCCGACAAGATCGCCCGCGAGGTGGTGGAGCCCGGCACTCCGGGTCTGGCCCGCGTGGTGGGCGTGTTCGGCGACGAGGTGCTCCTCCCTGACGGCTCACTCAACCGGGAGAAGCTGGGCGCCATCGTCTTCGCCGACCCCGACAAGCTGGCGACGCTCAACGGCATCGTGCATCCGCTGGTGGGGGAGCGGGTCGCCGACCTGCAGAGCCGGACGGCCGACGACGCGATCATGGTCTACGACGTGCCGCTGCTCGCGGAGAACCGGCTGGCGCCGATGTACGACGTGGTGATCGTCGTGGACGCCGCCGACGAGGTGCGCATCGCCCGCCTGGCCGAGCACCGCGGCATGCCGGAGCACGACGCCAAGGCCCGCATCGCGGCGCAGGCGACCCGCCAGGACCGGCTGGCGATCGCCGACATCGTGATCGACAACGAGGGCGACCTGGACGACCTGGAGGCCAGGGTCGCCCAGGTCTGGGACGACCTGCTGACCCGAGCGGGCCGCGGCTGACCGGTCGGGACGGGGGCTCAGAACGGGGAGTCGAGCGGCACCTGGCGGACACCGGGCAGATACGGGTCCAGCTCACCCAGCTCGAACCGCGACATCCCGATGACATGCCAGAACTGCCCGGAAACCTCCCCCTGAATCTTGTACCGGCCGTCGGGGGACAGCGCCGCCCACCCCTCCGGCAGACCCAGCAGGGTGGCCCGCCGCTCCGTCCCCGCCCAGAGGATCACCACCCCGTCATCCCCGGCACTGGCCAGCAGGTCCGCCGAGGGGCTGAACGCCACCGACCACACCCGCCGCGAGTGACCCGCCAGCGTGTGCAGTGGCCGCCCCGTCGCCGTGTCCCAGACCCGCACCATGAGGTCGTCGCCGCCGGTCGCCAGCCGCTCGCCCGTGGCGTCGAACGCGACGCTCCACAGCCGCCCCGCGGGCCGGCCGAGCGTGTGCCGCAGGCGCGGCTGCCAGGGCTGGCCGGGACGCAGCTCCCAGACCATGGCGAGGCCGTCGTTGCCGGCGCTGGCCAGGTACTTGCCCGAGGGCGAGAACACGACTGAGTAGACCCGGTCGGTATGGCCTTCCAAGGTAGCGATCCGGCCCCCGGACTCGACGTGCCAGATGCGTACAAGCCGGTCGTCGCAGCCCGTGGCCACGAAACGGCCGTCGGGGCTGAAGGCGATCGAGCGGACGCGGCCCCGGTGGTCGGCCAGGTTGCTCACCAGGCGGCTGGTCGGCCGGTACCAGATCCGTACGCTGTCGTCGTCGTTGGCCGTGGCCAGCAGCGTGCCGTCGGGGCTGAACGCCTCGGCCCACACGTGGTCGGTCTCGGCGTTGAGCTCGCGCTCGTAGTCGCCGGTGACGGCGTTCCAGAAATGTACGCCGCCGTCGTTGCTGGCGGTGGCCAGGACCGGCCCGGCAGGTGAGAACAGGGCCGAGATGAGCCGGTCGGCGGTGCCGGTGACCTCGCGCAGGCGGCGGCCCGTGCGCGGCTCCCAGACGCGGACGACGCCGTCGTTGCCGCTGGTGGCCAGCATCGAGCCGTCGGCGCTGAACCTGACCGAGGAGATCCGCCTGCCGTGGCCGCGCAGCACCCGCTGGCACTGGCCGCTGGCCGGATCCCAGAGGCGTACCGTCCCGTCGTTGCTGCTGGTGGCCAGCTGCTCGCCGTCGGGCCGGAACACGAACGGCCAGACCGAGCTGCGATGCCCGGTCAGCTCGACCCGCCGGCCGCCGCCCACCTCCTGCAGCCGGACGACGCCGTTGGAGTCGCCGCTGGCCAGCGTGCGGCCGTCGGGGGAGAAGACCACCTGGTAGACGGACCCGGCGTGGCTGGTGTGGACGCCGTGGGCCTGACCGGCCGGGTCCCACAGGCGTACGGCCCCGGCCGTGTCGCCGCTGGCCAGCAGGGAGCCGTCGGGCGTGAAGGTCAGGCAGTAGACGCTGCCGGAATGGCCCTTCAGCTCGTGCCGCAGGGCCCAGGAGGCCGCGTCCCACAGGCGTACCGTCCCCGCCTCGTCGCCGGTGGCCAGCAGTGACCCGTCCGGGCTGTGGACCGCACGGTAGACCGAGCCGCGGTGGCCGTCGAGCGTGCCCGTCACCTGCCCGGACGCCAGGTCCCAGAGGCGTACCACGCCCGCCGAGTCGCCGCTGACCAGCACCGAGTCGCCGAACGACACCGTGTAGACGGGTGCCTGGTGGCCCGCGAGCTCGTGGACGAGGCGGCCGGTGGCGGTGTCCCAGACGCGGATGACGCCGTCGCCGCCGCCCGCCGCGACCAGCTCGCCCGACGGGCTGAGGCGCACCGGCCAGACCCCGTCGGCGTGGCCGCGCAGCTCGCGCAGGTGCGCGCCGGTGAGGGCGTCCCAGAGCACGACCAGGCCGTCGCTCGCGCCGGTGGCCAGCAGACCCCCGGCGAACGAGACCGCGTACACACGGCCCGCGTGCCCCTGCAGCGTCCGCACGGGCGCGCCGGCCACGCACATCAGCACGCCGCCGTCCTCGTGGCCGACTGCGAGCGTGGACCCGTCGGGGGTGTACGCGATGGGCTCCGGGAGCCGGCTGGTCTGGAAGTGATAGCCGTACGGCACGCCGATCGCGGCGGGCGCGAGCTGGATCTCCACCGGCTGGCCCGGCACCACGGAGGCGCCCGGCAGGTGCGGCAGCGTGCCCGTCACGTTGATCAGCGTGGCCCGGTGCCACCGGGCGCCCTCGGCGGAGACGTCGCTCAGGTCCGTGTGGGCCAGCCGCGCGCCCGACAGGTCGGCCCCGGTCAGGTCGGCGCCCGCCAGCTTGGCGCCGTCGAGCCGGGCCCCGGCCAGCTTGGCGTCGCGCAGGACGGCTCGGGACAGGTTCGTGCCGACGAGCGTGGCGTCGGTCAGGTCGGCCCCGGTCAGGTCGACCTCCTGCAGGTCCCTGGCCGACAGGTCCTCGCCCTTGAGGTTCGCGCCTCGCAGGTCGGCCCTGGCGGGGGTACGCAGCCGCGCCGAGATCTTGACCGCGTTCGCCCGGGACACGTCGTCGGCGGGCGGGTCGGCCACCCACGCCCGCAGCGCCCGTACGTCGGCCAGGTCGCACAGGAACTCGACGGTCAGCGCCGACAGCGGCCGGCGCGACAGCCACACCGGCGCCTCGATCGTGGCGGCGATGTGCCGGGCGATCAGCCACTCCATGACCGAGGAGTGGATGAATCCGAACATGCCCTCCTCGGTGCGTACCAGCAGGCTCCCCGAGCCCACCGCGTGGGCGGCGTGCTCGGCGGACAGCTGCCCGCCGGCCAGACCGGTCAGCGTCTCGGCGTACTCGGTCAGCTCGTCGACGCCCAGCAGCGACTCGCCCGAGTCCCACAGCCGCAGCGCGAGCCCAGTCACGACCTGCCACAGCTCATCGGTGGTCAGCGGAGTCGGCGACCCCGGCACCCTGGCCCGCCGCTCCTCGAAGGCCAGCCACGAGCCGAGGATCTCCTCGTAGAGCAGCGCCGGGCTGATCGTGTGGCGGGCGCCGGCCACCGTACGCAGCCGGTCGGCGTCGAGGTCGGCGATGAAGCTCAGCATCCGCGGGTTCTGGGCCAGGTCGAGCAGGTCCGTGATGCTCTCCATCAGCGACATGCGCGCCGCCGCCGCGTCGCCGTCGTCGAAGCGGTTGGCGAGGTAAGCGCGGATCTGGTCGTGCGTGAAGTCCTCGACGCTGAGGACCCGCCGCTGCGGCAGTACGCCGACCATCTCGCCGAGCGAGGTGAGCACCTGGGAGTGCGACTTGAAGTGCTGGGTACGGCTGGCGACCACGATCTTCGCCTTGTCCTCGGCCGCGGCGAGTAACGTCGACAGGTGGTCGGCCGCCCGGTCATAGGTGAGCCGGGTGACGAGCTCGTCGAACCCGTCGAACAGCAGCACGATCCGTCCCTGCCGCAGCAGGTAGCGGAACGCCTTGAGGTCGATGAACTCCTCCCCGTGGCCGGCCAGGTGGGCGGCGACCAGCGCGTCCACGGAGTGGGCCTTGTCCAGGGCCCGCAGCTCGATCAGGATCGGCGTCAGGTGCGGCAGCTCGGCCGGGATGCGCCTGGCCAGCTCGCGCAGCGCGAACGTCTTGCCGTGGCCGAAATCGCCCAGCAGCAGCAGGAACCGGCCGTGGTCGGCGGCCAGCAGGCGCATCAGCTCGTCGGTCAGGCCCTCCCTGACCTGGTGTCCGGGGCGGTCGAGCTCGCGGTAGCGCTGGGGGACGTACAGGCTGGGCGGGTAGCGGCGGTCGTTGGTGAGCCGGGCCGTCTGCTCGGCGACATAACCCGACAGGTCCAGCAGGCCCTGGAACTCGGTGAAGCTGCGCAGCCGCACCCCTCTGCGCATGAGCTCGTCACGCAGCGACCTGGCCGGGGGCGGCCCCTGGTAGACGAGCTCGGCGGCGAGGTCGGCGGCGTGCGCCCGCCGGACGAAATCAGCGGCGTCGGCGGCGGTCACCTCGCCCACGTGCGCGCCGATCATCGTCTGCCGGACGAACCCGTCCTCGGGATGGGTGACGACCAGGTGGGCGGTGAACCGGCGGATCCTGGCCCGCTCGTGCCGGGCCTCGCAGACCTCGGTGATCCGATCGAGCAGCAGGTCCACCGGGCCCGGCTCGCGCTCGACCGGCGCGGGCTCGGGGGCGCGGGCGGCAGGGGCCTCTCCGGTGAAGGTGGCCTGGGCGGCCCGCCAGCTGTGGGAGACGCGCTCGGGGCGGTCGGCGCCGGGCAGCCAGGTGCGCAGGCCGCCGGCGGTGATCTCGACGACCTGGTGATGGCCGGAGCGCGGCGCGGCGACGGCGGCCTCACCGGCCTCTCCCGCGCCCTGGAAGAGCAGGTTGAGCCGCCGGGCGAGGATCCGGTCGTAGGCCGGCGCGTCGCGCAGGGCGGCCGGCGGGTGCCCGATCGCGCCGAGCCGCAGCCAGGCGCTCTCCTCGTAGGGGCGCAGCCGCTCGGCGAACCAGGCGGCCTGCCCCTCGCCGAGCAGGGGATAGGCGTCGCGTTCGAGGTGGCTCATGGCCATCGTCGAGTTGAGCCCGGCGACGACCACCTTCAGGTCGGGCACCTCGAACAGCGTCCACGGCTGGCCGCCGTCGAACACCCGGTCGTCCAGCCCTTGGTACACCTCGCCGAACAGGCCCGCGAAATGCCGCCACTTCGGCCAGTAGGGCGGCTGCGGGGAGACGTCGTCGGCCTCGCAGGTGAGGAAGTAGGCGCTGGCCGCGGCCTTGGTGACGTCGCGCGGGCCCGGCACGATCACCAGCCGGTGCGGCTCCAGGCCGACCAGCAGCCGCAGATCGGTGATGAAGCGGGTCGCCTGCCCGAACTGCCCAAGACTGCCCGACTCGGTCAGGTCGCCGGTGACCACCATGAGATCGGGGCGCGGCATGCCCCTGTCGTACATCTCGGTGAGATCCGCCCAGATCCGCGCCTGCATGTCCTCAGGCGTGAACGGCTCGCCCGGATCGGGCAACGCCCGGCCGAACCGGGGGCCGCCGATGTGCAGCACGGTCAGCGACTCGCGGCCGTGGTCGGCGGTGGCCGACGGCGGGAACTTCGGCGCCGACACCGGGGTGCGCCGGGCCCGCGAGCGCTCGCCCGGCGGCGGCAGGGTCGGCGCGGGCAGCGGCAGGCCCGCGCCTGTCGGGAAGGCGGGCGCCGCCTCCGGCTTGGCCCGGCCCGACATGGCCTCCCTGACCCGGCCCAGCAGCAGCGCCCTGGCCTGGCCGGAATCGGTGACGCCGAGCAGGTCCACCCAGGTGATCGTGGACAGCAGCCCTTCGAGGCGTACGTCCTCGAGCCGGATCGTGATCAGCTTGTTGGACGGGTTGTCGGGGTCGGCGCGGAGCGCGGCCTGCCACTCCATGCGGCCGTAGCGTGAGGTCAGGTAGTTGCGCGAGAGCACGGCCACCACCACCTGCGCCTCGCTGACGCCGCGGTCCATGAAGTCGATGAAGTTCGTGCCGGGCACGAAGTCCCACGCCTGGATCATGGTCCGGTAGCCCGCCGCCTCCAACTCCCAGGCGATCCAGGTCGCCCAAGCCGTGTCGGCGGGGGAGTAGCTGACGAAGATCTCTGTCGGCCTGCCGTCACGTGCCATTCCCTCAGTATCCCCTGTGGGGGCGTGCTTTCAGGCGAGGGAGCGCCGTCGTCTGGAGGAGGAGCGCCGGGAGCGTAGCGACCAGAGCGACGGGGGAAGACGGCGGCATTTGGCGACCGAGCCCGCCTCACGGAGTGAGGCCATAAGCAGGGCTGTGCGATCATCGACGGGTGTGGCGACGACGTCTCGGTGTGCTCGACTGGATCAGGGTCGGGCTGCTCGGGCTCGGCCTCGTCTTCGTGGCGACCGGGCTGCTGCCGTGGCGGGAAGCCGTGGACAGCCTGGATGAGATCGGGCCGTTGCTCGTCTTCCTGGTGGGCATCATCGTGCTGGCGGAGCTGACCAAGGAGGCCCAGGTCTTCGACGCCATCGCGGCGCGGATGGCGGTGTTGGGGCGGGGCAACTACGTCGCGCTCTTCTTCCTGTGCACAGCCTTCGCCTCATTTATTACGATATTTCTGAATCTCGATACGACCGCGGTGCTGCTCACCCCGGTCATGCTGGCGCTGGCCCCCAGGGCGCGCATCGCCGCCCTGCCCCTGGCGATGACCACGATCTGGCTGGCCAATACCGCCAGCCTCCTGCTCCCGGTCTCCAACCTGACGAACCTGCTCGGCATCAACAAGATCGCGCTCGACACGCAGCAGTTCGCCGGGCGGATGTGGGTGCCGCAGATCGTCTCGATCGCCGTGACGATGGCCTTCCTGTGGGTCTTCTTCTGGCGCCGGGGCCAGCGTCGCGATCTGCGCTACACGCCGCCGCTGCTGGAGCCGGTCGCCGACCGCGTGCTGTTCGCCGCCGCGGCCGCGGGCTGCTTACTGTTCATCGGCGCTCTCCTGGTCAAGGTCCAGGTCGGCGTGGCCGCCTCGGTGGCGGCGCTGGTCGTCGTGGTGGCCTTCGTCGTACGCGACCGCGCCCGGCTGACCTGGAGCCTGATCCCCTGGCAGCTGCTCATCTTCGTGACGGGCCTGTTCCTGGTGGTGCCCACCCTCAGCCGCTACGGCCTGGCCGACCTGATGCGCTGGATGATCGGCGCCGAGGGCGACCCCTACCGGACGGCGGCGGTGGGTGCCGGGCTGTCGAACCTGATCAACAACCTGCCCGCCTTCCAGGCCATCGCCGAGGTCATCCCGTCGAGCGACCAGGACCGATTGCTGGCCCTGCTGGTCGGCACCAACGTGGGGCCGGTCGTCACGCCGTGGGCGTCACTGGCGACGCTGCTCTGGTTCGAGTCGTGCCGCCGTCACGACGTGTCCGTACCGATGCGCCGCTTCCTGGCCACCGGCACGGGGCTGGCGATCGTCGGCCTGCTCGCCAGCGTGTGGGCCCTTGTCACGTTCGGCTGACAGCTCCACTCTCGCGGAGCACCTCGAGGAGGCCGGGCATGGCGCTCGGGTGGGTGGCGACGAAGCTGCGGTCGTCGGGCGTGCCGTCGATCCCCTCCTCGAACGGCCCGCCGTCGAGCGCCCGGATCTCGATGCCCGCCTCCCGCGCGAGCAGCGCGCCCGCGGGCAGGTCCACCGCCTCGGCCCGGTAGCCGACGATGCCGTCGATGTCGCCCCTGGCCAGCATCGCCCATGCCAGCAGCGGGGCCCACAGTTGCAGCATCCGACGGGCGCTCAGCTCCAGGGCGTACTTTATGGCCCGTACGGTCGCGTCGCCCCTGGACACCGAGTAGCCCTGGGTCCACGCCAGCAGCGGGCCGTGCGGCGAGGGGTTGTGCGGCGGCGCCAGCCGTACCCCGGAGGACGTGATCGCGCCGCGGCCGCGGATCGCCGACCAGGTCTGGGCCGAGACCGGGTCGTGCACCACGCCCAGCATGGGGCGTCCCGAGCGGCACAGGGCCAGGCCGACGACATAGGCGGGCAGGCCGATCACCACGTTGTTGGTGCCGTCGAGCGGGTCGATCAGCCACGTCCACTCGCCGTCGGCGGCGCCGAGCAGGCCCGACTCCTCGGCGATGACGGAGTGCTCCGGGAAGGCGGTGAGGATGTGCTCGAGCAGCAGTTTCTCCGAGGCCAGGTCGAGTTCGGTGACGACGTCGCCCGAACCGCCCTTCGGCCGGGCGCCGAGCGCGCCACGGGTGCCGGACACGAGTAGTTCGCCCGCGGCCTCGGCGGCGGTGACGGCGACCGCGCGAGCGTGATCCAGATCCATTCGGGGCCCCTCAACTCAGGTGGGCGGCTATCAGGCGGACGGCGAGTGCCGTCTCCTCGTCGTCGAGCGGTTGCCTGGACACGTGGTGGTCGCCGGTGCCGAGCGGGCCCAGCGACAGGTCGCGGCTGCCCGGCCGGCCGGTGCCGAGCGCGATCGTGGCCGCCTCGCCGCCCGCCGGCACGACGCTGCTGTGGAACCGGCCGGCCGCCAGCGTGTAGGTGTCACCGGGGCCGAACTCCTCCACCAGCCCCGTCTCCTGACGTACGGTCCGGCGGGTGGGCGTGATGCGGTCGCCGTCGGCGGCGCTGACCACCTCGAACACCCGGTGGGTCGGGTCGCGCACCGCGTCGGTGACCACCGCGTGCACGTTGCGCACCTGCCCGTAGAGCACGTGGCTGAGCAGGTCCCAGCTGTGGCAGTGGATGCCCGACGTGGTGCTCTCCGCGTGCGTGAACCTGGGCGACCACAGATGGAGACATACCCCCTCGCCGCCGTCGCGCTCCAGCGGCAGGCAGACGAAGCCGAGCGGGTGGCGTACGGCCCTGATGCCGGTGCCCGACAGTGCCGCCAGCGCCCACGGCCGCGCCTGTCCCCGGGCGAGCTGCTGATAGACGCCGTGATGGCTCATATCGCGATGGCTCATGCGTCGTACGGATTCCTGGCGCGCAGCGCCTTGCGGGCGATGTCGACGACGTCGCGGTCGTCGTAGGACCTGGGCAGCGGGATCGAGATCCGGGTGAACAGCTCCTGCACCTCCTCGACCGTGGGCTCGTCGCTCAACGGCACCTTCTTGTACATCTCCAGCGGCACCAGCCGGGCCTGCTCGAAGCTGAGCCGCAGCTCGGTGTCGCAGTTCTCGTAGTAGAAGGTGTCGGCCAGCGCGGTCATCGCCCGGTTGGGGTCCTCGACCGTCATGATCAGGCGGGTGGCCGACAGGTCCCAGCGGAAGGTCGTCATCGTGGACGACAGGCCGATGCCGATGTCGAGCAGCCCGTAGCGCTGGCGATGCCAGAAGGCGGCCAGGATCGTCGCGTACGACTCCTTCCTGACCCGGTCGGCCGTCCAGGTCTCGCCGGTGCCGTCGGGCGCGTCGGACAGGGAGCGGCGGTAGTGGGCGTAGGTCTCGCACACCTCGACGTTGACCGGGTCGATGATCTCGACCCTGACCGTGAGGTGGCGCTTGACCTTCCTGGCCGCCGCCACGCACTCGGGCAGCGTGACCGCGCGCAGGTAGGTGCCGGTGCCGCCCTTGAAGCTCCACCGCGTGGTGTCCTTGCGGGCGTCGGCGTGCGCCTGCGCGATCTCCTGCCTGCTGCCGAGCACCCTGACCAGCTGGAGCGAATCGAGAGCCCGCCGCGTGCCGGTGACCAGGTCCTCGATCGCCTCGAGCCGGGCCAGCCGCACGGGCAGCTGGGCGAGCGCGCCGGAGGTGACGGTCTCCTCCAACGGCGCCTGACGCACCCGGTCGCGCAGCAGCGCGGTGGCCACCAGCGCCAGGATCACCAGGGTCGCCGCGCTGACCAGCTGATCCTGGACCTTGTCGCCTTCCTTGCCGAAGATGCCGTCCGGCATGATCCCGAGCACGCCGACTACAATGGCCAGACCGAGTGCGATCGCGCCGTCGGCGTTCTGCGCCGCCCATGGGGCGATCCGCTTCAGCGCCGCCGTGAACCGTGCCATCGCATTGCCCCGCATCCGACGATCAGTCAGTTCCCGAAATCATGGTAACGACCCCGCCAAGTGCGCGGAAAGAGCAGGCCTCCTCCCTGAGTATGACCTGACATATCCCCCTTAAAGGTAGGGCGTGGAGATCGCGAGATCTTTACGCTTACTGGACGGGGGTGGGGATGAAGGGGTTGATACCGAGCTTGCGCTCGGGTTCTTTGGCGATGGCGCTGGTCGTCTACACGGTGTGTCCCGTGCCGCCGGCCATCGCCGCCACGGTGTCCGACGAGCTGGTCCTGGGGGAACGGTTCGTGCAGGTCGTCGCCCATCCGGACGACGATCTGCTGTTCATGAGCCCCGACCTCTACGGCGGGGTGCTGGGCGAGCGGCCGAGCGTCACCGTCTACCTCACCGCGGGCGAGGGCACCGCGGGGCTGGACGACCATCATGATCCGTACGTGTACGCACAGGACCGCGTCGCGGGCCTGCGCGCCGCGTACGCCCACCTGGCGGGGGTGCGCGACGCCTGGCACAGCACGGTGATCACCGCCGGGGGGCTGCCCGTCAAGGTGGACTCCCTGGTCGAGCGGCCGAAGGTGATCCTCATCTACGCCGGGCTGCCGGACGGCGGCGACCCGCGGGCCGACGGCGGTCGTGACGCGCTGACCCGGCTATGGGCCGGCCGTGGCTGCGTACGCGTCTTCGACCCCGCCGAGCGGCGGTGCGTGAGCCGGGAGAACGTGGTGGCGATGCTGCGTGCCGTCTACGCCAGATACCAGGCGAACGTGATCCGCACCCTGGACCCCGACCCGCCGTCGCGCTGCCGGCTGTGCGACCACCCCGACCACGTGGCCTCGGCCCGCTTCGCCGGCGCCGCCGCCGCGGATCGGCGGGTACGCCTGGTGGCCTACCGCGGGTACCCGATGACGACCTGGGCTCCCAACGTGCCGCAGCGGATGCGGGAGCTCAAGCGGGAGATCTTCGGCGTCTACCGGCGCCACGACTACCGGGCCAGGTCCGGCTGGCACTACCGGGCCTGGTACGACCGGATGTACAAGATCACAGGCCATCGCCACTGACGCCCGGGCGGCGTGGAGGTGTCGTTCCACGCCGCCCTATGGGACCTATAGCCAGCCGCGGCGGCGCGCCATCTGCTCCAGAGCGTTCCGGAGCGCCTGGTCGGCCCCGCTCGGGTCGTCGTAGCGGACCGTGAACCGGTTGTAGGCGTCGTGGCTGGAGGTCAGGAAGCCGCCGCGCTTGTCGGCCTCCAGGATGACGTCCATCTGCCGCGGTCCGGCGATGAACGTCAGCTCCAACTCGTTGAAGTGCCGCCGCCACTCCCCGCCCGCGTAGTACTCGATCTCCTGGAAGAACGGCATCGTCGAGCCGCGCAGCGTGCCGCGTTCGAGGTCGGCCTTCTTGAAGCCGAAGCCCAGGCGGTCGAGCGCGGCGATGACGTGCTCCTGCGCGGGCAGCGGGTTGACGAACAGCGGGTCGAGGTCGCCCTTGTCCATCGCGCCGGCCAGCGCCAGCTCCGTCTGCACGCCCAGCCGCATGCCGTGCAGCGGATGACCGCCGATGGCGCTGATCGGCGTCTCCCAGGGGATGACGATCTCGAACGGCTGGCTGTGCTGCGCGCCGGCGCTGAGCTGGAAGGTCCCGGCGACCTGCTGGCGCAGGAAGCCGTAGGTGGTCTTGTACTCCTCGTCGCCACGCTCCACCTCGACCACCGCGGTCAGGTCGAGGTAGATGCCCTCGACCTTGTAGTCGGCGCCGCCGCCGCGGAAGTTCACCACTCCGCGTAATGTCTCACCGGGCCGTACACCGCTGCCGGCCAGGACCGTGTCTACTTCGACGCCCGCGCCGAACGCGGCCATCAGTTTGCGGAACACCATGGGGTTCTCCTATGACCCGGGGGTCTCTCCGTTGTGATGGCCCGAGAAGCGGGGGAGCAACTGGGCCAGGAGCAAGGTCGACAGTGCGGAGTCGCCGGATCCCTGCTGGGTGCGGACCACCAGGGGTTGCGGGGCGTTCTCCGCCAGTTTGGCGCCCACGTCCAGGCGCCTGCGGGCCAGCTCGTACTGCAGCACGGCCCGGTTGTCGCGGTAGGAGTCGGCCAGCCTGCGCAGGGCCTTGGCCTCGTTCTCGGCGGAGGTCAGCTCGGCGCGGCCGCGGGCCTCGATCTCCCAGCGCACCCGCTGCGCCTCCGTCTCTTGCTCTTCCAGCATGCGCGCCACGTCCTTGCGCGCGGTGTTGTGCGCGGCCTTGACCTCGACCACGCGGGCGTCACGGGTCTTCTTGGAGCGCTCGATCTCCATGAGCAGGGTGTCGATGCGGCGCTTGCGGGTCAGCTCCCACTCGCGCTCGTAGGCCGACAGTTCCTTGGCCACCTTCTCGCGGGTGGCCAGGTGCTGCTGGTACTGGTCGGGCAGTTGCACGTCGGGGATGTTGGCGCCGGTGATGCGCACCCCGTAGCGGCCGAGCTGGCGGTTGAGCGCCTCCTGCATGTCGCCGACGTCGGAGCCGCGCAGGTCGTACGCGCGCTCGGTGTTGACCTTGCGGCTGCGCTGCCTGATCGCGTCCTGTACGGCGCTCGACAGCACCAGGTCGAAGTTGCCCGCGCCGATCGTGCGGACGAACGCGACCGGGTCCACGATGCGGAACTTGAGGAAGAACTCGATCGACTTCAGCGGTACGTTCTCCGCCGTCGGGCAGGCCACGATCGGCGCCGAGTACGGGATCTCGGTGGAGGTGTCGACGACCGCGTCCACCCGGTCCCACGGCAGCCACAGGTAGTGGCGGCCCGGCGGGAGCGTGCCGGTGATGGCGCCCCAGCGGCTGCGTACGCCGGTGGTGCCCTCCTCGATCTCGATGATCGCCCGGCGCCACATCCACACCAGCGCGACGGCCAGGAAGAACAGCGCGCCCAGCGAGGCCGTCACGACGAGGTTGCCCATCACCGCCATCCCCGCGAAGTAGACGGCGATGAAGACCAGGGCCATCCAGGCGAAGCCGCGCCTGTCCTTGGGGATCACGACCGGCACGAGCTGGCCCTGCTCACCGCCGCGCAGCAGCTGGCGGATGTCGGACCAGGAGGCCAGCGACTCCTTGATCTTCGAGAACTCGCGGCTCATCGGACCTCACCCTCGATGGTCGGCAGCGTGGCGGCGAGCGCGGGCTCGGGCGCCTCGCTCACCTCTTCGGCGACCTTCTTGAGCAGTGCGGTGATCTCCGCCTCCCTGCCCGCCACGCGCTCGCCGATCTCGGCCAGCCGGCCCCGGATCGCGGCCATGTCCTCGGCCGAGAACAGCGCCGCCCCCTTGCCGCCGACCAGTTGCTGGGCCAGCGCCAGGAAGTCGATGTCGGTGTGCTCGCCCACCTGCACCACCTGCGGCAGCCGGGTCGCGACCGACTCCAGCTTGTCCAGCAGGTCCTGCTGGAAGCGGTAGTCGAGGATCTCCGGTGCCTCGGCCGCGCTGAGCGCCCTGATGTCGAGCGCCTGCGCCTCCAGCAGCGCCGAGTTGGCGTTGGCGGAGGACTCCGCCTCGACCAGGCGCTGCCTGGCCTGCGCCTTGGCCTGGTGGGAGGCCCGCTCCAGCGCCGTGTCCATGCGTGCCTGGTAGCCGGCGATCTCCGCCTGGATCGCGCTCAGCGTCTCCTGCAGTCCGGCCAGCTCCTTGATCAGGTCGCCCTCGTTCTGCTCCTTGCGCAGCTGCAGCTCGTACTCGTAGGTGTAGGCCTCCTTGGCGACGCGCACCATCTCGGGGGCGGCCAGGTCCATCCGGTACTCCTGGCTGGACGGCTCGGCGTGCGTGATGTTCACGTCGGTGAGGCGTACGGCGGGCAGGAACTGCTGGTTGAGGTTGTCCAGCATGCCCAGCGTGCTCTCGCCCACCAGGTCGTAGATGTCCTCGGCCCGCTGGGCGTAGATGAGGGAGCGGGTGACCTCGCTGATGGCGTTCTGCAGCTTGGACTGGAAGCCGCTGACCGAGCCGAGCACGAAGATGAACTCCGCCGGGTTCTCGATCCTGAACTGCAGGAACAGGTCGACGCTCGCCTTGACGCCCTGCTGCGTGGGGGCCTCGCTGATGGGGGCGTTGAACGGGTATTCACGGGTGGTGTTGACGATGTAGCTGACCCGCTTCCACGGGTTGAACAGCGTCACCCGGCCGGGATCGGCGATCTGCACCAGTTTGCCGAACTTGGTGATCAGCGCCTTGCAGCCCTCGGGCACCATCACCACGCTGCGCCGCCACCACAGGAAGGCGGCCGCCAGGACCAGGACGATCCAGTAGTGCGGGCCGAAGAACACATCGGTTCGGGGGATGACGTTGCCGAGCGCGCCGATCAGGCCGAGCACCACCAGGATGCCCAGCGGCACGACCACCTTCGCGGTGGTCCCCTTGGGGATCACCACCGGCGAGATCACGTGCATGCCGTTCTCGGCGAAGCTGCGGTTGATGATCTCGCCGGCCTCGTTCAGGGACGCGGACCGGGCCTCGATCAGCGTGCCCACCGACACGCCGCCGTCACGGGCCGCCGCGAAGTCGTACGGGTTGAGCGCGAAGCCCTGCACCTGGACCTGACCGGCCAGCTGGCCCGCCTGGTCCACTGCCTGGCCGACGGCTTGACGGACATCACCGCCTTGTACGACCGCCTGGGCTATGCCCTGACCTGCCTGGATCAACGCCTCTCTGGGTCGTGACATTGCACCTTCCTCTTCCGCTACGGGCGGATTCGACCGTATCGGGTGTCACTTACTGTTCGCTTGCAAGGTGGAGGTGCTCCAGGGTGTCGGCTTCACCGTGTGCGCGGGTGAGGTGCTCGGTGCTCACATGCGGAAACGGGGCTAGCGACCGATCATGGTCGCGTCGGGGAGCGACTGCTTGACCGCCTCCGGGGTGCCCACCACGACCGTCAGCTTCCCTTTGGTCTTCTTGGCCGCCGCGTTCCCGTAAATCCGCACCTTTCCGAGGTCCTTGGCCTCGACGATGACGAACATCCGGGTGGGGGAGCACCACAGCGTCACGCTGCTCTCCATGTTGCTTCCGGTCATGAGTTCCTTGGGCCCCGCGAAACCCTCCTCCGCAGTGGTGACGTTCCCCTCGGACTTCGTCAGGTCTTGGCTCATGTTGAAGGTGTAGCCAGAGGACCCCTGGTCGGCGAGCCCGCACACGCCCTTGCTGTGGATCCAGGGGACCAGGTCGTATTTCGAGACCTGGATCCGTGCCAGCACTTTCTCCGCCCCGTCCGGTATCCCCGACCTGGATGCCGTACCCAGCAACGCGGCCAGTGGCCAGCGGCTCGGGTCCTTGAGCAGCCAGTCCTTCGGCTCCTCCGTCGAACACCCCGTCAACAGCAGGACCGCAAATATCGCAATTAATCCCCTCATTGGTAGATCACCATAGTGAGGAAGCGTTTTCACGTACAGCACGCCTGCGCCGTGGCCGAGCACGGCAACGCATCGGCTGAGAAGATAGGCGGGTGCCGGTCGAGGTCGTCTTCTCCACCACCCCGTTTCCACGGATCGGCGAACGGTCCGCCTGGCAGAGGCCGCCTGGAGAGTGCTCCCTGACCAGGTGACGGTTTCTGTCAGTGGCGCCGCCTACAGTGGCATCATGCGACCGGTCACTGATTTGCAGCGGAAGGTGGCGCCCTTCGAGGTCGTCACCGAGATGACTCCCTCCGGCGACCAGCCGACGGCCATCGCCGAGCTGGAGCGCCGCGTCAAGGCCGGGGAGAAGGACAACGTCCTGCTGGGCGCCACGGGCACCGGCAAGACGGCCTCGATCGCCTGGCTGATCGAGCGGCTGCAGCGGCCCGCGCTGGTCATGCAGCCCAACAAGACGCTCGCCGCGCAGTTCGCCAACGAGCTGCGGGAGATGCTGCCCAACAACGCGGTTGAATATTTCGTCTCTTATTACGATTACTACCAGCCTGAGGCGTACGTCCCGCAGAGCGACACGTACATCGAGAAGGACTCCTCGATCAACGACGAGGTCGAGCGCTTGCGTCACTCGGCGACCAACTCGCTGCTGACCCGCCGCGACACGATCGTGGTGGCCTCCGTGTCCTGCATCTACGGCCTGGGCACGCCGCAGGAATACGTCGACCGCATGGCCAGGCTCCGGGTCGGCATGGACGTCGACCGCGACCAGCTGCTGCGCCGCCTGGTCGACATGCAGTACACCCGCAACGACCTCGCCTTCACGCGGGGCACCTTCCGGGTGCGCGGCGACACGATCGAGATCATCCCGAAGTACGAAGAGCTGGCCGTCCGCATCGAGATGTTCGGCGACGAGATCGAGAAGCTGTCCACCATGCACCCGCTGACCGGCGAGGTCATCACCGAGGACGAGGAGCTCTACATCTTCCCCGCCTCCCACTACGTCGCCGGCGAGGCGCGGATGGCGATGGCCGTCAACGGCATCGAGGCGGAGCTGGCCGAGCGGCTGTCGGAGCTGGAGCGCCAGGGCAAACTGCTGGAGGCGCAGCGGCTGCGCATGCGCACCACCTACGACATCGAGATGATGCGCCAGATCGGCACCTGCTCCGGCATCGAAAACTACTCGCGCCACATGGACGGCCGCGAGGCGGGCAGCGCCCCCAACACGCTGCTCGACTACTTCCCGGAAGACTTCCTGCTGGTCCTCGACGAGTCCCACCAGACCGTGCCGCAGATCGGCGCCATGTACGAGGGCGACGCCTCCCGCAAGCGCACCCTGGTCGACCACGGCTTCCGCCTGCCGTCGGCGCTCGACAACCGGCCGCTGAAATGGGAGGAGTTCCTGGAGCGCATCGGCCAGACGGTCTACCTGTCGGCCACACCCGGCTCCTACGAGCTGGGCCGGGTCAAGGGCGACGTGGTCGAGCAGGTCATCCGGCCAACCGGGCTGGTCGACCCCGAGGTGATCGTCAAGCCCACCAAGGGGCAGATCGACGACCTGGTCCACGAGATCCGCGAGCGCGCCGACCGCGACGAGCGGGTCCTGGTCACCACGCTGACCAAGAAGATGTCGGAAGACCTCACCGACTACCTGCTCGAGCTGGGCATCCGGGTCCGCTACCTGCACAGCGAGGTCGACACGCTGCGCCGCATCGAGCTGCTGCGCGAGCTGCGCTCCGGCGAATACGACGTGCTGGTCGGCATCAACCTCCTGCGCGAGGGCCTCGACCTGCCCGAGGTGTCGCTGGTGGCCATCCTCGACGCCGACAAGGAAGGCTTCCTCCGCTCGGAGACCTCCCTGATCCAGACCATCGGCCGGGCCGCCCGAAACGTCTCAGGACAGGTCCACATGTACGCCGACAAGGTCACCCCGTCGATGGAGCGGGCCATCGACGAGACCAACCGGCGGCGGGCCAAGCAGATCGCCTACAACCAGGCCAACGGCATCGACCCGCAGCCGCTCCGTAAGAAGATCGCCGACATCCTCGACTCGTTGCAGCGCGAGGACGCCGACACCGACCGCCTTCTCGGCGGCGGTCGCCAGCAGTCGCGCGGCAAGGCACCCGTGCCCGGGTTCGCCGCCCGCCAGGCCGGGCAGCACGCCAAGACCATCGCGGGGGAGATGCCCCGGGCACAGATGGAGTCGTTGATCGAGTCGCTGACCGAGCAGATGCACCAGTCGGCGGCCGACCTGCAGTTCGAGGTGGCCGCCCGGCTGCGCGACGAGATCAAGGAGCTCAAGCGGGAGTTGCGCGACATGCGGGAGGCGGGGGTTCAGTAGCCGGCCGGAGGGCTTCACTCCGGGCGTTCTTTCTCCCCGCCCGTTACCCGATTCGGTGGTTGGCCGTCTGATGCCCGCCCGTCCACAATGGGCCTTCGCTTCGCTCCGGACGTTCTCCCAGGCGGGCTGACGCCCGTCCCCTGAAGGGCCTCGCTGCGCTCGGACCGCCTTCCCAAGCACGCTTCGCCGGGTCGGCTGGGCGGAGCGAGCTGTCTTGGCAGCACCACCGTCGAGACCTGTACCGACTCCCACCGCCCGGCCTCGACCCATGCCCACCGCCGCAGCGCTCTCACAGCGACGGCCGGAAAGCGGGCTTTCCGGCCGCTGTGACAGGGCGCCAGAAAAGCGGCTTCCGGCCGTCGCTGTGGCAGGGGGCCAGGGAGCGGGCTTCGGGCCGCTGTGGCAGAGGGCCGGAAAGTGGGCTTTAGCGTCGCTACGCCTTCGTCTCCGGCCCTCGCACTCTGGCGGACGTCAGAGCATTCCGGCCTCCGATTGGAGCAGAGCGGAGAGAGCGTCGGGGTCTGCTGACGCGACGCCCTTCGCGGCGAACCAGGTGGCCACGTTGCGGGCGTCCCGGTCGAGGAAGTGGGGGCCCGTGGGGTGGGAGATCACGTCGACGATCTGGGGAAGGTCAATGATGACCAGCCTGCCCTCGTGGACCAGCAGGTTGTACGCCGACAGGTCGCCGTGGGCCAGCCCTTCTCTGGCCAGGACGACCAGCGCCTCCACCAGCTGAGTCCATAGGTCGTCTAGATCGTCCGAGACGTTGGCGAGCCGGGGTGCCGCGTAGCCGTCCGGGGCGCCGATGAACTCTTGAAGGATCTCGGTGCCGACGATCTGGACCGGATAGGGCACCGGCAGGCCGAGTTCGGTCAAGCGACACAGGGCGCCGAACTCGGCTGCGGCCCACTGCCCGGCGATGAGCTGCTTGCCGAAGGCGGTGCGGTTGGCCATGGCCCGGTTCATACGGCTTTCGCGGGTGCTGCGGCCTTCCAGGTAACCGGCGTCCCGGTGGAACAGCCGGTGTTCGGCTGAGCGGTAGCGCTTGGCAGCCAGGAGGCAGACGCGATCGGTGTCCGGCACGCCGCGGGAGAGCAGGTGGACGTCGGCTTCCTTGCCGGTTTTGAGGATGCCCAGCTCGGTGTCCACAGCGGCGAGCTCGGTGACGAGCCAGTCCGGGTGCGGTTTGGGGCCGCGCTCGGTGGGCGTGCTCTGGTCCCAGGTCGACCAGCGGTCGCCAGCGGGTGGTCCGTCGTCGATGGGGGCGCTGTCGAGCCATTCGAGATCATCGGCGTCGAGGGCGTACTTGCCCCGGCGGCGGGGCGAGGAGTGCTTGGGCACGGCGGGATTTCTCCAAGAATGAGGCCCACCGGCGCAGCGATCAGCTTGGCGAGATCCCGGTGGGGAGGTCAGAGGACGCGGAAAACGGCACGCGAACAGTCGTCATCACGGTCTCAACCTCCCTTCGCCTCCCATGCACAGGCTGCGATACGCGCTGTGAAATGCACTGATTACACGGTTGCGTAACGCGCTGTGGCCAGCCTGGCTGAGTATGCCGAGCAGGGCCTGGTCGCGGCAACTGAATTTTCGGCCTCCGCCCATACGCTCACCCACTCCAAACCGGCACAACACCGTGGGCGACTTCTTGGCTGGAGGAGTTCCCCAGCGCAATATCACCACCACGCGGCGTGAGCAGTGGCCTGGCCTGGAGGGAAGCGCTCCATGCAGCCTGCGGCAAATCATCCGAAATACGTTCCCTGGGCTCCAGCGCGCGTCTAGGCGGCAGATGGCATAGGTGATGACCTTCAGAAGGAGCTGCTTGCCGGGGTTGGCACGTAGTGGATGCGCTCGGCGGCCGAGGAGAGCTTCTCGATGGAGGAGTGATCTACTCGGCCCACGACCACCAAAACCACCATGCTCCTTCCACCGGTGCGGTCGAGATCATCTCGGTGAGCGCGGCGGCATCAGGGTGGCAGGCGCAGCCTGCGGTGCATGGAGCGCCGAGTACCTGCCACGTCGGTTGGCGGCAGAGCCGCGACTGGCCGCCTGCCCACCGCAACGGAAAGGTGCAATTCGGCTTCCGGTTAGGTCACCTCGATATCCAGATGGCACCAGACGACGCGGTGCATGCTCTGAGGCAGAAGGTGACTTCCCCATCGCCCGCGCGACAGTTCGGCCACGATAGCCAATCCACGGCCATTCTCGGCTTCGGCGTTCGACATCGGTACCTGTGAAGGGATGCTGAACGGTACTGACAGGGCCGATCCTGGATCGGTTACCGACAGCCGGAGGAAGTCGATACCTCGCCCGAGATGGAGGAGCAGCCAACGACGCTCGAAACCGTTGTCTGCGTGTTTCACCGCGTTGGTGACCAGTTCAGACGTGGCCAAGGTCAGTACATCGAGCGCTGCATGCTCGTACCCCACCCATGCAGTCACTGCTTCACGGGCACGGCGCGGAGCGTGGTGGTCGCGTGTCAGTTTGACAATTCCCAGATCCACTATGTCTGTCGCTGAATGCACCCGAATCACCGCCTTATCGCTTTTGTTCCTTCGGTGAGGCGCGCATAACGCATCATTTTCGAGATCAAATGTGGGATAGAGGTTCTGGAGCTTGTTAACTCCATGTTGCCGCTACCTAGCTTGCTGTCTAGCCGATAGTTTGTGGGACAGTATTTGCCGCCATTCATGCGACAGGCTGTTGCTTGTTGTGTGTCGGATGCGCGGACGGTGTCGGATACGTCGATTCGGAGGTGGCATGCCCGCAGCGCGCAAACTCGACCCGAACGCGAGCAGAACAGCGGCCTTTGGCGCCGAACTGCGACGACTGCGGGAGGAGGCGGGGTTGACCCAAGCCGATCTTGGGCGCCGGGCCGGCTACTCCGCCAGTCAGATAGGAGCCGTGGAGGTCGGCAAGCGCTCGCCCACCGAGCAATTCCTCACCGAATGCGAGAAGGCGCTAGGAGCAGGGCTACGGGAACTGTGGGCCTCGTTGTCTCATCACAAGGACAGCGCTCCCACCTGGTTCGCCCCCTGGCTGGAAGAGGAAGAACAGGCGCAATCGCTGCGAACCTGGCAACCACTGGTCATCCCTGGCCTACTGCAGACTGCTGAATACGCGCAAGCACTGCTGGAGCGTGAAATGGGCTTCGGTCCCGAACGGATCGAGGCCCTCCTGGCCGCTCGGCTGGCCCGACAAAAGATCTTGACCCGAACCCATCCGCCCCGCTACCTGGTAGTGCTTGACGAGGGTATCCTCAGCCGCCCCGTCGGAGGACCCGAGATCATGCGAGAACAGCTCGTACGGCTGCTGGATGTCGCGCAGGCTCCGCACATCACCATCCAGATCTCTCCGCTGGGCGCCAATCCCGGCCTGAGCGGAGCCATAGTCATCGCCCAGGCCCCCAACAGCACGCGTCACACGGTCTATCTGGAGACGGCCGCCGAACCTGTCGTGACACGCAATGCAGAAGTATTCGCCATGGTTACCATGAAACTGGACGCCATCAGGGCGGAAGCCCTCCCCCAAAGCGCGTCGGTCGAGTTCATCAGGAAGATGGTGGAGACATGGACCTCGCGGCCGAGCTGAAGACGGCGGCCTGGCGCAAGGCAACACGCTCGACCGGTAATGGCGGAGACTGCCTCGAAGTTGCTCCGCTATCGAACGGTCGCGTCGGCATCCGCGACACAGAAACTCCTGAACAAGCCCCCTTTGTCGTGCGGGCCGAGGTATGGGCCGCCTTCGTCGATGGAGCGAGGAACGGGGAATTCGATTTCTAGCTTCTACTGCCCTCCCGCGTGTAGACCTCAGTAAGGCGGTGGCAACTACAGGCGTCGTCACACAGGCGGATCTGCCGCACAACAGACGCATCACTCACCCCATGCCCTGCCGTCCTTCGCTCCGGCAGGCTCTCTGGGCCATGGCTGGATAAGCAGGTGAAGCCGTTCGCCGTCGCTCGTATGGTGCTGGAGCGCGACGATGCGAGGAGTGCTCTCATTGGGAACCGGCCGGGGCGCCGGAGTGTGTTCGATGCTCCCGGCCGGTGGACCTGATCGTCGAGGACGGCTGGCGGGCGTTCCTGGAGCGGGAGTTCGGTGCGGCCGAGCGGTCCGAGGAGGCTGGGTCCGACGAGCGGGTCATCGCCGAGATAGTGGTCGACGAGCCGGATAGGCACCCGTGGCGGGTGGTCGATGCGGCCTACGACCGCCTGACCTGCCCCGAATGCGGTGCCCGGCTGAGCAGGGGCCCCGCCGGGTGTGGGCTGTGTGACCTGGCCAATGGCTTCCGTTATGTCGCGATCGAGATCGATCGGCCGGGAGTCGTGCCTGGGAACGAGCACGCATTGCGCGTCAATGTGTCCGTGGTGCGCAGGCCATATGGAATCTCGGCGGTTGAAGTGCTGGCGCGGCGGCTCACGCTGCCGCTCCTGCTCGAAGGGCGGCTGCCCACGATTCGGCAGGCACAGGCGGCACGCGCCATGCTCAACAAGGGTGCCAGTGCGGAGGAATATGACGCGTTCATCCACCGCACCTGGAGGCGCGATGTCAGCTGATGAACTTGCCCGGATCGAGGTCGATGTCCACGGGGAAACCGATGTCGGCCTGTAGACGCTTGCGGTGGATGCCGGTGGGCACGTAGGCCCGGACTACCGGCTCGAGCTCGAAAGTGTAGACGACGGGCTTGGCGTCGTGGTCCTTTTCCACCCGCCAGAAGTGCTTGATGCCGGCATCCGAGTATTTGATGGGCTTGGTCGTCCGGTCGCGTTCTCTCGACTCCTCGGACACCACCTCGATGACCAAGTGGACGTCCTCTGGCTTGAAGGACGTAAGGGAGTCGTGCAGCGCCGACCTCTCCACGAGGAGAATGTCGGCTTCAGGACGCTGCCGCAGGCCGAGTGTCACGGTCATCTCACGGGCTACGACCAGGTGTTCTGGTGGTGTGAGGCGCTGTTCGAGAAGACGAAGAACCAGCATGTGGAATGCGGTCTGCGGTGATCTGAAGATGAGCGATCCATCGATCAGCTCGACGTGCTTGGGCGCGTCCGGAGGAAGGCGGTCGAGCATGTCGGCGGTCCATCCGCCGGAGGGGCCCGGGTAGAACCACTCGGGGAGTGCCGTGGTCATCGTGCACGCCTCCGCCGATGCTGACTGAACGATGCAATCATGCCACGTTGAGTAACCGTCAGGGGAGGTCTCGGCGCTCCTGCGTGCTCCTGCGATAGAGCTCGTCGATCTCGTCCAGCGGGTCCGGAGGGCGGCGGCGGGCCTCGATCTCCAGCTCCGTGCGGGAGTGGAGGTCGTCGATTCCGGCCGAGGCGTGCTGGAGCTGGTCGCCGAGGAGGTCAGCGCGGATGCGGGCGCACATGGCGGTCAGCTTGGCCTGGTGCTCGCGGAGGCGATTGAGCGTGACGTGGTCGACGTACGGCGAGGCGCGGCGTTGCTGGGCGTACATGGCGAGTTGCCCGTCGTGTACGTCAGCCTGCGCGGACAGGTCGGCCAGGAGCTGAGGAAGGTCGCCGAGGCCCCAGCCCTGGCGTTGGGCGTGTTCGACGGCCTGGCGGGTGATCGAGACCTCGCGGCGCAGGTCGAGGCGGAGGCGTTCGACCTCCCCGGCGTCGCCGGCGCCCATGGCGTTGACGTGCGTGGTCAGCTGGGTCGCCGCCTGCCTGGCCTTGATCGCCGCCTTCTGGCCCAGCTTGACCAGAAAGTAGATGCCGACGCCGGCCACCAGACCCAGGAAGCACAGGATCGCGAGGATGATGAGAAGGACCTCGGCGATCGTCCCCACCTCCTGATGACTGTCGAGCGCTGGCTGCTGACTGCTGAACGGTCGCTGCTTAGAGGATAGTGCGAGCGCGGGGCGGGTGCGTGGCCAAGCAGCCTCCCCAAACGGGTTTTACGTAGCGACGCAGGCTCTCCAGACATACTCCACGTAGCGGACGCAGGGTCTCGGGTAGCGGCACAGGCTCCGCGAGTAGCCATGCAGGGCTCTCCGCTACCAAGCAAGCTCTTGATTGTTGTCGCCGGTGCGTGATTCAGTTCACGTACCGCGAAGGAGCCACGCATGCTTGACGGCAAGGTAGTGCTCATCACCGGCGGCGCCAGGGGCATGGGGGCCGCGACGGCCCGCCGCTGCGTCGCGGCGGGGGCGAGCGGCGTGATCACCGATGTCCTGGTGGAGGACGGCACCGCCACCGCGAAAGACCTCGAATCACGATTTATCCCGCACGACGTGACAAAGCAGGATCAGTGGGCTGATGTGGTCGAGGAGGTCCTGGACGGATACGGCCGGATCGACGGGCTGGTCAACAACGCGGGCATCGCCCGCTCGGCGCTCCTGGAGCAGTACACGCTCGACGACTTCGAGCGCGTGCTCAAGGTGAACCTCGTCGGCGTCTTCCTCGGGCTCAAGTCCGTGGTCGCGCCGATGCGCGCGTCAGGCGGCGGCTCGATCGTGAACCTGTCGTCGGCGGCCGGCTTGACGGCGCTGCCCGGCACCGGCGGCTACGGTGCGTCCAAATGGGGTGTCCGCGGCCTCACCAAGATTGCCGCGATCGAGTACGCCCCCCACCGGATCAGGGTCAACTCCGTACATCCCGGGATGATCGTCACCCCGATGACGCTCCGGCACGGCGCGGTCTCGGGCGAGGGCGCGTTCCCGCTGGCCGCGGCCGGGCGGTGCGGTGAGCCCGAGGAGGTGGCGGAGGCCATCGCGTTCCTGCTGTCCGACGCCGCCTCGTACGTCACGGGCGCCGAGCTGGCGGTGGACGGCGGCTGGACGGCGGGCGAGACCGCCATGCTGCCGCGGACGGAGGGTGAGTGAACAGTGGCGATCGATGAGGTCACCAGGGCGGTCATCGACGTGATGACGGAGGTCTTCCCCAAGGTGGGCACCGAGGTGACGGACGCCGTCGAGGCCCGGCGGATCCTGGCCGAGATGCCCCAGCCGGAGACTGAGCCGTACAAGGTGGGCCGGGTGGAGAACCGCATGGCGGGCGACCTGCCCGTGCGTGTCTACTGGCCGCCGACGGAGCGAGAGTCGCGGCCGGTGGTCGTGTACTTCCACGGTGGCGGGTTCACGCTCTGCACCTTGGACACGCACGACCCTGTCTGCCGCCTGATCTGCACGGACGCCGACGTGATCGTGGTGTCCGTCGACTACCGGCTGGCGCCGGAGCATCCGTATCCGGCCGCCGTCGAGGACGCCTACGCCGCGACCCGCTGGGTGTACGAGCACGCCCGCGAGCTGGGCGCGGATCCCGGCAGGCTGCTGGTCGCCGGTGACAGCGCAGGCGGGAACCTGGCGACCGTGACGTGCCTGAAGGCCAGGGACGAGGGCGGGCCGCCGATCGCGCTGCAGGTGCTGGTCTATCCCGTCACCGACGCCGCCCAGGACGCGCCCTCGCACGCGGAGAACGCTGAGGGATATTTCCTGACTGCGGCGCACATGCGGTGGTACTGGGACTGCTACCAGCCCGACCACACGAGGCGCGCCGAGCCGTACAGCTCGCCGATCAACGCGGACGTGAGCGGGCTGCCGCCCGCCCTGGTGATCACGGCGGAGCACGATCCGCTCCGGGACGAGGGCGAGGCGTACGCGGAGCGCCTGCGTGCGGCCGGGGTGGACACGCAGAGCGTGCGTTATGCCGGGATGTTCCACGGGTCCTTCGGGCTGGGCGCCATGCTGCCCGTCGCCAAGGAGGCCGAGGAGCGGGTCTGCGCCACGATCAAGGAGCGGGTGGAGTAAAAGATGCCTTATGCCGATTTAGGGCAGGACATTCGGCTCTTTTATACCGACGATGGCAAGGGTGACGGGCCGCCACTGCTGCTCGTCCACGGCTGGGGTACGGACTCCCACCAGTGGTCCTGGCACATCGACGCGCTCGCCGGCAAGCACCGGGTGATCGCGGTGGACCTGCGCGGGCACGGCTACTCCTCGGTGCCCGACGAGGGCAACACGCCGCGCCAGATGGCCGCCGACCTCGCCGCGCTGCTGGACGGGCTCGCCATCCCCGAGGTGATCGCGATCGGCCACTCCATGGGCGGGCAGGTCGTCTCCATCCTGGCCGTCGAGCATCCGGACAAGGTGCGCAAGCTGGTCGCCCTCGATCCCGGCTACGGCATCACGGCGGACGTCGCGCGGACCTTCCCGGAGACGGTCGCCGCGCTGCGCGGTCCGCACGCGCACGCCGCCGCCGAGCGGCTCGACGAGTGGTGCACCAACGCCGCCACCCCGGCCGTCATCAGGCGCTGGCACAAGCGCCGGTTGTACGGCATGGCGCCGCACGTGCTGCTCCAGGCGTTCGAGGCCATGTTCACCGAGCCCGACGCGGTCGGGATGCGGCCGGCGAGCGACGACTACCTGGCCCGCAGGGAGTGCCCGGTGCTGTCGATCTGGTCCGACCCGGAACGCGCGGCCTGGGAGTCGGGGCTCTGCAAGCATCCGGCCTCGAAAGTGGTGTGCTGGGAGGGCTCCAGTCACCGGCTGCACGAGGAACGCCCCGGTGAGTTCCTCCTCATCCTGCGCCGCTGGCTGCGGACCTCTTGATCCGTCCTGCGCCACTGGTTACCGACCTCCTGATCCGTCCCGTGCCGCTGGTTGCGGGCCTCCTGGCCGCTACGGGCTTCCTGACGTCCGTCTGGCCCGGCGGGCGGCGCGGTAGCGGCGTACTCTCCTGATCGTCCACCAGGCGAGCAGGGCCAGCGCCAGCAGCGCGACGATGACCAGCACAGGCAGGAACACCGCGATCAGGCTCATACCGAGCGACCCGACGTCCTCCACTGTGCTGGCGACGGGCGCGCCCACGCCGCCCGTCCCCACGTTGATCATCGGACGGGCCGTCGCCTTCAGCGCGTGTACGGCCAGCGCTACCAGGATGCCCAGCAGCCAGCCCGCCCACGGGTGCTCGGTCATCCAGGTCGAGTGGTCCAGCTCCGCCGCCGCGTTCGTGGCGCTGAAGACCACGCCGCCGGCCGCCGGTCGTACGGCCGTCTGAATGGCGTCGTTGATGCTGTCGACGGCCGGGACCTTGTCGAGCACCATCTCCGCGACCAGCAGCACCGCGATGATGGCGAGCACGCCCCAGTTCGACAGCCACGAGTAGCCGTCGGGCAGCTTCACCCGGTCGGTGAAGTTGGCCACGATGCCCACCACGAGGAGCGGGATGTAGGCGTTCAGGCCGGCGGCGGTGGACAGTCCGAGCCCTGTCAGTGCGGCGAACATGTTTCTAGTCTGCCCGGGTCGCCTCGTCCATGAGGCGGGGCAGATCGGATCCGGTGAACTCGGCCACCGCCCGCTCGTACTTCTCCATGCCCCACGACCAGAAGTCGAAGTCGATACTCTCGTTGGCGCCGTCCTGGATCGAGGCCCACAGCGTCCAGCCGTACTTGGACATGAGCCCGAGCAGCCGCGCCCGCGCGATCTTGTGGCGCAGGCGGCGGCCGTAGTAGGCGGCGACGAGCTCGTCCAGCAGGTCCAGGGACAGGTCCGACTCGCTCCAGATGTTGCCGAGCTCGAAGCAGGGGTCGTTGTTGCCGGCGTACTCGTAGTCGATCAGCCAGAGCCGCTCGCCGTCGTCGATGATGTTGCCGGGCAGCAGATCGTTGTGACACGGCACCCGCCCCACATCCCGGATATCCAGACATTTCCGGATCCGCTCAACCTCGGGCATGAAGTCGAGATATTTCGCCGGAAGGCGGTATCCGCGGCTCTGGACGATCTCCAGATACCCCCGCTGAATCTCGAACATGTCGAAGTCCCGCTCGAACCGGGGCCCCGCGTGCAGTCGCCCGCACACCTCGGCCAGCCGCCGCAGGTTCGCCGGATCGCGCAGATCGGCCTCCGTGAACGTCCGGCCCGGCAGGAAGCCCACGATCAGCACCCCGAGCTCCGGCAGATAGTCGTGCACCGGCGCCCCCACCCCGATCCGCGCGGCGGCCAGCGAGCAGGAGTGCTCGACGTCCCGGTCGATCGCCAGCAGCGATCCCTCGCTGGCCGACACCCGCGCCACGTAGGCCCCGCCGGGAACGGTCACCTTGTAATTGTGGTTGGTCAGGCCGCCGGGCAGCTCCTCGACGGAACGCGGCACGCCGGACAGCAGGGGGATGCGGTCGAGGATCTCGGTCATGGTCGATGCTAGCGCCATCAGCCCCTAAACGGTCTAGACCTTTTAGTGTAGCCTCGCCCGCATGAGCGACTCGGCCCGCATCGTGATCATCGGCGGCGGCGTGGGCGGCGCCTCCGTCGCCTACCACCTGACCCAGCTCGGCGAACGCGACGTCCTCCTGCTGGACCGCGACGAGCTGACCAGCGGCTCGACCTTCCACTCCGCGGGGCTCGTCGGCCAGCTGCGCGCCGACCCCACGCTGACCAGGATGAACCAGTACTCGGTGGAGCTCTACCGCACGCTCGACGCCGGCTGGACGGAGTGTGGCGGCATCAAGCTGGCCGGTACGCCGGAGCGGATGGCCGAGATCCGCCGCCAGATCGGCTGGGCGCGCACGTTCGGCCTGCCGCTGGAGGAGATCTCCGTCGCCGAGGCGGTCGAGCTGTTCCCGCTGATGGACCCCTCGGGCGTCGTCGGCGCGGCGTACCTGCCCACCGACGGGCAGATCGACCCCTCCGCGCTCTGCTACGCGCTGGCCACGAAGGCCCGCGAGGGCGGCGCCCGCGTCAGGACCAGGACCCGCGTGCTCGGCATCGACACCGAACGCGGCCGGGTCACGCGCGTACGCACCGACCAGGGCGACATCGACTGCGAGGTGGTCGTCAACTGCGGCGGCATGTTCGCCGCCGAGATCGGCCGGATGGCCGGGGTGCGGATCCCGATCGTGCCGATGTCGCACCAGTACGTGGTCACCGACGCCTTCCACGAGCACACCGGCCTGCCGACGCTGCGCGACCCCGACCTGCTCGTCTACTACCGGCAGGAGGTGCAGGGCCTGGTCATGGGCGGCTACGAGCGCACCTGCGCCCCCTGGACGGCGAACGAGACCTCGTACGACGCCATCCCGGCCGACTTCAACGGCCGCCTGCTCGCCGAAGATTGGGACCGGTTCACCGAAATCTCGGAGAACTCGCGGATCCGGGTCCCGGCCATGGCCGACGTCGGCATCCGCAAGATGATCAACGGCCCGGAGGCGTTCACCCCCGACAACGAGTTCTGCCTGGGCGAGACCGAAGTCGGCGGGTTCTTCGTGGCGGCCGGGTTCTGCGCGCACGGCATCGCGGGCGCCGGCGGCATCGGCAGGGTGATGGCCGAGTGGATCGTCGAGGGCGAGCCCGCCATGGACGTCTGGCACATGGACATCCGCCGCTTCGGCCGCCAGTACCGCTCCCCGTCCTACACCCTCGCCCGCGCGGTCGAGAATTACGAAACCTACTACGACATCCGCTACCCCGGCCACGAGCGCTCGGCGGGCCGCCCGCTCAAGGTCTCTCCGGCGTACGGCTGGCACGCCGCGCACGGCGCCGAGTTCGGCGAGAAGGCGGGCTGGGAGCGGGTCAACTACTACCGGTCGAACGAGCAGGATGGTGGTGGCGACGAGCGGCCCCAGGGGTGGGCCGGGCGGCTGTGGTCG
Source organism: Nonomuraea sp. NPDC052129 (assembly GCF_040680095.1). Lineage (NCBI taxonomy): Bacteria > Bacillati > Actinomycetota > Actinomycetes > Streptosporangiales > Streptosporangiaceae > Nonomuraea > Nonomuraea sp. NPDC052129. The sequence continues at coordinate 341,503 of NZ_JBFAVX010000001.1, read as the reverse complement.
CCCGCGATCAGGGTCGAACACCGGGCCGTGCGGGAGACGGCGGGCCTGTTCGACGAGAGCTCCTTCGCCAAGATCGAGGTCTCCGGGCCGGACGCCGCCGAGTTGCTCGAATGGGTCTGCGACAACCGCGTCGCCCGCCAGGTGGGCGCGGTGACGTACACACAGGCGCTCAACCGGCGCGGCGGCATCGAGTGCGACTTCACCGTCACCAGGCGGGCCGAGGACGAGTTCCTCATCGTGACCGGCACCGCGTTCGGCTCGCACGACCTGGGCTGGCTGCGCAAGCAGGCCGCGCTCAGGGGCGCCGACGTGCGGATCGCCGACGTGACCGGCCAGTACGCCTGCTTCGCCCTGTGGGGGCCGCGCGCCCGCGACATCCTCGGGACGCTCACGCCCGACCCGCTCGGCTTCCCGTTCATGTCGGCGCGGGAGCTGACCGTGGGCGACGTGCCGGTGCTGGCGCTACGGGTGACGTTCGTGGGGGAGCTGGGCTGGGAGCTGTACTGCTCCAGCGAGTACGGCCTGGCGCTCTGGCAGGCGCTGTGGGCGGCCGGGCAGCCGTACGGGCTGCGGGCCGGGGGCTACCGGGCCATCGACAGCCTGCGCCTGGAGAAGGGCTACCGCGTCTGGGGCGCCGACATCGGGCCCGAGACCACGCCGTACGAGGCGGGGCTGGGCTTCTGCGTCAAGCTCGACAAGGACTTCCTCGGCAAGGACGTGCTCGACCCGGACCCCGAGCGCCGGCTGCGCTGCCTGACCCTGGAGCCGGGGGCGATCGCGCTCGGCAACGAGCCGGTGCGCCTGGACGGCCAGGTCGTGGCCCGGATCACCTCGGGCGGCCACGGCTACACGGTCGGCTCGCCGATCGCCTACGCGTATCTGCCCGTGGGGCCGGGCGTCAAGGTCGAGGTCGAGGTGGAGGGCGCCTGGGTGACCGGGACCGTCGTCAGGGATCCGCTCTTCGACCCGGCGGGGGAGCGGGTGCGCTGAGGCCACCACGGGCGGGTGCGCTGACGCCGCTGCCGACCGAGGGCGAGGGTGCGCTGAGGCCGCTGCGGACCGAGATGCGCACCCGGTCGGAGCGGAACAGGTCGCGGGCGAACTCCACCGGCTCCCCGGCCGCCGCGTAGGCGGTGCGCTCGATCAGCATGAGCGGCGTGCCCGTCTCGACGCCCAGCTCGGCGGCCTCGTCGGACCTGGCGATGACCGGGTCGAGATGCTCGACGGCGGTGCGCGGCTCCAGGTCGTAGCGGGTGGCCAGCAGGGCGTAGAGCGACCCGCCGAGATCCTGCTCCAGGAAGCCGGGCAGCGCGGGGAAGAAGGAGCGCTCGAGGGCCACCGGCGACTGCCCGGCCGAGCGTACCCGGGCGACGTGGTGCACCGGCTCACCCACGGTGAGCTCCAGGGCGGCGGCGACGGAGCGGGGCGCGGGAACGGTCGTGGCGACCAGCACTCTGGCCTCGGCCTGGAGGTGGGCGCGCCGCATCTGCTCGGTGAACCCCGCCAGCCCCGTCAGATCGCACTCGACGCGCGGATCGGCGACGAACGCGCCGCCCGACCTGCCCGGCGTCCTGACCAGGACGCCGTCGTGCTCCAGCGTCGCCAGCGCCTGCCTGAGCGTCATCCGGCTCACGCCCAGGCGCGCCGACAGCTCCCGCTCGCCCGGGAGCCGGTCGCCGGGCTCCATCTCGCCGCTGCCGATGGACTCCAGCAGCCACCGCTCGATCTGCACGTGCGCGGGGACACCGGTGCCGCGCTCGACCTCGGGTGTCCCGACCACACGCGCATCGTAGCCGGTCACGCCGACAGCTCGGTCACGTCGACAGAGCGGTCAATCTGGACAGTCGCTCCACCGCGTCGGCGAACTCGCTCACCATCTCGTAAACCACCTCGCGAGCGGGCTTGACCTGGTCGAGCTGGCCGACGACCTGCCCGACGAAGTAGTTGGCCAACTCCACGGCCCCCGGTTCGCCGCGCTCGGCGGCCGTGCCGATGCGGGCCATCGCGGCCTCGGCCACGAGCATCTGCAGCGGCATCCCGAGCGGGCCGGGGCTCTCCGGCCCGGAGTCCCACTCCTCGGTCCAGGCCGACTTGAGCTGTCTGGCCGGCTTGCCGGTACGCGACCTGGACCTGACCGTGTCGAGCGAGGAGGCGGCCAGCATCTTCCGCTTCACCGAGGGCGCCGTCTCCGCCTCCTCGGTGGTCAGCCAGACCGATCCGCACCACACGCCTTCGGCGCCGAGCGCCATCGCCGCCGCCATCTGCCGCCCCGAGGCGATGCCGCCCGCTGCCAGCACGGGCACCGGGGCGACCGCGTCCACGACCTGCGGCACCAGCACCATCGTGGCGATCTCGCCGGTGTGCCCGCCGGCCTCGGTGCCCTGGGCCACGATCAGGTCCGCGCCGGCCGCCACCTGCCTGTGGGCGTGCTCGACGGTGCCGACCAGCGCGGCCACTGGCACGCCCGCCGCCCTGGCCTTGGCCACCATCTCCGGCGGCGGCGGTCCGAGCGCGCTGGCGATCAGGCCGATCGGATGCTTGAGCGCCACGTCGATCAGCCCGGTCGCGCCCGCCGCGGTCACCCGCCTGCCGAACTCGTCCGTCGAGGCGGCCACCGGCTGCGGCGGGGCGTTCACGCCGTACTTGGACAGCAGGTGCGTGACGAAGTCGCGGTGCCGTTCCGGGATGAAGTCGGTCAAATGGGCGTCGAGATCGAGCGCCGACGCGTCGAGCTTGCCGGGCACCAGCACGTCGACCCCGTACGGGCGGCCGTCCACCCGCTCGTCGATCCAGGTGAGCTCGGTGTCGAGTTGGTCGGGGGTGTAGGCGACCGCGCCCAGGACGCCGAAGCCGCCCGCGTTGGTGACCGCGGCCACCACGTCGCGGCAGTGGCTGAAGGCGAACAACGGGAACTCGACGCCGAGACGTTCGCAAATGGCGGTCCGCATGGTCCGACGCTAGCCGCCAGAAGGTTGTTCGGTCTACAGCTTGGGCGGGGCGGGATCAACGTCTGCGGGCGCGCGGATCACCGCCTGAGCGGCCGAGCTCAGGAGGCGGTGGCCTGCCGGTCCATGGCCAGCGAGATGCCCGGAGTGTGCCAGCCCAGCGCGGGCTCGTAGCTGCGTACCAGCTTGGCGGGCACGCCCGCGACCACGCTGTGGTCGGGGAACTCGCCGCGCACGACCGCGCCGCCCGCCACCACGCACTGACGACCGATCCTGGTGCCGGGCAGGATGATCGCGCCCGCCCCGAGCCAGGAGCCCGCGCCGATCGAGACCGGACTGTTGCGCGGCCACTGCCGGCCGATCGGTGTCTCCGGGTCGTCGTAGACGTGGTTCTGGTCGGTGATGTAGACGTACGGGCCGGTGAAGACGTGCTCGCCGATGTCGATCGACTGGTGGGCCACGATGTGCGAGCCCCGGCCGATCGAGCAGCCGCCGCCGATCCGCAGGATCGAGTCCGGGCCCAGGTCGACGCCGGGGCCCATGCCGCAGGACAGCGACACGCGCTCGCCGATCAGCGTGTGGTCGCCGATCTCGATCCACTGCTCGCCGAAGATCGCGCCCGGCGGGAAGGCGATGCTGACACCGTCGCCCAGATGCCGGAATCTGGTGCCGCCCGGACTGGCCGGGGTGATCGCCCCGGCCGCGCGGATCGCCTTGTAGGCACGGTGAATCAGCGCGCCCGTTGCCCGCCGTACTAATGACATAGGGCCCAAAGTTACCGCTAGGTCATGCCGTTCGGGCATGTCGGGGGCGTTGTTTGATATCCTGAGAGCCCGTGGACGCTTCGACCACACATCGACCCACGGGAGCCCCTTTGCGCAGCGCATCGCAAACCAAGCATCTATTCGTCACCGGCGGTGTCGCCTCCAGCCTAGGGAAGGGGCTCACCGCCTCCAGCCTGGGCCGTCTGCTCAAGGGACGCGGTCTCCGGGTCACCATGCAGAAGCTCGACCCCTACCTCAATGTGGACCCCGGGACGATGAACCCGTTCCAGCACGGCGAGGTCTTCGTCACCGACGACGGATCCGAGACCGACCTCGACGTCGGCCACTACGAGCGGTTCCTTGACACCGATCTGCACGGTTCGGCGAACGTCACCACCGGCCAGGTCTACTCCAATGTCATCGCCAAGGAGCGGCGCGGCGAATACCTGGGCGACACGGTCCAGGTCATCCCGCACATCACCAACGAGATCAAGGACCGCATCCGGGGCATGGCGGGTCCTGAGGTCGACGTGGTCATCACCGAAGTGGGCGGCACGGTCGGCGACATCGAGTCGCTGCCGTTCCTGGAGGCCGTACGCCAGATCAGGCATGAGGTCGGGCGCGACAACGTCTTCTTCCTGCACGTCTCGCTGCTGCCGTACATCGGCCCCTCCGGCGAGCTGAAGACCAAGCCGACGCAGCACAGCGTGGCCGCGCTGCGCAGCATCGGCATCCAGCCCGACGCGATCGTGCTGCGCTCCGACCGGCCCGTGCAGACGGCGATCAAGCGGAAGATCAGCCTGATGTGCGACGTGGACGAGGACGCGGTGGTCTCGGCCGTGGACGCGGCCTCGATCTACGACATCCCCAAGGTGCTCCACTCCGAGGGGCTCGACGCCTACGTGGTGCGGCGGCTCGGCCTGCCGTTCCGTGACGTGGACTGGAAGGAGTGGGAGGAGCTCCTGCGCCGGGTGCACCGCCCGGCCAAGGAGGTCACCATCGCCCTGGTCGGCAAGTACATCGACCTGCCCGACGCCTATCTGTCCGTCACCGAGGCGCTGCGGGCGGGCGGGTTCGCCAATGACGCCCGCGTCAACATCCGCTGGGTCAAGAGCGACGACTGCGAGACGCCCGAGGGCGCCGAGCGCGAGCTCGACGGCGTCGACGGCGTGCTGATCCCCGGCGGGTTCGGCGTGCGCGGCATCGAGGGCAAGATCGGCGCGATCCGCCACGCCCGGGAGGGCAAGATCCCGCTGCTCGGCATCTGCCTCGGCATGCAGGGCATGGTCATCGAGGCCGCGCGCAATCTGGCGGGGCTCGAAGACGCCAATTCCAGCGAGTTCGACCCCGACGCCAAGCATTCGGTCATCTCCACGATGGCCGACCAGGAGGACGTCGTCGCGGGCGAGCGCGACATGGGCGGCACCATGCGCCTGGGCAGCTACACCGCCAAGCTCGGCGAGGGCACCCTGGCCAGGCAGCTGTACGGCGGGAAGGCCAAGGTCGCCGAACGCCACCGGCACCGCTACGAGGTCTCCAACGCCTACCGCGAACGCCTGGAGAAGGTCGGCCTGGTGTTCTCCGGGCTGTCGCCCGACGGCCGCCTGGTCGAATACACCGAGCTGCCCGTCGAGGCCCACCCGTTCTTCATCGGCACCCAGGCCCACCCCGAGTTCCGCTCCCGGCCGACGCGGGCCAACCCGATGTTCAAGGGGCTGATCAACGCCGCGCTCGCCTACGCCGACAGCCGGGTGACCGCGAAGGTGGCCAAGTGAGGGTGGAAGACACGCCCGAGGCGTGGGAGGTCGTCGAATCCAAGGACCGGTTCGAGGGCCGGGTGATCCACGTGGTCACCGACACGGTCCGCATGCCGGGGGACACGGTCGCCGACCGCGACTACGCCGTGCACCCCGGCTCCGTCGCGGTCCTCGCGCTCGACGAGCAGGACCGGGTCCTGCTCATCCGGCAGTACCGTCACCCGACGCGCCGCCTGCTCTGGGAACTGCCCGCCGGACTGCGCGACGTGGAAGGAGAATCGCTGGTCACCGGCGCCGCGCGGGAGCTGGCCGAGGAGGCCGGGTACCGCGCCGAGACCTGGCACACACTGGTCGATCTCTACCCCTCGCCCGGTATGTCCAACGAGCGGATCCGGGTGTTCCTGGCCCGCGGCCTGTCGAAGATCCCCGCGGAGGAGAACGGCTTCGTCCACGAGCACGAAGAGATCGACATGCCGGTCGAATGGGTGCCTCTACCCGACGCGGTCGAAAGGGCGCTCATGGGAATGATCCACAATTCCCCGACCGTGGCCGGTATCCTCGCCGCATATGCGGCTTCGGTCGAGGGATTCGCCCTGTTGCGCCCCGCCGACGCCAAGGAGGCGTGACGGAAGGACCAGTTCGTGGAGGCGGTGCTCTCCAGCTACCTCGCCCACCTCACGGTGGAGCGGGGCCTGGCTGCCAACACACTGGCGTCCTACCGCCGTGACCTTGACCGTTACTTCGAGCACCTTCGCTCGCGCGGCCGCGTGTCGCTCGGCGAGGTGGGCGAGGCCGACGTCCTCGACTTCCTCGCCGCGCTGCGGGAAGGCGACTGCGACCACCCCGCCCTCGTGGCCAGCTCGGCCGCGCGGGCGGTGTCGGCCGTCCGCGGCCTGCACCGCTTCGCGCTGCGCGAGGGCGTCACGGCCCACGACCCGGCGCACCAGGTACGACCGCCGCGACAGCTCCGCAGGCTGCCCAAGGCGATCACCGTCGACGAGGTCGAGCGGCTCATCGCCGCCTCCGGCCCCGACGGCGCGCCGCTGACCCTCCGCAACCGCGCCCTCCTGGAAGTCCTGTACGGCACGGGCGCCCGCATCTCCGAAGCCGTCGGCCTGGCCGTGGACGACCTGGAAGCCGAGCAGGTACGGCTGCGCGGCAAGGGCAGCCGTACCCGCGTCGTGCCCCTGGGCCGCTACGCCCGTTCCGCGCTCGACGCCTATCTCGTCAGGGCCCGCCCCGGTCTGGTGGCCCACGGCCGGGGCACGCCCGCCGCCTTCCTCAACGCCAGGGGCGGCCGGCTCACCCGGCAGGGTGCCTGGGAGGTGCTCCAGGCCGCCGCCGAACGGGCCGGACTCGCCGGGATATCTCCGCACGTTCTCCGTCATTCCTTCGCAACCCACCTCCTTGACGGCGGAGCCGACGTTAGGGTGGTCCAGGAGTTGCTCGGCCACGCCTCGGTGACGACCACGCAGGTCTACACCCTGGTCACCGTCGACAAACTCCGCGAGGTGTACGCCGCCGCGCATCCCCGTGCCCGGCAGTGATCTATAGTCATTTGCGACGTGCGGCACTTCGGCGTGCCGCCTTGCCGCGTTAAGTGGTGACGCCATAGTGTCCGTCCGGACGGTCCGGTTCGGGATCGTCAGGGAGGTTCGAGCTGGTGACTGTGAAGACCAACGGTTCGGCCCCGGGGACCCCCGACAACCCCTGGGGAGACACGAAGACCAACACGCCTTCCGTAGGCGTGAATCTGGGCCCCACCCGGCGTCCCCGCCCGGTGTTCCCCGAACCTGTCGCGCCCGAGATCCACGGGCCCGCGCGGGTGGTCGCGATGGTCAACCAGAAGGGTGGGGTCGGCAAGACCACCACCACCATCAACCTGGGCGCCGCCCTCGTCGAATACGGCCTCAAAGTGCTGCTCGTCGACTTCGACCCGCAGGGCGCCCTGTCCGTCGGCCTCGGCATCAACCCGCTCCAGCTCGACCTCACGGTCTACAACCTGCTGATGGAGCGCAACGTCACCGCCGAGGACGTGCTGCTGGAGACCGGCGTCGAGGGCCTCGACCTGCTGCCCAGCAACATCGACCTGTCCGCCGCCGAAGTCCAGCTCGTCACCGAGGTGGCCCGCGAGCAGGTGCTCGGCCGCGTGATCAAGCCGCTGCTGCCGCACTACGACGTCTGCCTCATCGACTGCCAGCCGTCGCTCGGCCTGCTCACCATCAACGCGCTGACCTGCGCGCAGGGCGTCATGGTGCCGCTGGAGTGCGAGTTCTTCGCGCTGCGCGGCGTGGCCCTGCTCATGGACACCATCACCAAGGTGCAGGAACGGCTCAACGAGGACCTCGAGATCGAGGGCCTGCTCGCCACCATGTACGACGCCCGCACCCTGCACGGCCGCGAGGTGCTCGCCCGCGTCGTCGAGGCGTTCGGCGACAAGGTCTTCCACACCGTGATCAACCGCACCGTGCGCTTCCCCGACGCCACGGTCGCCGGCGAGCCGATCACCACCTTCGACCCGTCGTCCCTGGGTGCCAACGCTTACCGTGAGCTGGCCCGCGAGGTGCTGTCCCGCTGGCCGGCACCTGCGACAATGGCCAGGTGACGGAGACAGAGCCACAAGGGTTCAGGGTCCACCTGGACGTCTTCGAGGGGCCCTTCGACCTGCTCCTCGGCCTGATCTCCAAGCACAAGCTCGACATCACCGAGATCTCGCTCTCCAAGGTCACCGACGAGTTCATCGCCTACATCCGGGCTCGTGGCCCCGAGTGGGATCTCGACGTGACCAGCCACTTCCTGCTGGTCGCGGCCACCCTGCTCGACCTCAAGGCGGCCCGGCTGCTGCCCTCGGGCGAGGTCGAGGACGAAGAGGACCTGGCTCTGCTAGAGGCCCGCGACCTGCTGTTCGCCCGGCTCCTGCAGTACAAGGCGTACAAAGAGGTGGCGAAGGTCTTCTCCGGCCGCATGGCCGAAGAGGCGCTGCGCTTCCCGCGCACCGCGCCCATGGAGCCGCAGTTCGCCAACCTCCTCCCGCAGCTCATCCTGGGCATCAGCCCCGACGACCTCGCCCGCATCGCCGCCCGCGCCTTCGTCCCCAAGCTCCCGCCCACGGTCAGCGTCGGGCACATCTATCAACCGCTGGCCAGCGTGCGGGAGCAAGCCGCTATTCTGGTTGCTCACCTGCGCCGCATGCGGCGGGCCACCTTCCGGGCCCTGGTGGCCGACTGTGACGGCACCATCGAGGTCATCGCCCGCTTCCTGGCGGTGCTGGAGCTCTTCCGGGAGTCCGCGGTCACCTTCGAACAGGTCGAAGCGCTGGGCGATCTGCACGTGACCTGGACCGGGACGGACGAGGGGGACGTCTCGGTGGGGGACGACTACGAGGAGAGCGCGGAGAAGACGGCTGATGACTGACCGCTTGGACGACACCCCGCCTCGCGAACCCGCTCCCTTGCCCGCCTGGATGACCCTCCCGGGGTCGCTGGCTGCCGCGAGCACGGACGACGGCCCAGAGGCCCCGCCTGCGGTCGACGAGGCGGAGGTCGCGCTGTCCGAGCCCGAGGTGGACGACCGGCTCCAGGGGTCGTCTCCCGAGTCGGACGTCGACGATGGGCTTCGGAGCGCGTCGCTTGAGCTGGATGCGGACGACCGGCTCCCGAGGCCGTCCGTCGAGCCGGATGTGGACGAGCCGGATGTGGACGATGAGCTCTGGGACGCGTCCCTCGTACCGACCGGTGCGGAGGTGTCCGAGCCGGCCGGTCTGGACGACATACCCGATGAACCCGCCGAGAACGACCCCCAAGGCGGCGGCCCGACGCTCGGGGCGGCGCTTGAAGCGATCCTGATGGTCGTGGACGAGCCCGTCCCCGAAGTGACCCTGGCGCAGGTGCTCGAACGGCCCACCCACGAGGTGAGCACCGCACTCCGGGCCTTGGCCGCGGAATACACCCAAGCCGGACGGGGTTTCGATCTGAGAGAAGTGGCAGGCGGTTGGCGGTTCTACACGCGAGCCGACTGCGCCGCGCTGGTCGAGCGGTTCGTCCGCGACGGCCAGCAGACCCGGCTCACCCAGGCCGCGCTGGAAACCCTCGCGGTCGTCGCCTACCGGCAACCGGTGAGCCGAGCACGAGTCGCCGCGGTCCGCGGCGTCAACAGCGACGGCGTCATGCGGACGCTCGTCGCCAGGGGCCTGGTCGAAGAGGCCGGCACCGACCCGGAGAGCCAGGCAGTGCTCTACCGGACAAGTTCATACTTCCTTGAACGCCTGGGACTGAAGGACATCGGTGAGCTCCCCGAGCTCGCGCCCTTCCTCCCCGACGACGTGGAAAACCTCGAGGAGAATACAAAGTGATCAACAGGCGCAGCACCCCGTCCGGTGATGGACGCGGTCGTGGACGCACCGGCGGCGCGAGCCGTGGCGGCCGTCCCGCCTTCCGCTCGGACGACTCGCGCGGCGACTCCCGCCGTGAGGGGTTCCGTGGCGGTTCCCACCGAGACGATTCCCGCGGCGGACCCCGCCGCGATGACAGTGACCGCGGCGGAGCGCGCCGCGACGACAGTGACCGCGGCTACAGCCGCGACTCCGGAAGCGAGCTGGGCTCCGGCCGCGACTCGCTCCGCGCCGACCGTGGCGGTTCCCGCGCCCGGTACGGCAGGCCCGCCTCCGGCGACTCCCGCGACCGCTCCGGCTCGACGGGCGACCGGGGCGGCTACAACCGTTCCAGCTCAACGGGCGACCGTGGCGGCTACGACCGCTCCTCCCGTGACGACCGTTCGTCCCGCGAGCGTACGTACCGCGACGACCGCTCCCCCTCCCGCGACGACGACCGCCCGGCGCCCGGCAGCGACCGCGGCGGCTACTCGCAGTCCCGTGGCGACCGGGGCGGCTACTCGCAGTCCCGCGGCGGCTCTTCACCATCGCGTGGTGGCGACCGCGGCGGATATGGCGCGCAGTCGCGCGGCGACCGTGGCTACGGCGGGTCGTCCCGTGGCGAGCGCGGTGGCTACGGCTCGTCCTCCGGGGGCGAGCGCGGCGGATACCGCTCCGACCGTGGCGGCTCCGGCTCTCGGGAGGGTGACGGCCGTGACGGCTACCGCCCCCAGCGCCGCGACGACCGTGGCGGTTTCCGTTCCGACCGCAGTGACGATCGGGGTGGCTTCCGCTCCGAGCGTCGTGACGACCGCGGCGGCTTCCGGCCCGAGCGTCGTGACGACCGTGGCGGTTTCCAGGGCGCCCGAAGTGACGACCGAGGTGGCTTCCGTTCCGACCGTCGTGACGACCGTGGCGGTTTCCGGCCCGAGAGGCGGGACGACCGGGGCGGTTACCAGAGTGACCGTCGTGACGATCGGGGCGGATCGCGTCCCGAGCGCACGGAGGACCGTGGCGGCTTCCGGGCCGACCGTGGTGGCCGCAGGGATGGCGGTTCCCGTACCGAGTCCCCGAGGAGCGGCTACAGCCGCGGAGAGTCCCCGCGGACCGGCAACGGCCGCGGCGAGTCAACCCGTGCCCGCTTCGGGCGGCGTGACGACGCCGGCTCGCGCCGCGACGCCGGCCGCCCGACCCGTACCCCCAGGCGCGACGATGTTCAGACCATCGGCGGCGGGCGTACGTCCGGCGGACGGGACGGGGCGGCCACCGGTGCGCCGCGCGACCGGTTCAAGACCGCTCGCCAGCCCATGCGGGACCGCAACTTCTTCCCCGCCGGCTACACCGACGAGCGCGACACCACCGAGGTGCCTGGCGGCGTACGGCTGCAGAAGGTGCTCGCCCAGGCGGGTGTGGCCAGCCGTCGCGCCTGCGAGGAGATGATCGGCGAAGGCCGCGTCACCGTGAATGGGCAGGTCGTACGGAGGTTCGGAGCCAAGGTGGACCCGGCGGCGCAGGTCATCCATGTGGACGGCAAGCGCATCCCGACCGCCCCCGACCTGGTCTACTACGCCCTGAACAAGCCCATCGGCGTCGTGTCCACCATGGACGACCCGCAGGGCCGGCCGTGCCTGGCCGACTATGTGGAGGAGCTCGCGCCGAGGCTGTTCCACGTGGGCAGGCTCGACACCGAGACCGAGGGGCTGCTGCTGCTCACCAACGACGGCGAGCTGGCCAACCGGCTGACTCACCCGAGTTATGGGGTGCAGAAGAAGTACTGGGCGAAGGTTCCGGGTCCGATCCCGCGTGATCTGAGCCGTCGGCTCAAGCAGGGCATCGAGCTGGAAGACGGCCTCGCGAAGATCGACTCCTTCTCGATCGTGCAGGAGCACGGCCAGCAGGCGCTGGTAGAGGTCGTTCTGCACGAAGGCCGCAATCACATCGTCCGGCGGCTGCTCGAAGAGGCGGGTCATCGCGTCATCGACCTGGCCAGGATCGAGTTCGGGCCGGTCAAGCTGGGCCGCACCAAGGCGGGCACCGTCAGGGCGCTGTCCCTGAAGGAGGTCGGCGAGCTTTACGCCGCTGTGAAGCTGTGACGCCGAAGCTGTAATCTGGCGGGAACGCAGGAGCCCGTGCGAACCTCCGCACGGGCTTCACCGCTATAGAGGGGTGTAATCACATGGTGCGGGCGATCCGCGGGGCGATCCAGGTGGACGCCAACGACCGTGGGGCGATCATCGAGGCGACCACCGAGCTGGTCAGCGAGATGATGGGGCGCAATAAGCTGACCACCGACGATGTGATCAGCGTGCTGTTCACGGCGTCTCCCGATCTGACGGCGGAGTTCCCGGCGCTGGCGGCGCGGAAGCTGGGCTTCCACGACGTGCCGCTGATCTGCTGCACCGAGATCGACGTGCCGGGCGCGCTGCCCAGGGTCGTACGCCTCATGGCCCACGTGGAGACGGACCGGCCGCGCTCCGACATCCAGCACGTCTATTTGCGCGGCGCCGTCGCGCTCCGCCAGGACATCGCCCAGTAACGACCGGCTCATCCGCTTTCCTGCCACCCGACCGAGCTACTCCGACGCCAGATAAATCAGGACATCTACATGGCCTCCGAACTCCGCACCGTGCTGGTAGTCGGCACCGGTCTCATCGGCACCTCCATAGCGCTGGCGCTGCGCGAGCGCGGGCTACGCGTGCTGCTCGCCGACCACGACCAGGGAGCGGTACGGCTGGCCCGGGAGCTCGGCGCGGGCGAGGAGTGGCAGCCGGAAGCCGCTTCGGCCTCGGGTGAGTCCGGCGAGACGATCGATCTCGCGGTGCTCGCGGTGCCGCCCGCGCACGTCGCCGGTGAGCTGCTGGCGCTGCAGCGCAAGGGCACGGCCACGTTCTACACTGACGTGGCCAGCGTGAAGGTGGAGCCCATCGAGCGGGCCGCCCAGCTGGGCTGTGACATGTCCACCTACGTCGCCTCCCACCCTCTGGCCGGACGCGAGAAGTCGGGCCCCGGAGCCGCCAGGGCCGAGCTGTTCCTGGGCCGCCCGTGGGCGCTGTGCCCCACCCCCGACACCACGCCGGAGGCCAGGGCGGCCGTGCTGCGGCTGGTGGAGCTCTGCGGCGGCAACCCCATCGAAGTGGACGCGGCCGAGCACGACCAGGCCGTGGCCGTCGTCTCCCACGCGCCCCACGTCACCGCTTCGGCTGTCGCGGCCCGGCTGGCGGACGCGTCCGACATCGCGCTCGGCCTGGCCGGGCAGGGCGTACGCGACGTCACCAGGATCGCGGGCAGCGACCCGGGCCTCTGGCTCGGCATCCTGTCGGGCAACGCGACGCCGGTGGCCGAGGTGCTGGAGGCCATCTCCCGCGACCTGGCCGAGGCCGCTACGGCGCTCCGCGCGCTGGCCGACGGCGACGGCACGGTCACGCAGGAGATCACCCAGCTGCTCAAGCGCGGCGTGGCCGGTCACGGCCGCATCCCGGGCAAGCACGGGGGCCCCGCGCCGGCGTACGTGGTGGTCCAGGTCGTCGTCGGCGACCGTCCCGGTCAGCTGGCCAGGCTCTTCCAGATCTGCGACGAGGTCGGGGTCAACGTCGAGGACGTACGCCTGGAGCACGCTCCCGGCCTGCCTCTGGGCATCGCCGAGGTCTCCGTGCAGCCGGACGCGGCGGCCGTCCTCACCAAGGCGCTGCACGAGCGGGGCTGGCAGGTCCCGTAAGGCGGTGACCGCAAGGGTTTCCCAGGGGGTTCGTCACGCGACCGTCGCGCTCTCTGTGACGGTTCGTGGTGGCTGGTGGCCCTTTCGGAGAGATACCCCCTTCGAGGGGCTAGGCGGTCCGTTGTGGCGGGGGTCCTTGGGGTAGGGCACCGGCTTCGGGGGCGCGGAAGGACGGCGTCTATCGAAAGATCTAGGGCGCGGATCCCTGGCTTTGGCCATGGGGGGTGAGCCCTTCTGTCGAATCTTTGAGCGGTAGACAGGCTCCTACCGTATGTTGGGCCCGAGTGGCCGTGGCTCTGCGCACGAACAGCAACATCGTCTTCCAGTGCGCCTTCCTTGTGGTGTGGTGCTTCAAGTACCGCAGGCGGGTACTGAACGGCCGCGTTGATGAACGGCTCAGGCAGCTCTTCGGCGAGGTGATCGAGGAGAAGGGGGCGTGGCTGGTGGCCGTCGAGGTCATGCCCGACCACGTGCGCCTGCTGGTCGAGGTGGACCCGCAGTTCGGGATCCACAAGCTGGTCAAGGCGATCAAAGGCCGCTCGTCTGGTGTCCTGCGCCGGGAGTTCCCGAGCTTGAAGTCGAAGCTGCCGACGCTGTGGACTCACTCTTATTTCGTGGCCACTGTCGGTGGGGCGCCCCTGGAGGTCGTCAAGCGGTACGTCGAGAACCAGAACCGGTGAGGCATCGTGCTGACCGGACGTAGATACCGCCTGGACTTCACATCTGAGCAGGCTGGATTCGCCGAACAGGTCGGCGGGGCCTGCCGGTCGGTGTGGAACACCGCCCTGGAACAGCGGCGCACCTACCGACGGCGCGGGGCGTTCATCAACTACCACGAACAGGCCCGCCAACTGGTGGAGGCCAAGAACGAGCCGGAGTTCGCGTGGCTGGCCGAGGTGCCCGGCCACTGCCTGCAGCAGACGCTCATCGACCTGGATCAGGCATGTGCCAGGCACGGAACATGGAAGGTCCGCTGGAAGTCGAGGGTAAGAAACGCGCCGAGTTTCCGGTTCCCCGAGGGCGGCAAGATCGCGGTGGAGCGGTTGAACCGGCGCTGGGCGCGGGCCAAACTGCCCAAGCTCGGCTGGGTCCGCTTCCGGATCACCCGGCCCCTCAGCGGCACGGTCAAGAATGCCACCGTGTCCCGGGACGGCGGGCATTGGTACATCAGCTTCCTCATCGACGACGCGATCTGCCCGCCTGAGCGGCACGCGGCCCCAGGCACCGGGGTCGGCATCGACCGGGGTGTGGTCAATGTCGTGACCCGCTCGGACGGAGCCTTCCACCACCAGGTGTTCGCCCGGGATCGGGAGGTCGAGCACGCCAAGAAGCTGCAGCGGGATCTGGCCCGCACCACCAAGGGCAGTCAGCGGCGCAAGCGTGCGGCAGCGCGGATCGCCGGTCTGGCCCGCAAGATCCGGCGTCGCCGCCAAGACTTCGCCGCCAAGACTGCCCACACGCTGGCCACGAGCTTCGAGCTGGTGGTGTTCGAGGCCCTGGCGATCAAGAACATGACCGCCGGGGTCGAACCCCGGCCCGACCTCGCCCAGCCGGGCGCGTTCCTGCCTAACGGGGCCGCGGGCAAGTCCGGCCTGAACCGGTCCATCCTGGACAAAGGCTGGCATCGGATCGAACTGGCCAGCAGATCGAAGGCCCGGTATACGGGCACTTACGTGATCACTGTCAATCCGGCGTACACGAGTCAGAGGTGCAACGTGTGCAAGGCGGTGGATCGGAAATCCCGCGAGAGCCAAGCGGTCTTCCGGTGCACGTCTTGCGGACACGCCGAGCACGCTGATGTGAACGCTGCCAAGAACATCCTCACCGCCGGAAGGGCGGAGCACGCACGACCCAGACCGGGTGTGCGGGTTGGGGCGCGCAAACCACGCAACCGCGTGGGCCGGAAGGCCAACCGTCAAGCAACAGCAGCCCAGCCCACCGCACAGACGGAGCCGGAACTGGCTGAAATCCCCCGACTTTAGTCGTGGGGAGCGCTTCAAGTCACATCCCTGGCGGCTCGCTCCGTCTTCAGTGCGGAATCCCACCGGAGTTCGCAAGGAGCCAGGGACATGACGAACATTCTGATTCTGGGCGCCGGCTACACAGGCATCGCGGCCGCGATCAGGGCCGCCACCCGGACGCGCCGACACGGCGGCAAGGTGACGCTGGTCAGCGCCTCACCACGGTTCACGGAGCGGCTGCGGCTGCACCAGACCGCCGCGGGCGAACGGCTGCGGGACCACGCGATCGCCGACATCATCGCCGGCACGGGCATCGACCTCGTCCTGGGCCGCGTGAGCGCCCTCGACCCCGAACGGCACGAGGTCACCGTCAACGGCGAGGGAGCAGACACCCGGCGCGTGATCGCGTACGACAAGCTGATCTACGCACTCGGCACCGTCGCCGACGCCTCGACCCCCGGCGTGGCCGAGCACGCCTACGTCTACGACGACCACGACCAGGCCGTACGACTCGCGCGACGGCTCAGTGAGCTCGACCGGGGGACGGTCGTCGTGGCCGGCGGCGGCCTGACCGGCGTCGAGTCGGCCACCGAGCTCGCCGAAGCGCACCCCGGCCTGCGCGTCGTCCTGCTCAGCCGGGGCCGTCCGGGCTCGATGATGGGTGAGAAGGCCCGCGCCTACGTCGAGCGGGCGATGGATCGGCTCGGCATCCAGGTACGCGACGGTGCCGAGGTCACCAAGGTGCTGCCGGACGCCGTCGAGCTGGCCGGGGGCGAGCTGATCCCCTCCGACGCGACACTCTGGACCGCCGGCACCAAGGGCCTGCCCCTGGCCACCGAGGCGGGGCTGACGGTGGACGGGCGGGGCCGGATCGTGGTCGACGCCGCGCTCCGCTCGGTGTCGCACCCGGACGTCTACGCCGTGGGCGACGCCGCCGCGGTGCGCCAGCCGTACGGCGTCATGCACGGGACCTGCCAGGGCGGCATCCCGACGGGCCTGCACGCGGCCGACGCGCTCGCCGACGGGCTGCGCGGCCGTACGGTGAAGGCGTTCCGGTTCGGGTACGTTCATCAGCCCCTCAGCTTGGGGCGCCGGGACGCGGTCATCCAGTTCACCCACCCCGACGACACGCCGCGCAGGGCGTACCTGAAGGGGCGCTGGGCCATCGTCTACAAGGAGACGGTGAGCGGTAGCCCGATGCCCACCTACCGCTTGCTTAAGCACGGGCTGGTGCCGGTCGGCCTGTTCCGGCTGACGGCCGGCCTCAAGTGATGGCGGGTGGCGTGTGTCAGGGCTTGGCGAGCGCCTGATCGACCGCGTTGGAACGGTATCCGGCCAAGTGTGCGCGGTATGGGGACCGTGGTCGGCGGATGGTCGAGCGCGGTATGGGGACTGGGGTCCGGTAGGGGGTCGCGGCGGACGCCGGATTGTCCAGCTGGGCGTAGGGCATGCCTGCGAGGCGGTAGCCTCTTCAGGTTGGAGAAAACGTGTGGTGGGGAAACGTGAAGAGGGAGAGGCCGTGACCGGTCTGGTCGTCGCCATGGACGGTCCCGCGGGGTCGGGCAAGTCGAGCGTGTCGCGTGGAGTCGCCCGCGCACTCGGGCTGCGCTACCTGGACACCGGGGCGATGTACCGGGCGATGACCTGGTGGATGCTCCAGCAGGGCGTCGACCTGGCCGATCCCACCGCTGTCGCGGCCCGCGCGGGCGAGCCCGAGATCGTCTGCGGCGCCGACCCCGACGGCCCGTCCATCCACGTCGGCGGTGTCGACGTGGCCGGGCCGATCCGGGAGGCCGAGGTCACCGGGGCGGTCTCCGTCGTCGCGGCGGTGCCCGAGGTGCGCGCGCGTCTCGTGCACCTGCAGCGGGAGATCATCGGCGCCGGTGACATCGTGGTCGAGGGCCGCGACATCGGCAGCGTGGTCGCCCCCGACGCGACCGTCAAGGTCTATCTGACGGCCAGCGCCGAGGCCCGTGCACTGCGCCGTACGGCGGAGCTGAGCGGCACCACGGTGGAGGCGCAGCAGGCCGCGATGGCCAAGCGTGACACCCTCGACTCCACTCGCAAGACGGATCCACTCTCGATGGCGGATGGCGCCGTCGAGCTCGACACCACGCCGCTGACCCTCGAAGAGGTCATCGGCGAGGTGCTGAGTCTGATCAAGGAGCGCACCTGACAAGGGTGCGGTACTCACAAAGGATGAAAAATCGTGTCAACGGGGGATTGGGTCGAGGCTGAACTCGACGATCTCGCAGTATCCGACGACGTCGCCGACAGCGGCCCGGTGCCGGTCGTGGCCATCGTCGGTCGCCCGAACGTAGGCAAGTCCACGCTGGTCAACCGCATCATCGGCCGCCGTGAGGCGGTCGTCGAAGACGTGCCGGGCGTCACCCGTGACCGCGTCACCTACGACGCCAACTGGCGCGGGCGCCGCTTCACGGTCGTCGACACCGGCGGCTGGGACCCCGAGGCCACCGGGATGAACCTGCGCATCGCCGACCAGGCGCGGGTCGCGGTCGAGCTGGCCGACGTGATCGTGTTCGTCGTCGACGCCACCGTGGGCGCGACCGACGCCGACGAGACGGTCGGCTCGGTGCTCCGCCAGTCGGGCAAGCCGGTCATCCTGGCCGCCAACAAGGTCGACAACCAGCAGGTGGAGCTGGAGGCCGCCGCGCTCTGGGCGCTCGGCCTCGGCGAGCCGCAGCCGGTCTCGGCCCTGCACGGCCGCTCCAGCGGCGACCTGCTCGACGTGATCCTCGACGCGCTGCCGGAGACGCCGGAGCTGCGGTTCGACGCCGAGCGCGGCCCCTACCGGGTGGCGCTGCTCGGCAAACCCAACGTCGGTAAGTCCTCGCTGCTCAACAAGCTGGCGGGGGAGGAGCGGGTGCTGGTCGAC
The DNA here is from genome assembly GCF_040680095.1 of Nonomuraea sp. NPDC052129. Taxonomy (NCBI): domain Bacteria; kingdom Bacillati; phylum Actinomycetota; class Actinomycetes; order Streptosporangiales; family Streptosporangiaceae; genus Nonomuraea; species Nonomuraea sp. NPDC052129. The sequence continues at coordinate 323,096 of NZ_JBFAVX010000001.1, read as the reverse complement.
CCGATGGCGGGCACCACCCGCGACCCGGTCGACGAGCTGATCGAGCTGGGCGGCAAGACCTGGCGCTTCGTCGACACCGCCGGCATCAGGCGGCGCGACCGCGAGCTGCAGGGCGCCGACTTCTACGCCGCCATGCGCACCCGAGCCGCCCTCGAACGCTCCGAGGTGGCGATCGTCCTCATCGACGCCAGTGAGGTGCTCACCGAGCAGGACCTGCGGATCATCGGCCTGGTGATCGAGTCGGGCCGGGCGATGGTCGTCGCGTTCAACAAGTGGGATCTGGTCGACGAGGACCGCCGCTACTACCTGGAGAGGGAGATCGACCGGCAGCTCGTCCGCACTCCGTGGGCGCTGCGGGTCAACATCTCCGCCAAGACCGGACGCCACATGGACCGGCTCGTCCCGGCGCTGGAGAAGGCGCTCGGGTCGTGGTCGACGCGGGTGCCGACGGCCAGGCTCAACGCGTTCCTGACCGAGCTGGTGCACCAGACGCCGCCGCCGGTGCGGGGTGGCAAGCAACCGAAGATCCTCTTCGCCACGCAGGCGTCGGTGGAGCCGCCCAAGTTCGTGCTGTTCACCTCGGGCTGGCTGGAGGACACCTACCGGCGCTTCATCGAGCGCCGGATCCGCGAGGAGTTCGGCTTCGCCGGGTCGCCGATCGACGTGTCGATGAAGATCCGGGAGAAGCGGAAGAGCGGCGGCCAGCCCGCCAAGAAGTAGCCCCGGCCCAGGGCGGCCCCGTGCGGCTCTCCGATCCAGGTCGCCGTCCGGGGTTCCGGCCCAGGTCACGGTTCGGCGGTTCGGGCTCAGGTCACGGTCTGGGGTTCGGGCTCAGGTCACGGTTCGGCTCTCTTTGGGCCGGGCCTGGGCGTGGGTTCGGTCAGACCGGCTGGGGCTGGTGTTCCTCCACGGGTGCCTTGGTGTGCCTGCGTACGGCACGGTAGGCGGCGATCACCGCCCAGAGCTGGCCCAGCCCCACGACGGCGTGCAGACCGTACACGAACAGGCTGGCCAGCGGTGTGTCGTCCGTCGTCGCGCCCGCGAGCCCGGCCAGCGGGAAGACGACGAGCATCTGGACCGCGCTGAGCACCAGGGGAGCGGCGCACAGCGCGATCAGCTTGCCGGGCACCTTCGCCAGCGCCGCGACGACGGTGGCCACGAGGGAGACGGCCGGGATGACGAACAGGCCGTTCGCGGCGTGCAGGCCGATCGCCGCGGGATCCGTGCCCGTGGGCCGCGGCATCTGGAACGCGCCGAACGTGGCCAGGTAGAACTGCAGGATCACCACGACGATCTGCGCGACGGCGCATCCGACCAGGGCTCTGCGCATGTCGGCCTCCTCCGGGGGACGGGTTGCCCCGAGTGTCCTCGGCAACCGGTGGCCGGATAACCCCTATCCGCCCCCTGTGGTCGTCGGACGCCGCTGTCCCGGCCGCGTGTACGCGCGTCAGCCTCCCGAAACCCCCTTGGCTCTGGTCGAGGGGTCCTGTGCTGCGGTGGTCATGAGGGTCTCCGTGGGGTCATGGTGGCGATGGCACACCTCGAGAGACTCATTACGCGATCGAACCCGCGGCATGGTGACGCTCTGGGCGATGCCGATGACGAAAGTCTCGAGATCCAGTTCGCAGATCTGGCCCGCCGCTTGGAAGGCACCTTCGACGAACTGGCTGAGCTTGAGGCCGCGATGAAAGCCCGTGCGGCCGTTGCCCGAAGGCTTGCGGCCGAAGCGGAAGCCAACAGGCGTGAAGCCGATTCGAGCCGTGAAATTGCGGCGCGACGTAAAGAAGAGACCGACGCCTTCGACGTTCTCCTCGCCAGGCAGGTCGACGCCGTGGCTCAACGTGTCGAGAAGCGAGGCCAAGGTACTCGACGTCGCTACATGTTGTACGGCGCCATTCTCGGAGCCGTAGCCGCCGTACTGCTTGACGCGACCAAGCACTATTGGGCGTTCTGGATGTAGGCGCGCCTGTGTGGACGGGTCCTAATCAGGTTGCCGACGTCCGCCGGCGCTGGCTACGCTCTCCGGCAACACGTAGACGGAGACGAGTAACCGAAGGCCCGCGCGGGCTGAGAGAGCCGCCGGCAGCTGTGAAGGCGGCCTCGCGCCACTTCGGCGAAGACACTCCCGAGTGCGGGGAGGAAATGCCTCGCCGGTCTGACCCCCGTCATCGGGTCGTGGAGGCCGCCCTTTCGTGGGCGGCGAAAGTGCGGTGGCACCGGGAGTTCCCTTCTCCCCCGCACTCCCAAGGGATCATGCAACTCGTGAGGAGCTGTGATGATCTCTCGTGTCCTGTCGGCGGAGCTCGCTGAGCACGCCGGACAACGAGTGACGATCGCCGGTTGGGTACATCGCCGCCGGCGGCTGAAATCCGTGTCCTTCCTGGTAGTCAGGGACCGCAGCGGGCTCGCCCAGGTGGTGGCGGCCGGCGTGGCCCCGGGTGAGCAGCCCGGCGCGGTTCCGGGGGAGGAGACGGTCGTCCGGGTGACGGGCGTCGTGACCGTGAACCCGCAGGCGCCGGGCGGCGCCGAGCTCACCGAGGCGGAGATCGAGGTACTGGCCGAGCCCACCGAGGCGCCGCCGTTCGACCTCTACCGGCCGGTCGTGCCCGCCGCGCTGCCCACGATCCTCGACCACGCGCCGGTCGCGCTGCGCCATCCGCGGCTCAGGGCGCCGCTGGAGATCTCGGCGGCGAGTGTGGCCGGGTTCCGCCGGACGCTGGACCGGCTGGGGTTCACCGAGATCCACACGCCCAAGATCGTCGCCTCGGCCACCGAATCGGGCGCGAACGTCTTCGGCATCGACTACTTCGGCCGCCCCGCCTACCTGGCGCAGTCACCGCAGTTCTACAAGCAGGCGATGGTCGGCGTGTTCGAGCGGGTCTACGAGGTGGGGCCGGTCTTCCGGGCCGAGCCGCACGACACGGTCCGCCACCTGGCCCAGTACACCAGCCTGGACGCCGAGCTGGGCTTCGTGCGCGACCACCGCGACGTGATGGCGGTGCTGCGCGAGGCGGTGGCGGGCATGGTGGAGGCGGTACGGGGGCAGCCCGCGGTCGACCTGCTCGACGTGACGCTGCCGGAGGTGCCCGCCGAGATCCCGGCGATCCACTTCACCGAGGCGCAGCGGCTCACGAACGAGTTCGAGCCGGACCTGTCACCGAACCAGGAGCGGTGGCTGTCGGAGTGGGCGGTGCGGGAGCACGGGTCGGAGTTCCTGTTCGTCACGGGGTATCCGATGGCCAAGCGGCCGTTCTACACCCATCCGGACCCGCTGCGTGAGGGGTACTCGAACGGGTTCGACCTGCTCTTCCGGGGGTTGGAGCTGGTGACGGGCGGGCAGCGGCTGCACAGGCACCAGGACTACCTCGACGCGCTCGCCGCGCGTGGTGAGGATGTCGGGCCGTATGAGGGGTATGTGCAGGCGTTCGCGCATGGCATGCCGCCGCACGGGGGGTTCGCGCTGGGGCTCGAGCGTTGGACCGCGCGCCTGGTCGGCGCCGCGAACATCCGCCAAGCCGCGTTGTTCCCCCGCGACCTGAATCGCCTCTCTCCGTAGACCGCACTCAGCTCTCTCCGTAGAAAAGCACCATATTTTACGGCAAGCCCGGTGAGCCCCACCCGCCATACGTGGCCGGGCCCCCTCCAGGGGCACGCTCCTCCGGTGGGCGGGGCCGGGCGCCGTGACGTGCGCATGGTCGGCCATGGCTTCCGTATGGTTCGACGGCCTCCTCATGGTCAGCCCCGAAGGGCAGGTGGGTCTTCGGGGCTGATTTGGGAAAGGAGGGATTCATCGGGCTCGGGGCAGGAAGGCGGCGACCACCGCGCCCAAAAGGCAGATCAGCGCCGTGACGAAGAACATCTCCGTGTACTCCAGATGTAGCGCCGCATCCACCTTCGCGAGGTACTCACTCAGCTGCTTCGCGTACACGGCCGGTTCCACCCCCACCGGCAGCGGCGTGTCCAGGCCCGCGGTCAGTGACTGGAATCGGTGGAACCCCCAAGCCGACACCCCCGCGATGCCGATCAGCATGCCCATCATCCTGGCCACCACCACCGCCGCCGAGGCCACCCCGTGCTGCGTGGCAGGCGTCACCCGGAGGACCGCCGCCGACACGGGGGCGATGACCAGCCCCAGGCCCAGCCCGGCCACGACCAGGGAGAGGTCCACCATCAGGCCGGCGTTCGCCAGGTCGAGCGGCCAGCGGCTCATCACGCCGTATCCGCCCGAGGCCACGATCAGGCCCGCCACCGCCACCACGCGGTCGCCGAGCCGACGGGCCAGCAGGCCGCCCAGCAGCGCGCCCACCGGGAGCGCGATCAGGAACCTGGCCAGCACGAGCGCCGCGTCCAACGTCTCCAGATCGAGCAGCGTCTGTGCCGTGAACTGGACGAACACCATGGTGATCAGCAGCGCGGCCCCGGCCAGGAAGCTCACGCCCAGCGTGGCCAGCAGCGGTCCCTTGCGGGTGCCCGTCAGGTCGAGCAGCCGGACCTTCGACCGGATCTCCCACCAGACGAACGCCGCCCCGGCCACGACCCCGGCCGCGATCACCGGCAGGCCCCAGGGCGGCAGCACGGTCCTGGCGGGATCCGGGTTGTACAGGCCCACCACCAGAAAGGCGAGGCTCAATGCCAGTAACGCGCCGCCGACCCCGTCCACACGCCCGGCCGACGCCTGCCCCGAAGGCCCGGAAGACGCCTGACCCGGAAGCTCGGAGGACGCCTGTGGCGGGGGGACGGTCAGGTGGACCGCCACGGCGGCCAGTGCCGCCAGCGGCAGGTTGATCCAGAAGATGGCGTGCCAGCCGCCCAGCTCGATCCCGAACACCGTGGTGCTCGGGAGCAGGGCCAGCACCCCGCCGTACAGCGGACCGAGCGCGCTGCCCAGCTCCTGCGCGGCGCCGACCGCGCCGAGTGCCACCGGGCGTTCGTGCTCGTGCCACAGGTCGCCGATGAGCGCCATCGTGATCGGCAGCAGCGCGCCTCCCGCGATCCCCTGGATCGTCCGGCCGGCCACCACCATCACCTCTCCGGACGCCAGCGCGGTCAAGACCGAGCCGAGCGCGAACGCCGCCAGGCAGGCGTGGATGAGGGGCCGTCGGCCGTACCGGTCGGAGAGCTGGCCGAGCAGCGGCATCGCGGCGATGTAGCCGAGCAGGAACCCGGTTACCACCGGTGTTGCCCGCTCCAGGCGGTTGGTGGGGATGCCCACGTCGGTGGCGATGTCGAGCAGGACGGTCACGACCACGTACGCGTCGAGGGCGGCCAGCAGCACCACCGCGCCGCCGACGCCGAGCGCGACCCGGCGGGCGCGCCTCATCCGGCGGCGGGTGGCGTGATGGTCACCGGCGCGTCGAAGTCGCTGAGCGACACGGTCACCGTGCCGTCCTGCAGCGGCAGTTCGAGCTTGGTGAGCCGGCTGGTGGCCTTGTCCACCCAGAGCTTGCCGTTGACGCCCTGCGTGACGCCGGGGATGAGCGTGCCGAGGACCTGACCGGAGAACGCGGCGGCCACCCGGTAGGCGCCGCTCTCCTCGGCCTCCACACGCGGGTCGGTGGCCGTGCCGAGCAGCTGCGCGAGTCCCTTGGAGGGGTCGAGGATCTTCGACGGGTCGTAGAGCTGCGCCAGGTCCTTCCTGGTCATCTTCTGGAAGCCGCCGGTCGGGCCCTTGAAGTGGACGGTGTCGCCGACCAGGGCGAAGGTGATCTCCTGCAGGCTGCCCAGCACCTCGATCGTGATCGTGCCGTCGGCGTCACCGGCGGCCGTCAGCCTGCCGTCGGCCTTCTTCACCGGCACCTTGGGCTTGCCGTCCGTGGCGATGGAGAAGGTGGCCGACTTGACCACCTTCATGGCCTCGGTGGACTTCTTCAGCAGGTCGGGCCCGGCGGGCAGCTCGCTTCCGCCGCCGCCCGATGAGCAGGCGGACACCAGCGCGAAGACGACGACGAACAGCAGCTTTCGAAGCATGAGCGGATCGTAGCGAGCGCCCGGAACGATCGTGCGCCGTCGGGCATATCGGTTAGGTGTCGGCGTGGCCGTTCAGCGTAGCTTCTTCAGATGCTCGACGATCGGCTCGTAGGCGGCCACCAGCGCGTCCAGCTGGTCGTCGGTGAGCCGGTCGACGAAGTGCTCCCGGACACTGGTCACGTGATCAGGCGCGACCCGCTCGATCGTGGCCCAGCCCTCGCTCGTCAGCACCGCGAACGTGCCGCGCCGGTCGTCGTGGCAGTCCTCCCTGACGACGAGTCCCTTGGCCTCCATACGGGAGATCTGGTGCGACAGTCGGCTGCGCGACTGGATGGTCGCGTCGGCCAGGTCGCTCATCCGCATTCGGTGGTCGGGGCTCTCCGAGAGATTGACCAGGATCTCGTAGTCGTTCACCGACAGGGCGTGCTCCTGCAGCTCGCGGTCGAGCCGGTGCATGAGCAACTTGTGCAGCGCCAGGTGGGTACGCCAGGCACGCTGCTCGGCGGGGGAGAGCCAGCGAGGCGCGCTCATCGAGACTCCTCGAGCGTGGATACCCCCGTCTTCAGGCGAGGGAGGAGGTCAAGATCTCCAATCTAGCGCACATAGGCACCGGCCTCGCAGTCCGTGTGACCTCGCAGTCCGTGGAACGCCGCAGTCCGTGCAACGCCGCAGGCTCTATGGCGGACCGGCGGCCGCGGCCCACCATGCCGCCGGACGTGGCCCGCCACGTCGCCGGGAGTAACGCCCGTCATAGAGTGATCCGTCGTGGCGGACAACTCGGGTGAGAGTTTGGGCACCGTCCTGGTCGCGGGCGGTGCGAACCTGGCCATCGCGGTGGCCAAGCTGATCGCGGGCCTGATCGGCGGTTCGGCGGCGATGCTGTCGGAGGCGGCCCACTCGGCCGCGGACACGGTGACGGAGCTCCTGCTCCTGGTCTCCGTACGCCGGGGCCAGCGGCCCGCCGACTCGCGCCATCCCTTCGGGCACGGCAAGGCGGCCTTCTTCTGGGCGATGATGGCGGCGGTCGCGACCCTGGTCGGTGGCGCGGGATTCTCCATCACCCACGGCGTGCACGAGATCAGCCACGGCGAGCGGCTCGGCAACCTCATCCCGTCGTACATCGTGCTGGCCCTCTCCTTCGCGATCGAGGGCGTGTCCTTCCTCAACGCGCTCGCGCAGCTGCGCCGGGAGGCCCGCAGGCATGACGTCAGCCCGTTCCGGCTGGTCTCGATCACCTCGGACACCGCGTTGAAGGCCGTCGTGTACGAGGACGCGGCCGCGCTGATCGGGCTGGTGATCGCGGCGCTGGGTCTGCTCGGCTACCAGGTGACCGGCTCGCCCGTGTGGGACGGCGCGGCGTCGATCGCGATCGGCGTGCTCCTGCTGGTGGCCGCGCTCACGCTGATCCGGTCGAACGTGTCGCTGCTGATCGGCCAGTCCGCTCCGGGGCCGATCGAGGAGGAGATCCGCGCGTTGGTGGCCGCGAAGATCGACTTCCGGGACGAGGCGACGGCCGCAGGGGTGGAGATCGCCTGCGACGAGCTGGACCGCCGGCTGCGGGAGCGCTATCCCGGCATCTCCCAGGTGTTCCTGGATCCGACTCCCACTCGGCGCCGTTAGTCCAGGGCCATGACCACGGCGAGGCCGACGACGTGCATGAGCACGACGGCGACGATCAGCGAGACGAACACGAACTTGGCCGGCCCGTGCTCGAAGGTCTTGCCCTCTTCGAGCGGCTTGCGCTTGGCCATCCGATCGGCGATTCGCTCCTCGACTGACTTGCTGTAGAACATGCCTCCATTTTATGCGATCAGGGGCAGTTGCTCGGCTGGTGAGTCTGTGATGACGGCCACTACAATGTCGCCCTCGGCGGTCCATTCGAGCAGGTGGCGGCCGGTCACGTCGGCGTCGGTGGCCCGCAGCCCGTCGATGGTCAGCTCGCCGCGCTTGATCAGGGCCTCCTTGCGGGTCCAGCGCCTGATCAGCTCTTCGTTGGTGCTGACCGCCGCCAGCTCCCGCTCGGTGAGCGCCCGGCCCGCGAGCAGCCGGTCGAACGGGCCCGGCGGCACGCGTTCGGCGTCGATGCCCACCCGGCCCGCACCGGCCGCCGCGCAGACGTAGCCGCGCGTGTGGCTGAGGCTGACGCCCAGGGAGGGGGCCTGCTCGATGTACGGGCGGCCGTGGCCGGGGCCGTGCAGCTCGCAGTGCTGTAACAGGGTCAGCCCGGCCGGGTCGGTGTCGAGCACCGCCGCGGCGCAGAGGCGTACGAGCAGGTGGGCCGCAATGAACGAGCGGCGGTCGGGCTCGAACGCGAACCGGGCCGCGCGCGCCCGCTCGACGTCGGTCAGCCAGTCTTCTGGGGCGAGCACCTCGTCGGGGCGCCCACCCATCGCCACGGGGCCGATCGGTCAGTCCTTTTTCTTGGTGCCGCTGTCCAGGTTGTACTGGTCCTCTTTGGCCGCGCCGAGCACGGTCACGTCGTGGACCTTCCAGACGCCCTTCTCCTTGACCAGGCTGATCTTCAGATGGGAGTCCTTGACCGAGCGTATCGCCTCCGAGGTGTTCACCTGCTGGTCGACCACGACGATGGCGTGCGCGGTGGCCTCGTCGACGTCCGAGAGGTAGACCTCGCGGACGTTCGCCTGCGAGACGGCCTTGAGCTTGACGATGACCTGGGCCATCGCGCCGCCGAACGCCTCGTCGTAGGTGGCCAGGAAGTCGCCGGTGGCCTGGGCCGTCAGCGTGGCGCGGGTGGCCTGGAGGTTCTGGTAGTCGTAGCTGAGCAGCGCCTTGCCGAACGAACTGGCCGCGCCCGAGACCTCCAGTCGCAGGGCCCGCTCGCTCTCCAGCCGGGCCAGCGAGTCGCGGGCCTGGCTCGCGGAGATCCACTGCAGCGCCGCCGTGGCGGCCAGCGCGGCCACCAGCAGGGCCACCACCGCCACCAGGATCCGGCCACGCCCCAGCCCCGACTGCCCAGCGGCGACCACCCCGCCGTCCGAGGCGCTACCGTCCGAGGAGACGCTCTCCGAGGCGCCACCGTCCGAGGGGCCGCTGTCAGAGGAGACGCTCTCCGATAGGCCGGTGTCCGGGGTGGTCGGTTCTTCTGCCGCTGTGGCCTCCTCCGCGGCGCTCTGCTGGTCCTCCGCGAGGTCCTGCTTGGTGGTCATGAATTCTCCTCACGGCGGCGGGCGGCCCGGCCCACCGCGATCCACCCCAAGATGCCACCACTCGCCGCCACCGCGAGGAAGATCGCGGCAATCAGCGGAGCGGCGTCCACCGGGGTACGGGACGCGGGCCCGGAAGCCGCGGCGGGTGACTTCGCGCCCGCCGCCTCCGGGGTCCGCTCGGGCTGTGCGGTGGCCTTGGCCTGGGCTTCCGGCCGCCTGGTCTGCTCTGCTTCGGTGTCTTTCCCGGGATGGTCGGCGGCGTCTTCCGTACGGACCGGCTCGTCCGTTGCGCGGTCGGGGCAGGCGCGCAGGCGGGGCACGGTGGGCGGGCCGACCGGGCCCGCGTACTCCTCCGCCGGCTGCGGCCCGCCCGGGACGCTGAAGATGAACGACGCCTTGCCGTACATCGTGTTGCCCTCCCTTACGCTGATGTCGTCGGCCAGGCTCAGCGCGGTCGGCACGATGCTCAGCAGGTGGTGCACGTTCCGCTCGGTCTCGGCGGAGAACACCGGTTTGTGCGGCAGGCCCGCCGCGGTCAGCAGGCACGACAGGCCCGGTCTGGCCCGCTTGATGGCCTGGTCTAGCTGCCCGAACACGCCGGGTCCCTGGTCCAGGAAGGCGTCGAGGTCGGTACGCGAGTCGCGTAGCGTGGCCGTCACCGTGCTCAGGTCCGTGATGCCGGAAGCCAGCTTGTCCTTCCGGCCCGCCAGCGTGTGGGTGAGCTGGGTGAGCTGCACGGACAGGTCGTCGAGCACCTGGGAGTTGTCGGCCAGCGTGCCGGTCAGGTCGTGCGCGTCCTCGATGATGTCCCTGATCGACGACGACCGGCCGTCCAGCGCCACCGCGAGCTCGTGCGTGATCGTCTTGGCGTCCTTGGGCGGCACGGCGGACAGCAGCTTGCCGACGCCCTCGAACAGCTTGCGGTAGTCCAGCGGCACCGTGGTCTTGGACAGCGGGATCACATCGCCGGCCGCGAGCGTCGGGCCGTTCACGCCGGTCGCGGGCGGCGACAGCTCCACATACGGCTCGCCGACGGCGGACTTGCGCCGTACCTCGGCCGTGGCGGCCTTCGGCAGCCGGACTTCCTTGTCGATGTCCAGACCCACGACGATCTTGCCGGGCGCCAGCCGTACGTCCCCGACCTTTCCCACCCGCACACCCAGGTAGGCGACGTCGAAGCCGCGGACCAGGCCGGGGGAGGAGACGAACTCCGCCGACACCCGGTAGGGCTGGGTGATCGCGTCGAGCTTGATGATCGTGCTGAACGCCCAGATCGTCATCACGATGCCCAGGACGACGAAGAAGCCAAGGTTCAGGTAGATGCGGCGGTTCCTCATCGCGACCGCCCCCAGAGCAGATGGTTTCTCATCGCGGCGGCTCCCAGAGCAGGCGGAAGTCCGCCACCCGGTTGGGCAGCAGACCCGTCTTGCCGTTCGGCAGCAAGCCCGTCTTGCCGTTCGGCAGGAGTCCCTTGTGCTGCGGCGTCAGCAGGCCCTTCAGCCACACATAGATCAGCACCTGGCCGTTGACCGTGATCGGCGGCGTGTCGATGAACGCCTGCAGCTTGGCCACCAGCGCCTTCAGGTCCTCCTTGCCGCGCAGCATCGAGGAGGTGATCGCGTCGAGCTCGCGCAGCAGCGTGCGCAGCCGGGCGGCGTGCCGCGGGTAGACCGTGAGGTTGGCCTCCTTGGCCAGGTTGGTCAGCGCGATGATGGCCGTCTTCACGTGCTTGCGGCCGTGCGCGACGCGGGCCGTGGCCGCCGCCAGCGTGCCGGGCAGCCGGTCCAGCTCCTTGCTGCCCTTGGCGAGCTGATCGCCCAGCTTGGCCAGGGCGTCCACGGTGGTGGCGATGTCCTGGCGGGCGGCGGCGTAGGTGTCGGTCACCTCGGCCGTCTGCTTGATCAGCTTGTTGACGTCGGCGCCCTTGCCGGCGAACGCGGTCGAGGCGGCGTCGAGGATGGCGTTGACGTCCTGCGTGCCGAGCGCCTCGATGAGCGGCCCGGCCTTCGCGGTGACCTGCTCGATGTCCGGCTCGACCGAGGTGTCGGTGATCGTGGCGCCGCTCTTGAGGTAGGGGCCCTTCGACAGGTCCTTGCCCGGGGGCGGCGTGAGCTGGACGTAGTTCTCGCCCAGGACCGAGGTCTTGGCCACCGTCGCGGTGCTTCCCTCGGGCACCGGGTGCTCCGGCGTGATCGACATGGTCACCCTGGCCTGGTAGCCCTGCAGCCGGATGCCGGTCACCGTGCCCACCCGTACGTCGGAGATCTGCACGCTGTGCCCGGCGACCAGGCTCTGGACGTCGTCGAAGGTGGCGTTGATGGTCAGGTCGCCGCCGGTGGCGCCGAGTGTCTGGAGCGAGCAGGACGCGGTGATGCCCAGCGCGAGCAGCCCTGACAGGACACGTGCCTTCATCGCTTCTTCTTCCCCTGCTCGAAGGGGCAGTTGCTGAGGCCGGCGGGCAGGCAGGGGACCTTGCCGAGGTTCAGGGCGTCGAACAGCGGGGTCAGCCAGGCTCTGGTCATCGCGTTGAGCACCACGCGGATCTTCAGTACGTGCTGCTTCTTGTCCCAGGAGTCGATCAGGATGTCGGAGAAGTCGGCCGCGCCCTTGATCGCCTGGGCCATCGACGCGCTGTTCGCCCGGACGGTCAGCACCAGCTCGGCCAGCGTGCCGGCGGCCTGGGGGAGCCGTTCTGAATAGGCTTCGATGATCACGTCGCCGCGGCGCACGAAGTCGGCCATGCCGGCGATGAACGTCCGCAGCCGTCGCCGCTCCTCGGCCAGGATGGCGCTGGCCTCGGCGAAGGAGTCGATCGCGCCGGTCACCTGGCTCTGCCGCTTGTTGAGGCTGGTGGCCAGCTTGTTCAGGCCCTTGGCCAGGTCGATGAGCTGCTGGTCCTGCTTGGCCAGGGTGTCGGTGAGCCGAGCGGTGTCGGCGAGCGCGTTGTTGACCGTCTTGCCGCGGCCCCTGACGCCGTCGGCGAGGTCGCCCGCGACGTCGCCCAGCTTGTCGGAGTCCAGCGCGTCGGTCAGCTTGGTGAACGCGTCGAGCGCGTCGTCGATCTCCACCGGCAGGTCGGTGCGCTCCAGCGGGATCGTGGCGCCGGAGGCGATCCGCTGGTCGCCGGGCTTCCAGGGCGGGTAGAGCACCACGTTGCGCTCGCCCAGGGTGTTCTGGGGCGCGACCACGGCCTTGACGTTCGCGGGCAGCGGCACTTCCCGGTCGACCGACAGCTCGACGCGCACCTTGTCGCCGTCGATCCGGATGCTCGTCACGTATCCGGCGTCGAGCCCCATCACCTTCACCCGCGCCTGCTCGTACAGGGAGGGCGCCTTGCTGAAGATCGCGGTCAGCCGGTACGGCTCGGCGCCGAGCAGCGTGCACCCGCCACTGGCCGCCAGCAGCGTGCCGGCCAGCAGGACCGCCAGTAAACGGGTCATCGGTCGTTCTTCCTGTCCTTGGCGATGGCGCCGAGCACCTCCGGGTCGATGGGGCCCAGGCCCGTGGCTATGGCCTCGAGCCACGGGCCTTGGCCGCCCATCGTGGACAGCCCGGAGAACGTCGGGCCGGCCCACGCCAGGAGCGCGTTGAACTCCTTGTTGCCGCTGTTGAGCTTGGTGGTGATCGCTCCGGTGTCGTCGAGGACCTGGACCAGCGTCTTCTCGTGCTCGTTGATCAGCCGGGTGGTGCTCTGGACGAGGTCGCTGCCGTCGCCGAGCAGCGCGCGCAGCTCGTTGCGGCGTGAGCGCAGCTCGTTGAGCATGACCTCGATGGCGTCGATGAGCCGGCCGAGCTGCTTGTCCTTGCGCTCCAGGACGTTCATGATCTTGGTGCCGTTGTCGAGGAGCTTCTGCAGCTGCGGTTCGCTCTGGCTGATGGTGTCCGACAGGTCGCCGATGTTCTTCAGCAGCTTGGTGATCCTGCCGCGCTTGCTGATGTCGATCTTGCCCAGTTGGGTGAGCAGGTCGTCCACGGCCTTGGTGTCGAGCTTCTGGACCAGGTGGGTGGCGTCCTTGATGGCGTCGTTGATCAGCGTGGGGACGCCCGTCCGCGTCACCGGGATCCGGCGCTGCGCCTCGGGGAGCTGGTCGACGTACGGGGCGGTGACCGGGCCCGACAGCTTGACGTAGCGGCCGCCGAGCAGGTTGGACAGCGTGATGTCGGCCCGGGTGGCGCGGCCGAGCCGTACGTCGGTGTCGACCTTCCAGGTGACGACGACGTTGCCCTGGCCGTAGTCGGGCCGTACCTCGGTCACCTTGCCGACGCGCACGCCCGCGACCCGCACGTCGTTGCCGGTGCGCAGGCCGCCGGAGTCCACGAACGTGCCGGACATGTAGTAGCCCCCTTCGAGCAGCCCGAGGCTGCCGACGAGGAAGGTGGCCACCAGGATCGTGCCGATCACCGCCAGCGAGATCAGGCCGACGACGATCTTGTTGCGGTCGCGGAAGGACTTGAGCGCCATCACTCACCGACCATGAGCTTCTGCAGGTCCTTCGAGCTCTGGATCCGCGTGCTGCCGCGCAGTGGGGGCGGCGTCTTCATCGGGTACGGGCAGGGCGCGGCGCTCAGCGCCAGGCACGGGACCGCGGTGATGAAGTAGTGACCGCGATCGACGCTGGAGTAGGCGCGGGCCAGCAGCGGCTGGAAGGTGCCGATCGTCTTGTCGATCTCGTTCACGTGCCGCCTGATGCCGCCGGTCAGTCCGGAGAGGTTGTCGACCAGCGCGCCCAGTTCGTCGGCGTTCTTGCCGAGCACCTGGTCGGAGGTGTGGACGGTGGTCGAGAGCTGCACGATCGCGTCGTCGATCAGCTTGCGGTTGCCGGCGAACGCCTCGGAGAGGGTGACCAGGTTGTCGACGAGCTGCTCGATCTGCTTGTCGCGCTGGGCGACCACACCGGTGACGGTGGCGTAGTCCTTGAGCAATCGCTGGATCGTCTGCTTGCGCTCGTTGATCGTGCCGGTGATGGCGTTGACGTTGTCGAGCAGCCGGGGGATGTTCTTGTCGTTGCCCTTCAGGGACTTGGCGGCGGCGGTGAACAGCTGGTTGATCTGATCGGGGTCCAGGCTGCGGGTCAGCGGGCCGAGGTCGCTCACCAGTTGGCCGATGTCGACCACGGACGAGGTGCGGACGACCCGCGAACCGGGGGCCAGCCGGCCCGGCGCGGTGCCGGGGAGCAGATAGACGACCCGCTGGCCGACCGCGTTGCGCCACCTGATCGCGGCCTCGGTGTCCGACGGCACCCTGACGGCGTCCTGGACCTCCATGATGATCTCGGCGCGGCCGTTCACCACCTTGATCGTGTCCACCTGTCCCACGGGCGCCCCGGCGATCTTCACCTGGTCGCCCTCCCGCAGCCCCGACACATCATCAAATGTCGCGACTAGTTGGTATCCGCCGCCGGTGCTGACCCGGGCGATCTGCACCGTGATCACCACGATCAGCGCCACCGTCAAGCCGACGAACAGCACCACGCGCAGCAGCGTCCACCGGCGGGCCACGCGTTCCCTGGACAGCGCCACGTCAGTCCCTCCCGTCGGTGGGTCCGCAGGAGCCGACGACGAGCTCGCAGATGTCGGTCGAGACGAACGCCTCCACCTGCAGCTGGCGGGCGCCGCCGGGGCCCGGCGCCTCGATCAGCTTGTTCAGCAGGTCCACCAGCCGGTTCAGGCCGCGTACGCCGTCACCGGCCAGGCCGAGCTGGGCGTAGATGAGCGAGGCCACCCGCTCGCCCGAGTGGACGGCGGCCCGCAGGTCCTGCCGGTGCTTGCGCAGGCCGTGCGCGCTCAGGTCGGAGACCGAGGTGACCTCCTGGAGCAGGACCCGCACCTTGTCGGCCCGTTCCAGCAGGTCGGGGGTGATGACGTTGACATCGGAGGAGATCGACACCAGCTCGTCGCCCTTGTCCGACAGCGCGGTGGACAGCCCGGCCGTGTCATGCAGGAACTGCCGGGCCCGCGCGCGCTGCCGGTGCGCGACATCGATGACCGTGCCCGCGTCGTCGATGAGCTCGCGCAGCCGCTTTCCCTCGCCGTCGAGCCCCTGGGCCAGGGTGTGCACGATGACGGTGACCTCGCGCGGGTCCACGGCGTTCAGGCCCCGGTAGGCGGCGCCGAGCGTGTCGGACAGGTCGAGGGCCTGCTCGGTCTGGGTGATGACCGCGCCGCCGGCCAGGTAGGGGCCGGTGGTCTCGCCCGCGCCGAGCTTGAGGTCGACGAACTTGGGCCCGAACACCGACGACGGCTCGATGGCCGCGACGGTGGTGCTGGGCAGCCGGACGCCGGGCTCGATGGCCATGCTCACCACGGCCTTGCCCTTGGCGTCGAGGGACACCTTCGTCACGTCGCCGACCGTGATGCCGCGGATCTTGACGGGGGACTGGGTGTCCAGGCCCTGACCGGACCGGGCGAAGACCGCGTCGATCCTGGTGCCGTTTATCTCCGACGCGGTCCGTACGATGAAGATCGTCGTCGCCGCGAGCACCACGATGAGCGCGAGCGCGATGCCCGCGCGGACGGGCAGGGAGAACTCGTCGCGACCCATTCATTCACCCCGTCAGCTTCACGCTGCCGCCGTTACCCCAGAACAGGTACGACAGCAGCAGGTTGAGCAGGACGATCGTGACGATCGACTGACGGATCGCGCGGCCCGCCGCCACGCCCACGCCGACCGGGCCGCCGGTGGCGTAGAAGCCGTAGTAGCAGTGGATGACGACGACCGTGAAGGCGAACACGGCCACCTTGGTCACGCTGAACACGATGTCGCTGACCGGCAGATACAGGTAGAAGTAGTAGTCGTAGACGCCCGGCGCCAGCCCGAACAGGACCGTGCTCATCAGCCGGGTGGCGAAGAAACTGGCGAACAGCGCGATCAGATAGATCGGCACCAGAGCCAGCAGCGCCGCCACCACCCGGGTGCAGATCAGGTAGGTGAAGGCGTTGATGCCCATCACCTCCAGCGCGTCGATCTCCTCGGAGATCCGCATCGCGCCCAGCTCGGCGGTGAAGGACGAGCCGACCTGCGCGGCCAGCGCGGTCGCGGCGATGATCGGGGTGATCTCGCGTACGTTGGCGAAGCTGCCGACCAGGCCCATGAACGACTCGGCGCCGATCGCCTGCAGCCCCTGGTAGCCCTGCAGGCCCACGGTCGCGCCCACGACGAAGGCCATGGTGAACACCACGAAGATCATGCCGCCGCCGATGACGGTCGCGCCGACGCCCACGACCACGTCGCTGACCTGGCGGATGAC
The DNA here is from genome assembly GCF_040680095.1 of Nonomuraea sp. NPDC052129. Classification (NCBI taxonomy): domain Bacteria; kingdom Bacillati; phylum Actinomycetota; class Actinomycetes; order Streptosporangiales; family Streptosporangiaceae; genus Nonomuraea; species Nonomuraea sp. NPDC052129. The sequence goes on along the minus strand of NZ_JBFAVX010000001.1, from coordinate 306,715 downwards.
GACCTTGAAGTACTTCAGCCGGAGGATCACGTCGCGGACGGAGTAGAACAGCACCTTCCACACGAACAGCGGCCAGTTGGCCAGGGTCGCGAACCGCTCGGCCCATTCGCGCCCGCTGACGGCGAACCTGAGGCCGGCCGTACGCGAGACCATCACAGCGCCTTCGGTGGGTAGGCGAGGAAGTAGACGGCGGAGATCACGTAGTTGAACGCGAATACCAGCATGAACGTGACCACCGTCGACTGGTTGACCGCCCGGCCCACCCCGACGGGGCTGGTGGCGCAGGTCATGCCCTTGTAGCAGGCGACGGCCGCGGCGATGAAGCCGAAGATCCACGCCTTGAACAGCGTCACGTACAGGTCGGAGCCCACCACGAGCGACAGCGCGCCGTCGAAGTAGGCGCCGGAGGTCACGCCCTGGACGACCACGTTGAAGAAGTAGCCGCCGCCGGCCCCGGCCAGGATGACCAGCGGGCACAGGCAGACCGCGACCGTGCTGGCCGCCCACATGCGCGGCGTCACCAGGCGGTGGATCGGGTTGACCGACATCACCTCCATGGCGCTCAGCTCGTCGCGGATATGCCGGGCGCCGATGTCGGAGGTCATCGCGCTGCCGCCGGCCCCGGCGATCAGCAGAGCGCTGGCCAGCGGCGCGACCTCCCGGATGAGCCCGACGAACACGGCGCTGCCGGTGGCGGATGCCGCGCCGAGCTGCCATGCCAGGTCACCCACCTGCAACGCCACAGTGGCGCCGAGAGGTAAGGAGACGAGCAGCACCGGCACGCTGGTCACACGGGCCAGGAACCAGCACTGGTCGACGAACTCCCACCACCAGCTCCGGACGTCCCAGCTGCGGCGCAATCCCTCCAGGACGATGACGAAGAGGTCACCCACCTGGCCGAGCACGGACACAGCCTTGCGGCCAACGTATCCGGACAACTGACCACCTCGTGGAACCAGCCGACTACGGAAGCAGTAACCCTACTGACGGTCCGTCTAGTAAGTCGATGCTTTCGCTGGAATTTGAGGAAAAGGTATGAGACCCAGGTCACAGGTTGTCAGCCCGCTACGAAACGTGATCGCTTCGTAGCCGTTTCAGTTGTTCAGCCCAGCAGCCCGGCCATCCACGATTCGACCTCGGCGGGGTGACGCGGCAGGGCGGCCGACATCAGGCGGGCGCCGTCGGCGGTGATCACCAGGTCGTCCTCGATCCGGATGCCCAGCCCCCGGAACTCCGCCGGCAGGGTGAGGTCGTCGGGCTGCAGGTACAGGCCCGGCTCGACGGTGAGCACCTGGCCCTCCTCCAGGACGCCGTCCAGGTAGACCTCCGAGCGCGCGCGGGCGCAGTCGTGCACGTCCAGGCCGAGCATGTGGCCACTGCTGCAGAGCGTGTAGCGGCGGTACAGGCCCGACTCCATCAGCGCGTCCGGCGAGTCGCGCAGCAGGCCCCAGTCGTGCAGGCCCTCGCTGATGACGCGCATCGCCGCCAGGTGGAAGTCGCGGAAGCGGGCACCGGGCTTGAGCGCGGCGATCCCGGCCGTCTGCGCCTCGTACACCAGCTCGTACGCCTGCCGCTGCACGGGACTGAAACGGCCGGACAGCGGCAGCGTGCGGGTGATGTCGGCTGTGTAGAGGGTGTCGGACTCGACACCCGCGTCCAGCAGCAGGAGGTCGTTCGGGTCTAGGCGGCCGTCGTTGCGGATCCAGTGCAGCACGCACGCGTGCGCGCCCGAGGCCACGATGCTGTCGTAGCCGGCCGCGTTGCCCTCCAGGCGCGAACGGAGCCCGAACACGCCCTCCAGGTAGCGCTCGCCCCGAGGGTGTCCGAGCGCGGCGGGCAGGGCGCGTACGACGTCTTCGAAGCCGCGCGCCGTGGCGTCGACGGCCGACTGCAGCTCGCCGATCTCCCACGCGTCCTTGATCAGCCGCATCTCCGACAGGAAGCTCTCGAACTCCGCGTCGCCCGGCAGCAGCGCGTCGACCGCCGCGTCCACGCCGCCCAGCACCCTGGCGGGCCCGGACAGCGACAGCTCGCGGATGTGGGCGCAGCCGATCTGGTAGAGCTCGGCCGCCTCCTCCAGGTCGGGCCGCCGCCCCACCCAGAACTCCCCATAACGCCGGTCGCGGTAGAACTCCTCGCCGTCCTCGCGCGGCGAGCGCGGCCTGAGGTACAGCGTGGCCTCGCCCGACGGCTCGATGACCAGCACGTCGCCCGGCTCGCCCGCGCCCGTCAGATAGGAGAAGGCGCTGTGCGGCCGGAAGCGGTAGTCGCTGTCGTTGCTGCGCACCTTCAGCGTCCCCGACGGCACGACGAGCCGCTCACCGGGGAAGCGGGCGGCGAGCGCGGCGCGGCGCCTGGCCGCCCAGGGCGCGATCGGCAGCGCCGCCACGTCGGTGCGCCGGGTGTCGGCCCAGCCCGTGCGCATGAACGCGGTCAGCGCCGCGGTGACGGGCAGATCATGGCTGCCGGTATTGAGCGGCTCTGTCATCACGCATCCTGTTTCACAAGCTCCATGTACGGCATGCAGCCTACGGGAACGCTTGACGGTCCCCCTACCTGCTTGCTTGCCTTGAAAGCTACGCGGGCGGAGCGCTTAGCCGGAGCCGCCCGGGGTAACTGAGAGCCGAGGTGGTTCAGATGCTCATCGGGACAATCCTGCGCGGCAAGGGAAGCGCGGTGATGACCGTGGCCCCGGAAGCCACGGTCCGCGAACTCCTGACCAAGCTCGCCGAGCACAACATCGGCGCCGTCGTGGTCTCCGCCGACGGCGAGACGATCACGGGCATCGTGTCCGAGCGCGACGTGGTCCGCCGCCTGCACGACCGCGGCGCGGCCGTGCTCGACCAGCCCGTCTCCGCGATCATGACTTCGGAAGTACGCACGGTCGGCCCGCACGACAACGTCGACGAACTGCGAAGGACCATGACCACCCACCGGTTCCGGCACATGCCCGTCGTCGAGGACGGGCGGCTGGTCGGCATCGTGAGCATCGGTGACGTGGTCAAGAGCGCGATCGAGGAACTGGAGACGGAGAAGGCGTCGCTGGTCGACTACCTCCACCGTTGACACGGATGGGACGCTTGTCCCCGTGATGTACGGGCCTCCTCCCGAATACCCTCCGTCTCCGGAATATCCCCGGGCGACGAGCAGTCCGACCATCATCGTGCTCGTCTCTGGGCTGACCTGCTTACTCGGGTTCCTGCTCGGGTACTTCACCGGGCTCGACTCGGGGGAGGCGACGGCCGCGCCCGCGGAGACGCCTCCGGTGACGATGACGATCGGCGACTCGACCCCGCCCTCGGACCAGGGGACGGACCCGTCGGCTCCGGCGGACGCCGCCACGTCGGATCCGTCAGCTCCGGCGGGCACGGTCACGTCGGCTCCGGTGGCTCCGCCCGGCACCGCCACGTCCGGCCCGGCCGCATCCGCGCCCGCGGGGACGTCCGCGCCGACGGGGACGGCCGCGCCGACGGGGACGGCCGCTCCCGTGGGCTCGGCCGGGCCGCCGGGCGCGGTCGGCGGCATGCGGACGCTCATCGTGGGCGTGGACATCCAGCCCGGCACCTACCGTACGACGGGTCCCGCGACCGCCACGGACACGTGCTACTGGGCCCGCATGAAGAGCACGTCCGCCCAGATGAGCGACGTGATCGCGGCGGACATGCCGAAGGGCCCCGCCACCGTGACGATCCTGGCCACCGACAAGGCGCTCCAGACGGGCGGGTGCGCCCCATGGACCAAGTCCTGACGTGCTTGGAGCCGGGTGGGCCGATATAGGAGGATGCAGCCAGCCCATCAAGGAGGATGACATGTCGATCTTGCGGAGCCTGGTGGAGAGCCTGCGCGATGGCGCCATCGAGGTGATCGATCTCACCTCGCCCCTGTCGCCGGAGACACCGATCCTCCAACTGCCCGAGCCGTTCGGCAACACGATTCCGTTCCGGCTGGAGGAGATCAGCCGCTACGACGACCGTGGCCCCGCCTGGTACTGGAACGACATCCACACGGGTGAGCACACCGGCACCCACTTCGACGCGCCGATCCACTGGGTGACCGGCCGCGAGGGTCAGGACGTCTCCCAGGTGCCCCCGTCCAGCCTGCTGGCGCCTGCCGTCGTGCTCGACCTGGCGTCGGAGGCGGAGAAGGACCCCGACTTCCTGCTCCAGATCGACCACGTCAAGGAGTGGGAGCGGGCCAACGGCCCGCTGCCCGACGGCGGCTGGCTCCTCTACCGCACCGGCTGGGACGCCAGGTCCGCCGACCAGGCCACCTTCCTGAACGCCGACGAGACCGGCCCGCACACCCCCGGCATCTCCGTCGAATGCGCGAACTGGCTGGCCGCCGAGACGCCCATCCTCGGGCTCGGCGTCGAGACCGTCGGCACCGACGCCGGCACCGCCCACTCCTTCGACCCGCCTTTCCCGTGCCACTCGTTCCTGCTGGGGGCGGGCAAGTACGGCCTCACCCAGCTGCGCAACCTCGACCGCCTGCCGGTGACCGGCGCCGTCGTCCTGGCCCCGCCACTGCCGATCGTCGGCGGGTCGGGCAGCCCTGTGCGGGTACTGGCTCTGGTGGAGCGGAGGAGCTCGGAGGGAGAGAGCGAGGGACGAGCCAACGAGCTCCGAAGCGGCCGCGACCATAAGCTCGAGAGATGATCGTCGCCGAGGCCGTCGGGCGGGTGCTGGCCGAGGCCGGGGTCGACACCGCGTTCGGCGTGGTGGGCAGCGGCAACTTCCACGTCACCAACGCCCTCGTGGCGCACGGCGTGCGCTTCGTCGCTGCCCGCCACGAGGGCGGCGCCACCACGATGGCCGACGCGTACGCCAGGATGAGCGGCAAGGTCGGGATCGTCTCCGTCCACCAGGGGCCCGGCCTGACCAACGCCGTGACGGGGATCGCCGAGGCGGCCAAGAGCCGTACCCCTCTGATCGTGCTCACCGGCGAGGCGACGGACGTGCGGTCCAACTTCCACATCGACCAGGACGCGCTCGCGGCGTCGGTCGGCGCGGTGTCGCTCCGCGTCACCGAGGCCGGCCGGGCCGTCGAGGACACGCTGTCGGCCTACCGTACGGCGGCCCGCGACCGGCGCACGGTGGTGCTCAACCTGCCGCTCGACGTGCAGCAGGAGCTCGTCGAGTGGCGCGGCCTCATCGGCGAGCCGCACGGGACGCCGTCGGCCGTGGGGTCGCTCAGGACGCCCTCGGCTGCGGGGATGCTCTCGGCTGTGGAGTCGCCGGGAACGCTGTCGGCCGCGGAGTCGCTCAGGACGCCGTCGGCCGCGGAGCTCGGCGCGCTGGTCCGGCTGCTGGCGGAGGCGCGGCGGCCGGTGTTCGTCGCCGGGCGCGGCGCCAGGCACGCCAGGGCCGAGCTGGAGGAGCTGGCCGACGCCACGGGCGCGCTGCTCGCCACCTCCGCCGTCGCCAAGGGCCTGTTCCGGGGCAACCCCTGGGACCTGGACGTGAGCGGCGGTTTCGCCACTCCGCTCGCCGCCGAGCTGATCCGCGACGCCGACCTCATCGTGGCCTGGGGGTGCGCCCTCAACATGTGGACCACCCGCCACGGACGGCTGATCGGCGAGCACACCAAGCTCGTCCAGGTGGACCTCGACGAGAGCGCCCTGGGCGTCCACCGGCCGATCACCCTCGGCCTGGTCGGCGACACGGCCGCCACGGCGCGCACGGTCTTTCACACCCTCGCTTCGACCGGGGACGCTCTCGGTCCGGCGAGGGACGCCGGGCGCGGGTATCGGTCGGTGGAGGTCGCCGCGCGGATCCGGGCCGAGGGCCGGTGGCAGGCCGTGCCCTACGACGACGAGGGCGGCGACGGGCTGATCGACCCCAGGACGCTCACGATCGGGCTCGACGACCTGCTGCCGGGGGAGCGGATCGTGGCGGTCGACTCCGGCAACTTCATGGGGTACCCGGCCATGTTCCTCGGCGTGCCCGACGAGCGGGGGTTCTGCTTCACCCAGGCGTTCCAGTCGATCGGGCTCGGGCTGGCGACCGCGATCGGCGCCGCGCTCGCCCGGCCCGACCGGCTGCCGGTGGCCGCCCTGGGCGACGGCGGGGCGCTCATGGGCATCGCCGAACTCGACACCGTCGTACGGCTCGGACTGCCGATGGTGGTCGTGGTCTACGACGACGAGGCGTACGGCGCCGAGGTGCACCACTTCGGCCCGCACGGGCACCCGCTCGGCACGGTCAGGTTCCCGCCCGCCGACTTCGCCGCCATCGCCACCGGCTACGGTTTCGCGGCCGTCACGGTCACCGGGCCCGGCGACCTGGCCGGGGTGGCCGAGTGGCTGAAAGGTCCCAGAGACCGGCCGCTGCTGGTCCACGCGAAGGTCGCCGGGAAGCGCGGCTCGTGGTGGCTGGAGGAGGCGTTCAAGGGCCACTGAGCCGACTCAGGAGCCCCTGGAGCCGGGTTCAGGAGCCACTGGGCGGGCTCAGGAGTCGCTGAGCTTGCGGATGGTGCGGGCCTCCTCGGCGGCCGCGAGAACGGCCGCCAGGGGCGCGCCCGCACCCGCCGTGACGGCCGCCGCGATGGCCCCCTCCACGAACGGCACGTCGGCCACCACCACCCGGCCGGGCTCCGCCAGCAGCCGGGCCGTCAGCACCGAGCTGCCCAGGTCGGGCACGAGCACCACGCCGTCGCCCTGGTCGACCGCCGTGAGCGCCCGCTCGATCAGGTCGAGGCTCGTGCCCACCCCGCCGTCCTCGGTGCCGCCCGCCGCCGCCACCAGCGCGCCCGTACCGGCGATGCCGCGGACGAGCGCGGCCGCCTCCGCCGCCAGCCCGGCGCTGTGGGCCACCAGCACGATGCCCACCATCACGAGCTCACGGTGACCAGGCAGGCGACGATGAGCGCCGACGACGCCGCCCCCGGATCCTCGTGCCCGACGCTGCGCTCGCCCAGGTAACTGGCCCTGCCCTTACGGGCTTGCAGCGGGATCGTGGCCCGCGCGCCCTCCTCGGCCGCGCGCGCCGCCAGCTCGAACGCCTCCCGAACCCCCACCTCATCCCGTACGGCCAGCGCCAGGGCCAGCGACGCCGGGGCCAGCGCGTCCACCATGGTCTTGTCACCCGGAGCCGCCTTGCCCAGCCGTTCGACCGCGACCACCCCGGCCTCGAACGCCGCCGCGAACCCGGCCTGCGTCACCGGCGCCTCCATCGCCTTGCCCATGGCCCGGAACGCCGACCCGTACAGCGGCCCGGAAGCACCCCCGACGCGGCGGATCAGCGTCGTGCCCGCGGACACCAGCACCTGGCCCGGCTCGGTCGGCGGGGAGGCGGCCAGCGCCTTGAGTACCTCGGTGAAGCCGCGGTCGAGGTTCGCGCCGTGGTCGGCGTCGCCGATCGCGGCGTCCAGGGCCGTCAGCCGCTCGCGATGCACCCGGACCTGCTCGGCCACCTCCTCCAACCAGGCGACGAAGAAGGCCGTGGTCAATGTGCCGGGGTCCATGAAGCCGCCGCCCGTCTCGGGGTCCGTGGGGGCGCCCATCAGCGTCCCCAGCGCAGCCCCGGCGTCTCGACCGGCGCGTCCCACAGACGCGTCAACGTGTCGTCGAGCCGGCAGATCGTCACGGAGAAGCCCTGCATGTCCAGACTTGTCACGTAGTTGCCCACCAGTGACCGCGCCACCCGTGCCCCTTTGCCGCGGATGATGGCCGCCACCTCGGCGAACGCCACGTACAGCTCCATCAGGGGTGTGCCGCCCATACCGTTCAGCAGGACGAGCAGGTCACCCTCCAGCGGCAGGTCGCGGTGTATGGCGTCCATGGCGATCTCGGTCAGCTCGCGGGCCGAGGCCATCGGCGCCCGGATCCTGCCGGGCTCGCCGTGGATGCCGATGCCCAGCTCCACCTGCGTGTCGGGCAGATCGAACGTCGGCTTGCCCGCCGCGGGCGTCGTACACGAGGTGAGCGCGATGCCGAAGGAGCGGCTGCGCGCGTTCACCTCGCCCGCCATGCTCGCCACCTGCGCCAGCGGGGCGCCCTCCTCGGCCAGCGCTCCGGCGATCTTCTCCACGAACAGTGTCGCGCCGGTGCCCCGGCGGCCCGCCGTGTAGAGGGAGTCCTGGACGGCCACGTCGTCGTCGACGAGCACGCCGGCGACCTGGACGTCCTCGCACAGCTCGGCGGCCATCTCGAAGTTGAGCACGTCGCCGGTGTAATTCTTGACGATGTGCAGCACGCCCGCGCCGCCGTCGACGGCCGTGGTCGCCTCGACGATCTGGTCGGGCACGGGTGAGGTGAAGACCTCTCCAGGGCAGGCGGCGTCGAGCATGCCGTAGCCGACGAAGCCGGCGTGCAGCGGCTCGTGCCCCGAGCCACCGCCGGAAACCAAGCCGACCTTGCCCGCCCGCGGCCCCGACGCGCGGTAGACCACCCGGTCGCGGATCCGCAGCGACGGGTGGGCGGCCGCCATCCCGGCCAAGGCGTCGTCAACCGCGGATTCGGCCGAGTTGATGAGCTTCTTCATGATGAGAAACATCTGCCCGTTTCCCCGGCAGGACAAGCGTCTTGGTGGAAGTCGGCCACAGCTTCCGCGACCCTGCCGACTACCGTCCGACCGGGGTGAATAGGCTACCTTCTGGTCATGGCTGAGATCGTGTACCCGCCGGTGATCGCCACCGCGCGGACCCTCTTTCGCGTGCTCGACTACCGCTTCCACATAGAGGGGACCGAGCATATCCCGCGCACCGGAGGTGCGGTGCTGGTCAGCAACCACATCAGCTATCTCGACTTCATCTTCGCCGGGTTCGGGGCGGTGCCCGCCAAGCGGCTGGTGCGGTTCATGGCCAAGCAGGACGTGTTCGAGAACCGCATCTCGGGGCCGCTGATGCGCGGCATGCACCACATCCCGGTCGACCGGGGCGCGGGCGCGGGGTCGTACGCGACGGCGCTGCGCATGCTGAAGGCGGGAGAGGTGGTCGGCGTCTTCGCCGAGGCGACGATCAGCCGGTCGTTCACGGTCAAGGAGATCAAGAACGGCGCCATCCGCATGGCTCAGGCGACCAAGGTCCCGGTCATCCCGATGGCGTTGTGGGGGAGTCAGCGGATCTGGACCAAGGGCCGGTCCAAGCAGCTCACTCTGCGGCACGTACCCATCACGATCCTGATCGGGGAGCCCATCCACCCCAAGCGCGGCGAGAATGTCGACCAGCACGTCGCCGACCTGCACGCGCGGATGTCGGAGCTGGTGGACCGGGCCCAGCGCACCTACCCGGAGATCCCGCCGGGCGTGTGGTGGCAGCCCCAGCACCTCGGCGGCACGGCTCCCACGCCGGAGGAGGCCGCCGCCATGGACGCCGCCGAGGCGGAGGCCCGCGCCAAGCGCGGCGAGGAGGAATAACGACCGGTCAGATCGCCGCGGGGTAGCTGCTGGCGCGCATGCCGGCCAATAAGCCGGCGGTCTGCTCGGGCGTGAAGCGGCGTACCGGGTCGTGGTGGAGCAGGCCCTCGATGAGGGGCCGCATCACCCCGGCCCGGCGCGGGGGCGGGTAGCCGCCGCTCCTGGCCATGCCGAGCACCGTGGCCGCGTCCTGCCCGGGGTAGGGCGGCTGGCCCTCGATGGCGCTGTAGAGCGTGGCACCGAACGACCACATGTCGGCCTCCTTGCTGGCCGGGCCGCCGTGCAGCCGCTCGGGGGCCATGAACGCGGGCGTGCCGCGCAGCCGCCGGGACGTGGTCATACGGATGTCGCCCTCGACCGTGGCGATGCCGAAGTCGGTCAGCACTACGCGGTCGCCGGTCAGCATCACGTTGGCCGGCTTCACGTCGCGGTGCAGCACCCCTGCCTGGTGGGCGGTACGCAGCGCGGCCAGCAGGTGCTGGCCGATCGCCGCCACCGACTGCGCGGGCAGCGTCCCCACCTGGGAGAGCAGCTGGTGCAGTGAGAGGCCGTCGAGGTACTCCATCACGATCCAGAGCTTGCCGCCCTCTTCGATGAGGTCGTGGACCGTGACGATGTTCGGGTGGGTGAGCCCAGCGGCCATCCGCGCTTCACGGAGGACCCGGCGGCGGACCATCTCGGCCTCACCGCTGAGGGTCAGCTCCTTGAGCGCCACCTCCCGGTGGAGAAGCTGGTCGAAAGCCCGCCAGACGACTCCCATACCTCCACGACCGGCCTCCTCGTTAAGGAGGTACCGTCCGCCGATCTCCCGCATGCCATCCCCTCATTGCTCGGGGTAATCATGTCATCTCGAGGTAGGCCAAAGTGTGACTAACGTGATCTGAATGTGTCGGGAACGGAAGGTGCGCTGGTCAAAGGGTGGGAAATTCGATCGTGTAAGGCGCGCCACACGAGCCCCACGCCCACCAAGCAGACCCCTGTGGCGCCCAGAAGCACGGCGGTCAGCCCCGCGAGTTCGGCCACCACGCCACCTAGGGCGGCCCCCACCGGCATCCCGCCCATGCCGATCAGCCGATAGGCGGAGTTGACCCGGCCGAGCAGTTCGGGCGGGATCAGCCGCTGCCGCGTGGAGATGACCAGCACGTTCGCGACGGCCCCGGTGACACCCCACACCACGGAGGTCGGATACAGCAGCCAGGCGACGGGCCACACCACCGGCACGAGGTACAGCAGGGCGCTCACCAGCCAGGCGCCGACCAGCGTCCGGCCCTCTCCGAGCAGCCCGGAGGCCCGCTCCGAGACCAGCGATCCGGCCACCGCGCCGACGGCCATCGCGGTCATCATCAGGCCGTACCCGCTGGGGGACAGCCCGATCCGCGACCCGTCGCCGACGGCCCACAGCACGAACACCCCGAAGTAGGCGGCGCTGGCGAAGTTCAGCAGGCCGGCCGAGACGGCCAGCGTCCGCAGGAACCGCTGGGACCACAGATAGCGCTGGGCGGCCACGATGTCGCGCAGCAGCGAGCGCCTGGGGCCCGCTGTGGCGGCCGTTCCGTAGGAGCCCCTCATGCCCAGCAGGAGCAGGCCCGCGGCGCCGTACAGGAGGGCTGGAGCGCCGAAGACGGCGGCGGGCAGCAGCGTGACCAGGAGGCCCGCGATCGGCGCGCCGGCGAACTCGTTGCCGATCATCTGGACGCTCTGCACCCGCCCGTTCGCCGCCGTGATGCGCTCCGGCGGCACCGCCATCGGCAGCACCGACTGGGCCGAGGTGTCGGCGAAGACCTCGGCCACGCCCGCGATCAGTACGGCGGCCAGCACGACCCACAGGTTGACCAGCCCGAGCAGCCCGAGCGCGGCCGTCGCCGCGAGTACGGCGGAACGGGCGAGGTTGGCCAGCACCATGATCCGTCGGCGGTCGAGCCGGTCGGCGATCGCGCCCGCGTGCAGAGCGAACAGTAGCCACGGCAGCGTGGCGGCGGCGCCGGTCAGCGACACCAGTGTGGGGGAGCGGGTCATCGACACGGCCAGGAGGGGCGCGCCCACCTTGAGCACCCCGTCGGCCAGGTTCGAGAGGGCGGTCGACGACAGGAGGAAGCCGAACGATCGGCCGAGACGTGGCATGGGTCACTCCGCTAGTGTGTAAGGAAAACTATGCACAGATTTCTTTGCAAAGATAGGTGTGCACAGCCATGGAGAGCAAGCACTATTCGGCCAGGGCGCTCGACGCGAACGCGCTGAAGTCGTTCGCGCACCCGCTGCGACTGCGCATCTACGAACTGCTCGACGAGCACGGCCCCTCGACGGCCACCCGGCTGGCCGGACTGCTCGGTCAGAACACCGGGGCGACCAGCTACCACCTGCGTGAGCTGGCCCGGCACAGCATGATCGAGACGGTCCCCGAGCTGGGCAAGGGCAAGGAGAAGTACTGGCGGATCGTGCCGGGCGGCTTCTCCTACGGCGATCCCTCGACCGACCCGTCGGCCGACGCCGAGACGGTCGACGCGTTCGCCCGGCTGCTCGACGACCTCATCCGGCAGCGCGGCGCCGAGTTGGCGCGCTGGCGGGAGGAGGAGGCGACGACTCCCGAGGAGTGGGTGCGGGCCAGCGGGTTCGGCCGGCGGTCGATGCGGCTCACCGTGGCCGAGACGACGCGGATGCGCGAGGAGGTGTTCGAGGTCCTGGAGAGGTACCGGGCCGTGGCGGACCGCAGAGACCTCGAGTCCCCGGGCGCTCCGGACCCGGAGACCGGTCGCGTGGTGGTCCACTTCGACGTGCTACCGGTAGGGATCAAGGACTCCTAGGGACATCCCTAGGCCAAGCCCTGTCGCGACGCCGCCGCTCGCCGCCTAATGTCCTGCATCAAGCTTCCGTCCCCCGTCCGCATGCCGGGCGCGGCGCCGCCGACGGAGCGGGCGATGCTCGGCGGCGCCGCCGCCCTCGTCATGTCGCCGACCTCCGAGTCCGCCGGACATAGGGCTCGGAATGGCAGGCGCCCCCGTCCCGGGCTGGAGGGACGGGGGCGTTTGCCGTGCCCGGACGGGGCTGGTCGATCAGTATGAGTTAGGTTAGCCTCACCTTAAAGGATCGAGGTGGAGCTGACGATGATCGAGCCCTTTCGCATGTTCGACGTACGCGTGAACCGGTTAGCACGCCTGAGCCCGACGTTCCTGCGCGTGACGTTCGAAGGGGAGGACCTGCACCACTTCGCGGACAACGGGTTCGACCAGCGGATCAAGCTCATCCTGCCGGTCGACGGGCACGGGCTGGAGCACCTGCCCAGCGGCCCCGACTGGTTCCCGCGCTGGCGCGGCCTGCCCGAAGCGCTACGTAACCCGCTCCGTACCTACACCGCCCGCCTGGTACGCCCCGAGGCCCGCGAGGTGGACGTGGACGTGGTCATGCACGACCACGGCGACGGCCCGGTGGCCCGCTGGGCGGCCGATGTGCGGCCCGGGGCCGTCGCGGTGCTGCTCGGCCCCGACGCCCGGCACGACGGGCCGCACGGCGGCCTGGAGTTCCATCCGCCCGCGGACACCGGGGCGGTGCTGATCGCCGGCGACGAGACCGCGGTCCCCGCGATCTGCTCCATCCTCGAACGGCTGCCGGCCGGCTACGAGGGCGAGGCGCTCATGGAGGTGCCCTGCGCGGACGACTTCCTGCCCGTCGAGACGGCGAGCGGTGTGAAGGTCACCTGGCTGGCCCGCGCCGACGAGGAGCGCGGCGCCCTGCTGGTGCCCGCCGTCAGGGCCGCCGCCGACCGGCTGCTCCCGCCGCTGCCCACCCCGGACTCCTTCCAGGACATCGATGTAGATGTGGAGGAGCTGTGGGAGGTGCCCGAGGAGGCGCCGTACGGCCCGCTGTACGCCTGGCTGGCCGGCGAGGCGGCCGTGATCAAGTCGCTCAGGCGGCACCTGGTCGCCGAGCGGGGGATGGACAAGCGGGCCGTGGCCTTCATGGGCTACTGGCGGCTGGGCCGCGCCGAGCACAACGAATAAGGGAGTCCCCAGTAATGACCCGCGTCCTGTACGCGCTCGCCGCCATGACCCTCGCCCTGGTCACCGGATGCGGCTCCGCCACGCCCCAGGCCCCCGTGGCGGCGGCCTCCGCCTTCTCCGCCACCCTCGATCACAAGTACGGCAGCACCACGATCACCGCCAAGCCCAAGCGGATCGTCACCGTCGGCCTCGTCGAGCAGGACGCCCTGCTGGCCCTCGGCATCGTGCCCGTCGCCACCACCGAGTGGCTCGGCGGGTATCCCGGGGCCATCGGGCCCTGGGCCAAGCCCAAGCTCGGCTCCGCGGCGGTCCCGCAGGTGCTGAAGGACACGGGCAGCGGCCCTCAGATGGAGAAGATCGCGGCCCTGCGGCCCGACCTGATCCTGGCCCTGTACTCGGGGCTGACCCAGGAGCAGTACACCACCCTGTCCAAGATCGCACCCACCGTGGCGCAGCCCAAGGAGCACATCGACTACGGGATCTCCTGGCAGGAGGTGACCAAGCAGGTCGGCGCGGCCGTGGGCGAGGCAGCCAAGGCGGACGCGCTGGTCAAGCAGGTGGAAGACCGGTTCGCCGCCGTACGGAAGGAGCATCCGGAGTTCGCCGGACAGACCGGGCTCATGGGCACGGTCTACGAGGGCTACTTCGTCTTCGGCAGCCAGGACCCGCGCTCCCGCCTGCTCACCTCGCTCGGCTTCAAGCTCCCCGCCGACCTGGACCAGGCCATCGGCGACAAGTTCGGCGCCAACATCAGCCGCGAACGCCTCGACCTGCTCGACACCGGAGCGCTCCTCTGGAGCGTGACCAACCCCGACAAGGACAAGGCCACACTGCGTGCCGACGCCGTCTACAAGGGGCTCAAGGTGGTCAAGGAGGGACGCGAGGTGTTCCTGAAGGACGGCACCGACTTCGGTAACTCGGTGTCCTTCCTGACCGTGCTGAGCCTGCCGTACGTGCTCGACACGCTGGTGCCGCGGCTCGCGGCGGCCGTCGACGGGAACCCGGCGACCGAGGTCGGGCTGCCCTCGTGACCCGGCGGGCCGTCCTGGTGGCGGCGTCGGCCGGCGCCCTCGCCCTGATCTGCCTGCTGTCGCTGGCCCTGGGCGCCCGCCAGATCCCCCTGGGCGAGGTGGTCAGGGCGCTGGGCGGCCTGGGCGCGGGCCAGGAGACGCGGGAGGTGATCTGGTCCGTACGCGTGCCGCGGACGCTGCTCGGCGCGCTCGCCGCGGCGGCACTCGGCCTGTCCGGCACGCTCATGCAGGCGCTCACCCGCAACCCCCTCGCGGACCCCGGGGTGCTCGGCGTCAGCGCGGGCGCGGCGTTCGGCGTGGTGATCTCCATGGCCGTCCTCGGCATCAGCGCGTTGTCCGGGTTCGTGTGGTTCGCGTTCGCGGGCGCGCTGCTGGCGAGCCTCGTCGTGTACGCGATGGCCGGCATGGGCCGTGACGGGATGGCACCGGTCAAGCTGGCCCTGGCCGGGGTGGCCGTCACGTTTCTGCTCAGCTCGGTCACCAGCGCCATCGTGCTCGTCGATCCCGAGTCGCTGAACCGGTACCGGTTCTGGTCCGCCGGGTCGCTGTCCGGGCACGGCTCCGGCGTACTGCCGCAACTGCTGCCGTTCATCCTGGCGGGGGCCGTGCTGGCGATCACCTGCGCGCCCGCGCTCAACAGCCTCGCGCTCGGCGACGACGTGGCCCGCGGGCTGGGCCGCCGGGTGGGCCTCGTGCGCCTCCAGGGCGCCGCGGCCGTGATGCTGCTCACCGGCGCGGCGGTCGCCGCCATCGGACCCGTCGTCTTCGTCGGTCTGGTCGTGCCGCATCTGGCGAGGGCCGTCGCCAGGCGCGCTGGGGCCGAGACCGACCACCGGCTGCTGCTGCCCCTGTCGGCGCTGCTCGCGCCGTGCCTGCTGCTGGCCGCCGACATCCTGGGCCGCCTCGTCGTGCCGCCGATCGAGGTGCAGGCCGGGCTGCTGGTCGCGTTCATCGGCGGGCCGTTCTTCATCGTGCTGGCCCGGCGCCAGCGGCTGGCGGAGCTGTGATGAGCCAGCTGACCTTCCGCCTCTCCACGCCGCCCGTGTCGGGCGTGCTGCGCCCTCGGGTCGTCGTGGTGTGCCTGGCGCTGGCCGCCGTGACGTTCCTGGCCTTCTGCCTCGGCATCGGGCTGGGGGAGTTCCCGCTCGGGCTCGGCGAGGTCGTCCAGTCCCTGCTCGGCACCGGCGACCAGGGCATCCTGTTCGTCGTACGGGAGCTGCGCCTGCCCAGGGCGCTGACCGGGCTGCTCACCGGTGCCGCGTTCGGGCTGTCCGGCGCCCTGTTCCAGACCATGACCCGCAACCCGCTGGCCAGCCCCGACATGATCGGCGTCACCCAGGGAGCGGGCGTCGCCGTGGTGGCCGGGATCGTGCTCGGCGTCGGATCCGGGCCCGGTGTCCAGGTGCTCGGCTTCTCGGGGGCCGTGCTCGCCGCGCTGCTGACGTACCTGTTCGCCTGGCGGCGCGGCACCACCGGGTATCGGATCGTGCTGGTCGGCATCGGCCTGTCGTGGATCTTCGCCAGCGCCACCGAATACCTCATGGTCACGAGCAACACCTTCCAGGCCCAGGCCGCGCTCGGCTGGCTCTTCGGCAACCTCAACGGCCGTACCTGGAGCCAGGCAGTGCCGCTGGCGCTCGCCCTGGCCGTGCTCACGCCCGCCGCGCTCCTGCTCGGCCGCTGGAGCCGGGCGCTGCAGCTCGGCGACGAGGTGGCCGTGGTGCTCGGCGCGCCGGTGCAGCGGGCGCGGCTGACGCTGCTGCTGGTGGGCGTCGCGCTGGTCGCCTTCGGCACGGCCGCCGCGGGGCCGATCGCGTTCGTCGCGCTGGCCGCGCCGCAGATCGCCCAGCGGCTGGCCCGCACCGCCTGGCCGCCGCCGGTCGCCTCGGCGCTGGCCGGGGCGTTCGTGGTCCTGGCGGCCGATCTCATCGCGCGCCGCCTCATCCCGGACGTGGAGCTGCCCGTCGGCGTGGTGACCGGCGTGCTCGGGGCGCCGCTCCTGCTCTGGCTCCTCGCCCATGGTCGCCGCGCCTAGCGTCGTCCCACGGGGGCGCTGGTGATCGAGGCCATCCGCGCTCAGACGTCATAGCGCACGCCGGTGCGCGTTCGCTTTCGAGAACGCGCACCGGCGTGCCGTGGGGCTATCGGGCCGCGTTCAACGCGTCGACGATGCCCGAGCCGTAGAAGCCGTTACGCGACCTGCCGCCCTCGCAGGTGTGCGTGGCCGTCGTCGTCGTACCGTCCGGCAGGATGCGGTTGTAGGTGAACGCCCGGGGCTCCGGGCACGGGGTCTTGGTGGCGGTCGCCTTCAGCGCCGCCTCCACCGCGTCCGGGTTCATGGTCAGACCGCCGTGAGCGCGGTCGCGGTGGCCGAACCGGCTGACGATCAGCGCCGCCACGCCCGCGGCCCGCGGCGAGGCCATCGAGGTGCCCTGCAGGTAGGTGTAGTACCCGCAGACCGAGCCGCGGCAGTCGCGCACCACGGACGGGGTGTTCGGCGTGCCGTCGGGGTTGAGCTGCCCGTTCTCCTCGGCCAGCGACTTCGGATAGGCCGCCAGCGTCGCCCTGGTCACATCACGCGTGTTGGCCGGGTTGTCGTAGGCGTCGCCGCCGGGCGAGGCCACGTCCACGTAGCCGTTGCCGTAGTCGGAGTAGTACGCCTTGCGCTTGCTGATGCCGGTGGACGACACCGCGATCACGTGGTTGCCCTCGCTGGGCATGGACACACAGCTCGGCGGGATCGTCCGGTCGTACGGCGCCTCGCCGGGCACGCTGGCGAAGTCGGGGCTGGAGCCGTCGACGAGCTCCTTGGTGTAGTCGGTGCCGCCGTTGCCCGCCGCGGACACCAGCGTCACGCCCCTGTCGTGGGCGTAGTTCAGCGCCCGCTGGGTCGCCTTGATGATGGTGGCCTGCTCCACGCGGTCGGCGGGGGAGTCGGCCGGGTTGTCCACGCAGTTGAACAGCCACGGGTCGATGTAGTAGCTCATGTTGACCACGTCGATGCCGTGGTCGCCCGCGTACGTCAGCGCGTCCACGCTCGGCTGCAGGAAGAAGAAGCCGGAGTCCTGGCCGACCCGGAGGTTGACGATGGACACCTTGGGCGCCACACCGGACACGCCGAGCCGGTTGATGGGCGAGGCGATGGAGGAGGCCACGTGCGTGCCGTGCTCGTTCTCGTCCACGTCCGCGGGGTCGGTGCAGGAGTGGTCCGGCTCGGCCTCGCAGGGCCCGTCGACCGGCTCGCCGTTGGCGTCGACCGGGATGTCGACCGTGAAGTTACGGCTCAGAGCCCGATTGAAATTGGGTGCTATATCCGGATGCGAGGCGTCCACGCCGGTGTCCAGGATGCCGACCAGCACCCCCGGGTCGCCCTGCTCGTAGCGGTAGGAGCCGTTGGCCGTGGCGTGGATCTGCTTCATGTCCCATTGCAGCTCCGACAGCGGCTCGGCCGTCGGGCCCGGCTTGCCGAAGGTGGTGGCGGCGGGGGCACCGTCAGCGGCCTTCTCCACGGCGTCGCCGGCCTTGCGCGCCTTGGCGGCGGAGCGGGCGGCGGACGGGACCGTTCCGATGGAGCGGTTGTGCGCCACGCCCTCGATCGAGGCGCTCGCGGCGACAGCGCCGGCGAAGCCCGTGTTGGTGGTGGAGACGGTGGCCACGCCGACCGCGGTGTTCTCCTTGACCACCGTGCCGCCGGCCGCCTGGACGGCCTTGCGGGCGACGTCCGGCTGCACCCCTTCCTTGTATAAGACGATGTATTCGGTTGCCGAGGCGGTAGAGGTCCGGACTGCCTGGGCGGGGCTGACCATAGCGGTAGCCACGAGGGTGCAGGCGGCCAGGACGATGACACGCTTCACGCGTACCTCCGGGCGTAGTTGTATATGTCCACCAATCTGGACATGTTTACCGGCTACGTCCATAGGTCCCGCCTACCTCATAAGGTGTGCTCGATGAGGCATATCGCGTTCGAGCGCCTGCACAACTTCCGGGACCTGGGCGGTTACCGTACCCGCGACGGTCGTACGGTGCGCTGGAGGCGCCTGTACCGTTCCGATTCCCTGGCCAAGCTCCAGGGCGAGGACTGGCGGCGCTTTCTCGACCTGGGCGTGCGTACGGTGATCGACCTGCGCTACCCGTGGGAGATAGCCGCCAGGGGCCGCGTACCGGACAGCGACGGCCTGACCTACCACAACCTCAGCATCGAGCATCAGCCCTACGACCAGGCCGAGCTGGGCGCGGACATCGACACCGCCCGCTTCCTCGCCGACCGGTACGCCGAGGTCGCGCTGGACGGCGTCGAGGAGTTGGGGCAGGCACTGAAGGTGATCGCCGCCGAGGAGAGCGCTCCGCTCGTCATGCACTGCGCCTCGGGCAAGGACCGTACCGGGTTGCTGGCCGCGCTGGTGCTGTCCCTGCTGGGGGTGGACGAGGAGACCATCGTCGAGGACTTCGCCCTCACCGAACTGGCCACCGAACGGCTGGTCGCCGACTGGCGGGCGGCCCATCCGGACCGGACGCTGAAGTGGCCGGGCTACGGCCGCGCGCCGGGTGAGATCATGCGGCTCTGCCTGGCGGACCTGGCGGCCGGCCATGGCTCCGTACGGGACTACGCGGCCGACCGGCTCGGCGTCGACGACGAGCTGATCACGGCGCTGAGAGAGCATTACTTGATGACACCCACGACCTGATATGGTCGCGTTCATGGTCTACATGTTCGTCCGTCTGCGGACTGTCTGAGACGGTGTGTCGCGCCGATCACTCTGTGATCGGCGGTTGAGGCGATCCTGCTGCTAGCCGTTGCGGTGGAGATTCCGCGCGCCACGTTTCGCCCGACCAGACCCGTCACCATCACACCCGCCGGTTGACACCCAGAGTCGCGTTCCGGCTCTGGCGGTCCGCCTTGGCCTGGCCCCGCTGCCACCGCGTCTGTGATCGCTTTTGTGATCATCGCCGGACTTCGGCGAGCTCACCGGCGGGCATGTCCACCATCTTTCATCAGCGGCTCAACGCGCCGTGCCGACATCACGCGTGTTCGCCGCGCCTCAATGCGATCGGACTGATCCACGTGTCATCTATCTCAACCAGCCCGTCAAGCCCTCGACCGGCGTCCGATGCCGCCGCCCCCACCTTCGTGCTGGTCCACGGTTCCGGCTCCAGCTCCTTCATGTGGGCCCCCGTCCAGCGTGAACTCGCGCTGCTCGGCCACCGTAGCTTCGCCGTCGACCTGCCGGGGCATGGCCTCGACGCGCAATATCCGGTCGCCTACCAGGCCCCGCAAGACCTCTCCGCCTGGGCGGACGAGCCGTCGACGCTGGCCGGGGTGACCCTACGGGACAACGTCGACATGGTCGTCGACGTCGTCCGCCGCGTGGCCGCACACGGGCCGGTGGTGCTGGTGGGTGCCAGCCTCGGAGGGACGACCATCAGCGGGGTGGGCAACACGGTGCCCGATCTGGTCGATCGGCTCGTGTACATCTCCGCGTGGTCCTGCGTGGACATGGCCAACCCCATCGAGTACATGCAGCGGCCCGAGTTCGGCGCCAACCTGCTGGCCCCCCTGGCCGCGTTGAACGTCGGGGACCCGGCTCAACTCGGTGTCGGCCGGGCCAACTACCGCACCGCCGACCCGGCCCTGCTCGCCGCTCTGAAGGCGGCGATCATGGCGGACGCCACCGACCAGCAGTTCCGGGCCTTCCTCAACATCCTGCAGCCGGACGAGTCCATCGCGGTGATGATGTCCGATGCCCGCGTCCACGCCGACACCTGGGGCACGATCGCCCGCAGCTACATCCGTCTCACCGGCGATCTGTCGCTTCCGATCGCGATGCAGGACAGGCTGATCGCCGAGGCGGACGCGCTTACTCCCGACAATCCCTACGACGTTCACACCCTGGACACGACGCATGTCGGGTTCCTGTTCAGAGCAGCGGAGGTGGCCGCCATCCTCGACAAACTCTCGGTCTAGCGACTGGGCGGAGGCTTGGGCTGGTCGCCGGCTGGCGGGCGGCCCAAGCTCCATACCACGGTAATAGGGGCAAACTGGCTTATCCCCGGACGGCGTCGGCGCGCCTACCGTGACAGCACCCCCACTGTCCGAGGAGACCCGATGCACAAACCCCTGCGTCTCGCGCTCTCTCTCATCCTCACCGTCGCGTTCTTACTGGCCGCCTCGCCCGCACAGGCCGCGCCCCTGCTCAGAACCCTCCGGTACGACGCCGGCCGCGCGGCCGAGTTCCGCGGCGCGGTCGATCAGGCCGCGCAGATCTGGAACTCCAGTGTCACGAACGTCCGCCTCGTCGCAGGCACCCCCGCCGACTTCGTCGTCGTCGCCGACAACGGCTGGCCCCGCACCCTGCCCACGAGCCTGGGCCGGGGCACCATCTGGATGGGCAGGGAGGCCACCTCACAGGGCTACAACCCCGTGCGCATCGCGGCCCACGAGATCGGCCACATCTTAGGCCTGCCCGACCGGCGCACCGGCCTCTGCCCCGACCTGATGTCCGGCTCCAGCGCTCCGGTGAGCTGCACGAACGCGAATCCGAGCGCGGCCGAACGGGCCCAGGTCGACCGGAACTTCGCCGGCGCTACCCCGGAGGTCGAGTTCGGCCGGGTGCTCGTGGACCGCTGAACCGGTCAACGGTCACCGACCCGACCTGACCGAGTAGAGCGACAACACCGGGTCAACACGGTATCTACACGATCTGAACGGGCTTACTACCGGTCACCGCCACTCTTGATCTCGGCCGCCAGAAGAGTCTGGCGGCCGACGTCGACGGGGAGCCGGTGGGAGCGCGGTGTTGAGAACTCGTTGGACCCTGACCGCGGTGTCAGCGATGGCGGCCATGACCTTGTCATGCCTCGCCGTCCCGTCCTGGGGTGCGGCCCCCGGACGGGGAGCGCGGGCCGCCGGTCCTGAGCCCCAGGTGACCGAGGCCGAAGCGGCGCGGTCGGCCCGTGAGTCGGGGCAGCCGGTGGAGGTCCTCGGCCTGCGCGGCGAGAGACGTGAGGTGCGGGCGCAACCACAGGGCGGGTTCGTCGCGGTCGAGCACCTGATGCCGGTCCGTACCTTGAAGGACGGCACGTGGGTCGGCATCGACACCACCCTGCGGAGGGATCCCGACGGGTCCATCCGGCCCGCGGCCACCACTGTCGATCTGCGGCTGTCCGGCGGCGGCGACGCGCCCATGCTGTCGATGACCCGAGCGGGCCGCCGGATGTCGCTGTCGTGGCCCGGCCGCCTGCCCGCACCCGAACTCGACGGTGACACCGCGGTGTACCGGGGCGTGCTCGGGCCCGACGTCGACCTGCGGGTCCGGGCCACCGCGGACGGCGCGTCCCATGTGCTGGTGGTGAATACGCCGGAAGCGGCGCGCGATCCCCGGCTGGCCAAGCTCCAGTACGGGTTGTCGGCGCCGGACCTGCGGATGGCGGCGGACCCGCGAGGCGACCAATCGGCACTCGACCCCGTGACGGGCGCCGAGGTGTTCAGGGCGCCGCCGCCGAAGATGTGGGACTCGAGCGAGCCCGCCGGGGCCCTGGCCGCCGCTTCGGCCACGCCCGGGAACGGAGGACTGCGCAGGCCGTCGGCGGCGGCGCCGGGGGACACCTCACGCGTCGCGGTGATGAAGACGAGCGCCGACGCCGGGCGCATGACGCTCGAGCCGGACCAAGGGCTGCTCACCTCCCCGGACGTGAAGTTCCCGATCTACATCGACCCCATGTGGTACGCGCCCGGCGAGTCCGCCAAGCTGATGGTCTCCAGCGGAGGCTGGGAGGACCACACCTTCACCGACGAGGGCATGGGGCGCTGCCCCATCAGCCTGCCCCCGGCCGGCGCCTACTGCGGCAGCTCCCACGTCAAGCGGCTGTTCTACCGGATGCCGACCAGCCGTTTGGCGGGCAAGCAGATCCTGTCGGCGGAGTTCTCGGTCAAGGAGACCTGGGCGCCATCCTGCGACGGGCGATCGGTGCACATCTATCGGACCACCGCGTTCGGCAAGAACTCGACCTGGAATTCGACCTCCGACAACTGGGCGGACTACCTCACCTACCGGGACGTCGCCAAGGGCCATTCGAGCAGCTGCCCGGCGGGCGACGTGGTCTTCAACGTGGAGTCGGCCGTCATGGAGGCCGCGAAGAAAGGCTGGTCGAGTACGACGTTCGGCCTGCGGGCCGGGCACGAGGACGACGAGTACGGCTGGAAGCGGTTCGACGGAGACGCGACTCTACGCGTGTACTACAACAGCACCCCGCCGCAGCCGCAGATGAAACAACTGCACTCCAGCCCCGGTGGCCCCTGCCCGGCCTACGGCCACACCACGCCGGTGAACCGGCTGCCGATGCTGTACGCCGACAACCTCACCGACCCCGACAACAGCGGCGCCGAGGGGGAGAAGCTCAATGCCGAGTTCCTGGTGTCGTGGAAGGACACCGCCGGCACCGAGCACCAGTGGCGCACCACCAGCCCCAAGAAGCAGTCGGCCAAGGGCTCGCACCGTTCGTCGTTCTCGGCGCAGGTGCCTTCGGGCCTGATCCCGGTGAACACGGACTTCAACTACCAGGTGCGCGCCTACGACGGCGTGGCGTGGAGCCCGTGGAGCTCGGGCGGCGCCGCCACCAGCTGCTACCTGCGCTACGACCCCACAGCGCCCCGCACCCCCGTGGTCGGCTCGCCCGAGTACCCGGAGCTGAACCCCGACGACCCGGACGTGAGCGCGCGCGACGGCGTCGGCCGCTACGGGTCGTTCACGATCACCTTCGATCCCGAGGCGACCAAGTACGCCTACGCGCTCAACACCACCCCAGCCCCCGCCTCGGCGCTCACCCGCGCCGCCAACCCGCAGACGGTCCAGGTGGTCCCGACGCATCCCGGCGTCAACACCCTGTACATCACCGTGTGGGACGCGGCGGGGAACTTCTCGGTCGGCGACTACCGGTTCTGGGTGAGCGAGGGCGCCCCGGAGAAGACACGATGGAAACTTGACGAACCCGCCGGCTCCACCACGCTCACAGGTGAGACCCCGGGGATCGCGGCCCGGTCCGGCGCCGGGGCCACCCTCGGCGTGGAGGGCAAGGCCGGCAACGGACTCAGCCTGGACGGCTACGCCGGTGGCTACGCCGCCACCGACCTCGCCGTCGCAGACACCACGCAGAGCTTCACCGTCTCGGCATGGGTCCGGCTGCGCAAGAACGACGCCTTCTACAACGTTCTGGCGCAGGACGCGTCCGTCCAGAGCGGTTTCCAGCTCGGCGTGAACCCCGCCCCCAGTTCATGGGTGTTCAAGACCCCGGCGAACGACGTGAAGGGCGCAAGCGGTCCGTGGACGGGGGCGATCGCGCCCACGCCGCCGGAGCTGAACGTCTGGACCCACCTGACCGGCGTGTACGACGCGCCCGCCAAGATGCTCCGGCTGTACGTCAACGGCACCAAGGCGGCCGAGACCCTGGTCACCTCTGTACTCGATGCCAGGGGCGCGTTCCAGATCGGGCGCAGCCTGTACGACGGCGGGTACGCGAACAACTGGCCGGGCGACGTCGATGAGGTCGAGGTGTTCGCCGAGGCCCTGTCCGACGCCGACGCGGCGGGTCTGGCCGCCGGTTCCACACCGGAAGGCCGGAAGCTCGCGGCGCACTGGCGGCTCGAGGAGCCGGCCGGCAACGAGCGGGTCTACGGCGAGGGTGGCGGCCCTCTGCCCGCCACCGCGCAGGGCAGCGCCACTCTCGCGGTCCCCGGCCAGATCGGCACGGCCATGCAGCTCACCGGCCCCGCCGCGTACGCCTCCACCGCCCGCCCGGTGCTGAACACGACCGGGAACTTCGCCGTCGCCGCCTGGGTGAAGCTGCCGACCACCGCCGCCACGGACATGACGATCGTCAGCCAGGACGGCGCCAACCAGAGCGGCTTCTACCTCAAGTACCGGGCCGCCAACAAGAAGTGGGCGTTCATGCGGACGGCCGCCGACATCACGGCTCCGACGACGCTCACCGCGTATTCGGCCGCCACGGCGACGCTCGGCCAGTGGACTCACCTGGTCGGGGTCCAGGACGTCGTGGCCGGGAAACTCCGGATCTACGTCAACGGCGTCGAGAGCGGCTCCAACGACCTTCCACCGGTGTGGCAGGCCGGAGGCGGGCTGCAGATCGGCCGGTCCAAGTGGAACGGGGCAGCGGTCGACTATGTGACGGGCGCGATCGACGACGTGCGGGTCTACGACCGGATCGTCTCGGTCGAGGAGGCGCAGGACCTGTTCGCCGTCAAGTCCGACATCTTCGGCCGCTGGCGGCTCAACACCTCGACCGGCACCCCGGCGACCAGCCCCGACTCCGCGCCGGTGGCCGTCAAGCACCCGGTGACGCTGGCCGGCGCCGCGAAGATCACCACCGATCCCGCCCTGGCCGTCGTGACCCCGCCCGACGGCCAGGTGGCCGGGGCGCTCGACCTCCCCGGCGGCGACGGGGACTACGCCGCGGCCGACGGGGCGGTGGTGGACAGCGCCGAGAGCTTCACGGTGTCGGCGTGGGTGCAGACGGCGGGCACTCCCACCAGGTCCATGACCGTGCTCGGCCTCGCCGGCGCCACCAACAGCGCCGTGGCGGTGCGCTACGACGCCGCCAAGGGCTGCTACGTCCTGGACGTACCCAGCGTGGACGGTGCGGGCGCGACCACCGCGACGGTGGAGCACTCCAGCTTCCACCAGGGCGGCTTCGGCGACTGGGACCACCTGGCGGTCGTCTACGACGGCTTCAACAGCCGGATCACGCTGTACGTCAACGGCGTGCGGGAGGACGCCGCCGAGGCCCCGACGGTGTCCTACCGCGAGAACACCCGGGTCTTCGCGCCCATCACCTCAGTGCAACTCGGGCGGGCCAGAACCGGCGGCGCCTATCCAACGGGCCAGAACTGGCGCGGCCAGCTGGACGACGTCTGGGTGCTGCGCGGCGCGGCCACCGAGGAAGAGATCGCCTACCTGGCCAACCCGACCGAGATCGACGAGCTCTAGCCGTGGAGGAAGTTGTGCGTAGCGGCAATGGCATAAAGCGCCGGCGGCGTTCTCCGCGCCTGGTCGCGACCGTGACGGCGCTCCTCGTGTGTGCGGGGCTGCTGGCGGCGGTGCCCGTCGAGGCTCCGCCGGTGGCGGCGGACACCGCACGGCTGCTGCCCAAGCCGGCGGACCCCGACAAGACGGTGGCCGGGCACGAGGTGAAGGTCAAACCGCGCACGGTGGACGCGTCCGTGGCCCACCCGACGCCCTCCGCCACCGTGACGTGGCCGAAGGCGGGGGTCGCCGAGGTCTCCCTGCCCGCCGCCGCGCCCGGCCTCCGTAAGTCGGCCTCCACGGCTGCCGCGAAGGCGGGCACACTCCCGGTCTGGGTCGGTGCCGTCTCGCCCACTGGTGCCGCCACCGCCTCGTCCGCCACCCCCGGCAAGGTGCGGGTGCGAATGCTGGACCACGCGACAGGGCGGCGCGCCGGCGTCGACGGGGTGGTGTTCTCCGTCGAGCAGGCCGGTGCCGCGCCGGTCCCCGGAAAGATGGCCGTGCGCCTGGACTACTCCGGGTTCGCCCGCGCGTACGGCGCCTCCTACGGCTCCCGCCTGCGGCTGGTACGGCTGCCCGCCTGCGCACTCACCACGCCGGACGCCGCCGGCTGCCGTACGGCGACCCCGGTGGCCTCGGCCAACGACACCGAGCACCAGACCGTGAGCGCGGAGGTGACGACCGCGTCGGCGGACGGCGCGGCGACGGTGCTGGCCGCCGCGGCGGCGCCCTCCAGCGGCAAGGGCGACTACAAGGCGACGTCGCTGTCGGCGTCGGCGACGTGGGGGGTCGGCCCTCAGTCCGGCGACTTCACCTGGTCGTACCCGATGCGGGTGCCGCCGGTGCCGGGCGGGCTGGCCCCGGACGTCGGCCTGTCGTACTCCTCCTCGTCCATCGACGGCCGGACCTCCAACACCAACACCCAGCCGTCCTGGGTGGGCGACGGGTTCGACCTGTGGCCCGGTTACATCGAGCGGCGCTACAAGTCCTGCAAGGACGACGGCGTGCCGAAGAACACCACGCTCGACCTCTACCCCGGCGACCTGTGCTGGGGCTACGACAACGCCACGATGACGCTGAACGGCAAGGGCGGCGAGCTCATCCCCGCGGGCGGCGACAAGTGGCGGATGAAGAACGACGACGGCACCCGCATCGAGAAGCTGACCAGCGCCTCCCTCGACAACGGCGACAACGACGGGGAGTACTGGAAGGTCACCACCCCCGACGGCACCCAGTACTTCTTCGGGCTGAACACGCTGGCCCTGGAGAACCCGCAGACCCAGTCGGCCTGGACGGTTCCGGTGTTCGGCGACGACGACGGCGAGCCGTGCCACAAGTCCGAGTTCAAGGACTCCTGGTGCCGGCAGGCGTGGCGGTGGAACCTCGACAAGGTCGTCGACCGAGACGGCAACGCCATCACCTACTTCTACAAGCAGGAGACGAACCACTACGGCCGCGACCTCAAGGCCGAGGACGAGACGTCGTACGTACGCGGCGGCTACCTCGACCACATCGACTACGGCCTGCGCTCCGACAACCTGTTCCCGGGCAAGGCTCCGGCACGGGTCAGCTTCGAGGTCTCCGAGCGGTGCCTGCGCTCCGCGGACGCCGACTGCGCGGCGGACAAGATCAAGGACCACCCGGAGTACTGGGAGGACGTGCCCTGGGACCTGCACTGCGACTCCGGACAGGAGTGCAAGGAGGACCACGGCAACCTCTCGCCCACGTTCTGGACCCGTAAACGACTGACCATGGTCAAGACCCAGGTCCTCAAGGCGGACGGCAGCGACTACCGCCCGGTGGACTACTGGGAGCTGAAGCACGCGTGGGGGATGGCCGACGTCGACCGGCAGTTGCTGCTGACGTCCATCGTCCACACCGGTCTCGCCGGACCGGACCCGGTCGAGCTGCCCCCCGTGTCGTTCGTCTACACACAGAAGCCGAACCGGGTGGACAAGCTCGGCGACGACCTCGGCCCGTTCGTGAAGGACCGGCTCGGCACGGTGTACAACGAGTTCGGCGGGGTCCTCGACATCAAGTATTCCGACGCGGACTGCACCACGAGCGACCTGCCGACCCCGCAGACCAACCGCCGTCGCTGCTTCCCCACGTACTGGACGAAGACCGACGGCGAGAGCGAGAACCCGACCCTCGACTGGTTCCACAAGTACGTGGTGACCGAGACAGTACAGACCGATCTGACCGGCGGGTCGCCGGACATGGTCACCAGGTACGACTACGGCGTCGGGCACGCCGCCTGGCACTTCGACGACGACGACGGGCTCACGCCCGAGAAGTACAAGACGTGGTCGCAGTGGCACGGCTACGACCAGGTACGGGTGATCAGCGCGGCCACCAGTGGCGCGCCCGGCCAGGTCGACCACTGGTACTTCCAGGGCATGGACGGCGACCGCCTGAACACCTCTGGCGGCGAGAAGGACGTCAAGGTCTCCGACGACGAGGGAGGCAGCTATCCCGATCACGAGTCCCTGCAGGGATTCGAGGTCCGCACCGTGACCTACGACAAGGCCGGCGGCAGCGTCGTGTCCAAGAGCGTCGCTTCGCCGTGGCACTCCCAGACCGCCTCCCGCACCCGCTCGTGGGGAACCGTCACCGCCAACCTGATCGGCACCAAGACCACCCGGAAGCTGACCGCGCTCGACGACGGGAGCTGGCGGGAGACCAAGGCCACCACCAACACCTTCGACGCCACGACGGGCGCGCCGACGCAGGTCGACGACTTCGGCGACGTCACCACCGACGCCGACAACCGATGCACCACCACGACGCTTGCGGCGCAGAACACCACCGATTGGCTGGTCGGCTTCCCGGCGCAGGTGCGGACGGTGGCGGCGTCCTGCGGTCAGTCCGTGGACCTCAGCAAGCAGCTCATCTCCGACGGGCGCACCTACTACGACGGCGGGGCCTTCGCAGCGGCGCCGACCAGGGGGCTGGTCACGGCGACCGACAAGGTCGCGGCCACCGGCACCACCAGCACCGCCGTGCGCTACGTGCCGGCTGCCAAGACCGTCTACGACGCCTACGGCAGACCGAAGGCCGTGACCGTGGTCGACAACACCACGGCCACCCCCGTCGAGCGCACGACGACCACCGTCTACACCGAGAGCGGCGGCCTGACCACCAGGGCGACGGTTACGGGCCCGCCGGTCAAGAGCGGGGACGCCGGCTCGGCGATGACCACGATCACCGAGCTCGATCCCGCCTGGGGGAGTGCCCTCAAGTCCACCGACGAGGGCGACAAGACGACGGTCTTCTCCTATGACGCCCTCGGCCGGGTGAGCAGGGTGTGGGCGCCGGGCCGCGACACCGACCAGCTTCCGAACCGGCAGTTCGGCTACCAGACGGTGGCCGGCCAGATCACCGCGATCTACACCAAGGAGCTCAACAACGACGGTGGCCAGGACACCGCGTACGAGCTGATGGACGGCTGGCTGCGCTCCCGCCAGACCCAGCAGCCCGGCCCGGACGGCGGCCGCCTGATCAGCGACACCTTCTACAACGCCCAGGGCAGCGTGGACCGGACCTACGCCCCGTACTACGCCGACGACGCCCCCGGCGCGTCCCTGTTCGGCGTGGACACCCCGGGCCAGGTGGAGAGCCAGACCGCCTACACCTACGACGGGCTCGGCCGCGTCGTCGCCGAACGGCTGCTCGCGGGCAACAGCGACGCCGGGGAGAAGTGGCGCACCACCTACGCCTACGGCGGTGACTGGACGACCGTCACCCCGCCCGCCGGCGGTATCCCCACGACCACCGTGGTCGACGCCCTCGGCAGGAAGGTCGAGGTCCGCCAGCACAAGCCGGGCGGCTACGACTCGACCTCCTACAGCTACACCCCCAGGGGACAGCTGGCGTCGATCAAGGGGTACGGCGGCCACACCTGGACGTACGACTACGACCTGCGCGGTCGCCAGATCCAGGTGTCCGACCCCGACAAGGGTGTCACGAAGTACGCCTACGACGACCTCGACCAGTCCGTCCAGGCCGAGGACGCGCGGGGCAAGAAGATCGGCACCACCTACGACCCGATCGGCCGCCAGATCGCCCGGTACGACACGACGAGCGGCAGCCCCGGCGCCAAGCTCGCCGAGTGGACGTACGACACGGTACGCAAGGGACAGCCGACCGCCTCCATCCGATACGAGAACGGCGCCGTCTACACCGAGGCGGTCAGCTCCTACGACAACCAGAACCGGCCGACCCGCACGACCGTGACCCTGTCCGGCCTCCCCGCGGCCGAGTCGGCGCTCGCGCCGTCCGCCGGCTACCAGTTCAACACCGTCTACAACCTCGACGGGAGCGTGCAGTCGGTCAGCAGCCCGGCGGTCGGCGGGCTGCCGGCCGAGGTGGTCGCCACCACGTATGACGAGCTCAGCCGTGCGGTGAAGCTGACGAGCAACCTGGCGACGTACGTCATCGGGAGCGACTACAGCAAGACCAGCAAGCTGCTGGGCAGGCGGCTGTCCACCGGAGGCAAGCAGGTCGATCAGACCTACGGGTACGAGTTCGGCACCCAGCGGCTGAAGACCAGCACCACGGTCCACGCCGGCATGCCGGGTGTCGACCGCGACGCCACCTACGACTACGACGACGCGGGCGACATCACGCGGATCATCGACGTCTCCCGCGACGGTACTGACAACCAGTGCTTCCGCTACGACTACCTGAAGCGGCTCACTGACGCCTGGACCCAGGCGAGCGACGGCTGTGCGACCGATCCCGGCTCGGCGACCCTGGGCGGCCCCGCGCCGTACCGGACCGCGTACACCTTCGACGCCTCCGGCAACCGCGCCACCGAGACGCAGTACGACACGTCCAACAAGCTCGGCACCACGCGCACCTATGCCTACGCGGGTGGCACCGGCGTCGGTACCTCGTACAAGGGGCACCAACTCGCCACCGTCACCACCCAGACCGGGACAGGTGGGCGTACCGACAGCTACGCCTACGACGCCACCGGCAACACCACCAGGCGGACTACAGCCGCAGGCGACCAGACGCTCTCCTGGGACGTCGAAGGCCATCTCACCAAGGTGGCCGACGCGGGCGCCGGTGAGACCAGCTTCGGCTACGACTCGGACGGCGACCGGCTGATCCGCCGCGACCCGACCGGGACCACGGTCTACCTCCCAGGGCTCGAGGTGCGCCTCAACAAGGGAGCCACGACCACCCAGGCCACCCGCTACTACAGCCACGACGACGTGACCATCGCCATGCGCACCACCGCGGGGGTCACCTTCCTGTCGCCCGACCACCAGGGCACCGGCGAAGTGGCGATCGACGCTGCCACCGGCGCGCTGAGCAAGCGGCGGTACACCCCGTTCGGCCAGCCGCGCGGCATCGCCGTCGGCGCCTGGCCGGGGGAGAGGGGCTTCGTCGGCGGCACCATCGACTCCAGTACGTCCCTCACCCACCTCGGCGCTCGTGAGTACGACGCGGACATCGGCCGCTTCATCTCCGTCGACCCGCTGTTCAACCTCGGCTACCCGCAGAGCTGGGACGGCTACTCCTACGCCAACCAGACCCCCGTCACCCAGAGCGACCCCGACGGCCTCGACGGCCCGCTCCGCGGCAATCCGAACTGCTACTACGCCAACAAGGGATGCCCGCACTCGAACCCCGGAGGAGGCAACAACGGCTCTGGCGGCGGCAGCAGCGGTGGTGGCGGTGGTGGCCATAGCGGTGGTGGTGGTGGCAACTGGTTCGTCAAGCATCTCCTCAAGCCGGCCTGGAACGCCTACGTAGGCGCCGAGATGTGGGGCTTGCAGAACGGCGCACTCGGCCCTCTCGGATCTATTGCAATGATCCCTGGAGCCGAAGACAAGATCGCTCATTGGTTGGGGGCAGACCCTGGCTCCAACTGGTACAAAGCGGGCAAACTAGCGCCAGACATCGCCCTTTCCGTGATCGGTGTCGCAAGCCTGGCCAGATCAGCGATAAAGCTTGGGCTTGCCGGGCTGACCAGATACGCCGCGGCGAGGGCAGCGGGCATGACGGGCCGCGAGATCGCCGGACAGGTCTTCCAGAAAGGGGCGACCTCCGCCGCTCGCGGTGCGGGCAGGATCCGATCGGGCATAAAAGCCGCCGGCAGGGCGATCGGCCGAGGCTGTAAAGGCAACAGCTTCGTCCCCGGCACGAAGGTGTTGATGGCGGACGGATCCGCCAAGCCCATCGAGCGTGTCGAGGTGGGCGATTGGGTCCTGGCCGCCGACCCGGGCACCGGCAGTACACAAGCGAAACAGGTCACCGCTTTGATCGTCGGTGAGGGCGTCAAGCACCTCGTCAAGATCACCGTGGACATCGACGGCGACCGAGGTGATCGCACCGGTAGCGTCACCGCGACCGAAGGCCATCCGTTCTGGCTGGACGACCTGCGCGAGTGGCGTGACGCGGACCGGCTGCGGCCGGGCATGTGGCTCCGCACCAGTGCCGGCACCCACGTCCAGATCACCGCCGTCCAGAAGTGGACGACGACCCAACGCGTCCATAATCTCACCGTCGATGACCTGCACACGTACTACGCACAAGCAGGCGCCACAGCCCTCCTCACCCACAATTGCCCTCCAGTAGGCGGTGGAAGTCCGGCGGGTGGCGCGGCTCCTACGCAGAGGGTTTATGGACCATTTCATAGAATTGAGACACCCTCGCAGCCTCCCGAAGTGGCAAGAATGCAGGTGGAGAGTCAGGAAATGTGGGGGAAGACGCCGCGAAACGGCATGGTTCCCACGGTTCAGGCGTACCACGGACCTCTCCCTGAAGGCGCGACAGGCATAGAGTTCTACACGACGGTGCGGCCATATGCTTTCAATGGCCCGGACCTCAGGTGGTATTCGGGAATGCCTGGCGTGCGGACGGAAGATGATTTCGCCAAGATCAGCTGCGTCGTGACTCTCAATACACAGTGCTAGCGCTGTCGCAACGTCACCAAGTCGTGCCGATCGGCAATCGATTCGCTGCCGGCGATGTTGTGGAGCGTTGACCGGCGAGCGCAGTGCGGGGAACCGATCGAACGGGTTCCCCGCACACGTTTCGACTCGCATCGACAACTCGATTCCACGAAATGGAGGCGTTAGGCGACCGTACTACGCCGGCAAGAGATGTGTCGTCATGTGACCGGCCTTGACTAGTTCGTCGGCACGGCCCGGGATGAGTTGAGTAGGCGAGGGAGTGGTAGGGCCTCGGACTTGTGGTGGATCGACCTTCCCGGCGCGTTCGGTTCGTGCGGCGGAATGTGGCGGCAGGCCCGCTCCAGAGCCGACAGTCGTACAAGTTCTGACATTTGGTAGCGGCCCGGTTCAGGAGAGTTCAGGAGGCGGGCATCGAGGAGTTTCTCGAGTAGCTTCTCGGCCTGGTTGAGGTTCCCGTCGTCGAGTTCCGCCGCGAGGGCGACGATGATGTGGGATTGACGAGAGATGGCCAGGAGACATAGCAGCCGTGCCATGTCTGGTCCGCTGGCGTCGCCTTCGATGTCGCGGAAGCTAACGGCGAGGGCGGAACGAACCGATAAGTCGTCTATTTCCAGCTCGTCTAGATGGTGTTGTTCACTCTTCAGCTTGTCCGCCAGCCAGTGTAGAGACCAGTGCGGGCGGGACATCAGGCGGGCAGCGGCGATGCGGACGGCCAGGGGGAGGCCTTCGCAGCAGCGGGCGATTCGCCGGGCCGCGTCGGGGGCGGCGGTGACGCGTTCCTCGCCCGCCAGCCTGCCGAGCATAGTCAGAGATTCCTGGTCGGACAGCCCGTTCAGATGGTGGACGGTGCAGCCTAAGGTCGTCAGGGCACGCCGGCTGGTCACCAGGACGCCACATCGCTCACCTGGGAGCAGCGGCTCGACCTGGGTTGTGTCCACCGCGTTGTCCAGGAGCACCAGCATGCCGCGGCCTGTCGTGAGGGACCGGAAACGGGCGGCGGCCTCGACGGTCTCCGTTGGCAGATCTCGTGATGCCACACCAAGGGCCCGCAGCATGCGTCCCAACGCTTCGGTGCTCTGGAGCGGCTTCAGTTCTTCCCGGGATCCCTGCAGGTCGACGTACAGATGTCCGCCAGGGAAGTGGTCACGTAAGCGGTGGGCCAGATGAATGGCCAGTGCCGACTTGCCCATACCGCCGCCCCCCGTGATCACGACCGCTCCCGGCCCGCCGGAGCTGGTCATGAAACGTTGTAAGGAGGCCAGGTCCTCCTGCCGGCCGGTGAACGCCGGAACGTCCCGAGGCAGTTCCAGAGGCGGCGATGCCGAGGCGGAGCCCTCCTGGGCGGCGCCGAGGATGGCTGTGGGGCGAGCGGATATGCCCGGACCAGGTAAGGACCGGCCCTCGAGAATGGCATGGTGCAGCTCTCGTAAGTCAGGTCCAGGCTCGAGGCCGAGCTCCTCCACCAGCGTCTGCCGCGCCCGCCGGTAGGACTCCAGGGCGTCGGCGCGTCGGTCGGCCGCGTACAGCGCGCGGATGAGCTGCGCCCACAGGCCTTCCCGCAGGGGATGCTCCGAAGTCAAGCCCTGGAGCTCGTGGATGAGCTCGGGCCCCCGCCCCTGCAGCAGGCCCGCCTCGATGCGGGCCTCGGTGGCGGTGAGCCGGCGTTCGCCCAGCCTGCTCACCTCGGCGGTCACCGCCGTGGTGGGCAGGGTGTCGGAGTACGGCTCGCCGCGCCACAGGGCGAGCGCCTGGGAGAGAAGCCGGTGGGCCTCCCCGGCGGCACCCTTGACCAGCGCGGTGCGCCCCTGCGCGGTCAGGGCGTCGAAGTGGGCGACGTCGGTCTCGTCGGCGGCGCGGCGGATCTCGTAGCCGGACGCCCGGGTGATGATCGTCTCGCCGCCGTCGTCGCCGAGTGCGCGCCGCAGTTGCAGGATGTAGCCCCGCAGCAGAGTGGCCGCCGTCGGCGGCGGCTTGACCGGCCACAGCTCGGCGATCATGTGTCCTGTGGTGATCGGCCGCCCCGCGCTGATCGTCAGCAGGGCCAGCAAGGTTCGGGGGCGCGGGCTGGGGATCGGAGCCCAGTCGCAACCGGTCCAGAACCGCATCGGCCCGAGCACCTGTAATCGCATATGGACCCCCGTCGCCTCCCCGATGAGGGCCCCCGCCGACACCAGGACGATCTCCACCTGCGGAGCAGAACGTGCCCCCACACCAGTGAAGGACGAACGCTGTCCCCGGTGCCTGGCCAGGTTGCCGCAACACGTCGGCGCCATCCAGAGGTTTCCGTCTGAGTGCAAAACTCCAGCTCAAGGGGCCGAGCGACCAGACGTCCCCCCTGCGGGCGTCTGACCGGGGCGACCCGCCGGCCAACAGGTGAAAGGCACCCCGAATCCGGGGTGCCTTTCACCTGTTCAGCCGCTGGACTTCAGTAACCCAGCCGCTTCAGGTCGGGCTGCTCGAACGCCGTCTGCGGAATGTCACCCCGGTAAGGACCCGTGATGACCGGCGGCACGAAGGTCTCCTTGATCGTACGGGCGTTCACCCAGCGGATCAGGTTGAAGATCGAGCCCGCCTTGTCGTTGGTGCCCGAGGCGCGGGCGCCGCCGAACGGCTGCTGGCCCACGACCGCGCCCGTCGGCTTGTCGTTGATGTAGAAGTTGCCCGCCGCGAAGCGCAGCCGCTCCGCGGCCGAGGCGATGGCGTAGCGGTCCTGGGCGATGATCGACCCGGTCAGCGCGTACGGCGAGACGCTCTCCATCTGGTCGAGCACCGCGTCGAAGTCGCCGTCCTCATAGACGTGTACGCCCAGGATCGGCCCGAAGTACTCCTTGACGAAGATCTCGTCCGTGGGGTCGGCGCACTCCAGGATCGTCGGCTTCACGAAATAGCCGGTGGAGTCGTCGTAGGAGCCGGTGAGCAGGTCGATGTTCGAGGCGCCGCGCGCCCGGTCGATGGCCGCCTTGTGCTTGGCGAAGGCCCGGTCGTCGATGACCGCGCCCATGAACGTCGACAGGTCGCCCGCCACGTCCCCCACGGTCAGCGACTCGGCCGCGGAGACGAAGTCGTCGCGCATGCGTGACCAGACCGAGCGCGGCACGTACGCCCGCGAGGCCGCCGAGCACTTCTGGCCCTGGTACTCGAAGGCGCCCCTGACCAGCGCGGTGGCGAGCACGGCCGGGTCGGCCGACGGGTGGGCCAGGACGAAGTCCTTGCCGCCGGTCTCGCCGACGAGGCGCGGGTAGCCGCGGTAGGAGGCGATGTTCGCGCCGACGGTGCCCCACAGGTGCTGGAAGGTCGCCGTCGAGCCGGTGAAGTGGATGCCCGCCAGTTGCGGGTGCGTGAGCGCCACCTCGGAGACCGCCTGGCCGTTGCCGGTGACCATGTTGATCACACCCGGCGGCAGGCCCGCCTCCTCCAGCAGGCGCATCGTGAAGTGCGCCGCGAACTGCTGCGTGGGCGAAGGCTTCCAGACGACGACATTTCCCATCAAAGCCGCCGACGTCGGCAAATTTCCGGCAATGGCGGTGAAGTTGAAGGGGGTGATCGCCAGCACGAAGCCCTCGAGCGCCCGGTACTCCATCCGGTTCCACACCCCGGGCGACGACGCCGGCTGGTCGGCGTACAGCTGCCGCGCGTAGGCCACGTTGAACCGCAGGAAGTCGATCAGCTCGCAGGCCGAGTCGATCTCCGCCTGCTGCGCCGACTTCGACTGCCCGAGCACGGTCGCGGCGTTCAGCGTCGCCCGCCACGGTCCGGCCAGCAGGTCGGCCGCCTTGAGGAAGACCGCCGCCCGCTCGTCGAACGACAGCGCCCGCCAGGCCGGAGCCGCGCGCAGCGCGCTGTCGACGGCGTCCTGTACGTCCTGGGCCGTGGCGTCCTGGATGCGGCCGAGGACGGAGGCCTTGTTGTGCGGCTGCACCACGTCGATCGGCGCGCCGCCGCCGAGCCGCCGCTCGCCGTCGATCGTCATGGTCAGATCGATCGAGGACCCGGACAGCTCCTTGATCCGGTTCTCCAGCGTCGTACGCTCCGGGCTGCCCGGCGCGTAGCCGTACACCCGCTCGTTGGCGGGAACCGGCACGTTGCTGATGGCGTCCATTTACTTACCCCCAAGGGCACGAAGGAAGAAGGCGACGTTGGCGGGCCGCTCGGCCAGGCGGCGCATGAAATAGCCGTACCAGTCGTCGCCGTAGGGAACGTAGACGCGCACGGTGTGACCGGCCCCGGCGAGGTCCTCCTGCCGGTCGGTGCGGATTCCGTACAGCATCTGATACTCATAGGACCCGAGCCGGCGGCCGAAGCGGTCGGCGAGCAGCTCGGTGATCGAGATGATCCGGTCGTCGTGCGTCGCCACCATGGGGTACCCCTGCCCCGCCATGAGGGTCCGCAGGCATCGCACGTACGCCTTGTCGACCTCGCTTTTGCCCTGGTACGCGACCGAGGCGGGCTCGCGGTAGGCGCCCTTGACCAGGCGTACCCGCGAACCCTCGACCGCCAGCTCGCGGCAGTCGTCCGCGCTGCGGAACAGGTAGGCCTGGATCGCCACGCCGGTCGACGGGAAGTCCGCGCGCAGCTTGCGCAGGATCGCCAGCGTCGAGTCGACGGTGGTGTGATCCTCCATGTCGAGTGTCACGGTCGAGCCGCCCGCGTCGGCGGCGGCGCAGATCTCGCGGGCGTGCTCCAGCGCCATCGCGTCGTCGAGCCGCTGCCCGACGGCCGACAGCTTCACCGACACCTCGCCCCGGCGGCCGAGATCGAGCGGGCGCAGCGCGTCGAGCAGCGTGATGTACGCCTTCGCGGTGGCCGCCGCCGCGCTCGCGTCCCGGGTCTCCTCGCCGAGATGGTCGACGGTGACGGCGAGTTTGGCGTCGCGCAGCCGTTCGATGACGGTCCGGGCCTCCTGAACGCTCTCACCGGCGACGAACCTGTCGACGACCTTGCGAGTGAGGGGGAAGCCGGATACCGAGCGGCGTACCAGCGCGCTCCGGGAGGTGGCGAGTAGCAGTTGACCCAGCATGTTCTCAGCCTAAAACCGCAGCTCACAACCGGGCCATCGACGCGCGTAACGCCGCTTGTGGCAGGCTGTCATACAAATGCACAATTCGGCAGATCTACAGGAGACCGTCGACGAGCTCGCCCGCCTGCTGGGGGCGTCCGCGACGTTGGAGGACCGCTCGTTCCGCCTGCTGGCGTATGGCGCGCAGCACGGCGACATCGACACCGTCCGCCAGGAGTCGATCCTGCGCAGGCGCGCCACCGGCGACGTCCGCGACTACTTCGAACGCTACGGCATCGCCCGTGCCCACGGCCCGGTCAGGATCCCCGCGGACGCCGACCTCAAGGTCCTGGCCAGGGTCTGCTGGCCGCTGCGCCACGGCGAGGTCACCTACGGCTACCTGTGGCTGCTCGACTCCGGCAGCCTCACCGAGAAGGCGCTGAGCCGGGCGGCCCCGCTCGTCGCCAGGGCCGCCGCCGCGCTCGCCCAGGAGGCCAGGAGCCGCCACGACCTCGGCCACGGCCTGCGCGCCCTGCTCTCGGCCGACCCGGAGGAGCGGGCCGGCGCCTCCATCGAAGTGCTAGGGCCCGTCACCGCGATCGCCGTCCGCGAGTCGGAGGAGCGCGTCGCCGCCCTCTGGACGCTGCCGCGCGGCGTGCTGGCCCGCGCCGGCTCGCCCGTCGCGCTGCTCGCCCCCGCGCACCTGGCCGCCGAGGTCGCCCAGACCCTGCAGAGCGCGTACGGCACGGCGGCCGGCACCGGCGCCCCCCGGGCGGACCCGGCGGACGCCTGGCAGAGCTGGCGCGAGGCGCGGCAGGCGCTGCGCGTCGCCGAACACTTCCCCCGCTTCGCGCCCGTCGCCCGGTGGGAGGACCTGGGCGTGCACCGGCTGCTGGCCCGGCTCGGCCAGAGCGACCTGCGCGAGCTGGCGGCCGAGACGGCGGCGCTGGACGCCGAGCTGGCGCACACCGTGGAGGTCTATCTGGACCACGGCGGCCACGCCCAGAAGACGGCCGCCGAGCTGGGCATCCACCGCCAGACGCTCTACTACCGGCTGGGCAAGGCCGAGCGGACGCTGCACCGGGACCTGTCGGAGGGCGAGGATCGGCTGACCATCCACCTGGGCCTCAAGGCGGCCCGCCTCCTGGCGCCCTAGCTGACGGGCCTTGCCGCTGACGGGTCTTACAGGTGGCTGAGGGCTGAGGCGTCGCCGGGCCCGCCGCGTTCGGTCAGCCCCTTGGCGACCCGCTGCCGGTGAGCGTCGTCCTTGTGCCCGTCGTACTTGAACTTGCCGCGGATCTCCTCGATCGCCAGCCGGATCCCTTGGATGCCCGACATCAGCCGCGGCATCCGGGCCGGATCGCCCTGCCCGGGTTCGAGGTCGGCGAGCTGCTCGCGCAGGATCTCCAGCTTGCCCTCGGCCTCCTTGACGATCTCGGCCCGGCAGATCAGCTGGACGGAGGAGTAGAACGTGGTCGGCACGCCCAGCTCCGGCTCGACACCGGGCTCGGCCCGCCACCGGCCGGGGATGTAGGCCCAGGGGCCCGCCACCGACATGACCACCTTGGGGTTCTCGTCGATCGCCGCCCAGATCGGATTCGGCCGGGCCAGGTGGAGCACGATCGTCCGCTCGTCCACGAGCAGGAACTGCGTCGGCACCACGACGGGCACCTCACGGCCGCGGCCCGCGGCTATCAGGTGCCCGAACTGGTGGTCTTTCACATACGCCAGGGACTGCTCGTCGGTGCCCGCGTCCCAAGGGTGAATCAGCATAAAAGGAACTTTAAGCGCAGGCGAGTTCGTACACCCGCACCAGCTCCTGGCTGACCCGCTCCCACGAGTAGCGCGAA
Source organism: Nonomuraea sp. NPDC052129 (assembly GCF_040680095.1). Taxonomy (NCBI): domain Bacteria; kingdom Bacillati; phylum Actinomycetota; class Actinomycetes; order Streptosporangiales; family Streptosporangiaceae; genus Nonomuraea; species Nonomuraea sp. NPDC052129. Next base: position 267,528 of record NZ_JBFAVX010000001.1, on the reverse strand, counting down.
CGGGCGCGGTCGGCGCCCGCGTAGCCGAGCGCGGTGCGCAGCGTCGGGTCCGTCAGCAGCTCGCGGGCCAGGCGCGCGGTCCGCGCGGGGCGGTCCGGCGGCACCAGCAGGCCGGTGACGCCGTCGATGATCGAGTCGAGGTGCGCGCCCACGGCCGAGGCGATCACGGGTACACCGCAGGCCATGGCCTCCAGCGCGACGATCCCCGTCGTGGCCTCGCGCGGCACCGACACCACGGCATCGGCGCTGCGCATGAGCTTGGGTACCGCGGCCCGCTTGACCTGCCCGAGCAGGGTCACCCGGTCGGCCACGCCGAGCTGCTGGGCCAGGGCGCGCAGGCGGCGTACCTCCCGGTCGCCGTCGAGCAGGTCCGGCTCGGGGCCGCCCGCGAGCACCAGCTCGACGTCCTGGAGGCCCTGCAGCGCGCGGATGATCGTGGGGGCGCCGCGTTCGGGGGTGAGCGGGCCCAGGTGCAGCAGGCGCTTGCGGCTGCCGCGCGTGGCGACCGGGCCCTGGCGGTGGAAGCGCTCGGTGTCGACGCCGTACGGCACGATGGCGATGTTGTGGCGCGGCACGCCGAGCCGGATCAGCGCCGACTCCTCGTCACCGGAGCCGGCGATGACCGCTCTGGCGCTGCGGCCGAGCGCGCGCTCCAACTTCACGTGGGCCGCGTCGACGGTGTGGAAGGTCTGGGTGACCGGCACCCCCAGGCCGTTGGCGCCCGTGACGGCGGCGAGGCCGCCGGTCCAGGAGTGGGCGTGGATCACGTCGGGGCGTTCCTGGCTCCAGCGCCGGCTCAGATATTGGCCGACGTCCTTGAGGTACGGCATGACGTCGGCGGGGGCGAGATCGCGGGCCGGGCCCACCTCGATGTGCTCCATCATCACCCCCGGGGCCACCCGCGTCCTGGCCTTGCCCTCGGCACTGTCACGACGGGAGTAGATGGTGACGTGGTGCTCGCGTCCCAGTTCACGCGCTACGGAGAGAATGTGGTGACGCTTGTTACCGGTAGCGGAAGCGACGATCGCGATATTCATGGCACACCTCAGCGTTAAAACAGCTTTCAAGGTGTGCCTGCGTCTTAGGCACGTCGTTCTTCCCCCGACCTTACCCAAAGATGGCTCAACCGCAAACCCCCGCAGATCAGACGCCGCAGAGCCGGCACCACTCAGACGCCACGCAGCGCCAGCACCACGATCTCGTCCCACACCTGCCCGCCGGAGAACGCATGCCGGTCCGCCTCGACCGCCTTCACGATGGTCGTAGGCGCCTGACCGGCGCATCTGCCCAGCACGTCGGCCAGCCGCTCCTCGCCGTACGGCTCGCCGACCTCGTTCCTGGAGGAGATCAGCCCCTCGGAGTACAGCAGCAGCGTCTCACCCACCGCGACGGTCAGCTCCTCGGCCTCGGTCTCGGCCTCCGGCGAGATGCCCAGCGGCACGCCGCCACCCGAGGCGAACCGGACGCTCCCGTCGGGCAGCAGCAGCGCGGCCGGATGATGCCCCGCGGACGACAGGCGGATCCTGCGGCCCCGGACGAACCCGGCCACGACCATCACGAACATGCCGGTCCCCTGCGTCACCAGGGCCTCGTTCACCTTGCGCAGCACCACGTCGGGATCGGACTCCCAGACGCTGAGCACCCGGACCCCGCCCCTGACCATCGCGCTGACCGACGCCGCCTCCTCGCCCTTGCCGGCGGCGCCGCCGAGGGCGAACGCCCAGCCGTCCGCGACGGGGAAGACGTCGTAGAACTCGGCGCCGACCGAAGCGCCGGGATTGTAGATCGCGGCGGCCTCGTACCCGGGCACGTCCGGCAGGTTGCGCGGCGCGACGGTGGCCGACAGCGCGTCGGCGGCCCGCGAACGGCTCTGGAAGCTGCTCTGCGCGCGCACCGCGAGCCCGAGCTGGAGCCCGACCTCCTGCATGACCCCCAGGTCGGCCAGCGTGAACGGCGGCCGGTCGTGCGACCTGACCAGCGTGAGCACCCCGTCGGCCGGGCCGATGGGCACGCACAGCATCGAGCCGGCGCCCATCGCCGTCAGCAGCGGCCCGTCGGCGCAGAAGCCCAGCAGCGTCTCGTCGTCGACCATCTCGTGCACCACGCCGGAACCGCGCTCCAGCACCTGGGTCACCACGTGGCTCGCGGCCGGCTGGGCGGACTCGATCTGGCGTACCAGGTCGCCCAACGGGTGGTCCTTGGGCGCCACCACGGCCGCGCGGCGGGCCAGACCGTCGCGTACCACGTCCGCGATCACCCAGTCGGCCCAGCCGGCCGCCAGCAGCCGCGTCGCCCTGGGCAGCGCCACAGGCTGCCGCAGCGCCTCCTCGTCCAGCAACAGCGTGGTCATCGTGGCCAGCAGGTCCTGGCGCTTGGCCGCCGCCAGCAGCAGCGCGCCGTCGGTCTGCTCGGGCCGCCGCGCGCCCGGCTCGGGCAGCTGCACCTCGGTCGGCAGCGCCACGGCCGCCACCATCTGCTGCGGCTCGCCGGGCATCGTCAGCCTGGTCAGGGCCACCTGGACGGTATGGGTCCTGCCCTGGTGCGCCAGCCGTGACTCGAACGCCGCCGGCTGCCCGGTCTGCAGCACCGACATCAGATGCGAACGGAACGCCGCCCGCCGCGACACGTCCACCAGCAGCGGGAACGACCGCCCGACCAGGTAGCCGTCGGGGCTGCCCAGCATCCGCGAGGTCTCGGGGTTGATCCGCCGGACCACCCCGCCACCGTCCAGCACGATCACCGGCACGGGGAAGGCCCGGTAGACCTGGCGCAGCAGCTTCAGCTCCCGCTGGCCCCCGTCCTTCTTACCCCCCTGCCGTTTGGGCGCGTTGCGCAGCGCTTCACGCGCCTCGGCCAGCAACTCGGCGGCGGTGTCGAGCTCCGCGAGTGCCGCGTCTAGAGTCGGCGCAAGGTCGGAGGGGTAGGCCGCCCGCGCCTCGCGCAGGGAGGAAACACGTCCGGACAGAGCGTCCAGGGCGTGTTCGAGGCCGGGCATGGTCATTCTCTGACGCTACGCCACGCTGGATAATGCTAGCTATAAGGGGTAGGGCCTAGCTGCTATGAAATCAACGGCGATGATCACCCCCGGACTTGCCCGTAACCTGGCGACTCTCGGGCGGTTGGGCGAAGACAACTCAACGGAAAGCGTGCTGCGCGGTCTGACCACCGCGCTGGCCGACGGAGTGCCCGGTTGCTCGGGCGGTTCCGCCGAGCACTGGCGGGACCAGCGGGTGCTGGTGTCGGGCTCGCACAGCGAGCTCATCATGCTGGTCGAAGGCGAACGCGACATCGGCGAGGGCCCGTCGACCGACGCCAGGCTGACCGGCGGCCGGGTGGTCGTGACGGACGTGCTCAGCGACTCGCGCTGGCCGCGCTACGCCCCGCTCGCCGCCCGCTGGGGCGTGCGCTCGGTGCTCACCGTGCCCATCCGGCTCGACCCTGTCCTGCTGGTCATCGGCCTCTATTCGGTACGGCCGGCCGCCTTCTCCCCGCAGGCCGCCCAGGCGCTGGCCGACATGCTGACCGAGCAGGTGGGCGTGGCCATGGCCAACCTGTGGGACTTCGAGGAAGCGCGTACGGACGCCGCCCAGCTCCAGGAGGCCCTGGCCGGCCGCTCGGTGATCGACCAGGCCAAGGGCATCATCATGAAGACCAGCGGGTGCTCGTCCGAGGCGGCCTTCGAGGAACTGCGCCGGATCTCACAGCACCACCAGGTCAAGGTGGCGGACCTGGCCAGGCTCCTGGTCGACGAGCACCAGAAAAAGTCCCGCCGCTAGTGGCCTCAGTGGAATGTGCTCAGCCAATGGCGGCCAAGGCGTCGTCGAGCGTGTCGTACAGCGGCAGCCGCTGCGCGAGCCCGGTGATCCACATGACCTTTGACTTTGAATATTCCACGCCGACCAGGGCAAACCTGGCACCCGACGCCAGGCTGGTCTGCCAATGGTGGACGATCAGGCCGAGCGCGCGCGAGTCCATGAACGTCACTCCGGCCAGGTCCAGGATCAGCTCGGAACCCGCCAGAGAGAGGTAGTCGGCGAACTGCTCGCGCGTCGTGGCGTCGAGCACGCCATCGACCTTGATCACCGTGATCTCGTCCACGGTCGACGACGTAAGGCTCAGGGCCGTCACCGCCCCTTCGCCGTTCTCCGGCATTGTCACGGGGCAACCCTACTGTCACCGCACGAAGGAGGAATACTTCTGCCGTGAGGGGGGACACTGGATCCGAAGTCCAGCAGAGGGCTTCCGTCTCGGATGTAGAGCGAGGCAAGCCTCTGCATGGGCTTTTTCTGCAGGTGGAGGCGGCCCTGCGACCCATATGAGGAGCAGCCATGGCTGTGCGGGAATTCGTCCTCGAGGAGTTGACCGCCGAAGAATTGCTGGCCGAAATGGCCGGCGAAGCCACTACCGACAGTCACCGCGAACGCCTGAGGGAGCGCATCGTCGAGATGCACCGCTCGCTCGCCATGGAGATCGCCAGACGCTACCGCTACCGCGGCGAGCCTCTGGAGGATCTTCTGCAGGCCGCGTACGTCGGCCTCATGAAGGCAGTCAACGGCTTCGACCCCACGCTCGGCCACGCCTTCAGGGGCTACGCCGTCGTCACGATGACCGGCGAGGTCAAGCGCCACTTCCGCGACCGTACCTGGGCCATCCGGGTGCCGCGTCTCTACCAGGAGCGCCGCTCCGAGCTGAACCGGCTCGTCGCCGACCTCAGCCAGGATCTGGGCCGCTCCCCGACCGTGGCCGAACTGGCCGCGAAGATGAACATCAGCGAGGAGGACGTCCTGCTCACGCTCGACGCCTCGGCCGCCTACAGCACGCTGTCGCTCGACGCGCCGCTCGGAACCGAGGACGACGCCGCCTCTCTCGGCGACATCATCCCGGAGGACGACGATACGCTGAGCAAGATGGTCGACCGGCAGGCCGTCAAGCCGCTGATCGACGCGCTGCCGTCGCGTGAGAAGCACATCCTGCTGCTTCGCTTCTTTGGGAACATGACACAAGCCGAAATAGCGGCAGAGTTCGGCATCTCGCAGATGCATGTATCGCGGATCCTCCGTAAAGTGCTGGACCAGCTACGTAGCGAGCTAGTCAGCTGATTAAGGCGGTTACCGGGTGAACGAGGATGTCGATCCTCAGGCGGGCTCCATCAGCCCGCCACCGGGCGCGCCGGTGAAAAAGCTGAGCTTCCGGTTGCCGGACCTCCCGCGGGTGCGCCAGTTCGCCGCGTCCGAGGCCCGCGAGGTGGGCATGGCGGAGGAGGCGGTGGGCGATTTCGTCATCGCCGTCAACGAGGTGGCCACCAACGCCGTCACCCACGGCACGGTCGACGCCCAGCTCCGCACCTGGGTCCACGACGGCGAACTGGTGGTCGAGGTACACGACGAGGGCACCTGGAAGCCCGGTCCGATGCCCGGCTCGGTGGGCGGGATGGGGCTCTGGGTGGCCCGCCTGCTCTCCTCCGACCTGTCGCTGCGGGTGGGCGGCGAGGGCAGCACGGTCACCATGCGCTTCCCCAGCAAGGCCTGATTTCACCAGACATGAATCGATATGTGCGCGCGCGACGCCTCGTGATCATCTCGTGATCATCGAGTGCGCCGCGCGCTGTCGTGTTGTGTCCGCTATTGGCGTTTGTTATCGGCGGGTACGGCCTCGCCAGCCGCCGTAGCTCTTGACGCTGGCCGTGCCGATGCCCGCCTGGTGCAGCGCCAGCAGGGTGAGGCCGAGCAGCATGAACGTCGTGCCGGAGATCCCTGACCCGATGCTCACGTTCAGCAGGTCGAGCAGGAAGCCCAGGCCGAAAATGATCGCCGCGACTATCGCCAGCATGTCCCGTTACCTCGTTCCGTAGGCCGTATCGGTTGCGTGGCTCGTCTCATGGCCTGTTGCGGGGCCTGTTGCGTGGCTTGCTTCGTAGCCTGAGAGGGTGAGCAGCCGCTCCAGCACGACCCGGTAGTCGCGCAGGGCCAGCCGCAGCTGCTCGGTGTCGCCCGCGCCCTTCCAGCGGTCGCGCAGCTCGCCCGTACGAGCCGTAAGACCGCTGGTGATCGCCTCGACGACCTCTTCGACCAGTCCTTCGGCCCGCTGGACGGCGTCACTGGGGTCGTCCACGAACGAGGTCTGCAGCTCGCGCCAGCGGCCCTGCACTTCGGCCGGGTCCTGGTCGAACAGGACGACGGACTGAGGGGCGGCGTGGGCCGGCGCGCTCTCCACCACCACGGGCTCGCCGGGCACGTCGTCGGTGTACTCGGGCTCGTCGCGCACGGGGTCCGGGCTCAGACCCGGCTCGGGCTCGGCCAGCATGTCGCCGCCTGCCGGGGCGTACGGCTCGTGGTGGCGAGCCCCATTCCCCTCGTCGTTCTCATCGTTCTCTTCGTCGACGATCGCCCGCGACCGCTCGTCACGGACGCTGTCTTCCCTGCTGAGGTCGGCGGTGGGGGTGTCGTTGGCGCGGAAGTCGTCCCTGGGGGCGTCGTCGTCGGTCTGGTCCGCCCGTTGCGACGGCACTTTCAGCTCGTCGCTCGTCATATCGGTCACCGTCCTCGCGTGGTCTCTTGTAGGAGCTCTTCGAAGAGCGCGCGGTAGTGCACCATCGCCTGACGGAGGTCCTCGGTAGAGGCCTCCTTCCTGGCGGCGCGCCCGCTGATCTCGTGGGCCGCCCGGTAGTGGTCCAGGGTGGCACCGTGCCCGACGGACAGATCGGACACCCGCTGCTCGAAGTCCTCCGTGGGGTAGCCTCGCTCCGCCATGACCGCCGCCACCAGCTGGTCGGCCTCGGATACCGCGAACCCGGGGGCGTCGACGAAGCGCTCCTGCACCTCGTTCCACCGGGTGGCGTAGCTGTCACGTGACTCCTCCGGCAGGGGCCGGATGTCCAGCTCGGAGTGGCGCTGCTCACGGGCGAGCAACTCCTGCTCCGCGTCGTGCCTGCTGTCGTGCTCCGCCATCAGGCGTTCGTACTCGGGGCCGAAACGTGCGCGGAGGCGGCTGCGGCGCTGCTGCTGCAACACCACGTAGCCGACTGCGGCGAGGGCCACCACCGCGACCACGACGACGACCACCCAGATCAAGGTGGACATGATGTTCGCCTCCGGTCTCTATTGTCGAGACCAGCGACTGCCCCCGTACGAGCGCCCGAAACGCCGGTGTCAGCGGCCTTCCAGCGCTTTCCTGGCCGCTTCCAGCACTGTCGCGACGTGTGAGTCACCAGGGGCGGCGGCGACCTCCCTGAACCCGTTCACGCTGTCGTAGCCGACGTCGAGCCCGGCATCGACAAGCCGCTGCGCCCACCGCAAGGCGGTGTTCAACCGCTCGGCCGCCGGCGGCTTCCCTTGCGCGGCGGCGGACAGGTTCCGCAGGTTCGTGGCGGGCCCGGACTGCGCGTGCTTCCGCTCCAGCTTCCACGGTACGGCCCGGCTGTGATCGAGCATCGGCTTGGCCAGGCCCGCGGCCCGCTTGGCCTGCAGCACCCCGGACTCACTGACCCCGAAGTGCGCGGCCAACTCCTGCACACTCATCCCCTCGGCGACGAGCCTGGCCAGCTCACTCCGATCGACGGTCGGCCTACGCCCCACGAGCCCCTCCTGCTGAGTACACGTGCGGTTCTGATGTGCGCTAAGGTTATGACGTCTCGCCCCGCAGGGGGTGATCGACACAACCGGGACGTAGCGCAGCTTGGTAGCGCACTTGACTGGGGGTCAAGGGGTCGCAGGTTCAAATCCTGTCGTCCCGACCAGGTTTTCTCTGGTCGAGCAGGGTGTCACTCTTCTGGGTGGCACCCTTTCGCATTGGTGAGTGACTAACGGGCGAAGAGATCGTCCATCGCCGCAGCTCCATGCAGGAGTACGGGGCGGATCTGCTTGCGGTAGACGGCTTTGGTGACCGCCGTCCCGCTGTGGCCGACGAGCCGGGCGATGTCCTCCAGGGGGACGCCGGAGTCGGAGAGCAGCGAGACGAAGCTGTGGCGCATCTCGCGGGGCGTCCAGTATCCGGCATCCTTGACGATCTTCCGGAAGGCGCGGCGGACGTTGTGGGCGTCGAGGGGTGTACCGACGAGCGAGGCGAAGACGAGCCCGTAGCTCGCCGGCGAGGTCCTCGCCGACCTCATCCGCAACCACCAAGGGGCGCGCATCCTGTTCGCCGCTCACGGCGAAACCGTGCTCGCCACTCACACCCTGCTGCTGGACCTGCGCCCTGGCCTGATGACCAGCTTCGCCGTCGACCACGCCTCCATCACCCACTGGCAACTTCACCGCAACCGGTTCAACGACGAACGCTGGATGCTGCAGCGCCACAACGACACCGCCCATTTGACCGCGCAGGCCAGCTCGTGAACGCCAGCGAGAACAACCTCTTGGCCATGGCCTGCCGCCATCTCGGCCCCGTCACATGACTGCCACGCCTCGACCTTCCGCCGCACCTCATGCTCCTGGCCGCAGACGACGGCAACCGCTACATCCTCAAGCACCACGACAACCCGGACCGGTTCCACGCCGAAGCCCGCGCCTATGCCACCTGGGTGCCGTCCCTGGGCGAACACGCCCCGCACTTGGTCCACGCCGACCCCGACAGCCTGTCCCTGCTGCTGACCGCCCTGCCAGGACAACGCGCCGCACAGCTCTCGGAGGGTTCCCTCGCCGAACGACAGGCCCACCGTGCTGCGGGCCGCGTACTCCGGTTGTTGCACCAAGCCTCACCCGACCCGCACGCCAGCACCGGCGTGTCCGCCTACCTGGCTGAACGCATGCGCTGGTGGGCTGCCCGCGCCCAACTGACCGCCCTTATCACCCCGTCCGACCTCTGCGTCCTGCACGCCTGCGCCGACCAGATGGCCGCCGAGACCCTCGAAACCGCCGTCTGCCACCTGGACTACCAACCGCGCAACTGGGTCGTCAGGACCACCGGCGAGGTCGGCGTCCTGGACTTCGAGCACACCCGCCTCGACGCCCGCATCCGTGACTTCAGCCGCCTCGAACACCGCTACTGGCAGCGCGCCCCCCACCTTCGCGCGGCGTTTCTCGACGGGTACGGCCGCTTTCTCGACCCCGCCGAGCAGGAACTCCTGGAGCGCTTCGGCGCCCTGGAGGCCATCACCGCACTGGTACGCGGCCACGAAGCAGGCAATGCGGAGCTGCTCGCCCATGGCCGCACACTCATCACCGATCTCCGCCGACCGCGAAGGACCACCATGACCGTCTCGGCCTTCGAACAACGCACCCGCCATGCTTCCCCGCCGGGCTGTCGTCACCGGCGCACTGCTCGACGCCGACGTCGTCTTCCATCTGGCCGGCGTCCCGGGTGTCCAGCCGTCATGGGGCGCCGACTTCGACGACTACGTCGCCTCCAACATCTCGGCCACCCAGCGGCTCATGCACGCGGTCACGAGGCTGCGCATTCCGCGCCTGGTCGTCGCGTCGTCCTCAAGCGTCTACGGCGCGACCGGCGGTCGGCCCAGCACTGAATCCGACCACCCGCGGCCCGCCTCCCCGTACGCGGTCACCAAGCTCGCGGAGGAACAACTGTGTCTCGCTCACGCTGCCCGGTCCGACTGTGACACCACCGTCGTGGCCCTGCGGTACTTCACCGTCTACGGGCCCTGCCAACGGGAAGACATGTTCGTCCAGCGGCTCCTCACCGCCGCCACGACCGGCCTGACCGTTCAGATCTACGGGGACGGCGAGCAGCGTCGCGACTTCACCTACATCGATGACGCCGTCGCCGCGACCATCGCGGCAGGGACCGTCTACCTGCCAAACCGCGTGATCAATGTTGGAGCCGGCGGCACCACGTGCCTCAACGATGCCGTCGAGCTGGCCCGTCAGATCACCGGCCAGCCCATCAACGTCCGCTCGACCAGCGCGCGTAGCGGCGATGTCCTAGTCACCTGCGCGGACGTGTCCACGGCGCATCGGCTGCTCGGCTGGTCTCCAGCCACAGACCTGCTCACCGGTATGACCGTGCAGCTCGAATGGCTCACCGCCAATCGCGGCCGTTCGTCCATCGCGGTAGAGACCGCCTTAGCACCATCAATTTCGCTCATCTACCTCGCCGGGCTCGACTACATGGCCTGCAGGACGGCCATGGCACTGCTTAACGGCGACGGCATGTTCGGGGCCGGCGGATGGATGGACCTGGGTCTTCGGGCACTGGCGGGGATCGGCTGACCGCCTGTGTGGCTCGGCGTCCTGGTCGCCTGTCGCCAGCCCGCGACCGCCCAGGAATCCGCGTGCAACTCACCGAGCGGGAGGTGCGACTCGCCGAGCGAGACCGGCGGATTGCCGAGGTACCTTTCAAACCGCGAGCGCGAGGCACAGCCGGCGCGAGCGAGGCAGCCTGGCTGTGGTCTTCGTAGGACGCCTCACCCGGAGCGGGTGGCCTGATGCTGTTGCCAGCGGTCCAGCAGGGTGGGGATCTCTTCGAGCATGAACCGGTAGAAGTCGCGCATCTGCGTCAGCCGTCGATTCGCGGGGTCGTCGGCGGTGGTCGTGGCGATGCCGTTCTCGGCGGCGGCGAGCATGAGCTGGATGACGGTGTTCTGGCTGGTGAACAGAGTGGCCCAGGCGTCGTCGCGTAGTCGGTAGTGCTCGCGGCGGCTGCCGGGCGCGGGCAGGCGTTCGATCAGGCCGACCGAGAGCAGGGATTTGACCGAGCCGGAGACCGAGCCGGCGCTGACGCCGAGCTGGTCGGCGATCTCGCCCATGGTGACCGTCTCGGCGTCGGTGAACAGGAACACCGCCAGCGTCCGGGCGGCCATGCGCTGCAGCCCGCCTTCGGTCAACGTCAGGGCCAGCCGTTCGGCCGCCTGCCACTGCTCGTGCCTGTCGTTCACACGCCACCTCCGATAGGCGACAGGATAGCGAACCTCAGAAGTGTTCAGAAAGTTCTGAAGATTCGCTATATTGATGACATCGCCTCCGTCTCGGAGATTCGATGGTGTGCCGGGAAGCCTGGTCGGCGAGCAGCATTGTCGACCCAGGAGTAGAGCCCGATGACCTTCCTCAGCCGTCTGTACGGCGTGCGCCCCGAGATCCGGCACCCGGTGCGGGTGCAGCGCGACATCGCGATCCCGGCCGCGGACGGGGTGCGCCTGCTGGCCACCCGCCACTACCCCGCCGATCTGCGTCAGCCGCCGCTGATCTTGCTGCGCAGCCCGTACGGCAGGGGCAACGCGCTGGACCGCATGCCCGCGCTCCTGGCCGAGCGCGGCTACCAGGTGCTGTATCAGAGCCTGCGCGGCACCGCCGGATCTGGCGGCCGCTTCGACGGGTTCACCATCGACCCCGCCGACGCCGACGGCACGCTGAGCTGGCTACGCGCTCAGCCGTGGTTCGGCGATCAGCTGGCCACCTGGGGGGCCAGCTACCTGGGTTTGGCACAGTGGGAGCTGGCCGCCCGCCAGATCCCGGAATGGAAGATCGCCCTCATCCAGGACGCGCCCTCCGCCTTCGCCCACGCCTTCATGTATCCCGGCGCCTTCGCCCTGGGCAACGCGCTGGGTTGGGTGCAGCTCGTGGACACGATGTTCACCAGCGGCTTCTCCACCGTGCGGCAGATGCTCGCCGCGTTCACCGCCGGCCGCACACTGCGCCGGGCCACGATGCGGCTGCCGGTGGGCGAGGCCGACCGGGAGCTGACCGGGCACGCGGTGAGCTGGTTTCGGGAGTGGATCGCCCACGACCCGGATGATGTCTACTGGGCGCGCACCGACCATCGGGCCAACACCGGGCGGATGCCGCCGGTGGTGCACCTGCAGGCCGGCTGGCACGACTTCTTCCTGCCCAGCATGCTGGACGACCACGCCGCACTGCAGGCGGCGGGACGGACGGTGCGGCTGCTGGTCGGGCCGTGGGGACACGGCCGGGGCCTGTACACCCGCGAGGGCATGCGCGACGCCCTGGCCGCGCTGGATGCAGCCCTGTTCGGCGCCGGTGGACCGTCGGGGGTGCGGCTGTTCGTCACCGGCGCCGAACGCTGGATCGAGTCGCCCACCTGGCCTCCCGCACACCAGCCGAGCCCGTGGTACCTGCAGCCGGACGGGAGGCTGAGCCGTACAGCAGCAGCCGCCGTCTCAGCTGCGCCCAGCCGCTACCGCTACGATCCCGGCGATCCGACCCCTACGGTCGGCGGCACGGCGGTAGGCCTGTCAGCGGGTCCGAAGGACAACCGCGCCATCGAGGCCAGAGCCGACGTGCTGACCTTCACCACCGAACCCCTCGCCGCGGACGTCGAGGCCATCGGCCCGGTGCGCGTCCGCCTCCACGTCCGCTCCTCAATCCCGCACGTCGACTACTTCGCCCGCGTGCGCGAGGTGAATCCACGGGGGCGCTCGGTCAATGTGTGCGACGGCATCGTCCGGATGCAGGCGCCCAGTGCGGCGCTCCAGGATCCGCGCGGCGATGGGCCGGGCGGTGTCCGGGTGGCCGACATCGTGTTGTGGCCGCTCGCGCATCGCTTCCGGCGTGGTCACCGCATCCGGCTGCAGATCTCCAGCGGTGCCCACCCGCGCTTCGGCCGTAATCCGGGAACCGGCGAGCCGCTGGCCACCGGGCGGAGCCTGCACCCGTCCGAGCACGAAATCTTCCACGACCGCGACCACCCCTCAGCCGTATGGCTGCCCATCACCTTCGGAGTGTCATGAAACTGCTCGTCCTCGGCGGTACTCACCATGTGGGCCGCGCCATCGTGGAAGGCGCACTCGAACGCGGAGATGAGGTGAGCACGCTCAACCGGGGCCTCAGCCGCCCGCCCGCGCCGGGTGTGCAGGTCCTGATCGCCGACCGCACCGACCCCGACGCCGTCGCCGCCGCCCTGGGTACGCAGGAGTGGGACGCCGTCATCGACACCTGGGCCTGGGCACCGCGCGTCGTAGGCGACAGCGCTCGCCTGCTGGCCGACCGGACCGGACACTACGGCTACGTCTCCAGCCGCGGCGTGCACCGCTGGCCCTGGCCTGCGGGCGCGGATGAGCACGCCCCGCTGGTAGGCGGCGACCCCAGCAGCGAAGACGGCACCGACTACGCCGCGGCCAAGCGCGGCGGCGAGCTCGCCGTCCTCGACGCCTTCGGCGAGCGTGCCCTGCTGGCCAGGGCCGGAATGATCCTCGGACCATACGAGGACGTCGGCCGCGTCCCGTGGTGGCTACGGCGCCTGGAGAAGGGCGGCCGCGTGCTGGCCCCCAGCCCGGCGGACGCGCCCGTGCAGTACATCGACGCCCGCGACCTGGCGAGATGGATGCTGCAGGCCGCCGAGCAAGGACTCACCGGCGCCTTCACCGTGACCGGTCCCCCAGGCGCGATCACGATCGGCCGGCTGCTGCGGACCGTCCTGGAGGTGACCGGCTTCGACACCGAGCTGGTGTGGGCCCCACCGGAGCTACTGCACGAGCACGGCTTCCTGCTGGGGATGGAGTTCGGGCTGCGGCTGCCGGACGGCAGCGCGCCGAGCGGCATGCACGACGCCGATGTCAGCGCCGCCTTCGCCGTCGGCCTGACCGTCCGCCCGCTGCGCGACACCCTCGCCGACACCTGGGCCTGGCTGCAAGCCGAAGGCGACCCAACGCCCCGCCCCGACGCGCCCTCCCCCGACACCTGGCTCAACCCCGCCCAGGAACGCCACCTTCTCGCCCTGCTCTCGCCCGACAACCAAGGAACCTGATGCGCGCCATCATCATCGGAGCCGGCATCGCCGGCTTGGCCGCCGCCCTGCGCCTGCGCCAGATCGGCTGGGACACCCTGCTCATCGAACGCGCCCCACAGCGGCGCGGCGGCGGCTACGGGGTCAGCTTCGGCGGCATCGGCTACGACGCCGCCGAGCGCATGGGCATCCTGCCCGCGCTGAAGGACAAAGCCTTCGTCACCAGCGAACTCGTCTACCACAAGCCAGGCGGACAGCGCCGATTCTCCCTCGACCGCGCCACCATCGCGGCCACCATGGGCCAGCGGTCGATGAACATCCTGCGCGGCGACGTCGAGACCGTCCTGTACGGGACAGTCCGCGACACCGTCGACATCCGATTCTCCACCACCATCAACGCCGTCGAGCAGGACGAGCACGCCGTCCACGCCACCCTCAGCGATGGCACCGTCGAACACGCCGACCTGCTCATCGGCGCGGACGGCCTGCACTCGGCCACCCGCGCCCTGGTCTTCGGCCCCGAAGACGACTACCGCCTCGATCTGGAGCACATGGTCGCCGTCTACATGCTGGACAAACGCCCCGCGGCGATCGCGCCCGGCACCACCGGCACCCTGTCGCAGGGCGGTCGCACAGTGGCCGTCATCAGCGTCGGCGACGGCCGCAACGTCGCCTTCTTCGGCTACCGCACCGACCGCGGCACCCCGGGCGACGACCCGCACAAGGTGCTGCCTGAGGTGTACGGCGACATGGGCTGGGTGGTGCCCGAAGTCCTGGCCGGCCTGGCCACCACCGAATCGGTCTACTTCGACACCATCAGCCAGATGGTCCTCGACCGGTGGAGCCACGGCCGGGTGGTCCTGCTGGGTGATGCCGCCTGGTGCGTCACCTTGTTCGCCGGGTACGGCTCAGCCCTGGCCGTCGGCGGCGCCGACCTGCTCGGCACGGCCCTGCAGAACAACCCGGGCGACATCCGCGCCGCCCTGACCACCTGGGAGGCCGAACTACGCCCGGAAGTGGAGAAGAAACAGAAGCTGGGCCGCCGCGTGAAGGGCGTCTACGCCCCGGCCAACCCCGTCGTGCTGTGGCTGAGCCAGCTGCCGCTGCGCCTGGCCTCCCTGGACCCGGTCCGCCGCTACATGACCCGCCGCTACATCAAGGGCTGATCACGCCTGCCCTGATCCAGATCGCCACGGTCCAGCCGAGGCGGCTGCCAATTCCACAGAGGGTTGCGCTCGGGCGCGAGCATCCGAGACCACAAGGCTGAAGGGACCAGCCGGAGCATGGTGGTGGTGAGCCGCCGGGCAACGGGACCGCCGTTGACCATCTGCTGGCCGGTGCGATGCGCGTCGCGGGCGATGTACTGAGCACGCGGCCGACGCTGGCGGTCGTAGCGCGGGCCAAGGCAGCCGGGATGCCGTCGCTGTCAGCGGCATCCTTCAGCAGGGCGGCCAGCACCACGGCGTCCTCCAGCGCCTGGCCGGCTCCCTGGCCCCGGTCAGGGCTCATCGCGTGCGCGGCGTCACCCAGCAGGGCCACCCGGCCGCTGACGAAACTCGGCAGCGGCGCCAGGCCGTGGATGTCGACGCGCCGGACGACGGCCGGGTCAGTGGCCTCCAGCAGGTCAGGAATCGGGTCGTGCCAGCCGGTCAGGCGGCGGCGCGCTTCGCTGAGCTCGTCGTCGTAGCGCAGGCCAGGCCGGTCGGCGGTAGTGCCGAACGCCCAGTAGACATGGCGCTCGCTGATCGGGTGGATGAGGAAGTAGCCGCCGTCGCCCATGGTCATGCTGCCCTCGAAGCCGGCCGGGCCGCCGGGTCCTACCCGGTGCGCGAGTTCGGCCAGACCGAGCCAGCCGGTGTAGCGCAGGAACCGCGGTGGTGGCGCCTGCGGCCACAACTGCCGCCGGGTGGTGCTGTGGATGCCGTCGGCCGCGATGACCACATTGGCGCTCATCCCCGCGACGTTCACGTGCGGGCCGGTCTCGTCGATGCCGGTGACCTCCACGCCGGTGCGCACCCACCCTTCGGGCATCGCGTCCAGCAGTAGCCGGTGCAGCGCTGCGCGGCGAAAGGCCCGTAACGGCGGACCCCCGGCGGCCGGGGCGCGGACCAGATAGCGGCCGGACGGCTGGCGCAGGTGGTGGGTGGCCATGCTCGGCACGCCGGCCGCGCGGGCCTGCTCGCCGACGCCCAGCACCTCCAGCGCGCGCATCGCGTGAGGGGCCAGCGACAGGCCCGCCCCGACTTCGCCCAGCGCCGTCGCGCGCTCCAGCACGGTGGCCTGCCAGCCGATCCGGCGCAGCGCGAGCGCAGCGGCCCGCCCGCAGATGCCGGCGCCGATCACGATCGCGTGTCCGGCCACCTCAGCGCTCCTTCCCGCTCGGCAGGGGCGGGGCGCCCTCGAACAGCTTGGCCATCCACTCGAAGGTGGCCTGCGCCTGCCGGATCCTGCCTGCCCGGTCCTCTTGTTCGCCGAGCAGGCTCAGCCCGTCGCGGGTGATGTCCAGGAACGAGGTGATGCCGGCGATCTGCTGGCGGACCACCGCGGCCCAGGCGTCCTCGGCCAGCCGGTAGTAGGACGATCACGGATGCCTGTGGATGGGCAGCTCTCCAGAGCACAGCGTGGCCTGGGCGTAGGGAGAGCCATGGACGTCTGTGGACGATCGTGTTCTCACTCGTAATGAAGTGTTCCGCTGAGGCCGTGACGATTCTCAATGCGGGTGTCAAGGCGATTTGGCACCGAGTGACGTTTTGGCCGGCCTTCGCGACCACGGGAGATGTATGGGACGATCTTGGAAAGGGTGCGGGCTCTGCGAGACATCTGCGCAAGCCATCTCATGTGACCCGGCCGTAGAGTCCTCACTCTCGATGAGGAGCTATTTAAACGAGAACGACTGCATCACAATGTTTTGACTGGAGACGCGCAACACTCGATGACTGCGCGTCTCGTAAAGAATGACCAGGCCCTCTCGCTGACCGAGATAATAGAAGTCGGGGTCGTAGAATGGGCTGAGTGTCTCATGTTGCGTCTCCGGAACCCAGGACAGGTCGACGGCAACCACCTTCGCGTCCACCAGCGACGGAAAGAGTCTAGAAGGAATCGTACCGCCTAACTTAAGGGCGTCAGCCAAGTTCGCACCCGCGGCGTTGGGCGTGTAAAGGAGCACAATCAGCGCCACCAGCACCGCAGGTGCGCGCATGATCCTGGTGATCTTGCCGATTGCGGGTGTACGCGCCATGCCGGTGATCTTGCCTATGGTCTTTTCTGTAAACAGCAAGCGCCGCTGATAGCTGAAGTTTCCCACTCTGTGGGCTGCCACCGCCACCAGACATGCCAATTGTGCCAGTGTGGCGATTGCGAAATGCCAGAAGAAGGCCTCGGGGAGTATGCCGCCGGAGAGCAGGAAGTATGTGAGAATCAAGAATTCGGCTGCAATTGAGCCAACCAGGGCGTCCCTGATACCCACAGCCGGAGTTTCAACTTCCGCAGAAAGCCGGTTGAACAGCCGCCAAGCTCCCCAGCTGAGCACTGCGAACACGGCAAGCACGCCAAAACCAGTGGCCGCTCGCGAGAGGACGGTGCCGTAGTCCAGGCCGACCTCGTCGGGTGTCAGGCCGAAAGCGCCATAGGTACGGCGGTAGGTCATCCAGGTCAGGCCGAAGACGATTGTGGCGGTGAAGGTCAACAGCGCCACGTGCCCTGCGAGCCTTTCCGGGCTAGGCGTGTCCCTCCCCGTTGCACCAGGGGCCGTGTCTCCATTACGGAGACTCTGCGGCGTAGCTCGTCGTTCTGTTGCTCGACGGCGAACAGCGCCTGTCGCTCCCGTACGATTTCGTCATTTAGGACCCGCCGGGCGAATAACTTCAACGGACGCACTGTTTCCTCGCTTACGACTCTGTTCCAGGTCGGCTAATGGGCTGGGTGGAGGGGGCAACGGACAAACATTGTGGCCCATTCTTGCGAACACGGACATGCGTGGATGATCAAAGAAAATCCAGCGAGCGTATGAGGCATTCGCGCAGCTCAGACCATCCGGGCTGCCAAGGCAAGGCTGCCCTTCTGACCCAGGTGTCGGTTGGCTGATGCCGTCACGATCGCGGACTTCGGTTCCCGCAGTGCGTGGCTGGGGCGATCGCCGCCAAGCCCCTCCTTCGTTGGGTCTTGGCACTGGGTCACTATGGCTTAAGTGACTGCCACGCCAGCGGAAGCGTTCCCTGCTGGACGATCTTGCTAACGGAGTTGCTAACACCGGTCCTGGACGATCACGGACGTGTGCCGACTCGAACTCCGCGATCAGGCCCCGTGACCAGCGTGTTGAGGCACCTGGGGACAACCGTGGACAAGCTCTACCTGGCTACGGATTAGAAGGCGTGGCACGGTGGCCTAGGCCGTGACGATCGCGGACTTCGGTGTCCGTCGTACAGGCTGGGGCGATCGCCGGCAAGGCCCTCCTCCGTTGGTCCCTGCCATCGGGTGACCATGGCTGAGGTGACAGCAGCGTCCCCCACGCCGACGCATGCGCAGCACCGCCTACATGCTCCTTACCACGGCCCTGATCACGCGAGCAGGGTGATTGCTCCCCTGAAAGACGGACGGTCCTATGACGCCTCCACTGCCAAGCGGACACAGGCGAGGCAGGCCCGAGCTGCCCTTGGCGAGAATGGCAACGGCCATCCGCAGATCGGCAGCGGGTGCGCTGGCTCGCCGCAAAGGCTCGTTCCGCTGTCACCTTGTACGGCATGCTGAACGGCGTCTCGTCCCAGGCCGGATAGTCCCAGCCGGTAGCCCTCTTGGACGTTCACCGGCCCGGCGTCCACGGTGTACATCAGCAGGTCATCCCAGTGGATGGGCCAGCGTCGTGCTCCGCCGAGCAGTTCGCCGGGCTCGCCGTCGAGTTTCACGAGTGCCAGCGTGCCGTTACGTAGGATGCTCACCACCGTGCCACGTTCTCCAAGGAGCCATGATGCGAACGCTCGTGTCCTGGCTGGGCTATGGAGCATATCCACGATCTTGACTCGGCTGCCGATGGTGCTCCCAGCCGTCGTCATGGCGCGCTTTCTTCTGCGGGGGAGGCGCTGGCGGCGTGCTCCACGTCGCCGATCGCCTGCGCGAGCGGGTGGTTGGCGCGTAGATCGGCGTACCGGAAGGCGATGCGGCGGGCGGCTCGTCCTGGTTCGATGGCCGGGTGCCAGGCGTAGACGGCGCGCTTGCGTTCGGGGTCCCAGCCGGTGCGCCACCAGAACCGGTGGCCGTCGCACCACACCACGAGCCCTACCCAGACTGACACCAGGGCAAGGTCGTATCCCATGTGGATGTCCGCCTGTATGCCGTGCTCTCTCCGGAGGGTCTGGCGCAGGAGATCTGCGGACAGCGCGGCTTGCGTTTTCTTGCCGTTCCTGGGCACGGCGATAATCTGGTCCTGCATCGTTGACGCCCCAAGCTCTCGATGCTTCAGACCTCCATCTGCGGGTGGTGTTGCAGCACCGTTTGTCCCGCAGGTGGGGGTCTATTCAAGGCCCCTGCTTTAGGGGGGCTAAAGTCGAGAGTAGAGCCCTGGCCATGCCCTCGCAATAGAGGGGCTAAAGTGCGCCGAATGTCGGTCGCTGAGGAGGCAACGCCCGGATGGACTTGAAGACGCTGAGAGAAGTCGCGCAGGTCAGCGATCCCGTGGAACGAGCCCGCATGCTCAGCCGACTCATGACCGAGGAGCAGGGGTTGGTCACCGAGGCGGCCAAGATGCGGCGGCAGGCCATCGCGGAGGCACGGGAGTCCGGGATGAGCCTGGAGGAGATCGCCGGGCGGCTGGGGGTCTCGCCGGGACGCATCTCGCAGATGAGAAAGGGGCCCACGGCTCGTGCGCCGGAAGGCCCCGCCTCGCCGGCCCCTCGGGTGCTGGTGCAGCGGGCGTTGCCGACCGAGCCCGCCGTCAGGGGTTCCAAGTCCCTGTTTCTGGCGGAAGCGGAACGGCAAGGGCTCAAAGCTGATCGCCGGATGCTCTATGTCGGGCTGGAACCCGCCAGTGATCATGTTGCGGCCTGCCTGCGGGTCGAGCCCGGTACGGACATCGTGGCCCGGCGCAAGATGATGACCGCAAACGACGTGCCCGTACGCATCGCGACGAGCTACTTCCGTGCGGACCTGTTCGGCGACACCAGGCTCGCCGAGCCGGAGTTCGTCAAGCCGTCGCTTCAGTCCGCGTTGACCGCGCTCGGCTACTCCTTCGGCCACGCGGAGGAGAACCTGACCGCTCGGCAGCCGACAACCTTCGAGCGCGAGACGCTGGAACTCGAGCCCGGAGAGTGGATCGTCCAGGTGCTCCGCGCGAGCTATTCCACCGAGGGCACGCCCATCCACGTTCTTGAGACGATCTGCGCCGCGAACCGGCACATCTTCTCCATCGGCCAGGTCTCCGGGTACGACGAATTCTGAGTGACGAACTGAGTGACAATCGCGCCGGACGACCTCGGACGCTGAAGGACCGGCAAGGACTATAACCCCAGGTGGGGGCGAGTATCGGCCGTGATCCCGCCCCCCTCGTGACGTGCCTGGGGGTCAAGGGGTCGCAGGTTCAAATCCTGTCGTCCCGACCAGGTTTTCTCTGGTCGAGCAGGGTGTCACTCTTCTGGGTGGCACCCTTTCGCATGGGTGAGTGACTAACGGGCGAAGAGATCGTCCATCGCCGCAGCTCCTTGCAGGAGTACAGGGCGGATCTGCTTGCGGTAGACGGCTTCGGTGACCGCCGTCCCGCTGTGGCCGACCAGGCGGGCGATGTCCTCCAAGGGGACACCGGAGTCGGAGAGCAGCGAGACGAAGCTGTGGCGCATCTCGCGGGGCGTCCAGTAGTAGGCGGGCATCCCGGCGTCCTTGACGATCTTCCGGAACGCTCGTCTGACGTTGTGGGCATCGAGCGGTGTGCCAACGAGCGAGGCGAAGACAAGCCCGTGATCCTGCGGTCTTGGTGTCGCCTCCTTCCCATGCGGAGCGCCACACGGCGATCCACGGCGGAATGTCCCGGTCCGGATCGCCGACGCGATCGACCTCCTGGCCGAGTACGCACAGGACTGTGCAGCGTGTCCACGATCTCGACCCGGCATGGTCCGGCGGGATTGGCCCGGCGGCAGCTTCAACGGTCTATCCGGAGTGGAGGGCCATACGGCTGAGCATGGTCATGAGAGCTCGCGTGAGCGGATGACGTTGGCGTACCAGCGGGCGCTGTCCTTCAGCGTGCGGGCCTGGGTGTCGTAGTCCACGCGGATGATCCCGAAGCGTTTCGAGTATCCGTACGCCCACTCGAAGTTGTCCATGAGCGACCACAAGAAGTAGCCGCGCACATCGACGCCTTTCTCGATGATGTCGAATACTGCCTGAAGGTGCCGCCGGACGTAGTCGATCCGGTCCTCGTCGTGAACCATCCCGTTGTCGACGGTGTCCGGGAAGGCGGCGCCGTTCTCGGTGATCATGAGGGGTTGGTTCGGATATCGCTCATGAAGGTCGGTGAGGAGGTCGCGGAGGCCGTCCGGATCGATGTTCCAGCCCATCTCGGTCAGCGGACCCCGCTGGTTGAGGAACTCGACGTCTTCGGCGCCGGGCCAAGGAGAAGCGGTCGAGCGGCCATGTCCGTCAGACCGCTCCCGGTCGTCTGACCCGTCCGACATCCGCACCCGGTTGGTGTTGTAGTAGTTGACGCCCAGGACGTCGATGGGCTGGTGAATGGTTTCCAGGTCCCCATCCTGGACGAAGGACCAGTCGGTGATGCCGGCCGTCGTTTCCAGGAGACGGTCGGTGTAACGACCCTCCAGCATCGGCCCCAGGAACGCGTCGTTCGACAGCGCCTCCACTTTTGAGCGCGCGGTCTCGCCACTCGGGCCGTCCGGGCGGAACACGTGCAGGTTGAGCGTGACGGAGAACTTCGCGTCGGATTTGACCTCCGAACGCATCGCCTGGATGGCCAGGCCATGCGCGCGGTTGAGCTGGTGCACGGCCAGCAGCGGCTCCAGCCTGCTCGTGTGTCCGGGCGCGTGCACGCCGCTGCCGTAGCCGAGGTAGGCCGAGCACCAGGGTTCGTTGAGCGTGGTCCAGGTGTCGACACGGTCCCCGAGCGCGGCGCTGATGACCCGCGCATACTCGGCGAACGCGTCGGCGGTGGCTCTGCTGGTCCACCCTCCCTCATCCTCCAGGGGCTGGGGGAGGTCCCAGTGATACAACGTCGCCACCGGGCGGATGCCGCGTTCGAGAAGTCCGTCGACCAGGCGCGAATAGAAATCGACGCCCTTGTGGTTGGTCGGGCCCACGCCGGTCGGAATGACCCGCGGCCAGGCGATGGAGAACCGGTAAGCCTCGAGTCCGAGCTCGGCCATCAGGTCGAGGTCGGCGTCGAGATGGTGGTAGTGATCGTCGGCGACGTCTCCGGTGTCGCCGTTGAGCGTCCGGCCGGGCGTGTGGCTGAATGTGTCCCAGATCGACGGGCCGCGCCCGTCCTCGGTGGCGGCGCCTTCGATCTGGTACGCGGCTGTCGCGGACCCGAAGACGAACTCGTGGGGAAACCTCACTGGAGCTCCTCGCGAAAAGTTTGAGTCATGGCGTCACGGCCGGGGATCGACGTAGGCGTCATTCGCCTCGTACCGCACAGAGGCGACTTCGACCGTGCCGCTGATGGCGCGGACGCCGGCGACCCGGCCGGTGAATCCGCCGGCGACCTCGGTGGAGAGGTACCGGCCGTCGAAGCGCGCGAGCATCACGCTGTGGCCGTCGCGGATCACTGACAATGCGATGTCGTCTGGGCCGTCATGGGTGGCGGGCAGTGACTCGATCCGCACCGTTGGCGTCGGCCCGAGGCCGGTCGTGACCTCGCCGATGGGGGATTCGAGCGGACCGATGTGCAGAACCGCGTGCGCGGAGCCGTCGTTCACCCGCAACTCGCACCAGTGGCGGTCATCGAGTCGGAGCAGGACGCCCGCCGCGCCGTCGGCCGTCCGTAGCGCGACGTCGAAGCGCCAGCGCTCGTCGGTCACCCGGGTCATGAGGGCGCTGACGTTCCCGCTGGCGGAGGCGGCCGGGATCAACGCAATGCCGGGTTCGGCGGGTGAGACGAATTCGCCGAGGGGAGCGCCGGGGGAGACCCAGCGAGGATGGAGTGAGGGGTCGGCGAATCGATCCAGGAAGGAGCGGTCGCTGATCTCGTACACGAAGCGACCCTCGTCGAACTGCGGCCACCCGTCGATCCAGTCGATGCCGGCGAGGAATGTCTCGCGGCCGTTGACGTGGAACATCGGGGTCATCCCGCGCGGGCGGACGCCGAGATACACGGCCGCCCACCGTCCGTCGGGGGCTTCGACGAGGTCCGCGTGCCCCGTGTTCTGCACCGGATGCGTGGTGCTGCGATGCGAGAAGACGGGATTGCCGGGGGCGGGCTCAAAGGGGCCGTCGGGGTTTCGGGATCGGGCGATGGTGATGGCGTGGCCGCGTTCCGTGCCGCCTTCGGCGATCATCAGGTACCACCACCCGTCGCGGCGGTAGAGATGTGGAGCCTCGGGGAAGGCCAGTCCGGTCCCCTGCCACACGGGCCTTGGCTCCTCCAGCGCCACTCCCTTTTCGAGATCGACTCGGGCTTGGGCGATGCCCTCCAGGCCGGGGCGTGTCGAGCAGTACGTGACGTAGCAGGTGCCATCGTCATCCCAGGCCAGGTCGGGATCGATGCCCGCCAGGCCGTCGATCACCACGGCCGGAGCCCACGGGCCGGCCGGGTCCGTCGTCGACGTCAGCAGTTGGCCGCCGCTGGTGGAGACGTTCGTCGTGATCAGCCAGAAGCGGCCCGCGTGATGGCGGAGTGTCGGAGCGTAGATTCCCTTGCTGGCGCCGGCTTCTCCCGCCTGGAACCCATCGGTGCCGGTCAGGGCGTTGCCGATCTGGGTCCAATGGGTGAGGTCGGTGCTGTGCCAGACCGGGACGCCTGGGGAGTATTCGAAGGAGGAGTTGACCAGGTAGTAGTCGCCGCCGGCGCGGCAGATGCTCGGGTCGGGGTAGAAGCCGCCGATGATGGGATGCACGCCGGCGGCCTCGCGGCGCCTGCCTTTTCGCGTTTCGAAGGTCATTTGATTCCGGTCGCCGTGATTCCTTGAATGAAGTAGCGCTGCAGGGCCACGAAGAGCAGCAGCACGGGGGTGATGACCAGCACGGAGCCGGCCAGCAGGACTCCGTAGTTGGTCGCGTTCTGCCCCACCGAGTACAGGGAGAGCGCGACGGGGAGGGTGTACATGTCCTCGGTCTGCGCGACCACGAGCGGCCACAGGAAGTTGTTCCACGATCCGAGGAAGGTGAGGATGGCGAGCGTCGCCAATGCCGGCCCGCAGAGCGGCAGGATGATGCGCGTGAAGATGCGCACCTCGCCCGCGCCGTCGATGCGGGCGGCTTCGATGAGCGCGTCGGGGATCTCACTGATGAACTGGCGCATGAGGAAGACGCCCATCGGCCCTGCGAGGAACGGAATGATCAGCGCAGGGTAGGTGCTGACCATCCCGAGTTTGCTCACCACGACGAACAGCGGGATGAACGTGACGACGCCGGGAACCATGAGCGTGACCAGCACGAGCAGGAAGAGGGCCCGCTTGCCCACGAAGTCGAGTTTCGCGAGCGCGTAGCCGACCATGGAGCAGAACAACAGCGTTCCTAGGACCGTGAAGACGGCCACGATGACGCTGTTGAGAAAGAACGTCTGGAAATTCAGCCGGCCGAACCACGTGGCGAAGTTCTCGGACGTGAACGTCTTGGGCCACCATGTGGGCGGTCGCCTCAGCAGTTCCGACTGGGTCTTCGCCGAACCGAGGTACATCCAGACGAACGGGATGAGCGTGGCCACAACGGCGATGACGAGCACGATGTACACCAGGGCCCGGCCCGGGATGGTGGGCTTCCTCATGGCGCTTCCTTGGGGCGGAAGGCTCGGAACTGCACGATGCTGAGCAGCGCGATGGCGATGAAGAGCACGTAGCTCGCCGCCGACGCGGTGCCGTAGTTGCCGAAACCGAACTGGTTGTAGGTGAAATAGCTGATCGAGAGCGTGGAGTCCAGCGGGCCGCCCTTCGTCATGACGAACGGTTCCTCGAAGAACTGCAGATAGCCGACCGAGAGGAGCACGCCGCCGAGGAGCAGCGTGGGGCGGAGCATCGGAAGCGTCACCCGGACGAATCGCTGCCAGGCGGTGGCGCCGTCGACGGCGGCCGCTTCCAGCACGCTCGCGGGGATGTTCTGCAGCCCGGCCAGGAAGATGATCATGAGAGTGCCCATGTTGCGCCAGATGGCCATGAGGATCATGGCAGGCATCGACCAGAGCGGGTCATTGAGCCAGTCCGGGCCCTGGATGCCGACGGCGTCGAGCGCGGTGTTCAGCAGGCCGTCCGGTTGGAGGATGAACCGCCACACCACCGCGACCGCCACGATGCTCGTGATCACGGGGGCATAGAAACCGACGCGAAATGCCGTGCGAAATCGCGTGATCCCGTTGTTGAGCGCCACGGCGAGGGCGAGGGCCGCGACCATCGTGAGCGGGATGCCCACTGCGACGAAGTACACGGTGTTCAGCAGCGACCGCACGAACTGCTGGTTCTCGAACAGCCGGAGGTACTGGTCCAGCGCCACGAACTTGACGGCCAGCGGGCTCTCGATGTCGCTGTTCCTGAAGTCGGTGAAGGACATCAGGAACGACGAGACGAGCGGGAACACCATGAAGACGGCGAAGCTCAGGATGAACGGCAGAGCGAAGAGGTAGGCCACCACCGTCATCCGGCGACGACGCGCCCTGGTGGTGCCGTCGCCGCCGGAGCGCGACAACGCTCCGGCGCCGGCGACTCGGGTCACGGCCATGCCTATTCGCCGGTTCCCAGCGAATCGGCGGTCGACTGCAGCTGCTTGACCGCGTCCTGCGGGCTCTTGCCGCCACGGGCGATCCGCTCGATCTCCGTGTCGGCGGCCGCCGAGACCTGCGTCCACGAGGTGAGGGCGGGCGCCGTCTTGACGCTCTTGAGCTGCTCACCGAACACCGACACCTTCGGGTCGCTCGTCAGCGCGGTGTCCTTCCACGCTGTCTGCCGCGAGGGAAGGTCGTTGACCGCCTTGAACCACGCGACCTGGACCTCGGGCTGCGTGAGCCACTGGATCAGCTTCCATGCCGCGTCCGGGTTCTTGGAGTTCTTGAACACGGCGAGGTTGGCGCCGGCCGCGAACGAGGTGGACGTCCCGCCCGGCGGGGCCGGGATCGGCGCCACCGCGAACTTTTCCTCGAAACCGGCGCCGCCCGCGGTCTTCAGCCCCGGGATGTCCCACGGGCCGCTGATGAACATCGGGACGGTACCGTCAACGAAGGCCGAGGCCGTGGACGCCGACTCGGAATCGGGATTCTTGTTGGCGATGCCTTCTTTGAAGAAGCTGTTGACGTATTCGAGGGACTCGACCATCTTCGGGGTGTCGAACGTCCACTTCGTCTGGTCGGAGTTCATGACGTCGGCTCCGTTCGACCAGGCGAACGGCAGACTGTTCAAGAAACCGTTCCATCCGCCGGACGGGAGCACGACGCCGTATTTCGCGCCGGCCTTGTCCTGGTACGCCGTGGCGAGCGCCTTGAATCCCGCCCAGTCTTTGGGGAAGCTGTCGAACCCCGCCTTCTTCATCAGGTCGGTACGGTAGTAGATCACTCGAGTTTCGACGTACCACGGCACACCCAGCTGCGCGCCGCCGATGTTCGTCGTCTGCCGCGAAACCGGGAAAATGTCGCTCGTGTCGATCTCGGCGGGCGTCGGACGGAGCGCCGAGGCGAACGTCGGCATCCAGTCGGTCCCCAGCATGCCGATGTCTGGAGTCGTTCCGCCGGCGATCGCCGTCTGATATTTGTTCTGCGCCGAGTCCCACGGGATCGGGGTCACCTTGACCTCGATGCCGGGGTTCTTCTCTTTGAAGGGCTTGAGGAAATCGGCGAGCGCTTCACCCTCTGTGCCCTGCGCCCAGATAGTGACGGTGCCAGTGGCCGGACCATTCGTCAGGCGACTTGCCGGCACATCGTTCTGCGGGCGGTCGTTCGAACGCCCACAACCGCTGAGCATGAGT
Organism: Nonomuraea sp. NPDC052129; assembly: GCF_040680095.1. Lineage (NCBI taxonomy): Bacteria > Bacillati > Actinomycetota > Actinomycetes > Streptosporangiales > Streptosporangiaceae > Nonomuraea > Nonomuraea sp. NPDC052129. The sequence goes on along the minus strand of NZ_JBFAVX010000001.1, from coordinate 240,801 downwards.
GCAAGCGTCGCGGTGACGGCCGTGGCCGTCGCCATATTCCGTCGGATCATCATCGTTCCCCTTCGTGCATGGGGGGGTTGCGGGGTGCGCGAACGGTGCTCCACTGCGAGCACAGGTCGTGCCGGATCGACTTCGTTCCGGCATCTAAGCGCATAACATGGGGTGGCGCAACCATGCTCACTGCTGAACTCTTCGCACGGTGATGCGCGCGCCGCACGCCCGACGCGGATCGCCGTTCTTGATCCATGCGGCGATAAGCCCTGGTAGAAGGGATGGATCTCAAGATCGACGCGGTCTGCTCGTCATTCCGGGCGCGCGGCTTCCGTATGGCGGCCGCGTTTCCCAGGGGCGGCTCTCCTCGTGTGGGACATGATCGTGATGAGGGTCCCGGCTGACCGTGTCCACCGCGCGGTCGCGCGCCAAGGTCGAACCTTCCGGTCACCGGGCGACAATCGAAGGGAGCGCCTTGGAGCGCCGTCGAACCGGTACTGTACGAGTGCTCTTGATGGGTTCCTGACGTGAATTGGGGCGGACGTGACGAGGCGACCGACGGTATACGATGTCGCGCAACTTGCCGGAGTGTCGATCGCAACGGTTTCCTTTGCGTTCACCAAGCCGGAGCGGGTGAAGGCGGACACTTTGCAAGCGGTTCTGCGCGCTGCCGACTCCGTCGGCTATGTGCCCAGTGCGAATGCCCGGGGGCTTGCCAAAGGAAAGACCGGAGCGCTGGGCCTGTATGCGTTCGACTATCTACTCGAGCCGGCCGCGGATTTCCCGGATTCCGCTCCGCTTGATTCGACTCGCGTTCCTGACGGACGGCTTTTCCCGTTGTATTCGGACGAGGTCCAGCGGGGCGTCCAGTTGGAGTGCCGGAGGCACGGTTACGCGCTTATGCTCGGCTCCGGCCATAATCCTGGACATTTGCCGAGCGTGATCGATGTCGCGGGGCGCGTGGACGGCCTCATAGCGTTCGCCGGTGCCGCATCGGGCGCTCTTTTGGAACAGCTCTCAGCCCGCATACCCGTCGTCGAACTCGGCGGGGAGATCCGGCGCGAGGGGATGCACACCGTCTTCGTCGACAACCGCGCCGCCATGGCCCGTCTTACCGAGCACTTGCTGATCGATCACGGTTATCGCGACTTCGCGTACCTCGGCGAGTTGGGCACCCCGGAGTTCGTGGCGCGCTATGAGGGCTTCTCCGAGGTCCTGCGGCAGGCGCGCATCGCCCCTCCGCCCCCGGTGAGAAGCCATCCCGGCGACGATCAGTCGACGATCGACGCCGTCCGCGGCCTTCTCGATCAGCCTTCCTTCCCGCAGGCTCTTGTGTGCGCGACCGATCAGGAGGCCATCGTCGCCATCGACGCGCTTCGGGGACAGGGCATGGACGTGCCGGCTCAGGTGGCGGTGACCGGCTTCGACGGAATACTGGCGGGACGGCTGATCACACCGCACTTGACGACGGTGCGACAGCCAATGGAGGACGTCGGGCGGGTCGCAGTGCGGATCCTCCTAGAAGCCCTCGAGGGCAACGAAGACGCGAGCCGTCATGAGACCCTCGCGTGTGTGGTGTGGCGTGGCGAAACCTGCGGTTGCTCCAACGACTGACAGAAACCTGCTGCCGGTCCATTCGGCTGCTAAGGCGGTCAGCGCGCGACGGCCGAGACGACGGGGGCGACGATGAGCGCCGCGACGCCGACTGTCACGGGGATCTCCATCACGGTGTGGCCGTAAGAGTCCTTGAGGATGATCCGGCGGACGTTGCCCTCGTGAATCACTGTCTTGATCTTGTCAGCGAGCTCCGTGCTGCGGACCTTGGCCTCTTACTTGGTGACGGTCATCTCTGCTGCTCTCCCTTCTGATTCGCTCCGCTTTCAGGATGCGCGCGGGCAGGCGCCGGGGTAGGAGGCGAAAGGCCCATCATGCCCGCCGGTGGTCCTGGTCACGTTCGTCCAGAACGACGAGGCCGGAGGCGTTGTCGAAACGTTCGCCCAGCATGCCCGGGCGTTTCAGGTCGGATCTAGGCGGGGCTGTGGTCGGCTCGCGCCCAGTCGGTCTCCCACTGCCGGTACCGGGCCCGGTCCATTCGCCGGCGGGCACCCAAGAACAGGCTCATCGCCGGCAACGCCGTCACTAAGACGATGAGGGCGCCCGTCGCCAGGCCTCTGCCCACGAGTTCCGCCTCGTCAGCCGGAACGCCATGTCCTGGTCGCGCTCGGCGATGATGCGGTTCAGGTGGGCGAAGCAGAAGTTCAGGCCCGGCGTGGTGCCCCAATGGCCGAGTAAGCGCGGCTTGATGTGCTCAGGACGCAGCGGCTTCATGAGCAGTGGATCGTCCAGCAGATAGTTCGCGGCACGCCAGTAGGCGTCCACCTGGCTCATGACATCCATCACGGCTACCTTCAGTCGCGAGGAGGCCTGGCGCGAGATGGCATGCACCAACGCCTCCCGATTTTTGGTGATCTCATCCCATCCGTGGGAGACGGCCGCCAATAGGGGCGGAAGTCCTGAATCGGCGCGGTCGTTCGGTCAGCGCAGGCGCCGCAGGAGCAGTGATGGCGGTGGCTCACAGGGTGCCACCCTGATGCGGGCGTCGACCGTGGTGGCGCCGTCGGAGCTGACGATGACGGGGTTGAGGTCGAGCTCGGCGATCATGCCGAGGGGGTCGGTGACGGGCGGCACCCGGAACGCGCGATCGGCCAGCAGGTCGGCCATGACGCCGCCCATGCCGACCATGGCCAGCGGGCCGAAGGCCGGGTAGTTGACGCCGCCGATGATGATTTCGACACCGCCCGGCAGCATGCGCTGGACGGTCGCGCCGGTCATCTGCGGGCCGATGTGCGCGGACATTTCGTGGTACGCCTGTCGCACCTCCTCCGCGGTTCGGAGGCCGAGGCGGACGCCGCCGATGTCGCTCTTGTGCACCGGGCCGACGGCCTTGAGGACGACGGGCGGCCCGATGCGCTCGCTCGCGGCCGCTGCGGCCTCGGGGCCGTCCACCTCGATCGATTCCACCATCGTGATGCCGTAGCAGTCGAGCAGCCGGGCGGTGGTCGCGGGGGACAGCCACCTGCCGTCCGGGTGGGCTGACAGCTCCTGTTGTACGAGCTGCCGCGCCGTCCGCTCGTGCACGCGGAAGGAAGCGGGTGCCGGCTCGGCGGGACGGTCGCGCCACTCGGCGTAGCGTACGGCGTGCGCGAGCGCTTGCACGGCCTGCTCGGGGAAGGCGTAGCTGGGCAGGTGGCCGTCGATCAGAACGTCATGGCCGACGACGCAGGCCAGCACCGTCTTGCCCGCCCCCTTCGCGGCGATGGAGAGGGCCTGCCGAGTCTGCTCGAGCCCTGAGCCGAACGGTGGGGTGTACACGGCCAGGACCACGTCCACCTCCGGCGAGGCGGCCAGCGCCGCGACGGCGGCGCCGATCTCCTCGGCGCTTGCGTCCGCGGTCAGATCCACCGGGTTGCCCAGCGCGGCGGCGGCATGCCGCTGACGTCTCCGGCAACACCGGCGTTCGCGCAGTCGCGGGCCACCTGAAGCACGTGCCGGGCGGGCACCGCCACGACCGCCAGGTCCACACCGTCGGGCACCGTGGCGTGGCAGGTCAGCTCGGCCACCTCGGTCGCGTTCGGATTGACCGGGTGGATCGGGCCCTCGAAGCCCGCGTCGATGAGGTTGCGCAGCACCTTGTGACCGACGGCCCGCTCATCTCGGCCGGCGCCGATCACCGCCACGGAGCGGGGGGCCAGCAGGGCGTGGCCGTTGTACTTGTCGCTGGTGACGCGATCCATGTAGGAGCGCGCGGTGCTCCGGCCGCCGGTGAAGAAGCGCAAGTAGGCCGAGCGTTCGGACGAGCGGTCCACCAGTTCGTGCAGCGCCTGGCGATCGTCGGTCCGCAGCGGTCGCACGTGGGCGATCCCGCCGTCGCGCAGCAAAACGTCATATCCGTCGGTTTTACCTTCGAGGCTGTCGGGCGATCGGCGCGGCAGGCAGTGCCGTACGGCCTTCGCCCGCGGGACCAAGGTCCCTACCCGCCGGCCCGCGTACGCGTCAGGCTGGCGGCATGAACGACATCGTGCTCGGCTACGACGGCTCGGACTTCTCCATGCAGGCCCTGGACTGGGCGCTGGACGAGGCAGAGCTCAGGCAGCTGCCGCTGACCGTCGCCCACGCCTGGCAGTGGCCGTACGGTGTGGCGGACGAGGACGCCAAGGCCCACCTGCGCAAGGCCGCCGAGCACGTGCTGTGGCACGGTGCCGAGTGCGCCCGCTCCACCAGCTCGGGCGTGCGCGTCGACACCGATCTGCACGAAGGGGCCGCCGCGCAGCGCCTCGTCGAGCTCTCCGACGCCGCCGCCCTCATCGTGGTCGGCTCCCGCGGCCTGAGCGCGTTGCCCCGGGCGGTGGTCGGCTCGGTCGCCGGGTACGTCGCCGCCCACGCCGACTGCCCGGTCATCGTCGTACGCGGCCCGGGCCCGCTGCCCGCGCCGACCAGGCCCGGCCCGATCGTCGTGACCAGCAAGGATCCGGAGGCGGCCGTGCTGGACTTCGCCTTCGGCGAAGCCGCGCTGCGCCGGCTTCCGATCGCCTCCCCGGGCGACCTCACCGAGTGGGCGGCGCGCCATCCCGGCGTGCGCGTTCACCCGTACGACGCCGCCGGCCACGCCACGCTGGTGGTCATCGGACGCACAGGAGCCATGCGTCACGGCGCCGCCGGCTACCTCCTCCAGCACGCGCCTTGCCCGGTGGCGGTGGTGGGCCAAGCGTGAACCGTCCTGGTGAAGAGGGCTGGTCGAGCGGAGTGTCACTCGCGGCCGGGGCGCAGGCCGGCGAACAGGTCGTCTTCGGGAAGGGTGCCCTCGACGTAGGACCGTGCGAGGTGATAGTCCTCGACAGGCCATACCTCCCGCTCCACATCACGATCGTGGAGCATGAACCCGCTAGCGGGGTCGATCTGCGTGGCGTGGGCGAGCAATGCCCGGTCCCGGGCCTCGAAGTACTCCGCGCAGGCAACGCGGGTAGTGATCTCCAGGGCGGGGGCGTCGTCCGGGAGCTCTGCCAGCACGGCCTCCATTCCCGAGTCGATCCCGCGCGCTGTCAGGGCATCGTGCATGGCTTGGAACCAGGCTCGCGACAGGGTGCCCAGATAGTAGAGCTTGAGCGGCTGCCAGTGTTCGCCCGTCCCCGAGTGGCGACCAGCGTCGAAGGCCGCCATGGTCACCTGGTGCGTCTTGATGTGGTCAGGGTGTGGGTACCCGCCGGTCTCGTCGTAGGTCACGATCACGTGCGGGCGGAAATCGCGGATCAACGCCACCAGGCGCCCGGCCGCCTCCTCCAGCGGCTGGACCGCGAAGCAGCCGTCCGGCAGCGGCTCACCGGCCGCGGGCAAGCCCGAATCGATGAAGCCCAGGAAGTGCTGCCGGACGCCCAGGATCTCCCTGGCCGCCGCCATCTCGGCCCGCCGGATCTCGGTGAGGTTCTCCCGTACGCCGGGCCGGTCCATCGCCGGGTTCAGCACGTCGCCGCGCTCGCCGCCCGTGCAGGTGACCACCAGGACGTCCACACCCTCCGCGGCGTACTTGGCGAGTGTCGCCGCGCCCTTGCTCGACTCGTCGTCAGGGTGGGCGTGCACGCTCATCAGGCGGAGGGGCTCTCCTGGGGCGAGCCGCGGACTCATCGCTGCCTTTCTTCGGTCCACTCCGCCAGGCGGCGGAGGAACGTGGTCGTGGTGGGAAGGGGTACGCCCGGCAACATCGCCAGGTGGAAGACATGGGGCATGCCCTCGTAGACATCGAGGGTGACCGCTGTTCCCGCTGCCGAGGCGGCTGCCGCGAAGCGCCGGGCATCGTCGAGCAGCACCTCCGCGGAACCGGCTATCAGCAGAAGGGCCGGCAGGCCACGAAGGTCGCCGTACAGGGGGGATTGAGGCGCCAGATCCGGTCGCGCTCCTGCCAGGTATTGGGTGGTGACGCCCTTCAGTACCGCCCGATTGATCATGTCTCGTTCGTCGTTGGTGTCCAGCGACGGGCTGGAGAGAGTCAGATCGGTCAAGGGGGACACCGCGATCACCGCGGCGGGCATCGGGGCTGCGCTCTCCTTGAGTGTCAGCAGCGCCGACAGAGCGAGGGTTCCGCCTGCCGACTCACCGAACAGGACGATCCGGGACTCCGGTACGCCCTGATCGAGCAGCCTGCTGTAGACGGCTGTCACGTCATCGAGCGCCGCCGGGTAGGGGTGGGCAGGGGCGAGCCGGTAGTCCACCGCCAAGACCGGCCGGGCTGTCGCCTTGGACAGGTGACAAGCCATGAGTCGTTCCATCCGGGGTTCGGTGTGCGCGAAGCCGCCGCCGTGGATGTACAGCGTGATACCGGCCTCCGCCGCCGAACGCCCAGAGGTGTTCACCCACTGCCGGGCGGCCCCCTCCATGCGCGGAAGCGCCGCAGTGAAATCGGCGTCCGCGGGCGGCTCCGGCGTCCCTGCTGCCAGCGCACGCATCTGCGCCATGACTGCTGCGGTCTCGTCGGAACCGGCGGGGATGTTCAAGGATTCTCTCCCGTGTTGCTTGGGTGAGACATAAACTTAGGATGGACATAAAAATGTGTCAAGCATCGATTTATGATCGGCCTATGAGAGGATGTGGTGTCATGGCCACGGGACTTCGCGAGCTCAAGAAGCAGCAGACGCGGCAGGCGATCTCCAACGCCGCGACGAGACTGTTCATCGAGCGCGGCTTCGAGGCGGTGACCATCACCGAGATCGCGGCCGCCGCCCAGGTGGCCAAGATGACCGTCACCAACTACTTCCCCCGCAAGGAAGACCTCGCCCTCGACTATCACCAGACGTTCGCTCCCAGTCTGGCCCGCACCGTCGCTGACCGGTCGGCGGGCGAGTCCGCGCTGGCCGCGCTGCGTCGCGAGTTCCTTGCCGGGGTGGAGCGGCACGACGCCGTCATCGGCTTCTCCAGTCAGGGCTTCGCCCGCATGATCAGCGACAGCCCCACCCTTACCGCCCGGCTGCGCGACCTGCACGACCAGCGCGAGGACGCCCTCGCCCAAGTCCTTGCCACCGATACCGCGTCCGCCCCCGGCGACCTCACGGCCCGCGCGGCGGCAGCCCTGCTCGGTGCCGCCCACCGGACCCTGTTCGAGCACATCATGGATCTCACGAGGCAGGGGCAGAGCAACCGCCAGATCGCCTCCACCGTGACCCGCTCGGCCCATCAGGTGTTCGGACTACTGGAAACCTCCCTGGCCGACTACGCGATGCGCTGAGGCCACGAATGCCCGTGGGCTGAGCTCCGTCAGGGGCGAACGGCGCCGAGCAGGCGGTTGCGCCAGTAGTCGTCGAGATCGACCACCTTGACGACGTCGCCCGTCTGAGGTGCGTGGACCATCTTCCCGTTGCCCGCGTACATGCCCATGTGCCCCAGCCCCTTGCTGAAGAGCAAGTCGCCGGGCTGCAACGCGTCGAGGGGGACGTGGCGGCTGGCGCCCCAGCTCCATTGGGTGTACGTGGTGCGCGGGATCTCGACTCCCGCGCTACGCCAGGCGGCCTGGGTGAGGCTGGAGCAGTCGTAGGAGCCCGGCCCTACGGCGCCGTACTGGTAGGGCTTGCCGATCTGGGCGAAGGCGAACTGGAGCGCCAGGCGGGCGTTGCCGGAGGCCGGTCCGGTGTACGGGATGCCCGTGCTGTTGGGGTCGCCGGTCTTGAAGGCGCCCAGTCGGCGCAGCAGCTTGGTCTGCTCCTTGACGAGCTTTTCCACCTTCTCCTTCTCGCCGCGTACTTTGTCGCGCGCCGCGTCGGCATCCGCCAGGACGCTTTTGGCCGCGGTGCGGCTGTCGCGCAGGTCCTTGGTGGTCGCCTCGAAGGCGAGTACTTTCGCGGCCCTGTCCTGCGCGATCTGGGCCAGAGAGGCCATGCTGCTCAGAGTTGTTTCCGGGCTGTTCTGGAAGGCGAATCGTTGCCAGGTCAACGGGCCGGTCTGGTAGTCGCCGACGGCCGCCGTGACGAGGTCTCTGCGCAGTGTGGCGACTCGATCATCCTTGCGGCCGATCTCGGCGTTGAGAGCGTCGTACTTCTTCTTGGCCGACTTGTACGCCTCCGTGGCCTGGTTGTGCCGCTCGACCAGGTCGTCCGCTTGCTCGTTCAGCTTCACCAGCTTGGCCCTGGCCTTGGCGGGCGACGGAGGCGCGGCGGCGGCACCGCCGGGGTTGGAGAGCAATACGGCCGAGGCCAGTGCCGCCGCCATAGCTGTCTGCCCAAGCCTTGTCGGCACGGCCACTACGATGCCTCCTCGTAAAACTCCAAACCTGGGGCGCAATAGTACAGAAGGTGGAGGGCCGGTTGGCCTGTTCGCAGTGATTGCTCTCGTCGGCGGAACATACTATCTGGCCTAGCGGATGTCGTCTCATAGGGAGATAGGCGTGCCGTCCAGGGACAAGAAGGCGCGCCCGGCTCCCAGAGCATGGGAGCCGGGCGCGGTGTTGGGTGTCACTCTCCTTTGTCCGCGGTAGGTCACCGGCGGGTGGTGGCGGGCTCGGCGTGTACGGCCGTACGGGTGCGCAGTGTCAGTGCGGCGAGCAGGGCGCCGATGCCGGCGATGCCGGCGGCGCCGATGAAGGCGGAGGAGAAGCCGTTGGTCAGGGCGGGCAGGTTGCCGAGTTGTCCGGCGCCGTTGGCGGCGGCGACGGCGGTCATGGCGGCCAGGCCGAGCGCGGAGCCGACCTGGTAGCTGGTGTTGACGATGCCGGAGGCCAGGCCGCCTTCCTCTGGGCGGGCGGAGGAGATGGCGGTGCCGAGTGAGGGGATGAAGGCCAGGGACATGCCGAGGGCGGCGACGAGGCTGGCGGGCAGGACGTCGGTGGCGAAGCTGCCGTTCGGGCTGATCAGTGACAGCCACCCCATACCTGCGGCGAGCAGGGCCAGGCCGGCCACGGTGGTCGCCTTGGGGCCGAAGCGGCCGATGGCGCGGGGTGCCAGGACGATCATGCCGACCATGATGAGGACGGTCATCGGCACCAGCGCCGCGCCGCTGGGGAAGGCGCTGTAGCCGAGCACCTGCTGCAGGTAGAGGTTGAGGAAGAACCACATAGGGATCCACGCGCCGCCGAGCAGCAGTTGGGTCAGGTTGGCGGCGGAGAGGTTCGGAGCACGGAAGATCGACAGCCGCATCAGCGGCTCGCGGCGGCGGGCCTGGATCGCGACGAAGCCGCCGAGCAGGGCCACGGCGCCGGCCAGCACGAGCCAGGTCTGCGCGGAACCCCAGCCGATCTCGGGCGCCCGGACGATGGCGTAGACCGCGGCGCCGAGACCGGCGGTGACGGTGAGCGCGCCGGTCACGTCGATGGAGCCGCGCTGGGCTTGGGCGGCGGGCATCAGTGGGCCGGTGGCCAGCAATGCGACGAGCGCGATGGGGATGTTGATGTAGAAGACCCAGGGCCAGCTCAGGTATTCGGTGATGACGCCGCCGAGGAACACTCCCGCGGTGCCGCCCGCCGGGGCTGCGGCGCCGTACAGGGCCAGGGCCTTGGTGAGCTCCTTGGGGTCTCGGCCGAAGAGCATCATGAGCAGGGTGAGCGCGGAGGGGGCGATCAATGCCGCGCCGATTCCCTGGACGGCGCGGCCGGTCAGCTCGACCCACACCTCGGGGGCGATGCCGGCGACCAGGGAGCCGGCGAGCAGGATCAGCCAGCCGGCGGCGAAGAGCCGGCGGGCGCCGAACAGGTCGGACAGTCGGCCGCCTAGCAGGAGCAGCCCGCCGAATGCGACGACGTAGGCGTTGAAGACCCAGGACAGGCTCTCCTGGGAGAAGCCGAGGCTTTCCTGGATACGGGGAAGGGCCACGCCGATGATCGACGTGTCCATGATGACGATGAACTGGGCCATGGCGATCAGGGCCAAGGCGGTCCAGCGCCTGGGGGATGGTGCGGACATGGTGCACTCTCCAGACATTCTCTACCGGGGTGGGGTATGTCGCCAGTAGATTTATACCCCCAGGGGGTATGTGTCAAGTTTGGGGTGCCATAGCCGCATCGCCGCGGTGGCGACGTGAAGAGCGGTGCGCTGTCGGCCTGAACAGGAGTACAAGGCAGGTGCCTTCCGCTGTCCGGGAGCGCAGTACTATGAGTGATAGTTGAAGCGAGCCGGCGTGTGACCGCACGCTCGGGTCTCAAGTACTGAGCAGCGTGCGGGGGAGGAGGGGCGCATGGGCGGATCGGCCCGCTGGTCGTCCCTTCTCTGCCCGCGATGGCTGTTGCCGGTGATGCTCGTACTGGGCGTCTGGGGCATGCACACGATCGGGCATCTGGCCTCGCATCACGGTGAGACCTCCTCGCCCTTCAGCTCGTACGCTCCGGCTCATACGGAGACTTCTGAGAAGGCGATGCCGGAGGGCGGGACCGAACTCGTCGGTGTGCTCAGCGGGCCCTTGCTGGGCTCCGGGAGCTCGATCTGGCTGGATCCGACCGATGTGTGCCTGGCCGTGCTGCCCTTGATCGTCGCGTTGTTGATCGCGGCGATCTGGGCCAGCATGCGGCCGTGGTCAGGAGCGATGGCCGCCAGGAGGCCATGGGTGGGCGGAGTGGCCAGGTCGCCGCCACGTCGCCTGGCCCCTACCCTCGCCGGGCTCTCAGTGATGCGTACATAGGCCGATCCATCTGCGGACGATCCCCAGGGTCGTCCGGGAGGTATCAGCCATGCACGTCAATCTTCAGAGAGACCACCATGTTCATGAATATCGGGAAATTCTCCGCCGTCGTCGCCACCTCGGGTGCCGCGCTGATCCTGCTGACCGCGTGCGGTGGTACGGACAGCGCCTCGATGGACGGGAAGGACATGTCCACCATGTCCAGCGCTCCGGCCGCCACGTCGGCGAGCGCTCAAGCGAGTGCTCAGGCGGCGGCGACGTTCAACGACGCGGACGTGATGTTCGCGCAGATGATGATCCCGCACCACCAGCAGGCGGTGGAGATGGCCGAGCTGGCCGAGACGCGGGCGTCCGACAAGGAGGTCAAGGAGCTGTCGGCGAAGATCAAGGCGGCTCAGGATCCGGAGATCCAGACCATGAAGGGCTGGCTCACCGACTGGGGCAAGCCGCTGCCGTCCGGCGGCATGGACCAGGGTATGGGGCATGACATGCCCGGGATGATGTCCGCAGAGGACATGAAGAAGCTGGAAGACGCCAAGGGCACCGCGTTCGACAAGCGGTTCGCCGAGCTGATGATCGCCCACCACAACGGCGCGATCGACATGGCGCGCACCGAGCAGTCCCAGGGTTCCAACCCTGAGGCGAAGGAGCTGGCCAAGGCCATCGAGACCGGGCAGCAGGCCGAAGTGGAACAGATGAAGAAGATCCTCGACCGGCTCTAGCGGCGAGTGCCGGCTGCCCGGTCGCCGGGCAGCCGGCCAGGCTCGTCGCCCGGGGCGAAACGCGCTGGTGAGAGCCCTTCTAGGCAGGGTAGGAGCCCCTCCTCACAGGTTGATGTCCTGCGATCGGGGGGTTCAGCGGGGATGATCATCAAACCAGCGGTCACGAATGGCGTTTCCTTGGTGACGGGAGCGCTACTGCTCGCTGCCTGCGGCGGCATGACGGCGGGCCGGAGCGCGTCCGCCCTTCCCAACGTCGTGCCGGCGGCCGCGACGCCGACGACGAGCGCACAGCCGGGAGCCGGATTCAACGACGCGGACGTGATGTTCGCGCAGATGATGATCCCGCACCACGAGCAGGCGGTGGAGATGGCCGAGCTGGCCGAGACGCGGGCGTCCGACAAGGAGGTCAAGGAGCTGTCGGCGAAGATCAAGGCGGCTCAGGATCCGGAGATCCAGACCATGAAGGGCTGGCTCACCGACTGGGGCAAGCCGCTGCCGTCCGGCGGCATGGACCAGGGTATGGGGCATGACATGCCCGGGATGATGTCCGCTGAGGACATGAAGAAGCTGGAAGACGCCAAGGGCGCCCAGTTCGACAAGGCATTCCTCCGGATGATGATCGCTCACCACAAGGGCGCGATCACCATGGCGCGCACCGAGCGGGAACGCGGGAAGAACCAGGAGGCGAAGCGGCTCGCCGACACCATCGAGACCGGGCAGCAGGCCGAAGTGGAACAGATGCAGAAGATCCTCGCGCGCCTCCAATAGCGCCACGGGCCACTGGATCGCAGCAGGGCGAGGAGCGTGAGACTCCGATAGCGCGACGGGCCGCTGGGCTTCGTCGGGGGAGAAGCGCGTCCGTCACGCGGGGGCGTCAGCGGGTGAGGAGGGCATCCGCCACGCGGCGTATGCGCTCGCGCAGGTCCGGCGCGTCCGGGCCGCGCGTCAGCAGGAGTTGATGCGCCGCCCCGACCAGGGCGAGCGCGATTGAGGCGGTGTCGGCGCCGTCGGGGATGCGGCCGAGTCGTTGCTCGGCCTCGAGGTAATCGGCGATCACGCACTCGTTCGCATCCAGCTCCAGCGCCCCCTCGCCGTGCGTGCCCAGCTTGCTCACTATGGACGGCCTGGCCAAGGCGAGCCCGCCCAGCGCGAGCAGGTTGCCGGCGAGCAGCGGCTCGATGGTCGCCATCACGTTGTCCACCACGGTCCCCGATCCGGCGTGGGCGGCCAGCTCTCGGAGGCGTCCGTTCGCCGCCCGCGCCCGGTCGATGAAGAGCGCGGCCAGGAAGCTGTCCAGGTCGCCGAAGTGGTTGTGCAGCAGTCCGGCGGCGACCCCGGCCTCCAGGGTGATCGCCCGGCTGGTCAGCCCGGATGGCCCCCCGCGCAGCAGGATCTGCTCGGCGGCGTCGAAGAGCTGCTGTCGTACCTCAGGAATGGTGACGCCGCGCGGTGACATGGCTCCGGAGTTTACCGAACTTGCCAGAATGAACACCCGCTCATACCGTATGAGCGAGTGTTCATTCTGAGGAGGGATATGGAGACGCGGGAGTTCGTGTGGACGCGGGGGCATGTGGTGGCCTTGGTCGCGTTGTGCCTGGCGCAAGTGCTGGACGCCGTCGACAGCACGGTGGTGAACGTGGCGTTACCCGCGATCAAGGACGAGCTGGCCTTCTCGGCGGCTGATCTGTCCTGGGTGGTGAACGCGTACATGGTGCCCTTTGGCGGCTTTCTGTTGCTCGGCGGGAGGCTGGGCGATCTGCTCGGCCACCGGCGGGTCCTGGTGGGCGGCATCGCGCTGTTCACCGGGGCGTCGCTGGTGGCGGGGCTGGCGCCGAGCGCCGGGGTGCTGGTCGGGGGCCGGGCCGTGCAAGGGCTGGCGGCCGCGCTGGTCGCGCCGATGACCCTGGCCATGATCACCTTGATCTTCCCCGAGGGGCGGCCGCGCAGCCGCGCGCTGGCGGTGTGGGGGACGGCTACGGCGGTGAGCAGCGCGCTGGGACTGGTCGCGGGCGGGCTGCTCGCCGACGGGCCGGGCTGGCGGTGGATCTTCTTCATCAATGTGCCGGTCGGCGTGCTGCTGGTGGTGGTGGCAGGCCGTGTTCTGCCCGCGCGTGGCGAGCCCCGATCGGGCCGGGGGTTCGATGTCGTGGGGGCGGCGATCGTCACGGTGGGGGTCGGGCTACTGATCTACGCGGTACTGCGCGCGGAATGGTGGCTCCTGCTCGTCGGGGCGGCGTTGCTGGGCTACTTCGCCGTCCACGAGAACGCCGTCGCGCGGCGGCCGGTCGTCGATTTCAGGCTGTTCCGCATCCGCTCCGTGGCGGGGGCCAACCTGATCCAAGTGGTACGGGCCAGTGCTCTGTTCGGCCTGTTCTACCTGGCCACCTTGTTCATGCAGGAGGTACTCGGGTTTTCGGCGCTGGTGACGGGTCTGGCGTACGTGCCGATGACCGTCGTCATGGTCGGTGCCTCGTGGCTCGGCCCGTTGCTGGTCCGCCGCCTGGGCGCGCGGCCGGTCCTGGCGTTCGGCGCGCTGGTCGCCGCCGCTGGACTGCTGCCGCTGGCCTGGATCTCGCCGGATGCCGGGCTGCTCGTGAGCCTGATCGTGCCCATGGTGGTCGTGGGCGTCGGACACGGGATCATGATCGTGCCGCTCACCGATGCCGCGCTGTCCGGCGTGCCGTCGTCCGAGAGCGGTGTGGCCGCCGCGGTGCTCAACGTCAGTGCCCAGCTCGGTGGCGCGCTCGGGCTGGCGGTCCTGGCGACCGCGGCCGCCGCCCGTGCCGATGATCGGCTCCAGTCGGGGACGCCGCTGAGCGCGGCGCTCACCGACGGGTACGGCCTCGCCTTCGTCTTGTCCGCCGTCCTGATGGCGCTGTGTGCCGCCCTCGCGATCACCTTCTTCCCCGGCAGAAAGGATCCAGCGGCATGAAAGCGGCACGCCGCGCATGGTCAGCGCGTAGCCGAACACGAAGGCCAACGCCACGGCCAGCACCACCGTGGTGAGGTTGGTCTACTAGGGCAGACCGTAGATCAGAGCATGAAGAGCGAATGGCAGTGATGGGCGAGGAAGGAGCTGACGCCGGGCACCAGCGCGACCATCGCGGGCCCGCCCAGTAGTACGGCGACCGCCGCCAGCCCGGCCAGGCGTTCTCGGCGGCGGAGCGGCGCCTCGGGGTTGAGCATGCGGCGTACCCGGGTGAGCGCCGTTTCGCCGCCCGCGCCGAGCGTGAAGGCGGGCGCTCGGCCGGTGGCCAGGCGGACCAGCGCGGCGGCGATCTGCGCGCGGGGGTGGCGGCGGGCGGCGACGTCGTCGGCCAACAGTTCGATCAGCCGGGTGATCTCCGTCCTGGCCCGCTCGAACAGCGGGACGCCGGGAAACGCCCTGGCCAGGGCTTCGGCGGCGGCCAGCACGAGGTGATGGCGGCCGCGGAGATGCGCACGCTCGTGCTCCAGGACCGCGGTGACCTGCTCGGGCGCCAGGGTGTGCAGCGCACCCGTGGTGATGACCATCTTGGCGCGCCTGCCGGGCACGCAGTAGGCCAGTCGCTCGTCGTAGTCGATCACCACCGCGCCCAGGTCACTGTCATGCCGGCCCAGGAGGTTGAGCATGGCCGCGTGCTCACGACGTTCGACGTGGGCTCTGAGCAGCACCGCCGCGCCACAGTAGGCGGCCCTGGCCAGGAGGAGGGCAGCCGCCGACAGCGCCACGGCGCTCGTCCACGTCAGGCCGGAACCGTCGCTCAGCATGTCGGCGCAGATCGCGAACAGCTCGGCCAAGCCGTGCCCGACGACGTCCGCGGGCACGGCGAAGGCCAGCGCGGCCAGCACCGCCGAGGCGACCACCGACACGCCGGCCGCCTGCCACAACACGATCGCCAGCCGCGGCGCCCGCTCGGCCCAGCGCGCCGCCCGCCGGCCCAGCTCGGGCAGCCAGATGGCGGCGACGATCGTGTAGAGCACCAGGACGATGGCGGCGATCATGCCGGCCTTCCGCGGGGCGGGAACACCTGCAACGCCGCCTCCAGCGCTGCGGCCTCCTCTGGCGTGAGCTGCTCAAGGAAGTGCACGAGCGTGGCGGCCTGGTTGCCGCTGCCCGCCAGCGCGCTGCGCATCAGGCCGGCGGTATAGGCCTCCTTCGACGCCACCGTCTCGTAGACGTAGGCCCGGCCGACGGGCCGGCGCTTGAGCAGGCCCTTGGTGTGCAGGTTGTCCATCACGGTCATCACCGTGGTGTACGCGATCACCCGCTCCTGGCGCAGACCCTCCAGCACGTCGCGTACGGAAGCCGGTCGGCGCCGTGCCCACAACCAATCCATGATCGTGGATTCGAGCTCACCCAGGCCTCGTATCATGCACTGATCCTACCGGCGATCGTAGTCATACCGCTCGCTGGCGCTGGCGAGCCTCGGTCGCGCCGAAGGCGAGCCACCCCAGGTCGCTGAAGCCCGCCGCCTCGGCGACCGCGGCGGAGGCGAGGTTCGCGGGATCATGCATGTAGGTGGGGATCGCGCCTTCGTCCAGCACCCGCCGGGCCGCCTGGGCGACGAGCCCGCGCGCCAGGCCACGGCCGCGTGCTTGGGGGGCGGTCACGACGGCGAGTTCGTGCCCGTGGGCGTCGTGTCGTTTGATCCCCACTCCCGCCAGGTGTTCGCCGGTTGCCGGATCTGTGGCGATCAGGACGTCCCCGCCGAAAGGCCGCAGCCAGTCGGGGGTCTCCGGGGAATCGGCGGGTACCCAGACGCCTGCGTCAGGGAAAGGTGGTGGGTGTGTGGTCCACCGATAGACGGCGGTGAACCAGCCGCGCTCGGGAAAGCCGACCAGGGCTGGGATCCGTGGTCCCAATGCGGTGAGGTCCTTGTCGTCCTTGGCGTACTGCTCCGCCACGGTCGCGGCGTGCTCGGCCGGGACCGACAACACGCCGCCCTCCGGGCTTGCGACTCCCAAGGCCGGGTGGATCTTGCCGTCCCATCCAGGGCTACCGCGCCCGGGTGAGCCGATGATGTCCAGCCCGCTCGTGGCAGGTCGGCCGCCAAGCCAGCAGGACAGGTGCTCCATGAGCCGTCGCTCCATCGCCTTCCTCCTTTATACATTAGGGGGGTAGGGTATTCGAGAAACCTTAGGAGGACATATGCGACGGTTGGCCCCCCTCGATCCCGCTGCGGCGCCGGAGAAATCCAGAGAGCTGCTGAACGACATCATCAGCAGGAGGGGCGGCGTGGGCGACATGGTCGCCACCATGGCCCACTCACCCGCGCTGCTGCAGGGATACCTGGACCTCTCGCGCGCCATGAAGCGCGTCAAGCTGCCGCGCGCGCTCAGCGAGAAGATCTCGCTCGCCGTGCAGGAATGGATCGGCTGCGGCCATTGCCTTCAGGCGCATGCCGAGGGCGGGCGCGCGGCGGGGCTCAGCGAGAGCGACATCGCGCTGGCCCGGCAGGGCACGTCCACCGACGCCAGGGAGGCGGCGCTCATCGCCCTGGCCGTACGTGTGCTGGCCGAGCCGTCGGCGATCACGGATGAGGACGTCGCGGAGGTGCGGGCGCATGGCTGGAGCGACCGGATCGTGGCGGAGATCGTGGGCGTCGTCGCCCTCAATCTCCTGACCGGTGCTTTCAACCTCCTGGTGGGCTTGGAGCCGGCAGAAGAGACCGCGTAGGTCGCAGATACGGGCCTAACGGGTGAGGCCGGGCCTGCGGTCGGCGGGAGCGATCATCCGAGGCCTCCTACAGTGGGTGTTTGTGCTTTATGGAAGATCTGTGGAGATCAGCGCACTCGACGAGGTGATCGCGCGGGCCCGTGATGGCGTCGGGAGTGCGGTGGTGTTGCGGGGCAAGGCGGGGGCGGGCAAGACCGCCCTGCTTGACGCGGCGGCCGCGCGCGGTGGCGCGATGCGGGTGTTGCGGACCACTGGCGTCGAGTCGGAGTCCGACCTCGCGTTCGCGGCGCTGCACCAGGTGCTGTGGCCGGTGACCGGCTCGCTCGACGCGCTGCCCGAGCCGCAGCGCGTGGCTGTGAGCGCGGCCTTGGGGCTTGCCGCGGGCAGTGTGGGCGATCGGTTCCTGGTGGGGGCCGGCGTGCTCTCGCTGCTGGCCGAGGCTGCCGCGCCGGACGGGCTGATCTGCGTGGTCGACGACTTCCAGTGGGTGGACCGGGCTTCGGCCGACGCGCTGCTGTTCGCCGCCAGGCGGCTGGGGACGGAACGGATCGCGATGTTGTTCGCCGTGCGCGAGGACGCCGCTGTCAAGGGTGTGCCGCTGACGATGGACGTGCGCGGCCTGTCCGAGTCCGCCGCGGCCGAGTTGCTGGAGTCCCGCTGCGGTGTGCTGCCCGCCCAGGTGGCACGCGAGCTTGTCTCGTTGACCCGCGCGAACCCGCTCGCCCTGGGCGAGGTCGCCGCTCGCCTGACGCGCGCGCAGCTCGCCGGGCGCGAACCACTGCCTGACCCGCTGCCCGGTGGTGCCCGGCTCTTCGGTGATCGGGTGGCCGCGCTGTCCGCCCCTGCTCGGCTGGTCGCCCTGGCCGCCGCCGTCGAGGCCGACCTTGACCTGATCCTGCGCGCCACCGACCGGCTGTTCGCCGAGCAAGCGGTTCGGGCCGGTACGAGCATGCGGGCGGCGTTTGCCGAGCAAGCGGTTCGGCCCGGTACGAGCACGCGGGTGGCGCTGGCTGAGCTGGAGGAGTCCGGGTTGGCCGGGGTGTCGGGCACGAGCGTGCGCTTCCGTCATCCGCTCATCCGATCCGCGGTGCACGAGGCGGCCGCCCCCGCCGACGTCCGCCGCGTGCACGCCGTCCTCGCGGAGCTGGCCTCGGATGACCGCCGCGCCTGGCACCTGGCCGAAGCGGCCCTGGGCCAGGACGAGCAGGTCGCCGCCGCGCTGGTGGCCGCCGCGGAGCGGGCGCGTGACCGTGGCGGGTACGGCGCCGCCGCCACCGCCCTGGCCCGGGCCGCCGAGTTGACCCCCGAGCCACGCGCTCGTGCCGTCCGCCTGAAGGACGCCGCCGTCGCGGCCTGGCTCGGCGGCCGTCCGGGACAGGCGGAGTCGCTGCTGGCAGAGGCGCGCGAACGGGCCGGCGGGGACGCCATGCTCGCCATGGAGATCGCCCAGCTCCGGGGCCGGTTCGAGCTGAACTCGGGCAACGCCGCCGAAGCCGTACGGATCCTGGCGGCGGGTGAGAGCCTGGACATGCTGGCCGATGCCGTGGAGGCGGCCTCGTACGTCGGCGACACGGCGGCCATCGCCGAGCTCGGCCGGCGGGCCGCGGCGCATCCTGAGGGCTTCCTGCGGGACACGGTGGCCGGGATCGGCCTGACGCTGGACGGCGACGCCGCCGGGCCGGGCTTGCTGCGGCGGGCGCTGGCCCGGGTCGGTGAACTGGAGGACGCGGCGGGGTACCTGTGGGCGGCGGCCGCGGCCAGCTACCTGGGCGAGGGAGACCTGGCCGCCGAGATGGCCGATCGGGCCGGGCAGGTGGCCAGGGTGTCGGGGATGAGCGGCCAGCTGCCGGTCGTGCTGGAGTTCGTGGCGACGGCCGAGCGCATCGCGGGGCGGCTGGCGCGCAGCCAGGCCGTCTCCGAGGAGGGCCTGGAGCTGGCTCGTGAGGCCGGGTACGAGAACACGGTGGCCGCGCACCTGGCCAACCTGGCGGTGGTGGCGGCGCTACGGGGCGAGGAGGAGCTCTGCGAGCGGCAGGCCCGCGAGGCGCTGGCCATCGCTGTCCCGCACCGGGTCGGGTTGCGTGCGGGTGTCGCGTCGTACGCGCTGGCGCTGCTCGACCTGTGCCTGGGCCGGTTCGCGGCGGCGCACGACCGTTTCACGGCCATCACCGCGGCAGGGCCGGGCGCCGGGCATCCGACCGTGGTGTGGCGTACGGCCCCGGACCGCGTCGAGGCCGCCGTGGGCGCGGGCGACGAGGCGGGCGCCCAGGCGGTGCTGGCCGCGTACGAGCAGTGGTCGACGCACGCCGCTACGGCCGAGTCGCACGCCCTGCTGGCCCGTTGCCGGGGCCTGGTCGAGTCGTCCGAGGACGCCCTCGGCGAGGCGCTGCGGCTGCACACCAACCCGTTCGAGGCGGCCAGGACGGCCCTGCTGCTGGGTGAGCGCCTGCGCCGGACGCAGCGGCCGGGCGAGGCGCGGACGCATCTGCGGACGGCGTGGGAGACGTTCGAACGGGCGGGCGCCCGGCCGTGGGCGCGGCGCGCGCAGGAGGAGTTGCGGGCGGCGGGGGAGAGCGGGCAGGCCTCGCCCGCGGCCGTGCTCGACGCGCTGACCCCGCAGGAGCTGCGTATCGCGGGCCTGGTCGCCGATGGGTTGTCGAGCAAGCAGATCGCCGCCCAGCTCTTCCTGAGCCCGCGCACGGTCGAATATCACCTGTACAAGATCTATCCGAAGCTGGGCATCGGCTCCCGTACGGATCTGGCGCGACTGGTAGTTCTGCGGAAGGCGCCCGTAGCCGCAGACGACATGCTGTGAGGCAGGCGAAAGGTGAACATCTGGAGCGAAGAGTTCGGCGCCGAGACGGACGCGCCGATCCTGGCGGGCATGGGGCACACACCGCCGCCCGAGGTGCACGAGGAGTTGGCCGCCGCCATCCTCGCGCACACGGCCGGGTGACACCATCGGCCAGCTCGTTGTGGCAGTTCTGGGCCTATGCGAGCGGCATGGACATGCCTTGATCACTGGCTTGGCGTGGGCCGAAGATGCGGCGCTCCTCGGCGGTGATCTGGAGGTCGTTGATGCTCGCCTCGCGCCGTCGCATCAGCCCATCGGCGTCGAACTCCCAGAGCTCGTTGCCATAGCTGCGCCACCATCGTCCGTCGGCGTCGTGGCATTCGTACTGGAAACGGACGGCGATCCGGTCGCCGGTGAACGCCCAGAGATCCTTGCGGAGCGCGTAGTCGAGTTCCTTGGCCCACTTGCGGGTCAGGAACGCGATGATCTCCGCTCGGCCGGTGACGAACTCGTCGCGATTGCGCCAGGTGGAGTCCGGCGTGTAGGCGAGTGCCACCCGCTCCGGATCGCGGGTGTTCCAGGCGTCCTCAGCGGCCTGCACCTTGGCGTGCGCGGTCTCGGCGGTGAAGGGCGGGACAGGTGGACGGGTCATTTGTGCTCCTTGGTCGGCAAGTGACGGTAGGTGGGTGTTCCAGTGCTCTACCCGCCTCAGCTACCGGAGTCAGTCCCCGTCCAGATAGATGGCCTGTACGGGGCAGGCGCGGGCCGCCTCCTCGATGGCGGGCCAATGGGCGTCGGTGGGCATGGCGTCGTACACCAGCTCGTCATCGTCGTTGAGGGCGAAGACCTCCGGGGCGGCGAACACGCACTGGGCGTGGGTCTGGCACAGGGTCATGTCGACACGGACGCGCATGGGTCTCTTTCAGCCGCGGGGCGTTCAGGCGGGATTGAACCTGGAGTACTTCTCGAAGGACCATCGCTGGGGGAGGCCATCGGCGATCTGGATGACTCTTTCGACGTCGAAGTCGATCAGCCGTTGCGCGCCGGGCACCGCGGCCGCCCGGTCCTGGTCCCAGTCGACGCGGGCGCGGCCGGTCAGGTGCAGGGTGTGACCGTTCTCCCAGTCCAGGAACAGCAGCCCGCAGCGCGGCTCGAGCTCAAGGTTGCCCAGCGTCATGTACATCGAGTTGCCGACATAGTCGGGCCAGGTCAGCCGGTGGCTGCCGGTCACTGTGACGAAGCCGGGGTTGCCGCCGCGGTGTGAGGCGTCGGCCCCGAGCCCAGCCGCATAGGTGCCGATGAAGAACGTGTCGGCCGCGGCGATCCACTGCTGTTGACCGGTGGTGAGTTCGCCGGTGACGAGTGCGGTCCTGTGCGTGGAGGGCGAGTCGTTGATGTAGGCGCGGGTTTGAAGGTATTTAGGGCAGTTGGAGTACACCTGTTCGGTACGTACCAGGAGCTGATCTCCGTGACGGCGGGCGCGGCCGTTGACCCGCATCCGTCTCCGGGTGGCCGGCTCGATCATGAGCATGCCCACCGGCCGCTCGGTGTCGAACAGGTCTGCGAGCGGATCACCGGTGCCGGGAAGCCGGTCGGCGATGACGGTACGGTCGTCGGGGGCGGTGGCGAAGCCGGGCGGGCCGGTGAGCATGCCGGCCCAGGCCGCGCCGGTGTCGTCGGTGGCCGCGAGCACCATCAGGCGCTGCCGGCTGAGGAACTCCGCCGCCACTGGCGGGATGGTCGCCCGCACGCCGGCTGATCCCAAGCCGTCGGTGGTCAGACCGGCGCGGCGCTGTACCGCGCGTTCGCCTTGGTGAAGCATGAGGGATCCCTTTCCGGCGCGGGCGCGTCTGTTAGAAGAAGCCGCACGTCGGGGCGCCCTGCGTGGGCGCGGGTGCGGTATCGGCGCCGCTCGGCGCATAGATCTCCAGGCGGATGCCGTCCGGGTCGGCGAAGAAGACACCGCCGGAGGAGGAGCCCTCGCCGTGCGGGACGATCCCGTCGTAGGCCGGCTGTACGCCGAGCTCCCGCAAGGTGGCCTCGGCGCGGCGAACCGCCTCGATGTCGGGCACCTGGAACGACAGGTGGTGCAGGCCGGGCCGGTCGGTGGCGAACCTACCGCCGCTCTGCTGCCACAACGTGACCAGCAGGGTGCCGTCGCGGCCGAGGAAGGCGTATCTGCGGTCGCCGTCGGTCCGCTCGCCCATGACCTCGAAGTCGAAGACCCGGCGGTAGAAGGCGATGGACCGCGGCAAGTCGGTCACGTTCAGGCCGACGTGCCCGGTCTGCAGGGCCGGTGTGCTCATACGGGATCTCCAGTGTGAAGGCGTCATTTCTCACGGTTCACCGCTAGGTGGACCATTAGAATATGTCGTGTGGTTTGTAACGGTGTCAAGCTGGAGATAGCGTTAGAAGAGTGGAAGTGGCACACCTCGCGGATGGCGGCGCTCCGTTCCTCGGTGGACCGCCGTCCATCGAACTCGGCAACACCACGTACGCGGTGAGAGGTCGCCGCAAGGATGGTTTGCGGAGCGTCGAGCACCTGGCAGCCTGGCTGCGCGACATGCGCCCACACCTCGCGGTCGCACTCACCGACGCCGACATCGAGGGCGTGACCGACGGTGACCTGCGCCTGGCCAGAGAGCTCCGAGACGCTGTCCGAGCCCTCGCCGCCGCGGCCGTCAACGACCGCGAACCCGATGCGGACGTGGTCGCGACCCTCAATCGTCACGCGGGGCAGACCCCGCGCTGGCGCGAGTTGCGCACCACCCCTGAGCCGCACACGACGGTGCGCGCCGCGGGCCGCCCGGTAGCCGCCGCCCTCGCCGCACTGGCCGAAGACGCCATCGACCTGTTCGCCGGGCCACTGCGCGAGCAGTTGTCCGCCTGCCATGGCCCGGGCTGCGTGCTGTACTTCGTCCGCGACACCGCACGGCGCGAGTGGTGCTCACCCGGTTGCGGCAACCGGGCGCGAGCCGCCCGTCACTACGCCAAGGTCCGGCAGGGAGCCGAGGGTTGATGGTCATGGCCCCGGGCGCATAGTCGGCCTGGCGTCGATCGAGAAGCCCAACCCGCCACCTGCCTCGACGTCCCGCCCGTTCTGCGATTAACTTGAACATCGATGTTCGAGTTAGTGGCTTACTGGAGGAGCCGAGTCGGTTGCCGACAGCAGTGGTCGATCCATGCCGGACGATGCGGCCGGAGTGGTCGTGGAGACGGCCTCGCGCGTACGGCGATCGTCGGTCATTCCTGGGGCGGCGGCTTCGCCCTGCGCTTCGCCGAACTCCACCGGACGCCGTGACCCGCCTGGCCTAGATCGCTCCCGGCGGCCTGGACGTCAAGGACGCGTGGGAATTCCGCCTCGCGCGGCCCCCGGTCGTCGGCGAACTGGTCCTTCGCCGGTTGCTGAGACCCTCGATCCGGCACATGCTGATCAAGTCCTTCGCCCATCGAGACCGTGTTCCCGAAGGCCGGATCGACGACCTCGTACGCACGATGCGATCGTCCCAGCTCGACGACGTCCTGCGGGTCGAACGCTCGGTGAACTGGGCGGCCACCGAAAGGGATCTCCATCTGGTACGAGCTCCCGTCCTGCTGCTGTGGGGCGACCGGGACCGCTACTTCCCGGCGAGCCTTGCCAGGCGGTTCGTCACACGCCTGCCCCAGACCGAAGCTCGCACCGTGCCGGGCGGCGGACACTCACTCCACGACGACTGCCCCGAGGAGCCCCGCGGACTACTCGTCCGATTCCTGGCGGGTACGGCCGCGGACGCCGCTGGGCCGCGGCGTTGAGGCGCTCGTGACGTAGAGAGTGTCCGATGTAGAGAGTGTCCGATGTAGAGAGTGTTCGGCGTAGAGAGTGTTCACAGTGCTCGTTCTACGGCGTCCTGCCGCCTCAACTGCTCGGCGAGCTGGGCGATGTCATCGGCGTCGACCGTCTGGCAGAGACCGTGATCTACCTCGTGCGGCGATAGGTGTCGGCCGTTTCGAGTTGCCCACAGGCGTCCTGCGGAACTGCGCCAAATGCGCCAACCAGGAAAAGTCTCCTGGAGGTCTTCGAGAATTACCGGCGTGAACATGTGGTCAGCCTGCTTACTGAAGAGCGACGAACCAACCGCGTTATTTAGACGTCCAGGACGTTATGGCGTTACGCTCAAAACGTCCCTGGCGTCCTCCACCCCAAGGTGTCCCGTGGCTAACGTCGCCCTACGCAGCGCCATGCTGAACGCCCAGGTCACGAACCAGAATTTGGCCGAACGGTGTGGCGTGGACGTCAAGACGGTGGAACGCTGGCTGCAGGACGAGACTCGTGTCCCGCACCTGCGGCACCAGTGGGCCGCCGCAGAGGCACTAGGAGTTGAGACAGCCGTGCTATGGCCAGACGCAATTCGCAATGCGGTGAAAATGGGGCCGGACAAGGAAGTCTTGACCACTTATCCGTATCGTTCGGCATGCCCGACATCAATTTGGCGTAACCTCATCAACTCCGCGCGAAATGAGATCGTGTTCGCCGGTTACACGAACTACTTCCTATGGCTGGAACACCCGAACCTGGCAAAGGTCCTCAAATGGAAGGCTCAGCAGGGCTGCAAGATCCGGTTTCTCGTCGGCGACCCGGAGAGCGATGTCACGCGCAGCCGTGAGGAAGTGGAGAACGTCCCGTTGACCGTCTCCACGCGTATCCGGATCACGCTGTCGGAGATCAAGCAGCTGCGCGACGTTCCCGGGATCGAGGCGCGGTACGGGGACGCGCACATCGCCATGAGTGTGTTCCGGTTCGACTCGGACATGCTTGTCACGCCTCATCTGGCCAAGCTGGTCGGGCATGACTCGCCCATGTTGCACCTGAGGCGGTGCCAGGACGACGGCCTGTTCGACCGGTTCGCCTACCATGCCGCCGAGCTGTGGAGCAACGGCCGTGACATGTGGCAGCAGCCCCAGCCCACGGCTCATATTCTGAGCGACTGACGGAGTGACGATCGGCCCGGACGGTGCCTCGCCGCTCCCGTACATGGTGCAGGTCGTCGGCGTGCGGTCAGTGGGTGTCGAGCCAGCCGAGCCGGGCCGCTCGGACGCCTGCTTGGAAGCGGCTGCCCGCTCCCAGCAGCACCGTCAGCTCGCCCACCACGCGGGTGACGGTACGGGTGGAGACGCCCATGCTGCGGGCGATGGCGGAGTCCTTCATGCCGGCGGCCAGCATGCGCAGCACCGCGCGCTGCTGTTCGGTGAGTGAGGAGCCGTCGGCGGAGCGGGGCACGTCCTCGGGCTCGGAGGCGGTCGTCCAGCAGTAGTCGTAGATCGCCGCGAGGGATTTCACCACGCCCGCGCCTCGGATCAGGACAGTGCCGGCGTCCAGGTCTTCAGGGTCGGCCTGGACGATGGCGGTCGTGCGGTCGTAGATGAGCATGCGTGTGGGGATCACCGGGGTGACCCGTATCTCTATGCCCAGCTCCCGCCACCGCACCGTGTACTCGCGGATCAGCGGGTTCGCCATGGCGATCTGGGCGTGCAGACTGCGCACTCGTACGCCGTTGCGGATGTTCGCCTCGCTGCGTGCCAAGCCCGCGTCGAGAGATTCACGCGTCCAGGCAGCGATCGGGTGCATGTCGAGCACCTCGTGTTCGGCCAGTTCGGACAGCTCGTTGAGCCGGTCGTGGAGTTGCCGGCGGTGGTCGGGCCATGGGAAGAACTCAATGTCGGCGTGGTTGTCCGTCCGCTCGGGCAGGCCGAGATAGTGCTTGGTCAGTGTGGCGATCTTGACGTGCTGCTCGACGAGGTTGTCGAGCATGCGATGGCTGCTTCGCAGGCTGCGATTGAGCGCCGCGGTCAGGTCGGCGGCGGCCTGTGTCTCCGGGTTCAGCAGGTGGAGCCGGGTGAGCTCGTCGCGGGCCCGGTCGATGTCCGCCGCTGTCAGGCTCAGCTTCGCCGCGGCCTCGGAAAGCGACTCGCCTCCCTGGCGCATGCGGGCGTACAGAGAGCGCGCAACACCGTCGTCCCCGGAAAATGCCCCGCTGTCCACCCGGCTCCCTTCATGTTGGATCAACCCTGCACATTGGCATATAAGCCCCTTTGTCAGCAAAGAGTTCTGATTTCCGCCATGTCCTACTTCGGAATCTCTCGCACCCTCCACAAGCACCCTGGCCTGCAGCACGATCGGGGAGTGAGGCGAAACATCATCGCCGCGAACGAGGAGGCATCCCATTGATCACCGTTGCGTACAGCCTTGTCGCCTATCGTGTCGCCAGCCTGTCGCCGGAGACGTGCGCGCACTGCCTTGGCGCCGTCAAGGCGGAGCTCATCCAGGTGCCGGGAGTTGTGGGGGTGGACGTCGATCCGGCCGAATCACGGGTGAGCATCCTGACCGACGGTCCCGTGAACGAGCTGGAGGTGCGGGCCGCCATGGAAGCGGCCGGTTGCGACGTCGTGGAAACGTGATGTGCTGCGTAGGCCCGCGTGCAGCGCCACGGCCAGGACGGCGGACAGGGTGAGGCCGAGCGTGAGGTGACGGCTCCGGCGCGGCGGGGCCGTGGCCGGAACCGTCCTTCTGGTGTCGTGCGCATGGCGCAGGCGCCCCAGTCGAGGCTGATGCTCCCATCCGTAGCGGACCACTCTGTTCGGAGGTTCTTGGGCCTTTCGCCGCCCATGTGAGGACCGTGGCCGCGGTCGGCGCGCAGGCCGTGACCCAGATCAGCAGCACATGGCCCGCGCCCCCAGGAACGACGCCAACGCCGCCTACTGGTTCGAGCACGAGCTGCGCCAGTACCCGCCCGCTCCCCCGTGAATCTCGCCGCGCTCGCCCCGCACGCCGACCGCGTCATCCCTGCGGCCGGCCGCCTATCACAGGGACGCCCGTGCTACGAGGCGACCGTGGAGCTGGGCCGGCACCTGGACAGAGGCGTGGTCGAGCTACCCGGTGGGCACATCGGATTCGTCACCGACGTCCCCGCCTTCGCGGCGATCGGGCCGAACCAGCCGGTGCCCAGCACGTCGGACGCGGCCAGGAAGCTGGGAATGAGATCCGGTGAGGGGATCTCCGAGGTGGCGACGAGCGTGCCGTCGGCGAGCGGTATACGCAGCAGCTCCGCCTGGGCGCCGAGCGGGCCCATCAGCTCCCGGTGAACGCAGGAGCTCTGGTAGCCGGCCCGGCAGATCCCGCAGGTGTTGTCGGAGGCGAAGAAGGACCCGATCACGAACTGGCCAGGCCGGATCGTCGTGACCTGGCTGCCGACCTCCTCGACGATGCCGACGTACTCGTGACCCATCGGGGACGGTCCGGGGCTCCGGCGCAGCGAGGTCGCCGCGCCGGCCGATGTGAGCATCGAGTACTACTCGAAACTCGAGCGAGGCGCCCTCGCCGGAGTGTATGCGTCTGCTCGCGTCCTGGGCGGCCGCGCAGGAGACGGATTCCCGCCCACGAGCCCTCTCGACCGATGAACCGGTCGAGCCGATGCCCTTTGGTGGGGGACGGCCGCGAAGTCAGGGCAGCGCCGGGATGGTGCGGTCGGTGATGAGGTCGCGGTACCAGTGCGCGCTGTCCTTCGGGGTACGCCGCAGCGTGTCGTAGTCGACGTGCACGATGCCGAACCGCTTGGAGTAGCCGTACCCCCACTCGAAGTTGTCCATGAGGGACCACACGAAGTACCCGCGCAGGTCGACGCCGCCCTGGAGGGCGCGGTGGGCGGCCACGAAGTGGCGCCGGAGGTAGTCGGTGCGCAGAGCGTCGTGCACGGCCCGCGTCCCGTCGGCCTCGACGGTGAGCTCGTCCGGGAAGGCCGCGCCGTTCTCGGTGATGATGAGGGCCTGGCCGGGGAATTCGGCGTGCAGGTGGAGAAGGAGCTCCTCCAGGCCGCCCGGATCGATGTTCCAGCCCATGTCGGTGTACGGTCCGGCCTGCGCGACGAACTCCACCTGGTCGGCCCCCGGCCAGGGCGAGCCGCCCATGTCCTTGTGGCCGTCGTTGCTCTGCCGCGGGCTCACGCCGTCCCAGAGACGTACGGTCGTGGTCGAGTAGTAGTTGACGCCGAGCAGGTCGAGCGGCTGGTGGATGACCGCGAGGTCACTCTCGTGGACGAACGACCAGTCGGTGACGCCGGCGGTGTCCTTGAGCAGGTCGGCCGGGTATTCACCGCGCAGCAGCGGCCCGGTGAAGGCGCGGTTGGCCAGGGCGTCGATGCGGCGCACGGCCTCCGCGCCGCCGTCACCCTCGCCCCGCAGGACGTGGAAATTGAGGGTGATCGCGTATTGGGGCGCGTTGGTGACCACCCGCCGCAGCTCCTGGACGGCCAGGCCGTGCGCCAGGTTGAGGTGGTGCACGGCCGCGAGGGCCGCGGCGCCGTCGGTACGGCCGGGGGCGTGCGCGCCCGAGCCGTAGCCGAGATAGGCCGAGCACCAGGGCTCATTGAGGGTCGTCCATACCGCGACGCGGTCGCCCAGCGCCTCGCCGACGATGCGGGCGTAGTCGGCGAAGGCGTACGCCGTCCGGCGCTCGGTCCAGCCGCCCTCGTCCTCGAGCGCCTGGGGCAGGTCCCAGTGGTAGAGGGTGGCGACGGGGGTGATCCCGCGGGCGAGGAGGCCGTCGACGAGGCGGCTGTAGAAGTCCAGCCCCTTCGGATTGGCCGGGCCGCGACCGGTGGGCTGGATGCGCGGCCAGGCGATCGAGAAGCGGTAGGCCTCCAGCCCGAGCTCGCTCATGAGGTCGAGATCCTCTTCGAGGCGGTGGTAGTGGTCGTCGGCCACGTCTCCCGTGTCGCCGTTCCACACCTTGCCGGGGGTGCGGGAGAAGGTGTCCCAGATGGACGGCCCGCGCCCGTCCTCGTCGGCCGCGCCTTCGATCTGGTACGCGGCGGTGGCGGAGCCGAAGAGGAAGCCGGCGGGGAAGGTCAAGCCGGATTCGCGGTAGTCGTCGCGGTCGGGCGTCATATGAAGGGTCCTCGTTTCGTGGCGCCGTCAGGCGAGTTCGTAGGTCCAGCCGGAGGCGAGGGAAGAAGAGATGGAAACCTGGCCATCGGAGCGGGTGATGGTGAACACCTGGTCGGTGACCGTGAGAGTGGTCTCGCCGTCCGGTCCCGGGTACACGCGGAGGGTCAGGCCGTCGAGGTAGTCGTAGTCCGGCCGGTCGTCCCTGGCCCCGATGGGCAGGACGGCGCCCTCGCGTACGTAGATCGGCATCGAGGTGAAGCCGTGCGTCTCCGTGCGCCAGTGTCCGCCTTCGACGCGCTCGCCTGTCAGATGGTTCGTCCACGTGCCGTCCGGTAGGTAGACCTCGACCGTACCGTCTGGGCTGAAGACCGGCGCGATGAGCAGGTCGGGGCCCAGCATGTACTGGGTGTCGAGGTGGGCGACGTTGCGATCCTCGGGGAACTCCATCGCCATCGGCCGCATGACGGGCGTCCCGCTCTCGTGGGCCTGGAGGCCCACCTGGAACAGGTACGGCATCAGGCGGAGCTTGAGTTTCGTGAACAGCCGGGTCACCTCGACCGCCTCCTCGTCGAAGGCCCAGGGCACGCGGTAGGAGGAGGAGCCGTGGAGCCGCGAGTGGGAGGACATCAGCCCGAAGGCTACCCAGCGCTTGAAGACGCCGGGATCCGGGGTGCCCTCGAAGCCGCCGATGTCGTGGCTCCAGAAGGAGAAGCCGGAGAAGGCGAGCGACAGGCCGCCGCGCAGGGTCTCCGCCATGGACTCATAGCTCGACCCCGTGTCGCCGCCCCAGTGGACCGGCAGCCGCTGGCCGCCGGCGGTCGCCGATCGCGCGAACAGCACCGCCTCGCCCCGGCCGCGCTGTTCCTCCAGCACCTCGAACACGGCCGTGTTGTAGAGGTGGGTGTAGAGGTTGTGCATCCGTTCGGGCGTGGACCCGTCGAAATAGGCGACGTCGAGCGGGATGCGCTCCCCGAAGTCGGTTTTGAAAGCGTCGACTCCCTGCTTTTGAAGTGCGCGCAGCTTGGACTGGAACCACCGGGTCGCGTCGGGATTGGTGAAGTCGACCAGCCCCATGCCGGGCTGCCACAGGTCCCACTGCCAGACCGACCCGTCGGGACGCTTCAGCAGGAAGCCCCACTCGGCGGCCTCGGCGAACAGCGGCGAGCGCTGGGCGATGTAGGGGTTGATCCACACGCAGACGCGCAGGTCCTTCGCGCGCAGGCGGGCGAGCATGCCCTCGGGGTCGGGGAAGACGCGCGGATCCCACGCGAAGTCGCACCAGTTGAACTCGCGCATCCAGAAGCAGTCGAAGTGGAAGACCGACAGCGGCAGGTCGCGCTCGGCCATGCCGTCGATGAAGGACGTCACCGTCCGCTCGTCGTAGTCGGTGGTGAACGAGGTCGACAGCCACAGGCCGTAGGACCACGCGGGCAGGCGGGCCGGACGGCCGGTGAGCGCGGT
Source organism: Nonomuraea sp. NPDC052129 (assembly GCF_040680095.1). Taxonomy (NCBI): domain Bacteria; kingdom Bacillati; phylum Actinomycetota; class Actinomycetes; order Streptosporangiales; family Streptosporangiaceae; genus Nonomuraea; species Nonomuraea sp. NPDC052129. The sequence continues at coordinate 210,608 of NZ_JBFAVX010000001.1, read as the reverse complement.
GTAGCGTTCGAGGATCCGCTTGGGCGTCGGCCCGTAGATCACGAAATACTCGAGGCTCTCTCCCGCGACCGAGAACTGCGCGCGCTGCACCGCCTCCGACCCGATCTCGTACGAGACATGCCCGGGATGGTTGACGAAGACGCCGTATCCGCGGTTGGTCAGGTAGAACGGCACATTCTTGTACGCCTGCTCGGAGGAGGTCCCGCCGTCGGCGTTCCAGATCTCCACGGTCTGGCCGTTCTTGACCAGCGGCCCGAAGCGTTCGCCCAGCCCGTAGACCACCTCGCCCACGCCGAGCGAGAGCTGCTGGGCGAGGTGGACGGAGGAGCGGGCGGCGCCGACCGGCGCCGAATCGACGTGCGCGTCCTCGGCGAGCCGGAAGTAGCCGATGGACTTGTGGCCGCTGGCGGTCAGCGGGCGTCCGTCACCGTGGAAGGACAGGTTCCACGGGGCTCCGGGCGCGATGGTCGCGCTCAGCGCGCCGCTGGTGAGCGTCGCCCCGATCGTGTCGTCCGCTTTGACGACGCCGTGGCCGTCCTCGGCGCCGGGCAGCTCGAAGCCGCGTTCCTCGCCGCCTCCCACGTGGTGGTCGACGCGTACGCGGATCACGTCCGGCAGCGGTGACGACAGGGTCAGCGAGAGCACCGGCCGGTTGAGCGTGTCGCCCCGGCGGTGGATGACGGTGGTGGGCGCGGTCACCGTGACCGTCCCGTCCTCCGCCCAGATGTCGTGGGCCTCGGCGGCGTACAGCGCGGTGACGCCGGGACGCAACTGCCAGAGACCGTCGGTGAACTTCATTAGTGGATCATCCCTTCAATCCGCCGGCCAGCAGGTCGGCGCGCCAGAAGCGCTGCAGGACCAGGACCAGAATGATCAGCGGGATGACGGACACGGCCGAGCCCATGATGACCAGCGAGTACAGGTCGCCGTCGCCCGCGCCCTTGCCCATGAACGTGTACAGGCCGAGGGTGATGGGGTATTTGTCCTGGTCGGAGAGCATGATGAAGGGCAGCAGGAAGTTGTTCCAGATGCCGACGAACTGCAGCAGGAACACCGTCACCAGCCCCTGCGTCATCATGGGCAGCACGATGCCGCCGAAGATACGGAACTCGCCGGCGCCGTCCAGACGGGCCGCTTCCAGCGTGCTCTGGGGGACCGCGGCGTTGGCGAAGACCCGGCACAGGAAGATGCCGAACGGGTTGATGATCACCGGCAGGAGTACGGACCAGTAGGTCCCGGCCAGGCCGACGGCCGCCATGAGCAGATACTGCGGAACGGCCAGCACGATGCCGGGCACCAGCACACCGGCGAGGATCACCGAGAACAGGACTTGGCTGCCCCGGAAGCGGAACTTGGCCAAGGCATAACCGGCCATGGCCGACACCAGCGTGGACAGCACCGCGCCGAGCCCGGCGTACAGCAGGGAGTTGAGCCCCCACTGCCAGAACTGGCCGTCGCCGTAGGCGCTCAGGTTGGCGAGGTTGTCGAAGAACCCGCTGCCAGGCGCGAAGGAGAAGGTGGTGAACAACTCGCGCGAGGTCTTCGAGGCGGCGGCGACCACCCAGACCACGGGGGCCAGGCAGTAGAGCGCGCCGAGCAGCAGCACGATCAGCGCCAGCCGTGGCCGCCGCGCCGCACCCGCGCGGCGCCTGCGGAATTGGCGATCACCGGTGCGGCTCTGGAGGGCGGCGCTCATGCGTTGTCCCCGAAGGTACGGCGCTGGAAGAAGCGCAGCAGCACCATCGACAGGACCAGGATGCCCAGGGCCAGGACGACGGAGGCGGCGGCGGCCCCGCCGAGATTGTCGTTCATGAACGCCTCTTGATAGATCTTCATCAGCGGCACCCAGGTGGAGCTGATGGTGGTCGACATCGGCCGCAGCGTGGCCGGCTCGCTGTACAACTGCAGGGTGCCGATCACGGAGAACAAGCCGGTGAGTACGAGCGCGGGCGCCACGAGGGGGATCTTGATGCGCCAGGCGATCTGCAGCTCACTGGCCCCGTCGATGCGGGCCGCCTCGTAGATGGAGGTGGGGATGGCGCGCAGCGACGTGAAGATGATGATCATGTTGAAGCCGACGCCGGACCACAGCGCGATGTTGGCCAGGGAGAAGTACAGGGTGGGAAAGCTGAAGAAGTCCAGCGGTCCGGCGTGCAGCTGCTTGGCGAGGTAGTTGAGCGGGCTGGTGCTGGGCAGGTAGAGGAAGCCCCACAGGAGGCTGGCGATGACGCCGGGCACCGCGTACGGCAGGAAGATCGCGGTACGCGTGAAGCCGCGTGCCCGCACCCTGGGGGTGTCCAGCAGTAGCGCGAACAGCAGCGCCAGGCCCAGCACACTGGGAATGGAGATGAGGCCGTAGAGCAGCACCCGGCCGAGCCCGGCGACGTATTCGGGATCGGTGAGCGCGGCGAGATAGTTGTCGAAGCCGACGAAAGTCTGCACCCGCCGCCCGAACGCGCCGCCGCCGTCGATGCGGAAGCCGCGGAAGCTCAGGTAGATCGCGTAACCGATCGGGATGATCAGAAACAGGGTGAACAACACGATCGCGGGCGTGGCGAACAGCCACGGGGTGGCGGCGCCGCGGAAGCGGAGGCGCGAGCGCCGGCCAGCGGGGTTGGCGGGCATGAGACATCCAGGATGGGGTTGGACCGAGGGCCCCGACGGGCCCTCGGCGTCTTACTTGGTGACGGTGTAGCCGGACTTCTCCAGGTCGGCGACGACTGCCTGCTGCGTGGCCTTGTATACCTCGCGGAAGGAGCTCTTGTTGAGCGCGGCCTTGTTGAGCGCGTCTCCGAAGGCGGTCTGCGACACGTTCACGTTGGGTCCCCAGGTCACCGGGATGGTGGTGTTCTTGATCACCTGGTCGGCGACCTGGTAGAAGTCCTTCTGCTGCGGCATGAGCTTGGGCGGCTCGTGGCTCAGGGTCGCCTGGCGGCCGGCGTTGCCGCCGGGGTAGATGTCGAGGGAGAGCTGCAGCTTGGAGCCCTCGTCGGAGGCGCCGAGCCAGGCGGCGAAGGCCGCGGCCTCCTTGGCGTGCTTGGACTTGGCCGGCACCAGGAAGGCGGAGCCGCCCAGGAACGGGACGGCGGGGTCGCCGGCCGTCCACTGCGGCAGCGGCGCGGACTCCCACTTGCCGGCGGTGTCGGGCGCCACCGAGTGGATCACGTTGGGGGCCCAGGCGGCGGCGGCCCAGCTCAGCAGCTTGCCGTCGTTGACTTGAGCGTTCCATTCCGGTGTGAGCAGCGGCTCGACCTTGACCAGGTCCCGCTTCACGAGGTCCTCCCAGAAGTCGGCGGTCTTCAGCGACGGCTCGCTGTCGATGCCGACCTTCCAGGCCTTGCCGTCGTTGCTCCACCATTGGGCGCCGGCCTGGGCGGCCTGCGCGGCGAAGAACTCGAGCTGGGCGGCGGAGAAGCTGGCGATGTAGGCCTCGGGGTTCTTCTTGTGGATCTGCTCGGCCGCCTTGGTGTACTCGGCCCAGGTGGTGGGGACCTTGGCGCCGTACTTGTCGAACAGGTCCTTGCGGTAGGTGAACATCATCGGCCCGATGTCCTGGGGCACGCCGTAGACCTGGTTGTTGAAGGTGGTCAGGGCCCAGATGTTGGGCTCGATGCCGGACTTGACGCCGGCCACGTCTGCGGTGACGTCTTTGACGGCTCCGGCCACCACCAGGGCGGGCAGGCCGCGGTACTCCACCTGCACCACGTCGGGGGTGTCGCCGGCCTGGTCGGCGGCCAGCAGCTTGGAGGCGGTATCGGCGGTTCCGCCGACCTCCGACAGCTTGACGGTGACGTTCGGGTTCTCCTGGTGGTACTTGTCGATGATCGCCTTGGCCCGCGGATCGTTGCCCTTGAGGTTCCAGGTCCAGACCTGGAGCGTGACCGGGCCCTTGGCGGCCTCGGTGCCCGAGGTGCCCGAGGAGGGCGTGTCGGCGGACGAGCAGGCGGCCACGCTCGCCGTCAGGGCGACCGCGAGCGCGGCGGCCATCGTCCAGCGACGGCGCGGTCGGGGGGTCGGTGGGGTCATCACGGTCTCCTCGGACGGGTGGTGCACCACGGCGGAATGCCGGGTCGTGCGTTGGGAACTAACCTGATGTTAACGTTGTCATCCTGTCAAGCCCCACGCTCGTAACAGAGCCGACACAGCTTCGGAGTCCACCCCCGTGCCCACCTTCCGCAACCCGGTTCTGCCCGGCTGCTATCCGGACCCGTCGATCTGCCGGGCCGGTGAGGACTTCTACCTGGTCACCTCATCATTCGCCTACTTCCCGGGCATTCCCCTCTTCCACAGCCGGGACCTGGTGAGCTGGCGGCAGCTCACGCACGTACTCGACCGGCCGAGCCCGCTGTCGCTGGAGGGCCTGGACGTCTCCGACGGGATCTGGGCGCCGACCATCCGCCACCACGACGGCAGGTTCTACGTGGTCTCCACCCTGGCCAGGAATCGGCAGGGCAGCGTCACCTTCGTCGTCACCGCCGACGACCCGGCCGGGCCGTGGTCGGACCCGGTGCCGCTGGAGGCCGAAGGCATCGATCCGTCGCTGTTCTTCGACGACGACGGCCGGTGCTGGTTCACCGCCTGCCGGGACGCCCGCCAGCCGACCGGCGGCGGCCCCGGTGAGCTGTGGATGCGCGAGCTCGACCTCGACCGGCTCAAGCTCGTCGGCCCGACCCACGTGCTGTGGCACGGCGCGGTACGCGGGGCGTGGGTGGAGGCGCCCCATCTGTACAAGCGTGACGGCGTGTACTACCTGATCGCCGCCGAAGGCGGGACCGAGAGCAACCACAGCGTCACCGCGGCCCGTTCGAGTGCCATCACCGGCCCGTACGTCACCGATCCGCGCAGCCCGCTGCTGACCCACCGGCACCGAGGCTCGGCCGAGCCCGTCCAGAACGTCGGCCACGTCGACCTGGTGGACACCCCCGACGGCGAGACCTGGGCCGTGGCGCTCGGGGTCCGGCCGATCGAGGGGACGCACACGCTGGGTCGCGAGGTGTTCCTGGTGCCCGTCGCCTGGGGTGCTCATGGGCCGGTCTTCGCGCCGGAGGCGGGGGGCGTGCGGCTGTCGGAACGGCTGCCGTCGATCGCCACCGCAGGGCTGGGTGATGGTGCCTCTGCGGGATCGGGTCGGGTGCGGTTCGACGCGCCGGTACTGGGCCTGGAGTGGAACAGCCTCCGGGGACCCGTCGACGACCGCATCAGCCCTTCGGCCGACGGGGGCGGCCTTGGCCTTGTCCTCGCCGCCGAGTCGCTCGGCTCCACCGGTGTGCCCACCTTCCTCGGCCGGCGCCAGCAGCATGTCCGCTTCGACGCGCGGACGCACATCAGCTTCTCCGCTGCGCATCCGGCGGAAGAGGCCGGACTCGCCGTCTTCCAGAACCAGGACCACCACGCCACCCTCGCCCTCACCGTGGACGGGGGTGGGCGGGCTCAGGTGGTGCTGACCGTGCGCCAGGCCGGTACGAGCACCCGCCTGGCGTCCGTACCGGTGGCGACGGGCGAGGTGGTGCTGGCGGTCGAGGGAGACGAGGTTCGCTACGCCTTTCGCCTTAAGGAGGCTGACACCGGCCAATGGGTCAGCCTGGGCGACGTTGAGCGGTCCTGCTTGAGCACCGAGCGGGCGGGCGGGTTCGTCGGGGTCTACCTCGGCCTGTACGCGACCGGCAACGGCCGCTCCACCGACGGGCGGGCTTACGCACGTTGGTTCGACTACCAGCCCCACGCCGAGCAGACCAGCGTGCCGCGGACGGCGGGTTAGTCAGCGCGGCGGCAGGGGCGGCAAAGCGTGGCGTTGGCGCGGTGGCCGGGGCGGCGGCGAGCCAGTTGGCGCGGCGCTAGTGCGACTGCCGGGGCGGCGCTGTGCTGCGCCGGACCACGAGCTCCGGCGCGATCCGCTCGGAGGACGCCGGCTCGCCCTTCATCATGCGCAGCACCTGCTGGATGGACCGCTCGCCGAGACCGACGAAGTCCTGGCGGACCGTGGTGAGCGCGGGCACCAGGTAGGCCGCTCCGGCGATGTCGTCGAATCCGACGAGCGAGATGTCGTCGGGCACCTTGACGCTGAGTTCGGCGAAGGCGGCCAGCACCCCCATGGCCACCTGGTCGTTGCCGGCGAAGATCGCCGTCGGTAGCTCGCCCGTACGGCGGGTGACAAGGTAGTGGGCCAGCCGGTAGCCGCTGTTGCCGGTGAAGTCACCCTCTAGCAACTCGCCGTGGGCGTCCGGCGTCTCGGCCAGCGCGGCCCGCCAGCCCTCGACGCGTTCGCGGGCGTCGAAGGTGCGCAGCGCGCCGGTCAGGTGAACGATGTGGCGATGCCCGAGCTCCAGCAGGTGCCGCACGGCGAGCCGCGCGCCGAGCTCCTGGTCGAGCTCGACGAAGCCGACATCCGGATTGGGCACGTTGCCGGACATGATCACCGACATGGGCACGCCGGTGACGATGTCGGCCAGGGCGTCCATCACCATGGGCCGGTCGGCGATGACCGCGATGGCCTCCACCGCCTGGTCGGTGAGCCGCTGCAGCGTCTCGGTCAGGTCCTTGGTGGTGCCGCCCTGCCAGGCGGCCAGGTTGAGCCAGTATCCGGCCCGCTGCGCCGCGGCCTGTACGCCGCGCAGGACGCGGGGCAGCTCGTACAGCTCGGCCCCGGCGAGGACCACGCCGATCGTCGAGGACCGGCGGCTCTTGAGCGCGCGGGCCACGCTGTTACGGCGATAGCCGAGCTTCTCGATGGCGGCCTCGACCCGGGCCCGGGTCTCCGGCCGGACCGAGGGGTGATCGTTCAGGACGCGGGACACGGTGACGTGCGACACGCCGGCTTCGCGTGCCACATCCACCATGCCTGGTGCCCGGTTCATGACTTTCTCTCCAGCTTCCACCACGACGCCCTGGCCTGCCCGGTGTCAGGTCGATCGTGTCACACCCGCCGCGTACTCCGGCCGGGCGAACGCGCACGCGAAGGCCGATGGTGTCACACCCGCCGCGCGCTCCGGCCGGAGAAGGAACGGCGATCACGCGAAGCCGGGTTCGACGCTCCGTCCCCGGCCCGCCGTATCAAGGCGCGTCGACCGCGTCAGCCCTGACCGCCTCGCGCGGTTACGGCGCCGACCACAGCGTGCCGATGATCTGCTGGAGGATCTCCGGGGTCGCCCCGGCCGGCTGCGCGTAGACGCTCAGCTGGTTCAGCAGATGGCGGTACGGCCGGACGTCGGCGTCCCTGGTGAGGTACTGGGCGTCGGCGGTCTGTTCCAGATGGACCACGTCAGGCAGGTCCGCCTCGGCGAAGCGCAGGACGGTGAAGGGGTCCACCCCCTTGCCGTGCACGAAGGGCAGCACCTGGAGGGTGACGTGCGGCAGCTTGACCATCTCGTGGAGATGCTCCATCTGGGCGCGCATCGTCGCGCTGTCGCCGACCTGACGGCGCAGCGCCGACTCATCCATGACCACCCATAACGTACGGGGAGTGGGTGGCAGCAGAAGTCGCTGGCGGTGCATCCGCAGGGCGACCCGGCGCTCGATCAGCTCGGCGTCGCCGCCTTCGTGGCTCTGCGCGATGACGGCTCGGGCATAGTCCTTGGTCTGGAGCAGGGCCGGGATGTGCTGGTCCTCGTAGGTGCGGATGACCGTGGCGTCCTGCTCCAGCCCGAGAAACGCCTCGAACTCGTCGGGGATCACGTCTCGGTAGTCCTGCCACCGGCCAGGAGCATTGGCCTGGACGGCCAGCGCCAGCACGATCTGGCGTTCGTCCTCGTCGACTCCGTACAGGCTGAGCAGGTCGGCCACATCGCCGAGCGGGAGGCCGATCCGTCCGCCTTCCAAGTTGGTGATCTTGGACGCTGAGCAGCCGATGGCGGACCCCGCCTCACTGCGGGTGATTCCGTGGGACTCGCGCAGCCGACGCAGACGTACGCCGACCAGCATCCGCAAGGCCGTCGGCCCGGAACGCTGCCCTGCGTCGCCTGAGATTTCCGTCGAGTCGCCACTGCCCCGAGGAGTCGGCATTTATGCTCCCAATTCGGCAAATCGCCACGCCGCGATCGTCATCATCTTGTCACATGAGACAGCTGAGACACCATATTTCCTGTCGGTCCCTCCCGCGGCTCCTTCTTCACCGTGCACTTGTTCGGTTCCATCATCGCTGAGGGTGGCCGACCTCGCCCGGTCTTGAGGAACTGCCCCGCCACTTCATGTGGAAATATCCAACTTTATCGTCCTTCGCGGTATAGCGCGGGTAAAGCGCGGCCACTAGGTTTCAGTAACCACGGAGGCGACATTAGAGGAGGGTTTCGTGGCGGACGAATCGCCTGTAGAGGGCTCGCCGATTCACCGGCATATCGACACATCTGTCCCGCACGCTGCACGGATGTGGAACTATTGGCTCGGCGGCAAGGACCACTATCCGGTCGACCGCCAGGCCGGTGATGAGTTCAGCAAAGAGTTCCCGGAAATCGTGAGGATCGCTCAACTGTCTCGGCATCTGCTGGCCCGCATCGTCCGCTATCTGGTCCGGGAGCAGGGGATACGTCAGTTTCTCGATATCGGCACCGGGCTGCCCACCGTGGATAACACCCACGAACTCGCGCAGCAGGCCGACCCGACCAGCCGAGTGGTTTATGTGGACAACGATCCGCTCGTGCTGGTGCACGCACAGGCCCTGCTCGTGGGCACCCGCGAAGGCGCCACCGACTACATCGAAGCGGACTTACGCGACCCGGACGCGATCTTGGCTGGTGCCTCCAAGACCCTGGACTTCAGCAGGCCGGTGGCGCTCATGCTGATGGGCATCATGGGCTATGTACGTGACGACGAGGGACCGACGGAGATCGTGACGAGACTGATGGAGCGCCTGGCCCCCGGCAGCTACCTGGCGTTGTGGGACGGCGTCAACCTCGTCACCGGCCAGGCGCTGGACCAGGCCCAGGAGAACTACAACGAGGGCGGCGGCGTGCCCTACAACCTGCGCGACGAGGGGCAGATCACCGCCTTCTTCGACGGCATGGACCTCGTGGCGCCCGGCGTGGTGTCGTTGCCGCAGTGGCGTCCCGATCCCGACCCGTTCCAGGACTCCACCGAGCGGGTGGACGCGTTGTGCGGGGTGGCGCGCAAGCGATAGGCCCGCCGATGACGCCCGCACGAGACCCTCGTCAAGCCCGCCTATGACGCCCGCACAAGCCCCCCGTCGGCCGAACATCAACCTGGCGGTCCTTCGGAATCCCGCCTTCCGGCTGCTCGCCTCGGCGCAGCTCGGCTTCGTGCTGGGCGAGCAGGTTCTCGCGATCGCCGTCACCGTCTCGGTGCTCAATGCCAGGGGCGACGCGTCCGCGGTCGGTTCCGTGCTCGCCGCCAAGGGCATCGCGTCATTGTGCCTGCTCCTGGTGGGCGGCGTCTGGTCCGATCGCCTTCCCCGGCGGCGGATTCTGATGATCATGCTCGCCGCGGACGCCGTCGCGGCGCTCGTCCCGGTCTTCGTCCTCGGACAGCGTCCTTCCACCTGGTTACTGGCCGCCGTTCTCTTCGCCGTCGGCGCGGCGGAGTCGTTCATCCGGCCCGCCTTCAACGCGATGCTGGCGGGCACGCTGACGGAAGACCAGCGCGTGTCCGGCCGGGCCCTCGTCAACATCTGTACGCGCCTGGGCGTCATCGCCGGGCCCGTGGTCGGCACCCAACTGGCGAGCGGTGGCGAGGCGCTCCCGTTCGTGCTGGCCGGGGTCGTCTTCGCGGTCGGCGCGGCCGTGTTCCGCCGGGTGCCGGAACCACCGTGGACGCCGGTGCGACGCCGCTCGCTGCTGGGTGAGGCGCTGCTGGGATTCGCCGAGGCGGGGCGCCGGCCGTGGTTGTCGGCCCTGCTGCTGTTCTCGCCCGTCAGCCTGATGTTCGTGATCGCCCCGAGCCAGGTGCTCCTGCCGCTGATCAGCCGGGAGGCCTTCGGGTCGTACGCGGCGTACGGCACGGCGCTCGCGTTCTACGGCGCCGGTGGTCTGATCAGCAGCATCACGATGATGGCCTGGGAGCCGCGGCGGCCGGGCGTCGTGGCCATGTGGTCGATGTCCCTGTACGCGCTGGTCCCGCTGGCGCTCCTCTTCGCCCCCTCCGTCTGGGTGCTCTTCTGCTGCTATCTCGTGGCCGGCTTCGGTGTCGAGACGTACGCCCTCACCTGGGACGTCGCGATGTACCGGGAGGTGCCCGACCATCTGATCGGGCGGATCACCTCGCTGGCCTGGCTCAGCACGTTCGGCCTCATGCCCTTCGGCCAGGCGCTGACCGGGCCACTGACGAACCTCATGGGCGACCACGCCGTCCTCTTGGGCGCCGCTGGGTTGGTGCTGGTGATCCCGCCCTGCCTGCTCCTCGTCCAGGGGATGCCCGAACTGCGCGGCACCCGTACGCCGAAGAGAGACGGATGAGCGCTCAGAGGGTCTCCGTCGCGGGATCGGTCCGGTACGCGCACCAGAGCGTGATGTCATAGCCGATGCCCAGCACGGCGCCGACGATGAGGGGCGCGCCCAGCGCCACCAGGGTGCCTGTGAGCAGGGCCGTGGCGGCGAGCGGGCTGACGGACACGGCGATGCTCCGGGCCAGGCTGGTCATGCTGGCCGCGGTCGTCCGGTAGGCAGGGGGTACGACGGCGGCGGTGAATGCCTGCCTGGCCGGTACGTCGATCTTGGAGACCGTCTGGCGGAGCAGCAGCAGCGTGACCGCGCCACCCAGGGTCGGGGCGAACGGGATGCCGGCCAGCAGCAGGTTGGCGGCCAGGTGGGGGAGCAGCATGGCGGCCAGCAGCCCGCGCCGGGCGGCCAGCAGGGGCGCGGTGAGCTGGGCGAGGGCCGGGAGCAGGTTGGCGGCGAAGCACACCAGGCCGAGCTGCGCGGTGGTGGCCCCGTAGCGGTGGGCGAACCACCAGGCCAGGATGGCCTGGACGGCCATCCCGCCGGAGAAGGCGTCGAGGGCGAACAGCGCGGCCAGGCGGCGAACCGGCCTGGGCACCCGTACCCGGGGCCCGGTCTGGCACTTCTCAATAGACGCGGCCTCGGCGTCCGGTGTGAGGTGCCAGAACAGCAGTACGGTGCCGGCCGCGAGCAGCGCGTACACCGCGAAGGCGGCGTCGGCGGCCGACACCCACGGCTGGAACGACAGCGCGGCGGCGGCCAGCCCGCCCAGGGCGCCGGCCGCCATGGCGGTGACGTTGTAGCAGGTGAAGACGAGGGTGTGCCGGACCGGGGCGCAGGTCTGGGCGAGGATGGACTGCTCCACCCCGGAGAACGGGGTGTTGTCGTTGGTGGACGGCGAGATCGTGCCGATGAAGGCGGCGGCGAGCAGGACGGGATAGGACTCACTGACCGCGAACGCCAGGCCGGCGACGGCCATCAGGCAGCCGCAGGCGATCAGCGTGCGCCGGCGCCCCCAGCGGTCGGCGAACAGGCCGAGCACCAGGCTGGCCAGCACCGAGCCGGCGGCGGCCACGGCCAGGAGCAGGCCGGTCTGCCAGGGTTCGGCGCCGTCCTGGGCGAGCAGTTCGGCCAGGAGCACGCTGGTGCATCCGTAGCCGAAGGTCCGCAGCGCTCGGGCGGACATGACGAGCCGCCCGTTGCGCCCTACTTCGACCAGAAAAGGGGTCCTGACCTGTGCATTCGTCATGCGGCATCATCGCGCGGGCGGCTGTGCGGACGCGCGGCAACGCCTATAGATCTTCCTGCGCCGGGGCCGATCATCGGAACACGCCGGTGTGGCCGAGAGAGTGGCGTCCGGGCTGGGGGTAGACGCACAGGCCGTGCGGGCCCCGGCCGACCTTGATCTTGTGGAGCAGCTTTCCGGTCCTGGTGGACAGGACGTAGACGACGCCGTCATACCTTCCAGACAGCCAGAGCTGCTTGCCGTCCGCCGACACCCCGCCCATGTCGGGCGAGCCGCCGCCTGGGATCCGCCACCGTTCGACCACCTCGCGGGTGGCGAACGAGACGACGGAGACCGTTCCCTCGCCCCTGTTGGAGACGTAGAGCCGCCGCGAGTCCCTGCTGACGTACAGGCCGTGCGCCCCCGCGCCGGTGCGCAGGAAGCCCACCCGCCGGAACGTGGTGGCGTTGATGATCCACACGCCGCCCGCCATCATGTCGGCGACGTAGAAGAGCCGGCCGTCGGAGGAGAGCTTGACGTCCTGCGGCATGTTCCCCGACCCCACACCGATCACCTTCTTCACGCGGGGGAGTTCCCAGTCGATGGCCACGATCTGGCCGGAGAACTCGCAGCTGGCCAGGAAGACCGATCCGTCGGCGGTGAAGTCGCCGTGGTTGATCCCCCTGCAGGGCATGTCGAGGGAACGGATCAGGCGCATCGTGTGCGGGTCGCGGAAGTCGAGGCGGTTGTTGCGTTCGGCCATGACCAGGGCGTACGAGCCGTCGGGGGTGAAGTACAGGTTGTACGGATCGTCCACGGGCACCGGCTTGCCGGGGCGGCCCGTGACCGGGTTGATGGGGACGAGCCGGTTGCCCTGGTTCTCGTTGATCCACAGCGTCTTCAAATCCCAGGAGGGCACGACGTGCTGTGGCAGGGCGCCGACCCGGAAGCGGCGCACGACCCGGTAGGTCCGCGGATCGATGACGTCCACGGTGTCCGACTCGCTGTTGGGGACGTACACGCGCGGGGTCATCTTCTCCACCCGCGGGCTCAGCATCCCCGGCCGGTCGTGGGCGTAGACGTCGGTCACGCGTGCGGCTACCGGCGCGTGCCGGTGCGGCCGCCGCTTCAGCTGCTTCGGCGGTGGCGCGGCGGCGTGGTCCGCCACTATGGGAGCGGGGGGCGAACCGCAGGAAGCGGCGGCGACGGCGACCGCTCCCAGCATGATCGTCATCCTCGGCAGTCGCATGCGCCACAGCCTAGGAACGCGTTCGGCAGCGCCTGGCGACGTCCGGGTCAGGGTTGCGTCAGGAAATCACGGTGACCGTCAGCCGCCTGTGGGGATAGTCGGAACATGCTAGAAGTAGCGCTCGAAGAGGCAAGGAAGGGATTCGCCGAGGGCGGCGTACCGGTGGGGGCGGCGCTGTTCGCGGCGGACGGCACGCTGCTGGGCCGGGGCCGCAACCGCAGGGTCCAGGACGGCGACCCGTCCGTACACGGCGAGACCGCCGCGTTCCGCGACGCCGGGCGGCAGCCCACCTACCGGGGGACGACCATGGTGACCACCCTGTCGCCCTGCTGGTACTGCAGCGGCCTGATCCGCCAGTTCGGCATCCCGCGGCTCGTCGTGGGGGAGTGCCGGACCTTCATGGGCCAGCACGAATGGCTCGCCCGGCACGGCGTGGAGGTGGTGGTGCTCGACTCCCGGGAATGCGTCGACCTCATGACCGCCTTCATCGCCGCCAACCCCGCGCTGTGGAATGAGGACATCGGGAAATGAGCCCCGCCCTCGACCGCCGAGCCTGGCAGGCTGGCGGCCATGGGATTCGGGGTTCGTCAGTTCGAGCTGACTTTGATGCATCGGATGCGTGATCTCAACGCCGAACGGGTGGAGGACGCGCTCATGGACATGGGCGCGTCCCGGGCCGAGCTTCGCGCCGCGCACACGCAATGGACCAAGATGGCCCACTCCGTCCGTAGCCGGAAGGGCCTGGGCGCGTTGCGGACGATGCTCGGTCCGCCGTCGTACGAGGGCACGACCCCGGTCGGGAGTCTGACCTGCCGGGTGGCTCGGTGGGCGCTGCCGTCCTGGCCGGACCTGGAGTTCGAGGCGCTGATCGGGCCTGACGGCGCGATATGGAACCAGTGGTTCATCCGTCCCCACGGCGACAAGGCGCTCGCCTTCGTGGACCTGGTCCCGTGGGGGTGTGTCGTCGGCGACGTCGTGACGAGTTTCCCGGGGGCCGCCCAGGGTGAGGGCTCGGCGCCGCAGCATTGGGTGGTCGACTTCGCCCACGAGGGCACGGACTACCGGGCTCGGTTCGTGTACGGCCTGTTCCAGCGGCTCGACCGGGCCTGAGCGGAGCGCGGCGGCTGAGGCATCAGGGAGGCTTGAGTCGGCGGCCATCTGGCCAAGGGTCACCTGTCTCAACCGGGTAGCGTCTCGCCGCCGATCGGGGCCAGGATCTCGCCGGTGTAGTACGACGACAGCCGTTCGGCCGCGAAGAAGACGTACGAGGGCGCGATCTCGTCCGGATCGGCGGCCCGCTTCATCGGCACCTGCTTGCCGAACTGCTCGACCTTCTCCTTCGGCATCGTCGCGGGGATCAGCGGGGTCCAGACGGGGCCCGGCGCCACGGCATTGATCCGGATGCCCCGATCGACGAGGCTCTGCGCCATCGAGTAGGTGAAGGCGTTGATCGCGCCCTTGGTCGTGGCGTAGTCGATGAGCGACTTGTTGCCGCGCAGACCGTTGATCCGACGGACGCGCAGTGTTCGCGCTCGGCCAGGTTGCCGGGGATCAGCACGCAGCGCTGCCCCGTCTCCTCGACCAGCTTCCTGGTGTGGGCGGCGTCCTCGTGCTCACTCAGGTAGGCGATGGCGACGTCGGCCCCCTCCTTCGCGAAGGCGACGGCCACCGCGCGGCCGATGCCCGAGTCGCCACCGGTGATCAGCGCGCGCTTGCCTTTCAGCAGCTCGGTGCCGCCCGGGTACGGATAACGTCTGCCGGTCGTATATTTCCGCCCTATCTCCTGGGCGCAGCCGCAGGTCGGCCTGTTCCTCCAGGAGGGCGACGGCGGTGTCCCGCGCGGGCCAGATTGGCGCACATGGGCAGACCCATCCGGCCCACACCAATGAATCCGATCTTCGGCAGTCGCGAATCGAGCATGCGGACTTCCTGTCCGCCTCGCTCACGAATCAACATGCGTAAGAACCTCTTCGGCTACGCCCACAGATGACCGTGCTCGACCGCTTCCTCCGGATCCGGGCGTTCGGCGATCCTGGACCCGTGGACGGTGACCGCCGAGAGGCGTGAGCGATGATGTCTGCGCAAACATGAGTGAGTGGGGAAGGAGGTGGCCGTGAGCGAAACCGGACGCCGGCTGCCCGCGCGGGCCTCAGCGGTCGTCATCGGGGGTGGCGCCATGGGCGTCAGCTCGGCCTACGCGCTGGCCGCGGCCGGAGTCACCGACGTGGTCCTCATCGACAAGGGGCCGCTGGGCTCCGGTTCGACCTCGAAGGCCGCTGGGGGAGTGCGGGCGCAGTTCTCCGACCGGGTCAACGTCCAGCTCGCCGTACGCAGCCTGGAGACCTTCGACACCTTCGCCGCCCGCTTCGGGCAGGAGATCGACCTGCACAAGGTGGGCTACCTGTTCCTGCTCGACTCGCCCGAGTCCGTGGCGGAGTTCGAGAAGAACGTCGCGATCCAGAACGACCTCGGCGTGCCCAGCAGGATGATCTCGGTGCGCGAGGCCGCGCAGCTGTCGCCGCTGATCGACACCGACGGCCTGCTCGCCGCCGCCTACTCGCCCACCGACGGCCACTGCACGCCCGAGTCCGTGGTGCTCGGCTACGCGGGCGCGGCCCGCCGGCTCGGCGCGCGGCTGCTGCCCAACTGTGCCGCGACCGGCATCGATACCGTGGACGGCCGCATCGTCGCCGTCCAGACCGAGGGCGGCCGCATCGAGACCGACACCGTGATCTGCGCGGCCGGCGCCTGGTCACGTCCCATAGGCGACTGGGTGGGCGTCGACCTGCCGGTGAGCCCGCTGCGCAGGCAGATCCTGATCACCGAGCCGATCCCCGGCCTGCCGCCCACGACGTTCACCATCGACTTCGGTACCACGTTCTACTTCCACCGCGAAGGTCCCGGCCTGCTGCTGGGCATGTCCGATCCCGACGAGACGCCGGGGTTCAAGTTCGACCGGTCCGACGCCTGGCTGCCGAGGCTGGGCGAGGCCATGGGCCGCCGCGCCCCGGCCCTGCTGGAGACCGGCATCGCCACCGGATGGGCCGGCCTGTACGAGGTGACACCGGACCACAACGCGCTCATCGGGACCGCCCCGGACGTCGACAGATTCATCTACGCCACCGGTTTCTCCGGCCACGGCTTCCTGATGAGCCCGGCCGTCGGCGAGGTGGTCCGCGACCTCTACCTGGACCGGACGCCGTTCGTCGACGTCAGCGGCTTCGACGCGAGTCGCTTCGCCCTGGCCGGGGCCAGACCGGAGCTCAACATCGTCTGAACGGCGGCACACCGTACGGGCGGGCGGCGGACGTCGGGCCCTGTGACCGGGCCCCTAAGCTGGCCACATGGGTATGGTCGGGACGGTCGGGCTGGTGCTGCATCCACAGCGCGACTCCAAAGAGGCGATCGACACCATCCTGAGCTGGGCCGCCGCCAGAGGCGTCACCGTCATGGGGCTCCCGGAGGAGGTCGGCCGCATCGACTGCAGCGCCGTGCCGGTCGACGTCGACCTGCTGACCGAGCGGGCCGATCTGCTGGTGAGCCTCGGCGGTGACGGGACGATGCTGCGCACCATGCGGCTGATCGCCGGGCGAAAGACGCCGGTGCTGGGGGTGAACCTGGGGCGGCTGGGGTTCCTGGCCGAGATCGACATCGCGGAGTTGCCCGCCACGCTGTCCGCCATCGACGGGCACCGCTACACGATCGAGCCGCGCATGGCCGTGCGGACCAAGCTCGACGGGGCCGAGGAGCTGATCGCGTTCAACGACATCGCCCTGGTGCGTATCCCGGGCGATGGCATGGCCGCCGTTTCCGTCATGCCGGGTGACGATCCGTTCGTCCGCTACGCGGCCGACGCCGTGATCGTGGCCACGACCACCGGGTCCACCGCCTACAGCTTCGCCGCGGGCGGCCCGATCGTGTCGCCTCGGGTGGCGGCGCTGCTGGTCGTGCCCGCCGCCGCCCACTCGTCGTTCAACCGGGCGCTGGTCCTGCCCGCCGACGAGGAGGTGACACTGGAGCTGCTGCCCACGAGCGGGCGGCTGGCGGTGGAGGTGGACGGGGCGGTGCTGGGGCATCTGTGCCCCGGTGACCGTGTCACGGTGGCCGCCATGCCGGACGCGGCCAACGTGGTGCGGATGGGGACGACGTTCTACGAGCGGGCCCGGCGCAAGCTGCGGGTGGACGGCAGCGCCGAGGTCGACTGAGCATCGATACGGCGCCTGACGCCGAGGTCGACTGACCGTGGATAGGGTGCCGTCCGTCGGGTAGGCGCCGGGGTATGGCGACGCTGGTGGGCACGTCCGGGTGGCAGTACAAAGACTGGCGCGGCATCCTCTACCCGCAGGAGGTCCCGCAGCGCCTCTGGCTGGAGACGTACGCCGAGACGTTCCCCACAGTCGAGAGCAACAACGCCTTCTACCGTCTGCCCTCACCCGAGTCCTTCGCCGGCTGGCGGGACCGTACACTCGACGGGTTCGTGATGGCCGTCAAGGCCAGCAGGTTCCTCACCCACATCAAGCGGCTGGCCGATCCGGAGGAGCCGGTGGAGCGGCTGATGAACGCCGCCTCGGCGCTCAAGGACAAGCTCGGCCCGATCCTCCTGCAGCTCCCGCCGACCCTGAAGGCCGATCCGGACCGGCTGGCCCGCTGCCTGGACTGCTTCCCGAAGCACGTGCGCCTCGCGGTCGAGCCCCGGCACCCGTCATGGTGGACGGACGAGGTCCGCGAGATCCTGGAGGCCCGCGACGCCGCCCTGTGCTGGGCCGACCGGCTCGGCAGGCCGGTGAGCCCGTTGTGGCGCACCGCCGGCTGGGGATATGTGCGGCTGCACGAAGGGCGGGCCACCCCCTGGCCGTCGTACGGGGACACGGCGCTGAAGACCTGGGCCAAGCGGGTCAAGGAGGCCGGTTGGCGCGACGCCTACGTCTACTTCAACAACGATCCCGGGGGAGCGGCCGTGCGGAACGCGATCCGCTTTGCCAGACTCGTCTAGTGCATACCCGCCTTTATCGAAACGGTGTCCTGGAGAAGGAGGGCTTCCCGGTCGAGGAAGTCTCCGACTACGTGGAGGACGAGGCCAACACCGTCTGGTTCGACCTGTGCGCGCCCACACCGGAGGACCTCGCCGTGGTCGGCGAGGAGCTCGGCCTGCACGAGCTCGCCGTCGAGGACGTGCTGTCCGACCATCAACGCCCCAAGGTGGACATTTACCAGAATCACCTGTTCATCACCGTCTACGGGGTGCACTTCGACGACGGGCGGCTCGATCCGGTCGAGGTCAACGCCTTCGTGACGAAGAACGCGCTGGTCACCGTCCGCCAGAGCGACCACTTCGACATCGGCGAGGTGGTCAAGCGCTGGGACGCCGCCAAGCGGCTGGCCGACCACGGGGTGGCGTTCCTGCTGCACGGCCTGCTCGACTACGTGGTCGACGGGCAGTTCGACCTGGTCCAGGAGTTCGACACCAGGGTGGAGAGCCTGGAGGACCTGCTGTTCGAGGAGGAGGCGCCGATCGACGGCAGGCAACTGCAGCGGACCATGTACGACCTGCGGAAGAACATGGCCCGCTTCCGCAAGATCACCATGCCGATGCGCGAGGTCGTCGGAACCCTGCTCCGCCGCGACCAGGAAGTGGTCGCCGACCCGGTCATGGCCCCCTACTACGAGGACGTCTACGACCACGTGGTGCGCGTGGCGGAGTGGACCGAGTCGCTGCGCGATCTGCTGGCCAACATGCGTGAGACGCGCCTGGCCCAGCAGGGTTTCCGGCTGAACGAGATCATGAAGCGGGTCACCAGCTGGGCGGCGATCATCGCGGTGCCGACCGCGATCACCGGCTTCTACGGCATGAACGTGCCCTACCCGGGCGCGGGTCACCCTTGGGGCGTTTGGGTGGCGTCGGCGATGGTGGCCGTGGCCTCGGTGGCGCTGTACGCGATCTTCAAGAAGAAGGACTGGCTGTAGGCGCGGGGGCAGGGGCCGCCCCGGCCGTCGAGTGCGAGCCGCACCGTCAGCCGTACCTGCGCGGCTCCCGAGGCGGGGTAGAGGGGCAGGCAGCGCCCGCCCGCGATCAGCGTCCGGCGCCCGATCGGGGTGGCGATCAGCGGCAGCTCGTCGTAGGTCGCGGGGACGGCCAGGCGGAGCGTCCAGAGGCCCGCCGCGTGGCCGCGTTCGCCGTCCAGCGCGTAGTAGTCGAGCACGCCGCCGCTGGTCGAGACCACGGCCCGCATGGTGAAACGGCGCCCTTGGACGGTGAACACCTCCGCCGACGGGGCATGGTAGATCGAATGGATGTAGCCGATCGCGAACACGCCGGACGGAGGCAGGAGCAGCCCGTCCACGGCCGGGCGCCCCGCGCCGGAGGCTCCGGCCGCCAGCAAGGTCACCAGCGCGAGCGCGAGGCGGATCAGCCCTTCTCCTTGTAGTAGCGGGCCGCGCCCGGGTGCAGCGCCACCGGCTCCACCTGCTGGCCGATCTTGACATCGAGCTTGGCCGCCTCGGGGTGAACGGCCGCGAGCTGGGCCTTCTTCTCGAACAGCGTCTTGGTGATGTCGTACGCGAGCTGTTCGTCCATCTTGTCGGGCACGAGCAGGACATTGGCCACCCCGACCGTCTTGACGGTGCCCGGCAGCTTGTAGAGGGACATGTCGATGTCGAGCCCGATGTACTCCTTGCCGTACTTGGCCTGCATCGGGGCGAGCAGGTCGGTGGCGTCGAGCAGCTTCATGTCCGGCTTGCTGGTGGCCAGGTCCACGATGCCGCCCGTGGGCAGCCCGCCGACCCAGACGAAGGCGTCGATCGTGCCGTCCTTGACGGCCTGGACCGACTCGTTGATGGACAGTTGCTGCTTGGAGATGTCGGAGTCGGGGTTCAGGCCGGCCGCCTCCAGCAGGCGCCTGGCCAGCACCTGGGTGCCGGAGTTGGGCGGGCCGATCGAGACCCGCTTGCCCTTCAGGTCGGCGACCTTGCTCGCGGCGAGGCCGGGGGCGATGACGACGTGGGCGTAGTTGTCGTAGATGCGGGCGATGGCCTTGATCGGCTGCTTGGCGGTGAAGGAGCCGGTCCCGTTGACGGCGTCGGCGGCCGTGTCGCTCTGCGAGAAGGCGATGTCGGCCTTTCCGGTGGCCAGCAGCTTGATGTTCTCGACGGAGGCGGAGGTGACGGACGCGGTGGCCTGGGTGTTGGCGATGTTGTCGGTCAGCTGCTTGGCCAGGCCCCCGCCGTACACGTAGTAGACGCCGGTCGTGCCGCCCGTGGCGATCGACAGCCGGTGGCCCGAGCCGCTCACGTCGCCGCAGGCCGTCGCCCCGGCGGCCAGTGCCGTGGCGGCGAGTACCGCAAGGATCCGCTTCACGCTGGGACTCTCCTTCTCCTGATGAGGTGCACGGCCGCCGCGACGGCCAGGACGGCCAGGCCCGCGACGATGGGGACGGGTTCGAGGAACAGCAGCAACACGGCCGCCACGGTGGCCAGCAGCCGCTCGGGCCACCCGGTCACCCCGCCGGTCGCCATGGCCAGGGCCGCCACTGCGACGGCCGAGACCGCGCTCATCAGCAGCACCGTGCCGATCGGCCCCTGCCCGAGCAGCGCCTGGCCGTTCGGCGTGAGCACGAACGCGAACGGCACCAGGAACGCGGGCAGCGTGTAGCGCCAGGTCATCATCATCGTCTTGTAGGTGTTGCCGCCGGTGATCGCGGCCGCCGCGACGGCCGACAGCGCGGTCGGCGGGCTCACCTCGGACAGCACCGCGTAGTAGAAGACGAACATGTACGCCTCGGCGGACGTGACGCCGAGCGTGGTGAGCGCCGGCGCGATGATCACCGCCGCGATGATGAAGCTCGCGGTCACCGGTACGGCCAGGCCCAGCAGCATGACCGCGACCCCGGACATGAACGTCGTCAGGATGAGGTTGCCCGCGGCGACGTCCACGATGATCGCGCTGAGGTTGAGCCCGAGCCCGGTCTGGGTGATGACGCCGACGATGATGCCCGCCGCCGCGCACACCGCCGTCACGGGCAGCACCTCCAGCGTGCCCTTGGCCAGCGCCTGCGCGGTTCGCTTCGGCCCCATCCGGTGCTCGGGGTCGAGGAACGACAGCGCGAACGCGATGGCGGTGGCGATCACGACCGACTGGAACGCCGAGCGGTCCAGCGCCATCAGCACGATGATGAGGATCAGCGAGCTGAAGTGATAGCCGAAGCGCAGCAGCAGCCGGCCCGCCTTCGGCGCGTCCACCGCGACGGCGTGGGTGCCGAAGCGGCGCGAGTCGATCTCGATGGACAGGAAGATGCCCAGGTAGTACAGGATCGTGGGGATCGTCGCGTAGACGAGTACCTCGAGGTAGCTGACCTTGAGGTACTCGGCGATGATGAACGCCGCCGCGCCGAGCGTGGGCGGGGAGAGGATCGCGCCGATGCCGCCCGAGGCGAGGATGCCGCCCGCCGCCTCCTTGGGGTAGCCGGCCCGCCGGAGCACCGGCCAGGCGACGCTGCCGAGGCTGACCGTGGTGGCCACGCCGGAGCCGGAGACGGTGCCGAGCAGGAAGCCGGCGGTGGTGACCGTACGGCCGGGGGCGGCGCGGGATTTGCGGAAGGCGGCGAAGCTCAGGTCGATGAAGAACTTGCTCGCGCCCGAATAATCCAGCACTGCGCCATAAATCGTGAAAAGGATGATGTAGCTGGCCGCGACCTGCATGGGGACGCCGAAGAAGCCCTCGGTGCCGGTGTAGAGCTGCGACACGATCTGCGCGAGGTCGAAGCCGCGATGGCCAATCGTCCACCCAATCGGCAAATATGCCCCGAAATAGGCATAAGCCAGGAAAATTAGGCAGATGATGGTGAGTGACCAGCCGACCGTGCGGCGGACCGCTTCCAGCAGCAGCACGGTCAGCACCAGGCCGGCCGCGATGTCGAGCCCGGTCAGCGCCGCGCCCGAGCCCCGGTCGCGGAAGGCGTCGATGTCGAGCAGCGGGTAGACGAGCACCGCGAGCGCGGCCGCCGCCAGCAGCCAGTCACCCACCCCGGGCCGATCGACCACGTCACGGCGCGCCTCCTCGGACGGCTGCTCGGGCGGCTGCGCGGGCGGTGCCGCGCCGCGTACCCGCCGGAGCGCCGACGAGATCCCCGAGCGGTAGCAGAGGAACACCAGTGGTAGCGCCACCGCCAGGAACGTCAGCCGATGCTCCAGCGCCTCGACCGGCCTGAACACCACCACCAGTGAGTACGCGGACAGCAGCCCGCCGACGATCCACACGCCGAGCCGCAGCGTCCCGGTCAACCGCCGGGCCGGACGCTCCTGCTCGTGGGCCGACACCAGCTCCGCGTCGCGGTCGCTCAGCTCGGTCAAGTGTCCTCCCTGACAGGGCGTTTGAAGGGACTTTACGAGTCCTTTACGCAATGAGGAAGGCCCAGTTCGGTACAGAAATCTGGACGGCGGCGATCGGCGGGCAACTCGGCCGTGCCGCTTGGCCGGTGTTCCGGAATGGCAGGCCGCAGCCGGAACCGCAGTGTGTGCGTGCACACACTGCGGCCGGAGACCTCGGTGCGTGCGTGCACGCACTGATATAAAGAACCGTGGCCGAGATCACCCTGAACGTCCGCCAACTGCAGGCGTTCGCCGAAATCGGCTACCAGGCGGCGGGCGGCGGGGGTGGCGGCGCGCGCGGTGCGATGGCCGCGCTGCGCCGGGTGGTCCCGGTCGACGCCTACGAGTTCGTCGCGTTCGACCCGGCCAGCGGGCGGCACCACAGCGTCGTCTCCGACGGCCACCGGCGCATCGACGGCGACGCCGCCGAGGAATACACCGGGTTGGAGGCCTACCGCACGGCGATGGCCACGCGGGCGCCGGTGCCGATGCCCGAACCGGGCACCGAGCGCTATTTCCGCCGCCATCTCGCCCCTTACGGGTGGCGCGCCGGGCTGACCGCGCCGCTCTTCCTGGCCGAGGGCCGCTACACGGGTCTGCTGCACCTGGCGGCCAGAGAGGCGTTCCCCGAGCTCACCGGCTCGCTGGTCGCGGCCGTGGCGCCCATGCTGGCGCATGTCACGGACCTGACCCGGTGCGTGATCGACCCTGTGGGGCTGCCCGCCGGGTTTCTCGCGGCCGCCTTCGACCGGCTGGGCGTCCGCCGCGAGGTCCCCGGCGTCGCCAGATCCGCGGCCTTGTGGGACGAACCGGCCATCGTGGGGCTCGCCCGCGCCTTCATCGACTCGCGCGAGCTGAGCCGCCGCGGTCTCTGGCTCGACCGCGACGGCCGCTGGCACGAGGTGCGGGTGCTGCGGGCCGGCGTCGGCTTCCAGGGCTCGCTCCAGGGTGCGGTGGTGGCCGAACGCCCGTGCTCCCTGCCGTACGAGCTGACCGGCAGGGAGGTGGACGTGCTCACCCGGGTGGCCGCCGGCGACTCCAACCCGCAGATCGCCGCCGCCCTGGTGCTCAGCGTCCGCACCGTGACGACCCACCTGGAGCACATCTTCGCCAAGCTGGGCTGCGACAGCCGCACCCGACTCACCACCAAGGCGCTCGCCGAGGGGCTATGCCGCCTCGACGTCTAGCCCGCTAGGAGATCTTGCCCAGACCGCGGGCGAGGACGGTGGCGGTGTCGGCGATGACCTTCTCGTCGTTGGCGGCATCGGCGGCCGGGCGGTTGGTGTAGATCGCCAGGATGATGGGGGCGGCACCCTTCTTGGGCCAGGCGATGGCGATGTCGTTGGCCGTTCCGTACGACGGGCCGGTGCCGGTCTTGTCGCCGACCGTCCAGGTCTTGGGCAGGCCGGCGCGGATGCGGGCGTCACCGGTCGTGTTGGCGATCAGCCAGCCGTTGAGCGTCTCCCGGTCCTTGGCGGTGAGCGCGTCGCCGGTCGTGACCTTCCCGAGGTCGCGGGCCACGGAGGCGGGCGTGGTGGTGTCCCGCTTGTCCTTGGGAGTCCAGTCGTTGAGCTCGGTCTCCCAGCGGTCCAGGCGGGAGATCGGGTCCTTCAGCGTACGGAAGTAGCGGGTCAGGCCCGCCGGCCCGCCGATCTGCTTCAGCACCATGTTGCCGGCGGTGTTGTCGCTGTAGGTGATCGCCGCCTTGCACAGCTCGGCGACGGTCAGCCCGTCCTTCACGTGCTTCTCGGTGACCGGTGAGTTCGGCTTCAGATCGTCGGCCGTCCAGTGGACGACCCGCTCCATCAGCCCAGGGTCGGAGGTGCGGGCCTTGTGCAGCGCGGCGGCCGAGACCATCGCCTTGAAGGTGGACAGCAGCGGGAAACGCTCGCCCGCCCGGTAGGCGATCGTCTTCCCCGTGGCCGTGTCCAGGGCGTACGCGCCGATGCGGCCCTTGTAGGAGGCCTCCAGCGCGCGCAATTCCTTCCTGGCGGTTGCCTGGCCGTCGCTCACCGCCTGCGATGGCGCGGTCGCGGCTGAGGCGGTGCCCGCTCCGTAGGCGCCGCCCGCCAGGAGGGAGACCGTCAGCGCGGTCGCTTGCAGTGCGGCCGTGAGGCGGCGAGGGTGTCGCATGCCATGTCCTTGCTCTCGTCCGTCAGAGGAGAGGAGCACAGCAGATCGGATCAGATGGTGTCCAATATCGATATGGAGAAGGAGTCTATATCGGCCGACGAATGATCGCAGGTCAGACGGCTTCCGCCGACCGTTGCGCGGGGATCATCACCTGCCGCAACTCGAACCACACGGACGTCGCGCCGTTCTCGCGGACGAGCCCCCACCGGTGGCTGAGCGTCTCGATCAGCGGCAGGCCGCGCCCGCTGGTCGCCTGCGTCTCGGTACGGCACGCGCACGGCGGCCCGCTCGAACCCCCGTCCCTGACGAGCACCCGCACCAGGGACCCCGCGGCGAGCACCGACACCGTGAACGAGCCGCCCTCACCCGAACGGGAGTGCAGGATCGCGTTCGTGGCCAGCTCGCTGGTGAGCAGCACGCAGTCGTCGTACAGCGGATGATCACGCCCGAGCGCCGCCGTCACCAGCCCCCTGGCCCTGGCCACCTGGGACGGAATCCCCGGGAACCGTACGACGAGAGCGCCGTTGCCGGGCTCCTCGCCCCCTTGCTCTAACTGGTGAAAGTCCGGCGGTGCCACGGCGACCTCCCCGATTACGGCGACGTCATGAGACGCGTCAGAGGGGTGCGGGAGATTATCGCTAAAAGGTAGGAATGCCCTTTCCCATGGTCGCCCGCGCGACTGTCCGGGCGGACCGAGTACGCTGCGATCGACGAGTCGACTAGGAGGGGTGCCTGCGTGAGCAGCCTGGAGGCCGTCTGGGTGCAGCCGTACGATCACCCGGGGGCAGTGTTCGTGACCGGAGTTTTCGACATCCTGCACGTCGGACACGTGCGTTACCTGGGTGCCGTCGCCGGGCGCGGGCTGCCGCTGGTCATCGGCGTGGAGGACGACCCGCGCGTGCGCGCGTGGAAGGGGCCGACGCGCCCGTTCAACCCGGCGGCGGAGCGCGCCGAGGTGCTGGCCGCGCTCCGCTTCGTGAGTGGGGTGTTCATCGTGACCGGGCCTTCGGCGGCGCACGGCCCGGAGGACTACATCGACCTGCTCGCTCCCATGCGGCCCGGCGCGCTGGCGCACACCGCGGGCGACCCGCACGCGGGCGGCCGATGCGCCGCGGCCGCGCTGCTGGGCGCCGAATGCTGGGAGCTGGAGGCCATCCCCAACCGCTCGACCACCAGGATCGTCAACGCGGCGGGCAAGGGCTGACCCCTTTTGGCGGGTCGGCCCTTTCAAGATCGCGTAGTCATGGAAGGCCGGTCCTTTCAAGATCGCGTAGGCTTTGCTGGCATGACGGTCGATCTGGTAGCCAAGCGGGTGACGGACCTGCTGGCCCCACAGGTGCTGGTGATCACCATGCCCCCGGCCGTGGGGCTGATCGCGCACGGCTGGAGCGGCGCCGCCTGGGGCCTGGCGGCCTCGGCGCTGTGCGGCGGTGTGCCCGCCGGGGTGATCGCGCTGGGCGTCCGCTCGGGGCGGCTGGACTCCCACCACATCGTCGACCGGACCCGCCGCACCGGGCCCCTGCTGGCCGCTGTCGCCGCCGTACTGGTCGCCTTGGTGCTCCTCGTCGCGCTGGGCGCCCCGACGCTGCTGGTGGCCACGGTGACCGCGATGCTCGTCGCGCTGGCCGTCACCGTGCCGGTCACGATGCGCTGGAAGATCTCCTTCCACGCCGCCGTCTGCGCGGGCACCGTGGTGGTGCTCGCCCACGTCCTGCCCGCCGTGCCGACCGGCCTGGTGGGGGCGGCCGTGGTGGCGCTGGTGTGCTGGGCCCGGGTACGGCTGGCGCACCACACGTGGGCGCAGGTGGTGGCCGGGGCGCTGGTGGGCGTGGCGTCGACGTGGGTGACCCTGGCGGCGTTCGGCATCCGATAAGAGGGGACTGCCGAAAAGGGGGAATAGCGGTGGCTTGCTAGGGGTTGCCGCGACCATGGAAGCCACGAACCGCGGCCGGGTGCGTGTCGAGCGCTCCGCCAAGCGTGTCAGGACCTACCTAGGCGGCCGGGCGGTGGCCGACACCACCCAGGCCCTCCTGGTGTGGGAGATCCCCTATTACCCGACGTACTACTTCCCGCTCTCGGACGTCGACGAGTCGGCGCTCAAGCGGACGGGCACCACGAAGCACTCGCCCAGCAGGGGAGACGGTGTCGTCTACACCGTCACCTCGGGAGGCGCGCAGGCCCCGGAGGCGGGGCTGGTCTACGCGGAGTCGCCGCTGGCGGACATCCGGGGGCACATCCGCTTCGAGTGGGACGCCATGGAATCGTGGTTCGAGGAGGACGAGGAGGTCTTCTTCCACCCGCGTGACCCGTACACCAGGGTCGACATCCTGCCGAGCTCGCGGCACGTACGCGTCGAGGTCGACGGTGTGACGGTGGCCGACTCGCACAGTCCCCGCATCCTGTTCGAGACGGGCCTGCCCGCCCGCTACTACCTACCCAAGACGGATGTACGGCTCGACCTGCTCGAACACACCGACACCGCCACCAACTGCCCGTACAAGGGCACGGCGGAGTACTGGACGGTCAACGGGGCCAAGGACCTCGCCTGGTCGTACCGGACGCCGCTGCCGGAGAGCCAGCGGGTCGCGGGGCTGATCGCGTTCTACAACGAGAAGCTCGACATCTACCTCGACGGCGAGCTCCAGGAGCGGCCGAAGACCAAGTTCGGCTGACCCGCCCCTTGTCGGCCCGGGGAGCCAGCGGCGGGTTCCTCTACGTGCTGAACGGGCTGGCCGCATTGATGGCGGCGCCCGGCGTCACGGCCGACAACCTGATGAAGGCTTTCGGCGGCAGTTCGGGAGGCGGGGCGGTCGACTTCGCGCTGTGGGCCATCATCCTGATCTTCGCCCACGTCATCGCGCTCTATCCGGTCCTCATGGTCCAGCGGCTGCGCGCCGACGAGACCACCGGCCGCGCGGAAGCCGTACAGGCCACCCCGATGACCCGGCTGCGCTGGGCCACCGGGCAACTGGTGGTGGCCGGTCTTGGCACGGCGGCCCTGCTCGCCGTCGCCGGAGTCGTCTTTGGTACGTTCTACGCCTTCCTCGTCGGCGATCCCGCGTCGGACATCGCCCGCATCCTCGCCGGCACCCTGGGCACCGTCCCCGCCGCCTGGCTGGTCGGGGCGATCTGCATGCTCGCCTACGGCCTGGTCCCGAGGGCCTCTGTGACGATCGGCTGGATCACCTGGGTCGCGGTGGCGGTCATGGGCGGCCGCCGGTCCACTGTACGGACTGTGGGGCGGGACTCCCTTCGAGCCGTTCCACTACATCCCCGACACCGTCGCCGGAGCCCCTTCGACCCGGCGCCCGCCCTCACCATGGTCGCGCTGTCGGCGCTGCTGCTCGGTGGCGGCCTGCTCGCCCTCCGCCGCCGCGACTTCGGCTGAGCCCGGCCCGGGGTTCGGGCCGGTCGCTCAGGCGGTCCAGGCCGGGTTGCGGCCCAGGTAGCGGAGGAGCTCTGCGACCTCGTCATCGCCCGGCTCGGCGGGCACCACCGCGGCATAGGCGCCCCACTGGCGCAGCGGCTCGACGATGGCCTTCGCCACGGGCAGCAGCTCCCCGGCCAGCTCCGGGGTCAGCGGCGAGAGCTGTCCGGTGGCCACGGCGATGTCCCAGGCGTGCACCGCCGCGTCGAGCGCGCAGGCGCCCGCGCCGAGCGCCGGTGCCATCGTGTTCGGCGGCACCGGGACGGGCACCTGCTCGGCGTTCTTGTCGACACCGGCCCAGGCCCTGGCCGAGCGCTCCATCGCGGCCTCCGCGTATGTCCGGGGGTCCTCGGCCAGTTCGCCCGTCGGCTCGAACGGGTTCTCGGCGGGACCCGGCTCGCCGGTCAGGAAGGCGGCGAAGCCCACCTGGTCGCCCGCGGCGTGCTGGAGCACCTGGGTGACGTTCCACTTCGCGCAGGGGGTCGGGAGGGCCCAGCCGTCGGCGGGGACGCCGGCCACGGCCTGGCGGAGCGCCTGGTGCGCGGCGTCGAGTACGTCCCAGCCGGTCGGCATGTTGTCGCTCATGGGGGGTTCCTTCCGTTCGTTCCGCTGTGTCTCCACTATATCAGAACGGAATGCTTTGTTCCAGTCCGAGAATGAGCATGTCCAGCGCGCGCTCGAAGTCGGTGGCGGGGTCGGTCGGGGGGATGTTCCGTAGCAGCCTGCTGAAATGCGGGAGCTGGGCCGGGTCCATCTCCTGGATGTAGACGCCGACCTGCTTTCGTCCCGCGTGCTCGCCGGTGTCGCCGTGGAACCCTCCGGTGGACAGCAGCAGTGACCCGAAGATCAGGCTGTTCACCGCGCCGAGCGCGCGCCACACGGCCGCGTCGTCGAAGCCGGCCTCGTACAGGGCGCCGACCACGCTGTCGATCGGAGCCAGCGCCCGCACGGAGGTCGGGTTGGACTGGTCGGTCAGCAATGCCATCGGCACCACCGGAGAGCGGGCGAACACCCCGTACATGCTCAGCGCCACGGCCCGGAGCCGCTGCGGCCAGGGCAGCGCCGGGTCGGGTAGCTCGACCTGGTCGAAGGCCCGCTCCGCCAGGCCGTCCAGGATGTCGGCCTTGTTGGAGACATGGTTGTAGAGCGACATCGCCTCGACGCCGAGCGACTTCGCCAGCCGCCGCATGGACAGCCCTTCGAGGCCCTCTTCCGTGGCCAATTCCAGGGCCGCGTCCAGGATCTTCTCCCTGTTCAGCGGCTCGCGCCGTGCCATCTCCCACTCCTCCTGCCGTAGAGCTCCGGTTGACAGAGCTTACGGTGTATGTATGTACTTACGGCGTAAGCATACACCGTAAGTAGGGAGATTCCGTGAACGCGGACGTACTGATCGTCGGTGGCGGGCCGGTCGGCCTGCTGCTGGCCTGCGAGCTGAAGCTGGCGGGGGTGGACCCGCTGGTCCTGGAGGCGGCCACCGGCCAGGAACGGATCACGCGCAGCCTCGGGATGCGCTCACTCAACGCGCGCACCCTCCACACGCTGGGCCTGCGCGGGCTGGTCGAACCGCTGGCCGAGGCGCAGTGGGCGCTGTTCGACCAGCTCAGGGCAGGTCGCGAGCCCGCCGAGGGGGACATCGTCGACGGGCTGGTGTACATGCTCAGGGAGGGCATGAGTGGCGGCCACTTCAGCGGCCTGCCGTTGATCGGCGAGGCCGGCAACCGGGTTCCCGAGATGCTCATGCTCAAGCAGCACCAGCTGGAGCGGGTTCTGGCCGAGCACGCGGCCGGGCTCGGCGTCGAGGTCCGGTCCGGGTGCCGGGTCACCGAGATCGCCGACGAGGGCGACGGGGTGGTCGCCACACTCGCGGACGGCCGGGTCGTACGGGCCGGATACCTGGTGGGGTGTGACGGCGGCCGGAGCCTCGTGCGCAAGCAGTCCGGCATCCCGTTCACCGGCACGTCCGCGACCATGACCGGGCGCACCGCCGTGGCCGAGCTGGCCGACCCCGGCGCGCTCACCTCGTCCCTGCGCGCCCCCGGCGGCCTGGTGAACCTGTCGCTGGTGCCGGGGGAGGTCGCCACCATCGAGTTCGACGGCGGTCCCACCGAGCGGGACGCGCCGGTCACCGCCGAGGAGATGCAGGCGAGCATCCGGCGGGCGAGCGGCACGGACGCGGTCGTCCTCAGCCTGGAGGCCGGCATCCGCTACAGCGACAACACCCGCCACGCCGAGACCTACCGCCAGGGGCGCATCCTGCTCGCCGGGGACGCGGCGCACGTCCACTCGCCGATCGGCGGCCAGGGTCTCAACCTCGGCCTCCAGGACGCGGCCAACCTGGGCTGGAAGCTCGCCCTGGTGGTCCGCGGCCAGGCGCCCGAACGGCTCCTGGACACCTACACCGCCGAGCGGCACCCGGTGGCGGCCCGCGTCCTGCGCAACACCAGGGCCCAGGTCGCGCTGATGCGGCCGGGACCGCAGGTCGACGCGCTGCGCGAGGTGATCTCCGAGGCACTGGAGCTCCCCGAGACCAGGCGGCACTTCATCGCCATGGCCAACGGCACGGACATCGACTACGCGCCGGACGCGTCGCGGCCGCTGGTCGGGCGGTTCGTACCGGATTGGGAGATCGAGGGCGTGGGCTGGGTCAGGGAGTCGCTGAGGGACGGCCGCGGCCTGCTGCTGGACCTCGCGGGCTCACTGGAGACCCGCGCGGCCGCGAAAGGCCGCGACGACCGCGTCCGCGTGGTGGGCGGAACCGTGGATCAAGCCGACACGGCCGCCGTGCTGCTACGCCCTGACGGTTATGTCGCCTGGGCCGGTTCTGGCGAAGCCGGTCTCGCCGAGGCCCTCGACGCCTGGTTCGGGGTCGGTTAGGTCAGCAGCCGGGTCAGCACCCGGGTGCCGAACTCCAGCCCCTCCACCGGCACCCGCTCGTCCTTCCCATGGAACATTCCGAAGTAGTCCAGATCGGGCCGCAGCATGAGTGGCGCGAAACCGTACCCCTTGATGCCGATCGTGGCGAAGGACTTGGCGTCGGTGCCGCCGCTCATCACGTACGGCACCGGCCGGGCGAGCGGGTCCTCGGCCACGAGCGAGCCCGCGAGCGAGTCGAAGAACGACGAGGGGTACGGCGCGTCCGGCGCGTCCTCCAGATTGACGAACTCCCTGGTGATCTTCGGCCCGAGCAGCTCGTCCATGGTCGCCAGGAACTCCTCCTGGAGCCCGGGCAGGTAGCGGCCGTCCACGTGCGCGTGGGCCGTGGACGGCACGACGTTCACCTTGTAGCCGGCGTCGAGCATCGTCGGGTTGGCCGAGTTGCGGATCTGCGCCCTGAACAGGTGGCCGAGCGCGCCCAGCCGGGTCGCCTCCTCATCGAGGCGGTCGAGGTCGATCGGCTGTCCGGTGATCTCCGACAGGCTCTGGAGCAGCGCCGAGACCGACGGTGTCAGGCGTACCGGCCACTGGTGGGCGGCTACCCGCGACAGGGCATGCACCAGCGTCGCGACCGGGTTGTCCACCGCGGGCCGGGAGCCGTGGCCGGCCACGCCGTGGGCGGTGAGCTTCATCCAGGCCGTGCCGCGCTCGCCTACGGCGATCGGGTAGACGCGGTGGTCACCGGCGGCGACGCTGAAGCCGCCGGACTCGCTGATCGCCTCCGTCACGCCGTCGAACAGCTCCCGGTGCTCGGTGACGGCGTGCCGCGAGCCGTAGTCGCCCGTTGCCTCCTCGTCCGCCAGGAACGCCAGCACCAGGTCGCGCTTGGGCCGCAGGCCGCGCGCCGCCATGCCGAGCACGGCCGAGAGCGTCATCGCGCACGACCCCTTCATGTCGACCGCGCCCCTGCCGTAGACGCAGCCGTCGACGATCTCGCCCGAGAACGGGTGCATCCGCCACTCGGCCGGGTCGGCGGGCACCACGTCGAGGTGGCCATGGACGAGCAGCGCGTCGCGAGAGTCGCCGTCGATCCTGGCGGCCACGGTCGTCCGCTTCGGCGCCGACTCGAACACCACCGGCTCCAGTCCGGCGTCGGCCAGCAGCGTGGCCACGTACTCGGCCGCCGGGCGTTCGCCCGACCCCGGGTTGGAGGTGTCGAACCTGATCAGGTCCGAGCAGATCTCGCCGACGCTCTTCACGACCGTCCCTTCAGCGTGAGCGGTGCCACCTCGGGCGTCTCGAACCCGAAGATCAGTCCATAGAAGGCCAGCTCGGCCTCCAGCACCGCGACGATGGTCTCCTCCCGGCGCCAGCCGTGCTGCTCGCCGGCGAAGGTGAGCAGGGCCCACTGTTTGCCGTGCCGATCCAGCTCGGCGACGAACCGCTCGGCCTGGCCCACGTCCACGATCGCGTCCTCCAGGCCGTGCAGCATCAGGCACGGTCCGGATGCCCGCGCCGCGTGCAGCAGCGGCGAGCGGTCGGTGTAGCGCTGGCGGGTCTCGGGCAGCGGCCCGATCAGGCCGTCGAGATAGCGCGACTCGAAGTCGTGCGTCTCGGCCGCCCAGCTCTCCGGGTCGGTGATCGCGTAGTGCGCGACGCCGCCCGCGAACACGTCACTGTGCACCAGCGCCGCGACCGTGGTCCAGCCACCGGCGCTGCCGCCGCGGATCGCGATCTTGGCGGCGTCGGCCCGGCCCAGCTCGACCAGCCCGCGCGCCACCTTCGCGCAGTCGGCCACGTCGACCACGCCCCATTGGTGCCGCAGCCGCTCGCGGTAGGCCCGGCCGTAGCCGGTGGAGCCGCCGTAGTTCACCTCCGCCACGCCGAGGCCCCGGCTGGTGAAGTAGGAGACCTCCAGGTCGAGGGTCATCGTGAAATTGCCGGTGGGCCCGCCGTGCGCGAAGACGACGTACGGCGCGGGCCCCTGAACCCCGGCCGGGTGGTACAGGTGCGCGTGCACGCCCTCGATCGTCACCGTCTCGGGCGTCGGCAGCAGCGCCCGGTCGGGCAGCGGCTTCGGCGCCGACACCGCCTCGTGCGCGCCGCCGTCGAGGTCGACCACGGTCACCCGTGTGGGCGTGTACGGAGTGGCGGACACCGCCACCGCCCTGCCCCCTGCCGCCGAGATCGTCGGCGCCCAGTACGTCGCCTCGCCGCCGATCTCGCGCAGGTCGCCGCTCTCCAGATCCAGGACGCTCAGGAGGCGGCGGTCGGGAGTGCCGTGCACGAGCACCAGACGGTCGCCAGTGATCGCGAAGTAGGTGCTGCCGGGCTTCCAGGGCGCGGTGCCGACCTCGGAGGCCATCGGGGTGAGGTTGCGGGCGCCGGAGCCGTCGCGGGCGACGAGGTGGATGTTCCACCAGCCGCTCGGGTCGGCGACCGCGTACAGGGTGCGCTCGTCGCGCCACTCCGCCTGGATCACGGACTCCGCCGGGCCGCCCGCGATCACCTGGTACGGCCCGGCGGTTCCGTCCTGGTCGAGGGGGGCTAGGCAGAGTTCGGTGCCGTCCCAGGGCATGTTCGGGTGGTCCCAGCCGATCCAGGCGACATATCCGCCGTCGGGGGAAATACGGGGGTTCATCAGGAAATGTTGGGCTTTGGTGATCACTCTGAGCGGGCCGCCGCCGAGTGGCACCGCGACCAGGTCGCGCACGTCGTCCCGCTCGCGTACGGCCCACACCTCGTCCCGGCCGGGTGGCAGGTAGAGGTCGGCGTAGCGCGCCGTCCCCTCAGGCGTGAGCGCAACGGGCTCCCCGACTACGGGTTGTCCGGTTGCGGGCGGGGCGGCCACGGGTTCGCCGGTCGTGGGTGGGCCGTCCAGGCGGTAGACGCGTTGGTCGGACCAGTTGGTGAAGACCAGGCCGCCGCCGGGCAGCGGGCGCCAGGACCGCCCGCCGTACTCGACCACGCGGTTGCGCGCGTTCCACCCCTCAGGCAGAGCGTCGACCAGGGAGCCGTCCGGCAGGCGGCGCACCACGCAGCGCCGGCCGCCCTCGTGCGGGCGTGGCTCGTCCCACCAGACCTCCAGTCCGGTGGGCGTGGCGACGGCCTCCACCCACTGGGGGCCGCCGTCGGTACGGGCCACGTCGATCGGTCGAATGCTCATATCTCACCAATTGCCATCGGAAGGGGGCAAGGAACGCTCGGGCGGGTGGAGGACGTACACGATGCCGCCGCTGCCCGAGCTCCGGAGCCAGACGTTCTCGAACGCGGCCCGCGGATAGACCCGGCGCACGTCGGCGTCGCTCGGCGCGGCCGGGTCGTTGACGACGACGTCGCCCTCGGCGGTGAAACCGGTGACGACCATGATGTGCCCGCCCGAGGAGTAGCCGGCCCCCGGCAGCTCGTGCGCCTTGAACGCCAGCGACACGATCACCGGGATCCCCGCCCGCACGAACAGGTCCAGCTCGGCGGCCGACCGCAGCCTGGTCACGAACCCGGCCAGCCCGAAACGGCCCGCGTAGGCCACGTTGAACGGCCAGTTGCCGGTCCCCTGGTAACTGTGGTCGAACGTGCCACGCGCGGCGTGATCGACCACAGGACTCGGGTCACCGGCCACCACCCAGGCCAGCTCTTCGGGACCGGGGCCGCGGCCCCAGAAACCGAGGACCATCGCCACCGAGGCGGGGCTGCACCAGTTGGCGCCCCCGCCGTCCAGCTCCGGATGGTGACCGGTGTGCGTGTACTGAGAGTGCCGGGGCACCACCAGCTCGACGGCTCCGGCCGTACCCGGAAGGCTCGGGACAGGGGGACTCTGAGAGAGGGCGGAGGCCATCACGCCCAGGCAGTCCACGCGCGCGCCCGCGCCGTGCGGCGTGACCCGCACCCGGTAGGCCGTGACCGGCCGGCGCGCCACGAACGTGTCGACGGCCACGTCGCCGTCCTCGTCACCCTGGCCGGGAAAGGAGGTACGGATCTCGTCGTGCTCGGCCCAATGGCCCATGACGTACCACTTCGACTGCTCGCCCGTCGCGAGCCTGACCTGCAGCTCCACCTCGATCCACGTGCCCGGCGGGGTCCGCGCTGTCCACGAGGGGACGAGCTGGGTCGCGGTGAAGCCGATCGGGTGTTCCGGGCTGGTCCATGAGGTCAATGGGGTGGCGGGCACGGCGAAGCGGGCGAAGGCGACGCGGGCCGGGTCCACGGTGAGCACCGGACCCATTGTGGTTTCGTACCGGTTGTCGCGCATCGGAAGGTTTACGTACTGCGGTGATCTTGTCGGTGGTGATCTCTAATGTTCCGGCCATGACTCAAGCAGTGCAGGCGTATTCCTACGCCCGACCCTCCCTGCTGACCGACGGCAGACCCGCTCTCTCGACCTCCGGTGGGGCGGCGTTACCCGGCCCCCGGACCCACCCCAGATTCTTCGGCGGCCTGCTCAGGTTGGAGGACAGGGCGTGAGCGGTTGGGAGGTCGTCGAGGAGGCCATCGCCACCCGTGACGCGGTCAAGATCGCGGAGATCGTGCGCCCAGGCATGATCGACCGGGAGCTGCTGCTCGACGGCTGCCTCCGCCGCTTCCTGCGCGGCGGCCAGGTCGCTGACCTGCGCTTCTTCGCCCGGCTGCACGAGCTCGTCGAGCCCGCCCACGCCGAGGTCGCGGCGCGGGCCCACGACTACCTGCGGCTGCTGCCCGCCGCGCCACCTGCGGTCGCCGAGCTGGCGCTGCGGCACCTGCGCCGCCTCGACACGCTCGACCCCGCCGACGTGGCCGAGGCCCTGCAGGCGCTGCTGTTCAGGCCCGAGCGCAAGCTGGTGGCGATCGGGCTGAGCTGGCTCGACCAGGCCGTCCGCGACGCCGCTGACGATGCCGACGACTACGCGCCGGCCCTGGCGTACGCCTTCGCGTGCGACGCCCCCGACCTCCAGGAGCGGGCCGTACGGCTCGCGCTCAAGCACGCCGCCCGATTCACCTCCGTGGGCGCCGAGGTGATCCGTGACGCGCTCGGGCTGCTCCCGCCGGACCTCGGCGAACAACTCGTGCTGGTGTACGGCGGTGAGGTGGCGGCCGACGAGGACGACGACTGCTTCATGCCCGTGCCGTTGCCCGCGTCTCCCCAGGAGGACGCCGGTTTCCCGCTGATCGGTGACATCCGGGAACTGGGCGCCTTCCCCGAGCGCGAGGACTGGCGGGGCGCCGAGCGGTGGCTGGAGGGGTTCGTCCGGTTCTGCACCGACGACCGTGACCTGCTCCGCTCCGTCCTGGCCCGCTGGACGAGCTGGCCGACCCGCCTGGACGTGCAGCCGGAGTGGCGCTACCTGGACCAGTGGTCCGAGGCGATGGCCAGGCAGATCGTCACGCCCGAGACCTGGCTCGGCCGGTCGTCGTCGCTGCTGCCGTCGCCCGTGCGGGTGTCGCCGCCGCACCTGTTCCTGCTGCGGCGCTGGGCCGAGGTCCACGCCGCGCTGCGGGCGGGCACGCTGCCGCCGTACCTGCTGGCGACCCCCACGAGTGGCACCGGGCACCTGGATCCCGGCGTGCTGGTCGACCGGCTCGAAGGCTACGAACGTACCGGCGCCAAGGTCATGGACGCCGACCTGTGGCAGGCGCTCCTGCGACTGCCCCGCTCAGTCGCGCCCGAGGTGGCGGCGCGGGCGAGCGGGCTGACGTCCGCGGCGGGAGTCACGGCCGCACGCTGGATGAACGGCGGTCGGCCCGTGCCGGTGACCGCCGTCGAGTGGACTCGCGGCTCCACCACCTACACCGGTGACCGCGAGCCCGCTGGCGGGAAGCATCCCGACCTCGTGCCCAGGATCGCCCTCCCGTACGGCGGGTTCGGACCGCTTCGTGATCTGCTCGACGATCCGGACGCGTCGCGGCGGGACGGTCACGGCGTCTACCTGCCGTGGTGGCCCGCCGTTCTGCCGTCGGACCGGGAGGCGGTGGCGCTGCACTGCCTGCCGTTCCTGCTCTATCACTGGAACGCGCCCGGAGTGGAGCCCGACATGCTCTGGGCGCTGGCCCGCAATGGTGGGCCGGCGGGTGAGGGGATCGCGCTGCTCCTGGCGTACTTCCTGGTCGAACGGGACTCCTGGGCGGGTGGGAAGCAGCCCAATGAGGGGGTCCGGGTACTGGTCGAGATGGCCGCGCGGGGCGACCTGCCCGCTGCCGAGTTGGGGCGGCAGCTCGCGCTGCTGTTGCGCAGGGCCTGGTACAAGCTGAGCGCGGTGGTCGAGTCGCTGGAGAGCGCGGCTCGGCATGGGGCGCATCGGGAGGTGTGGGAGGTGGTGGCCGGGTTCCTGGACGTGTACCTGCCGGGTCCCGGGGAGCGGGCGCGCACCGCCCACACGCAGGCGCTCGGCTTCGCCCTACGGGCCGCGTCGTGGGCGGGGGCGCGGGGTGAGCTGCCGTGTGTCGCGGAGATCGCACGACGCAAGGGGAGCAGCGGCTTCGTCCGCGAAGCGCGCCGCCTCCACACCCGGCTCGCCTGATCCGCCCGCCTGGCATGCCCGCTCGGCTCAGTGGGCGGGATTACCGGCCGAGGCATGTCGTCTCGGCCGGTGGCCCGGTGTGGTCGGTGGGGTGGCGCGGGTGGGGGGTCAGAGGTACAGGCCGGTGGATTCGCCCTCGGTGGGCGGGGGGATCGCGCGGCCCGAGCGGAGCGCGTACAGCTCCGCCAGCGTGGCGCCCGACAGGCCGACGCCCTCGGACGAGCCGAGCCAGCCGACCGCCTCGTTCCTGGTCAGCGGGCCGATCTCGATCTGGGCCAGGCACCGGCCCGGACGTACGACGGCGGGGTGCAGCCGGGTCAGGTCCTCGTTCGTGGTGATCGCCACCAGCACGTCACGGCC
The DNA here is from genome assembly GCF_040680095.1 of Nonomuraea sp. NPDC052129. Lineage (NCBI taxonomy): Bacteria > Bacillati > Actinomycetota > Actinomycetes > Streptosporangiales > Streptosporangiaceae > Nonomuraea > Nonomuraea sp. NPDC052129. The sequence goes on along the minus strand of NZ_JBFAVX010000001.1, from coordinate 173,104 downwards.
CTGTCCCAGCAGGCCGTCGGTGAGGTTCAGCAGCCGCGACAGCCCCTGGCCCGTCTGGGCCTTGGCGGAGGAGCTGATCAGCTCGTCGCAGTCCTCCAGCACGAGCAGCCGCCACCGCTGCGCCTCCTCGTCGGTGTCGTAGCCGACCGCCACCTCCATCAGGTAGCCCGGCTCGTTGAACAGGCGCTCCGGATCGAGTACGCAGTCCACCTGGCACCAGTCCTGCCACTGCTTGGCCAGCGAGCGCAGCAGCGTGGTCTTGCCCGTGCCCGGCGGGCCGTGCAGCAGGACGAGGCGCCCGCCGATGTCGGCCGGGGTGACCGCCATCAGGCCGTCGAGCGAGTGGCGTACGCGGGCGGAGTAGTTGCCGCTGATCTCATCCCAGGGCGAAGCGGTGATCGGCTTCTCGGAGCGGGTGCCGCCGTGCGCGCCACGCCACCAGAAGCCCATCTCGACGTGGTCGGTGTCGGGCTCCGGCTCCTCGGCGCCCTCGGTGCACTCCTTCAGCACGGAGCGGGCGAGCTCGTCGCTGACCGCCGTGACGCTGACGGTCGCGGTGCGGTTGCGGTGCCGGATGACCCGCAGGGTCCAGCCGTCGCCGCAGATCAGGCTCGACACGGAGCCGTCCTGCACCTGCGCGGTGCGTACGGTCCTGCCCTGCTCGGGGCGGAGGGCGGCGTCGGGGCGTACGCGTTCCAGGTTGGCCAGGCGGGACCAGGGCTGGACGCCGGTCGCGAACGGCGACAAGGCCAGAGCGTCGATGACGTCGATGGCGGAGTCGGCGTCGTCGATCCAGATGTTCATCGGGAGCTCAGGGGAGTCCGGGCTGGGGAACGGCACCTCCTTAATCACAGACATAACAGTAATGATCCAGGTTCGCGGCCCGGTCTGTCGACGGCATTTGCGCAATTCCAGAGGTATTGCTGGCGCTCCGGGTGTCAGCCCTTGCTCAGATCTCCGGTCTCCTCGACCATGCCGAGCCCAGGTACGTCGCGCCACACGTAGGTGACCTTGCCGCCGTCGAGCGTGAGCCAGACCGTTCCGGCGATGCAGTCGCCGGTGTCGGGCTGGAGGGAGAAGGTGAGCTTCGTCCCAGCTGTCTGCGTCAGTGTGATCTTGCCGGTGCAGCTGGCAGCGCTGTTCTTCTCCGACCATTGGGCGGTGGGCTGCCCGGTCTTCAGGTCGATCGTGATGGCGGCGCCCTCGGAGTCGAGCGGGTTCGTGGAGGTGATGCGGCCGGACCACTTGCCGGCGAATGCGGCGGGGATCTTCGGCGAGCCGCTTTGAGCCGGCTTCTCGGTGGCGGTCGCCTGAGCGGTGCTCGTGGGTTCCTGAGTGGTCGTGGGTTCCTGGGCGGTGGTGCTCTGGCTCGGTGCGGGGGTCGAGGATGTCTGGGTCGTGGTGCCGGTCGGGGCGCGGTTGATCCACAGGAGGGTGCCGCCCGCCGCCCCCAGGGCGAGCACGGCCGCCACCACGCCGAGCAGCAGGCCATGCGAGCGGTTCCGCTTGGAGACGTCTGTGGTGAGCGCCGCAACTCGCGGTCCCGTACGTTCCCCCGCGCCCGAATCGGGGGATCCGGCGGGGACGCCCGGCCTCCCGGCGACCTGACCCTGAAGTCCTATGGCACCTGGCCTCCCGGTGGCCTGGCCGGCGGGGACGCCCGGCGCAGGGGCGGGCGGGGTCGACGTGGGATTGACCAGAGAGACCATCAGGTCGCGGGCCGTGGGCCGGTGCGTTGGGTCCTTCGCCAGGCACGACGCCATCAGCCCCCGCAGCCGGGGCGGCAGCTCCGACAGGTCCGGGTCGGCGTGCAGGACCCGGTGCAGCACCGCGGGCACCGTGTCCGCGCCGAACGGGCTGCGACCCGTCGCCGCGAACACCATCGTCGCCGCCCACGCGAACACGTCCGACGCGGGGGAGGCGGGTGAGCCGGCGATCTGCTCTGGCGACAGGTAGGCGGGCGTCCCGATCAGTCCCGAGGTCAGCGTCGCCGTGCCCTCCGCTCTGGCGATGCCGAAGTCCACCACCCGGGGCCCGTCCGGGCCGAGCAGGACGTTGGCCGGCTTGAAGTCGCGGTGCACGATGCCCGCCGCGTGGATGGCGGCCAGGGCCGTGGCCGTGCCGACCACCAGGCGTTCCAGTTCGCCGCCGCGCAGCGGGCCGCGTTCGCGGGCGCGCTCGGCCAGCGACAGCCCCTCGACGAATTCGCTCACGACGTAGGGCCGCGGCCCGTCGATCGAGGCGTCCAGCACGCGCGCCGTACAGAAGGAGGCGATGCTTTCCAGCGCGTCGAGCTCCCGCGCCAGCCGCGCGCGGGTCTCCTCGTCACCGGTGCTGAGCAGCTTGATCGCGACCGCCTCGCCGTCGCGGGAGTGCGCCAGGTAGACGACGCCTTGCCCGCCCTTGCCGAGCCGCCCGGCCAGGCGGTACGCGCCCAGCGACGCCGGGTCGTCCGGGGCCAGGGGGGTCGCCATGGCGGATACGTTACCGCTCACCATGCATTCGTATAGATAGCCCGGTACCTTGTGTCCTCGATCGAAAGTGTCCTTGATCGAATCACTGCGTACGTGGGGGTTTCTGGGTGGCGAGGGTGACGTTCCGCGAGCGGGCGCGGTACTGGTTCGACAACACCATGTCGAAGGGCACGGCCTCACTGATCGGCTGGCTGGCCGTGGTGTCGGTCGGGCTCATCGTGGTGGTCGCCGGGCTCACTCTCTGGCTGGCTCCGGAGGAGCCCGAGGGCGTCGGCGGCGCCGGCCACGTGATGTGGATCGCGCTCATGCACGCGCTCACCCCGAGCAAGGTCGCCAGCGACAAGGGGTCGGTCGCCTATATGGCGGTGATGTTCGCCGGGTCGCTCGGCGGCATCTTCGTCGTCAGCATGCTCGTCGGCCTGCTGTCCAACGGCCTCAAGCAGAAGGTGGACCGGCTGCGCAGGGGCCGCTCCCGCATCGTCGAGTCCGGGCACACGGTGGTGCTCGGCTGGTCGGACCAGGTGTTCACCATCGTCGCCGAGCTGGTCAAGGCACACGCCAGCCAGCCGGGCTCGGTCATCGCCGTACTGGCCGAACGCGACAAGCTGGCCATGGAGGAGGACATCCGCGAGAACATCGGCGACCTGGGCAGGACCCGCCTGGTCTGCCGTACGGGACGGCCCACCGAGTCGCGTGACCTCAACCTGATGAACCTGGCCGCCGCCCGGTCCGTCGTCGTGCTCTCACCCGACGGCGAGGACCCCGACGCGCACGTCATCAAGATCCTGCTCGCCCTGGCCAAGCGCCAGGGCACCCGGCCGCCGGTGGTCGCCGCCATCGCCGCCAGCCGCAACATCGCCGCGGCCCGCCTGGCCGGCGGCAAGGACGTGCACCTGGTCGACTCCGACGACACCGCCGCCCGGCTCATCGTCCAGTCCTCGCGGCAGTCGGGCATGTCCGTCGTCTGCATGGACCTGCTGAACTTCGACGGCGGCGAGATCTACCTGCGCGCCGGGACGGAGCTGGTGGCCAGCACGTACGGCGACGCACTGCACGCCTACGAGACGGCCACGGTCATCGGCCTGCGCCGACCCACCGGAGTCATCCTGAACCCGCCCATGGACACCGTCATCGAGGCCGCCGATCAGATCATCGTCATCGCCCACGACGACTCCGCCATCCGGCTCGCCACCGGTGAGCCCACCCTCGACGAGAGCGCGATCGCCGTCGCCGGCGGCTCCCCGCTCGAACCCGAGCGCACGCTCCTGCTCAACTGGAACGGCCGGGCCGACCAGATCGTCCACTACCTTGACGCCTACGTCGCCCCCGGTTCCGTCCTGGAGATCGCCGCCGATCACCCCAAGGCCGGGACCGGCCTCGCGGACCTGGTCAACCTCACCGTGAATGTGAAGGAATGCGACACCACGGACCGGTACGCGCTCGAATCCCTCGGCGTCGGCCTCTTCCAGCACGTCATCGTCCTGTCGGACGACCGCTTCAAGCCGCACCACGCCGACACCCGCACGCTCATGACGCTGCTGCAGCTGCGCGACATGCAGAGCGCGATGGGCGAGCACTACTCGATCGTCAGCGAGATGCACGACGAGAACAACCGCGCGCTCGCGGAGGTGACCGAGGCCGACGACATCGTGATCAGCGACACGGTGATCGGTCTCCTGCTGGCCCAGCTGGCGGAGAACCGGCACCTGGCGGACGTGTTCGGCTACCTGTTCGACTCGCGCGGTTCGGAGATCTACCCGCGCCCCGCCGGCTCGTACGTGGCCTCGGGTACACGGGTCACCTTTTCGACGGTCATCGAGGCGGCACGCCGCAGAGGTGAGACGGCCATCGGCTATCGCGACAGCTCGGCGCTCAACATCCCGCCGCACTACGGCATCGTCCTCAACCCACCGAAGTCCCAGCCCATCGTGCTGAACCGGCAGGACGCGGTGATCGTCCTGGCCGAACGCTGAACCCGGGTGACGGCGCGGACTTGCCCGGAAGGCTACGGTTTGGGCGTGAGGACGATTGACTGGGTAGACGGCGCGGTCGAGCTGGTGGATCAGACGCGGCTGCCGGACGAGTGCGTCATGGTGCGGATCGAGACCGTCGCGGACCTGATCGACGCCATCCGGCGGCTGGCCGTACGCGGGGCGCCCGCGCTCGGCGTGGCCGGAGCGCTCGGTGTCGTGCTGGCGGCCGGCGACCAGGACGCCATAGCCAGGCTGCGCGCGGCCCGGCCCACCGCCGTGAACCTCGCCTGGGGCGTCGACCAGGCCGCCGCGCACCTGCCCAAGGGGCCGCAGGCCGTGCTCAAGGCCGCGCTGCGGATTCGCGACGACGACATCGCCGCGTGCGAGGCGATGGGCCGGCGCGGTGCCGACCTGCTCGAAGGCGACCGGCTGCGCATCATGACCGTGTGCAACACCGGCGGTCTGGCGGCCGTCGAACGGGGCACCGCGCTCGGCGTCGTCCAGACGCTGCACGAGCGCGGCCGGCTGGCCGAGGTGCTCGCCCTGGAGACCCGTCCGCTGTTGCAGGGGGCCCGGCTCACCACGTGGGAGCTCGGCAGGATGGGCGCGCCGCACCGGCTCGTCGCCGACTCCGCCGGGCCGTACCTGCTGGCCAAGGGGGACATCGATGCGGTGCTCATCGGCGCCGACCGCATCGCCGCCAACGGCGACACCGCCAACAAGATCGGCTCGTACGCGCTGGCGCTCGGCGCGGAACGGGCCGGGGTGCCGTTCATCGTCGTCGCGCCAGAGACCACCATCGACCAGGCCACCCCCTCGGGCCGGCAGATCGAGATCGAGGACCGAGGCGCCGACGAGATCGTCTCCATCAGGGGCATGCGGGTGGCGCCCGAGGGCACGCGGGCGCTGAACCCGGCGTTCGACGTGACCCCGCACGACCTCATCACCGCGATCGTCACCGACAAAAGGGTGATCAGACCCTAAGAACACCAAAAAATCCAGATCTACCGACCTTTCCGCGTACTCCGGGCTACGCTCAGTGGTCACATTTCCCCTACCACCCGGAGACCTCAAGGTGGCCATCGACCTCGTGTTGCGGCGTGACTGGCACGCCCGTGCCCCGCACGGTGACTACACACAGCTCGACTCCACCAAAGGAGTAAAGGTCCACTACACGGGCGGCCGGGTCGAACCGGGCATCGTCGCCGACCACGCGGGCTGCGTGTCGCTGGTGCAGTCCATTCAGGGCTATCACATGGACGGCAACGGCTGGATCGACATCGGCTATTCGTTCGTGGCGTGTCCGCATCAAAAGGTGTTCGAGGGGCGAGGGCTGCACCACTTACCCGCGGCCAATGGGGCCGGGCTCAACTCGGGCCATTACGCCGTGCTCGGCCTGGTCGGCAACGCCGGGCTGGTGGAGCCGCCCGACGGCCTGCTCAACGGCATCCTGGACGCGGTCGAGTACGTCCGGGAACGCGGCAAGGCGGGCAAGGAGATCAAGGGACACCGGGACGGCTACTCGACCGACTGCCCGGGCGAGCCGCTCTACGCGTGGGTCAAGCGCGGCGCGCCCCGGCCGGGTGGCGGCGGCGGTGGGCCCGAGGTGCCGACGGCGCCGCCGTTCCCCGGGCGGCTGCTGAAGTACCCGCCCGTGATGCAGGGCGAGGACGTACGTACGTGGCAGCAGCAGATGAAGGTACGCGGCTTGGAGATCGAGGTCGACGGCGCCTACGGCAGCGACTCGCGCGACGTGTGCCGTCGTTTCCAGCGCAGCGTGAGCATCGACGACGACGGCATCGTCGGTCCGACCACCTGGCGGCTGAGCTGGGAGGCACCGCTGCCCTGACAGTGGGGTCGGTCAGGGGCGAACCCGGGGTTCCTCGCCTAACAGGGCAACGCCTACTATCCGAACATGCATCTGGTAGCGGGTTTTCCCCCCACCAATCGGGATGACTGGCGGGCGCTGGCGCTTGAGGTCCTGCGTAAGACGGGTGTCGAAGCCGGGTCGCCCGAAGAGACGCTGTCCAGCATCACGTACGACGGGGTGACGCTCGCGCCGCTCTACGACGCCGCCGATCTCCCCAAGATCCTGAGGAAGGGCGCTCCTGGGGCGCGCGCCGGGTGGGATGTGCGGCAGCGGCACGCCGTGGCCGACGCGGAGGCCGTACTGGCCGATCTGGAGCACGGTGTCACCTCGCTCTGGCTGGTCCTGGGCGCCGGCGCGATCCCGGTCGGGCGGCTCCCCGACCTGCTGCGGGAGGTCCTTCTGGACCTTGCGCCGATCGTCCTGGAGGCCGGGCCCGAGGTACGGGAGGCCGCCGAGACCCTGTTCGGGCTGGCGGCGGAGCGCGGCGTCTCGCCGACGGGCAACCTGGGAGCCTCGATCGGCACGGCCGGCCGGGATACGACGGCCGAGCTGGCGGCGCGGTGCGCGGAAGGCTTCCCCGGGATGCGGGCCGTCCTGCTGGACGCCACGCCGTACCACGACGCGGGTGGGAGCGACGCCGAGGAACTCGGCTGCTCGATCGCGCTGGGCGTCGAGCACCTGCGCGCGCTGACCGATGCGGGGCTCACCGTCGAGCAGGCGTTCGGGCAGCTGGAGTTCCGTTACGCCGTCACCGACGACCAGTTCGCCGCCATCGCCAAGCTGCGGGCCGCCCGTACGCTCTGGGCACGAGTGGCCGAGGTGTGCGGGGCGGCGGACGGCGGGCAGCGGCAGCACGCGGTGACGAGTTCCGCCATGATGACCGCCCGCGACCCTTGGGTGAACCTGCTCCGCACCACCATCGCCTGCTTCGCCGCCGGGGTGGGGGGCGCGGACGCGGTGACCGTGCAGCCGTTCGACGCGTGCCTGGGGGTGCCGGACGCGTTCGCCCGGCGGATGGCGCGCAACACGCAGGCGCTGCTGCTGGAGGAGGCCGGGGCCGGCCGGGTGGCCGACCCGGCGGCCGGCTCCTGGTATGTCGAGCGCCGCACCGCCGACCTGGCCGACCGTGCCTGGGCCTGGTTCCAGGAGATCGAGGCCGCCGGGGGGATCACGGCGGCCTCCGGACTGGTCGCCGAGCGGATCGCGGCGACCAGGGAACGCCGCGCCGACGACATCGCCCACCGGCGCTTCCCGATCACCGGCGTGAGCGAATTCCCCCACCTCGACGAGAAACCGGTCCGCCGGAGCCCGAGTGACGGAGGCGCGCTCGCGGGGGAGAGCCCTGGGAATGGGGGCGCGCTCGTGGGGGAGGGGTTGCCGCGGATTCGGTACGCGCAGGAGTTCGAGGCGCTGCGGGATCTCGCCGACGCGCAGCCGGAGCGTCCCGTGGTGTTCCTGGCCACCTTCGGGCCCGTCGCCGCCCACACGGCCCGCGCCGCGTTCGCCGCGAACCTGTTCCAGGCGGGCGGCCTGGCCATCCAGACCGCCGGGCCGGGGACCGACCCCGACCAGATCGCCACCGCCTTCGCCGTCAGCGGCAGCGACGTGGCCTGCCTGTGCTCCAGCGACAAGATGTACGGCCTGCACGCCGAGGCGGTCGCCGCCGCGCTGAGACGGGCGGGCGCGAGAAAGATCTGGCTGGCGGGGAAGGGGAGCTACGAAGGCGTCGACGACTGCCTCTACGCCGGGTGCGACGCGCTCGCCGTGCTCCGGACGACCTTCGACGACCTGGAGGTGACGCGATGATCCCGGACTTCTCGGCCATCCCACTGACCGACCCGACCCCCACCGAGCCCGCTCAGCCCGCCGTAGATGCCGCCGAGGTCTGGGAGACGCCCGAGGGGATCGGGGTCAAGCCGGTCTACACGGCCGATGACCTCGATGGGCTCGACTTCCTGCGGACCTATCCGGGCGCCGCGCCGTACCTGCGCGGGCCCTATCCGACCATGTACGTCAACCAGCCCTGGACGATCCGCCAGTACGCGGGCTTCTCCACGGCCGAGGACTCCAACGCCTTCTACCGCCGCAACCTGGCCGCCGGGCAGAAGGGCCTGTCGGTGGCGTTCGACCTGGCCACGCACCGGGGCTACGACTCCGACCATCCGCGGGTCGCCGGTGACGTCGGCATGGCCGGGGTGGCGATCGACTCGATTTATGACATGCGGCAACTGTTCGACGGGATCCCGCTCGACCGGATGTCGGTGTCAATGACCATGAACGGTGCGGTCCTGCCCGTACTGGCGCTCTACATCGTGGCGGCCGAGGAGCAGGGGGTGGCGCCCGAGCAACTGGCCGGGACCATCCAGAACGACATCCTCAAAGAGTTCATGGTCCGCAATACCTACATTTATCCCCCAGGCCCATCAATGCGCATAATTTCGGATATTTTCGCGTTTACCAGCGAAAAGATGCCGAAGTTTAATTCCATCAGCATCTCCGGCTACCACATCCAGGAGGCCGGGGCCACCTGTGACCTCGAACTCGCCTACACCCTGGCCGATGGGGTCGAATACCTGCGGGCAGGCGTCGCCGCCGGGATGGACGTCGACAGGTTCGCGCCCAGGCTGTCGTTCTTCTGGTGCATCGGCATGAACTTCTTCATGGAGGTCGCCAAGCTCCGGGCCGCCCGCCTCCTGTGGGCGAACCTCGTTTCCGGATTTAACGCGAAAAATCCGAAATCGCTGAGCCTCCGTACCCACTCCCAGACCTCCGGCTGGTCCCTCACCGCGCAGGACCCGTTCAACAACGTCGCCCGTACGTGCGTCGAGGCCATGGCCGCCACCCAGGGCCACACCCAGTCCCTGCACACCAACGCCCTCGACGAGGCGCTCGCGCTGCCCACCGACTTCTCCGCCCGGATCGCCCGCAACACCCAGCTCCTCCTCCAGCAGGAGTCGGGCACCACCCAGGTGATCGACCCGTGGGGCGGCTCCTACTACGTCGAACGCCTCACCCACGATCTCGCCGAACGCGCCTGGGCCCACATCCAGGAGGTCGAGGCCGCCGGCGGCATGGCCCGCGCCATCGAGGCCGGGCTACCCAAGCTCCGCATCGAGGAGGCCGCGGCCCGCGCCCAGGCCCGCATCGACTCGGGCCGCCAGCCCGTGATCGGCGTGAACAAGTACCGCACCGACGCCGACGAGCCGATCGAGGTGCTCAAGGTCGACAATAGCGCCGTGCGGGCGCAGCAGCTCGACAAGCTGCGCAGACTGCGGGCCGAACGCGACGGTGGCGCCGTGGCCCGCGCGCTCGACGCCCTGACGAAGGCCGCCGGCGAGCCCGCCCCCGGCCTCGAGCACAACCTGCTCAAACTGGCGGTCGACGCCGCCCGCGCCAAGGCGACCGTGGGCGAGATCTCCGACGCGCTGGAGCGGGTCTTCGGGCGCCACGCGGAGCAGGTCCGTACCATCTCGGGCGTGTATCGCGACGAGGCGGGCCCGGCCGCCAACATCGAGCGGGTACGCCGGGCGAGCGCCGACTTCGAGCGCGCCGAGGGCCGTCGCCCGCGCATCCTGGTGGCCAAGATGGGCCAGGACGGACACGACCGCGGTCAGAAGGTGATCGCCACCGCGTTCGCCGACCTGGGGTTCGACGTGGACGTCGGCCCGCTGTTCCAGACGCCGGAGGAGGTGGCGCGGCAGGCCGTCGAGGCGGACGTGCACATCGTCGGCGTGTCCTCGCTGGCGGCCGGGCACCTGACCCTGGTGCCCGCGCTCAGGCAGGCACTGGCGGCGCTGGGCGCGGACGACGTGATGATCGTGGTCGGCGGCGTCGTCCCGCCGGGCGACTTCGACGAACTGCGCGCCGCCGGCGCCTCGGCTATCTTCCCTCCCGGTACGGTGATCGCCGACGCCGCCCTGGACCTGCTGGAGGAGCTCGCGTCCCGCCTGGGGCACTGACCCGGCCTCAGTCCAGCCGGTCCATCGCGCACATGTTCACGGTGATGACGCTCTGGCGGCTGCCTCCGCTGACCACGTTGAAGGCGACCCGGTGCTTGCCCTGCGTCTTGAACGACCCGGCCGGCAGGTAGACCTTGTACGGCGTCTCGGCCGGGGTGCGGCCCAGGTTCTGGCCGTCGACGAGCCAGCGGTAGGTGAAGGCGTGCCCTTTGGGGCCGGCTATGACGGCGTACACGTTGAGGTCGTGGCGCCAGCAGCCGCCCAGGTCGATGCCTTCCAGCCGCAGGGTCACGGACCGAACCCCGCCGCTCGCGGCCGTCGCCTCGGTGGTGGAATTGGTGGCGGGTTTGGTGGCGGTCGCGGTGGTGCTGGGCTTCGCGCTCGGTTCGGTGGTCGGCGTTGTGGTCTTCGTGTCGCGCGTAGGCCGCCTGCGGCCGGGTGAGGGCGTCGCGGACTGCTTGCCTTTGGCTCCGGTGGTCTTGGTGGGGGAAGCGCCTGTGGGGGAAGCGCCTGTGGGGGAGGGGCTGGTGGTGGGCGTCACGGTGGGGGTGGCTAAGGCGCCGATGATGTTCGGCAGGCGTAAGGACGGCAGCGCCCAGACGACGGTCGCCGCCACCACGACTCCCACCACGCCAACCGCCGCACCGCCGACGACCAGCGCCCGGTTACGCCCCGAGCCGGGCGCGCCCCCGTTCCCCACTGCGGCCGCGCTGGGCAGACCGGGCGGGCCAGACGGACCAGGCGGGCCAGGTTGTCCGGGCCCGCCGTATGCGGCCGGATGCCCGTTTCCGGCCGGTCCGTGACCCGCATGCCCACCCCCGCCCTGCCCGGGGCCTGTCGCGTGAGCCGCTGGCAGGGGGTTCGCCGTGCCGCCGAGGAGTCGCAGCAGGACGTCCTGCATGGTGGGGCGGCGGGACGGGTCCTTGGACAGGCAGGCGTACACGATCGGCCGCAGCCCGTCCGGCAGGTCGCCGAGCTGGGGTTCGTTGTTGAGGATGCGATTGATGACGGCCGGCAGCGCGTCGTTGCCGAACGGCGGCACCCCCGAGGCCGCGTACACGATCACCGACGCCCACGCGAACACGTCCGCCGCGGCCCCGACGGCGATCCCGGACAACTGCTCGGGCGCCATGTACGCCGGGGTGCCGACGATGCCGCTGGTGACCGTGAGCGCGGAGCCGGCGGCGCGGGCGATGCCGAAGTCGATGACCCGGGGACCGCCGGGGCCGAGCAGTACGTTGGCCGGTTTGAAGTCCCGGTGCACGACGCCCGCACGGTGGATGGCCGCCAGCGCCGTGGCCGTGGCGACCGCCAGGCGTTGCAGGCCCGCGCCGGTGTGCCGGCCGGCCTGCTGGAGTGACGGGCCTTCGACGTACTCGGTCACGATGTACGGCCGGGCGCCCAGCGAGGCGTCCAGCACCTGCGCGATGCAGAAGGGTTCCACCCGCCGCGCCGCCGCGATCTCCTTGGCCAGCCGGTCGTCGTGGGCCGAACCCGTCCGCAGCACCTTGACGGCGACCTGCGTGCCGTCCGGGGCGTACCCCAGGTAGACCACGCCCTGGCCGCCCGCGCCCAGCCGCCTGGTCAGCCGGTACGGGCCGATCTCGGTCGGGTCCCGCTCCGTCATCAGTCTTCGATGGAGCAGACGGAGAACGTCGTGGACCTGCTCTTGACGACCGGCGACGTCAACTTGAACGTGACCGTGTGCGTGCCTTCCTTCACCATGTAGCCCAGCGACCCCTCCCAGCCGGTGTACTCCCCATGGCCGATCAGGCCTCCGCGCCGCATGACGGTCTTGCCGTCGATGAGCCAGGCGAAGTTGTACTTCAGCACGCCGTACTCGCCCGCCGGGGTCTTGTCCGTCTCCACCTGGGTGTCGAAGTTGACCGGCGGCATGAGGCAGCCGTTCGTGGGATGGGCGCCGTGGACGGTGATGCCGAGGATCGAGAGGTTGGCCTTCGCGGCGGCGGGCTTCTTCGTGGTGCGGGTAGGGGCGGGCGTCGAGCGTTCGGGGGAGGACGTGGGCCTGGTCGTGGGCTGCGTCGAGGGCTTGGCCGTGGGTTTCACGGTGGGGCTCGCGCTGGGTTTTCGCGTAGGTTTGCGGGTGGTGGTGGTCTTTCGCGGCCGGGGACTCTTCGCGGGGGTGACGTCCGTGGTTTGGACGCCTGTCTTGGGCGAGGAGGCGGCCGCGGGCGGCTGGGTTCCCGTGCCCGGCGGGAACGCGAGCGTCACGGCGGTGGCGATGGACGCCATGATCGCCACACTCCCGCCCCCGGCTAACAGCGGGATGAGCACCCGCCCACGCCCCGCCGCCTGCCCCTGCTCCGTGTCCTGCCTGTGCCCGGCCGACCGCCTACCCGGTTGCGTGCCGTTCCCGACGCTGACCGGCATGCCCGGCCCGTTCGGCGTGCCCTGCCCAGGCCCGATCGGACCCGTGGGCTGCGGACCCTGCGGTCCGTGTCCGGGGCCCATCGAGCCGTGCGCTCCGGCCTGCGGGAAGCCGAGTCCGGCGCCCGTCGCACCGGACGACTGGCCGCCGAGGAGTCGCAGCAGCACGTCCTGCATGGTCGGGCGGCGGGCCGGGTCCTTGGACAGGCACGCGTACACGATCGCCTGCAGCGACCGCGGCAGGTCCCCCAGCCGGGGTTCGTTGTTGAGGATGCGGCTGATGACGGCGGGCAGCGAGTCCTGCCCGAATGGCGGCTCCCCGCCGGCCGCGTACACGATCACCGACCCCCACGCGAACACGTCCGCCGCCGGTCCGGCGGGCGCTCCGGCCAGCTGTTCGGGCGCCATGTAGGCGGGCGTGCCGACGATGCCACTGGTGACCGTGAGCGCGGAGTCCGTGGCGCGGGCGATGCCGAAGTCGATGACGCGCGGGCCGTCCCGTCCGAGCAGCACGTTCGCCGGTTTGAAGTCGCGGTGCACGATCCCGGCCGCGTGGATGGCCGCCAGCGCCGTGGCGGTCGCCACGGCCAGTCGTTGCAGGTCGCCGCCGGTGTGCCGGCCCGCCTGCTGGAGCGAGGGGCCTTCGACGTACTCGGTCACGATGTACGGCCGAGCGCCCAGCGAGGCATCGAGCACCTGCGCGATGCAGAACGGCTCCACCCGCCGCGCCGCCGCGACCTCCTTGGCGAAGCGGTCGTCGCCGACCAGCCCGTCCAGCAGCACCTTGACCGCGACCGGACCGCCGTTCGGCGCCTGCGCCAGGTAGACCACGCCCTGGCCGCCCTCGCCCAGCCGCCCGACCAGCCGGTAGGGGCCGACAGCGCCGGGATCCTCCGGCAGGAGCGGTTCCGCGGCCATCGTCAGTTCGTCTCGCCCGGGCACAGCGTGACGGAGACGCTCCGCTGCCTGGCCACGGGCGAGGTGATCCGCAGGGTCGCGAGGTGGGTGCTCCCGCTGCCGTTGATGTTGCGGGGCGAGGTCAGGTACAGCTCGCCGTCCTGCGGGATGGTGGCCGTCGACCGCGACACCGTCCTGCCGTCGATGACCCAGGCGAAGCTGAAGTTCAGCGGATCGCCCTGGCGCTGGACCAGCCCCCTGAGCGTCACCTGGCCACCGGAGTAGCACCCGTTGTCGAGCGCGCCGCCGGCGCGGACGTACCGGACCTTGAGCTGCCCGCCCGCGACGGAAGTGGCCGTCGGGTCCGCGCTGGGGGTGCCGTTCTGGCTCGCGGGGTCCGGGGACGGCTGGGACGTGCGGGTCTTCTTCGGGCGGGGTGTACGCGTGGGGGAGATGGCCGACGGGGTCGGCGTGGAGGCGCCGGACAGGTTCTTGGTCTTCGGCTGCGGCGTCGAAGGGGTCAGCCACACGATCGCCGCCCCCAGCGCCAGCACCGAGATGCCGGAGGCGCCCGCGATGGCGACGGTCTTCACGCGCCGCCGCCGGGGCCGCGCCTTGCCCTCGCCCCCGGCCGCCTGCGGGCTCACCTGAGTAGCGCCCTGGTCCGGTACGGCGCCATATCCGGCCTGGTCCGGCGCGGGACCGTAGTCAGGCTGCTCGGGCGCGCCACCATACCCAGAGTCGCCGTACCCAGAGTCGCCGTACCCAGAGTCGCCGTACCCAGAGTCGCCGTACCCAGACTGGTCCGCCCCGTATCCAGGCTGTTCCGGCGGCGTCGGAGGCCGGGACTGTCCGCCGAGCAGGTGCAGCAGCACGTCCTGCATGGACGGGCGGCGGGCCGGATCCTTGGCCAGGCAGCTCAGCACCACCGAACGCAGCGGCTCAGGCAGCTCACCCACCTGCGGTTCGCTGTGCACGATGCGGTTGATCACCGCGGGCAGCGAGTCGTCGCCGAACGGCGGCACCCCCGACGCCGCGTAAACGATCACCGATGCCCACGCGAACACGTCCGCCTGAGCCCCCACCACCTGCCCCGCCAGCTGCTCCGGCGCCATGTAGGCGGGCGTGCCGACGATGCTGCTCGTCGAGGTCACCCCCGAGACCAGCGCACGGGCGATGCCGAAGTCGATGACGCGCGGGCCGTCCCGTCCGAGCAGGACGTTCGACGGCGTGAAGTCGCGGTGCACGACGCCCGCCTGGTGGATGGCGGCCAGCGCGGTCGCCGTCGCGACCGCGAGCCGTTGCAGCCGCGCCCCGCTGTGCAGGCCCGCGTGCTGGAGAGATGGGCCGTCCACGTACTCGGTCACGATGTACGGCCGGCCCGAGGTCGACGCGTCGAGCACCTGCGCGATGCAGAACGGCTCCACCCGCCGCGCCGCGGCGATCTCCTTGGCGAAGCGGTCGTCGCCCGCGATGTCCTCGCGGAGTACCTTGATCGCGACCGGTGCCCCGTTGCGCGCCTGGCCGAGGTAGACCACGCCCTGACCGCCCGCGCCCAGCCGTCCGACGAGCCGATAACGCCCCACCGCCGCCGGGTCGCCCGCTCGTAGGGGTTCGACATTGGGCATAAGCGGAGTGACTCCTGTGACAGCTGAGAATAGACGTCCAGCACCCTAGCGCCAAAAGTCAGGATCTGTCGGAAGTTAAGCTGACCAAGCCTGAGAAAGGGGGGCGAGTGCGCTCGCTGGAGGACTATGCCCGTGGGGTGCGCGAAGGCTCGCGTACCTGGATCGCCCGCGCGATCACGCTCGTGGAGTCGACCAGAGCGGACCACATCGCGCTCGCCCAGCGGCTGCTGGTCGAGCTCACCCCGCTGTCCGGCGGGGCCACGCGGGTGGGTGTCTCGGGGGTGCCCGGCGTGGGCAAGTCCACCTTCATCGACGCCCTCGGCACCATGCTGACCGGCCAGGGCCACAAGGTCGCCGTACTGGCCGTTGACCCCTCCTCCACCAGGACCGGCGGGAGCATCCTGGGCGACAAGACCCGCATGGCCCGCCTGTCGATGGACCCCGCCGCCTTCATCCGGCCCTCGCCCACCTCGGGCACCCTGGGCGGCGTGGCCAAGGCGACCAGGGAGGCCATGGTCGTGGTGGAGGCGGGCGGGTTCGACGTGGTGCTCGTCGAGACCGTGGGCGTCGGCCAGTCGGAGACGGCGGTGGCCGACATGGTCGACACGTTCCTGCTGCTCAGCCTGGCGCGTACCGGGGACCAGCTGCAGGGCATCAAGAAGGGCGTGCTCGAACTGGCCGACGTCATCGCGGTCAACAAGGCGGACGGCGAGCACGAGCCCGCGGCGCGCAAGGCGGCGCGGGAGCTCGCGGGGGCGCTGCGCATGCTGCGTTCCGACAGCGTGCCGCCGCCGGTCCTCACCTGCAGCGGCCTCACGGGCGCGGGGCTCGACGAGCTGTGGCGCAAAGTGCTGGCCCACCAGAAGTCGCTGGACCTGGCCGCCAAGCGCCGCCGCCAGCAGGTGCAGTGGACGTGGACGCTGGTGCGCGACCGGCTGCTGACCGAGCTCCGGGACGCGCCGGAGGTGGCGGCGATCGCGGAGGAGGTCGAGCGGGACGTCCTGGCGGGCACCCTCACACCGGCCCTCGCCGCCGACCGTCTCCTGTCCGCTTTCGAGCGCCCGCGCCGGTGATCGGCATAGGTGAGTGGGTCTCGGGTTGAGATTCCTCCTCCGCTGGGTGGTATATCCCATCCGCTTCTACGCCCCGTAATCACTCAGTGACGTGATTCATGTCACTATTGCCCCCACCAACGCTCGGAGGGGCATATGGGTGCGGAATCGGGGCTGCCGGAGTCGGTCACAGGGGCATTGGCGGAGTACGGGCGGCTGCTCGGCGAGCACGGCATCACCTGGGGCGAGCCGGAGATCCACTACGTCAAGCTCTTCGCCAGGCGCAGGGTCCTGCCTCCCGCCCAGATGGAGCTGTTCTGGCGGCTGGCCTACGGCCGCCTCGCCGAGCGTCACCCCGGTGAGACCCAGGACCTGCTCGCCACCCGCCTGGCGGAGCTGGACTTCGACGAGCTCCTGCGCGACGCGCTCGACGGCGAACTGCCCGCCCACCTGGCCGCCCTGCGCCTGACGTTCGGCGGCGCAGTGCTGGACTGCACGCCACGCGCGCTGCTGGACCGCGTACCCCAAGCTGTGCCGGACCCCGCGACAGGCGGGCCGCCGGACCGTGCGGATCGCACCGGACCGCCGCGGTTCGCGATGCTGGTCGACTCGCGGCGCGCCGTCGCCAGCGCCGTCGTCGTGGACGGCGCCGAACGGGTCGTCGCGCCGAGAGGCGCCTGGCTGGTCGAGATCGACGGCGACAGCACGGTCACCGTCGACGGAGCACCTGTGCCGATCGACGGGCTGACCAGGACGGCCCCGGCGGCCACGTTACGGCTGAGCGCCGGGTTCCCCTGCCGGTGGAGCGTCGCCGGCGCCGACGGACAGGGCTGGTTCCCCGAGGCGACCCCGCACCGCCACGACTTCCACGGCCGCCCGTACTTCCACGGCGACGACCTCGTCCTGCGCGTCCCGGCCGAGCCGCTGACGGTCACGGTGACCAGGGGCATGGAGTACGGCACGGCCACCGCGGAGATCACCCCGGAGCCGGGCGAGGAGCACCTGGTACGGCTGGCCCCGCGCAGGATCTACGACGCCGCGGCCCTCGGCTGGTACGGCGGCGACATGCACGTACACCTCAACTGGGCCGGTGACGTGGTCGGCCTGCCGGCCGACGCGGCGGCGGCGCAGCACGGCGAGGACCTGCATGTGCTCAACCTGGTGGCCGGCAACGTGTCGGGCAGCCGCGTCTACGACCGGGCGGCGCTCGACCACTGGAGCGGCGCCGACCTGCCCTGGTCCGACGCGACCCACCTGGCCAGGATGGGCGCCGAATACCGCAACGACCTGCTCGGCCACGTCTACGCCTTCGCGCCACGGGCGGCGCCGGAGCGCTTCCACACCGGGTTCGACGGGGACGCCGACTGGCCGCCCAACGCCGAGGGCCTGCGCGAGCTGCGCGGCCTGGGGGCGCTCGTCGGCTACAGCCACCCGTTCCACCAGCCGATCGGCGACTGCGACTCGCCCAAGTCCATCGTCTGGCCCGCGCCGCGCAACTGCGCCGCCAGGGAGCTGGTCGCCGACGCCGCGCTCGGGCTCGTCGACAGCCTCGACGTGCTGACACACTCCTCGATCACGGCGAGCGCGGCCGTGTACCGGCGGCTGATCGGAGCGGGCAACCGGCTGGCCGTCACGGCGGGCACCGACTCGATGATCTCCTTCACCCGCGCTGGCAACCAGTCGAACCCGCCCGGCTGGGCCCGCGTCTACGCCCAGGTGGAGGGCGCGCTGACCGCCGCGTCGTTCGCCGAGGCGGTACGGGCCGGCCGTACGTTCGCCACCACCGGGCCCTGGCTGGAGCTCTCAGTCGACGGGTACGGACCGGGCGACACGATCGACACGTGCCGCGGCGACCGGCTGACGGTCACCGCCACCGCCATCGGCCCGGAGGTCACGGCGGTCCGCGTCCGTACGGCGGAGGGCGTCCGCGCCGGGGCGGAGCGCCTGCCCGCCGGCGAGCGGTGGGGCGGCGAGGTGCGCGGCCTGGAGCCCGCGACCAGCCCCGGCGAGTGGGCCGAGGCCGGTGGGCGCCCGCCCACGGTCCACTGGCGCGGCGAGGAGGAGGTGCTGAGCGTGACGGTCGAGCTGGAGACCGACCGTCCCACGTACGTGATCGCCGAGGCCCTGTGCGACCCGCACCCGCGCACGCTCAACCACACCGGCTACGCCCTGACCAGCCCCGTGTACGTGGACGTCGACGGCAGGCCGGTGGCCACGCCAGCCGACGTGCGGTGGTGCCTCGACTGGCTCGACCTGCTGGAAGACCTCATCAAGCAGCACGCCAGGCTGGCCGACCGCGACCAGCTCGTCGACCACCTGGCCGTGCTGCGACAGGCCAGAGCGGTTTACCAGTCGCGTCTACGCTGAGGCCGATGGACCTCGAGACGCTGCTCCGTGACCACCCCGACTGACTCGGCCACCTCGAATCCGGCGGTCCCGCCAAGATCGCCTTCCCCGACGACCTCGCGGACGAGCTGGTCAGGCTCGCCGTGCCGCACGAGGACATCGGCGCCGTCCTGACCACCCTGCCGGAGCCGGGCGGCCCGCTGTGGTGGCTGGCCGAACGGTGTGTCGGCTCGCTGGTGTCGGCCATGGGCAGCCTCGACCCGCCCCCTGCCTTTCCCGACCTGCCCGAGCTGGGCCCGTACTTCTTCGTGCACGTGTACGTCGCCGCCCTGCCGTACACCAGGCGGTATCACCGCGGACACGGCGTTCCAGAGGAGGTCTCCCGGGCCACGCTCGCCGACCTGGGCCGCAACATGGCCGCGCACCGCAAGCGGCACGGCACCGGTGGCCTGCACCACCCCAGGTGGTTCATGCGGCACGCCCGCGGCATCCTGTACGAGCTGGGCAGACTGCAGTTCGAGCGGGTCAGGATGGGCACCAGGACCGGCGAGGGCGTCGCGGCGGCGGGGCTGCCCGCCGGGCCGGGGGATCCGGCGCTGGGCGTGCACATCCCCGACTTCAAGGGCCCCCTCACGCCCGCCGCCTGCGACGCGTCTTTCGAGCGGGCCAGGGAGTTCTTCCCGCGCTGCTTCCCGGAGGAACGCTTCCTCGTCGCGACGTGCCACTCGTGGCTGCTCGACGACCAGCTCGCCGGCTACCTGCCCGGGAGCTCCAACATCGTCGCCTTCCAGCGCCGCTTCCACCTGCTGCACCGGTGCGACACCAGCGCCGTGCTCGACTTCGTCTTCGGATCGGAGGCCCCCGCCGAGTGGCCCCGCCGTACGCGGCTGGAGCGGGCCATCGCCGACCACCTCGCCGCGGGCGGCGGATGGTACGGCCGGGCGGGGTGGCTTCGCCTCTGACCAGGGCGATGCGCGAATGATGACCGCATGTGTTAAATTTTGGCCATGCGGTCAGAAAATGAACCGAGCGGCCAGAAAGCGCGTTCGTTCATCGAAGAGGCGCGGCGGGCCCAGATCGTCGCGTCCGCGATCGAGGTGATCGCCGAGTCCGGGTTCGCGGGGGCGTCGCTGGCCCGGATCGCCCAGCACGCCGGGATCAGCAAGGGCGTCATCTCCTATCACTTCGCCGGCAAGGACGAGTTGATGGAGGAGGTCGTCAACCAGGTCTACAGCGCGATCGACGAGCACGTGCGGGCCCGGATGGAGGGGCAGGAATCGGCCACGGGCCTGCTCAGGACGTACATCCTGGCGGTCGCCGAGCACATGAAGGCGCACCGGACGCAGCTCAGGGCGCTCGGCGAGATCTACTACAACCTGCGCACCGCGGACGGCCGGCCACGCTACGGCTTCAAGGCCAACGAGGAGACCTACGCGGGGCTGGAGCGGATCTACCGCGCCGGCCAGGCCGCCGGGGAGTTCAGGACGTTCGACGTCCGCGTGATGGCCGTCACGATGTCGTCGGCCATCGACAACATGTTCGGCTACTGGGTGACCTATCCCGACCACGACCTCGACGCACACGCCAGAGAGCTGGCCGACCTATTCGAGAGGGCTGTCAAATAATGAAGACCGAGCCGAGGACTGCCACGCGGCTCTTCGCCATCGACAACCTGCGCATCGTGCTGACCGCGCTGGTCGTCATCCACCATGTCGCGGTCACCTACGGAAACATCCCGCTCTGGTTCTACACCGAGCCCGCCAAGGACCCCTCGGGGGTTGCGCTGGACATCCTCGTGGTGTTCGACCAGGCGTTCTTCATGGGCTTCTTCTTCCTGATCTCCGGCTTCTTCACCCCCGGCTCCTACGACCGCAAGGGCAGGCAGCCATTTCTGCGGGACCGCCTGATCCGGCTGGGCATCCCGCTGCTGGTCTTCCTGCTCGTGCTGCGGCCGCTGGTGACGATCGGCTCCTACCGCTCCGACTACGCCTCGCTGCCGTACTGGCAGTACTACATCGGGTCGTGGGATCCGGGACCGATGTGGTTCGTCGAGGTGCTGATCGTGTTCGCCGCCCTCTACGCGCTGTGGCGGCGCTTCAGCGCGCCGGTCGAGACGCCGTTCGGGGTGCGGCACTCGGTGTTGCGGGCGCGCTGGATCGTGCTGTTCACCGTCGGGCTGTCGGTGGCCACCACCTTGTGGCGTATCCCGGTGCCCGTCGGCTCCTACGTGCCGGTGCTCGGGCTGCCGACGCCGTACTTCCTGCCGCAGTACGCGGCCATGTTCGTGGTCGGGCTCATCGCCTTCAGGCGCGGCTGGTTCATGACCCTGCCCGCCAAGGCGGGGCCGCTCGGGTTCGGCATCGCGGCCCTGGTGAGCGCTGTGCTGCTGCCGCTCTCGCAGGTCACCACGGGCGTGCTGTCGACCGCCGTGACCGCCACCTGGGAGTCGGCCTTCGCGGTCAGCGTGATCATCGGGCTCACCGTGGTCTTCAGGGAGCGCTTCAGCCACCAGGGGCCGCGCGGCAAGTGGCTGTCGGCCCAGGCGTTCACCGTGTACATCATCCACCCGCTGGTCCTGGTCGCGATCGGCTACGCGCTGAGCGGGCTGCACGCGATCGCGATCGTCAAGTTCGCTGTCGCGGCCGTCATCGCGCTGCCGGTCTGCTGGGGACTGGCCTACCTCGTACGATCGCTGCCGGGCGCCAAACGGGTGCTGTGATGTCTGAAGATCACGCGTAGAACGAGTCGAGCGTGTCGCCGTAGCGCTCCTCGACGGCCTTGCGCTTGACCTTCAGGCTCGGCGTGAGCTCGCCCGTCTCCACCGTGAAGTCCGCCGCCAGGATCGCGAACTTCTTGACCGTCGCGTAACTGGCCTGATCGGCGTTGACCTGCTTGACCGCGCTCTCGACCTCCGCGCGCATGCGCGGATGCTCGCGCAGCCGCTCAGGGTCGAGGGGCAGCCCCTCGGCTTCGGCCCAGGGCTTGACGACCTCCATGTCGAGCGTCACCAGCGCCGTGACGTAGTTGCGCCGGTCGCCGTGGACGAAGACGTGCGACAGGTACGGGCAGGTGGCCTTGATGCGGCCCTCCAGGTAGGTGGGGGCCACGTACTTGCCGCCCGAGGTCTTGATCAGCTCCTTTTTGCGATCGGTGATGATCAGCCGCCCGGCCTGGTCGAGCTCGCCGATGTCGCCGGTGTGCAGCCAGCCGTCCGACAGCGTCTCAGCCGTCTCCTCCGGCAGGTTGTGATAGCCGCGCATGATGCCGCGCCCGCCGATGAGGATCTCCCCGTCCTCGGCGATCCGCACCCGGGTGCCGGGGAACGGCGGCCCGACCGTGCCGTACTTCACCGAGTCCGGCCGGTTGAGGAAGCTGCCCGCCGACGACTCGGTCAGCCCGTAGCCTTCGAGGATCGTCAGGCCCGCCGCGTCGAAGAACTCGGCGATGTCCTGGTTGAGCGGTGCCGAGCCGGAGATGAAGTAGCGGATCCGGCCGCCGAACCGCTCCCGCAGCTTGGCGAACACCAGCCGGTCGGCCAGCGCGTACTCCAGGCGGACGCTGAGCGGGATCGCGGCGCCGCGCTGGCGTGCCTTGCTGACCCGGATGCCGGTTTTCCTGGCCCAGGCGAAGATGCGCGCCTTGACGCCGCCCTCACGCGCCACCGTGGACGCCACGGTGTTGTGGATCTTCTCGAAGATGCGCGGCGCGGCGGCCATGATGGTCGGCCTGAGCGTGCCGAGGTTGTCGGCGATGCGGTCGAGACGGCCGTCGATCGCGGTGGCCACGCCGATGTCGATCATCACCACCTGCAGCAGTTTGCCGAACGAGTGCGACAGCGGCAGCCAGAGGAAGTGCAGGTCGTCTTCGGAGATCAGCTCGATCTTGCGGACCGCGTCGGCGGCGTACAGCCAGTTGTCGTGGGTCAGCTCCACGCCCTTGGGGCGGCCGGTCGTGCCGGAGGTGTAGATGAGCGTGGCCAGATCGTGCTCACCGATGGCGTCGACCATCGCGTCATAATCAAGGTGGGCGGCGTCGGGCGTGCTCAGCGAGTCGAGCGTGACCACCCAGCCGTCGTCGGCGGGCGCGCCGTCGATGACGACCACCTGCGTGACGTCCGGCAGCTCCTTCTGTACGGACCTCAGCTTGGCCACCTGGTCGTCGTTCTCGGCGACGACGATCGTGCTGCCGGAGTCGGTGATGACGAAGGCCGACTCGGCGGCGGTGTTGGACGGGTAGATCGTGGTGGTCGCGGCCCCGGTCGACAGCACGGCCAGGTCGGTCAGCACCCATTCGAGCCGGGTGGAGCAGAGGATCGACACGCGGGTGCCCGGACCGGCGCCCAGGGCGGCCAGGCCGAGCGTGAGCCCGCGTACGCGTTCGCCGACGTCCCGCCAGGACAGTGAGGTCCAGCCGTCGTCCGACGGCACCAGATAGGCGGCCGCGTCGGGGGTGGCCGCGATCCGGTCGCGCAGCAGGGCGGGGATGCTGGACATGCCTGGCCTCCTGGTGGGGACGATGCTGCCGACTCTAGGTGCCGCCCCCCATGCCAGTCGATGCCCGATCGTCAGACGCGCCGCCGTACGCCGCCGCGCGGGCGGGCGGTGCCGACCAGGCGCGCGGTCCGCACCTCCCACGCGCCGCAGGCGCAGCGCAGGTAGGACACGACGCCCTCGGAGGTCATGTGGGAGGAGACGACGGCGAGAGCCAGCGGATCGTGGAGGTCTCTGGAATGCATGACTCCAGCCTGATGTAATGGTCTTATGCATTTCAATGCTTACGGAGGTAACGGCGCCGCCCTGGCGGCCGCTCTGGTCAACGGCACCGACTTCCGGCCGGAGGCGGTCGAGGCGATGCTCGCCGAGCACGCCATGCTCCGCCCGCAGGTCACGCCCGAGCAGGCGGCCGAACTGGCGGAGTGGCGGCACCGCCTCGCCCCGCTCTTCGGCGAGCAGGACCAGGACGCCCAGATCAAGCTGATCAACGGCCTGCTCGACATCACCGCGTCCAAGCCCTATGTGAGCGCGCACGACGGCCGCGAGCCGCACCTGCACTTCTTCTCCGTCGATGCCGACATCGTCAGCAGGGCGAAGGACACCACCGCGGGCGGGCTGGCCATGGCTATTTCGTTCTCCGACGGGCGCCGGCTCGGCCGGTGCGACAGGCCGGGGTGCGAGACGGTCTATGTCGACACCTCGCGCAACGGTCGGCGCCGGTTCTGCTCGCTGGCCTGCGCCAACCGGGTGAACGTGGCGGCCCATCGGGCCAGGGGCCTTACCGGATAAATGCCTTGCCGGATGATTTCCGGCCGGGTACAGTCCTCTGCGACGTATCGCCGAGCCCTGGGGGCAGTTGACGTGAGGGTCTGAGGTCGCGGGCACCGCACCTGGCCGATTCCTTCGGCGTACGATCCTTCTCGGCTTTTGTCGCATTCAAGCCGCCGTAGTCAGGCGTCGTATTCAGCGGTGTTTCCCGCCAAGTCACGAAATTTCGATCTTTGTGACGGGAGCCACCTCATGTCATTCTCCATCGTCGTCGACGGCGTGTCCTTCGCCTGGTCCGACGGCACCTCTGTGCTCGACGGCCTCGACGCCGCCTTCCCGGCCGGGCGCACCGGCCTGATCGGGGCCAACGGCTCCGGCAAGTCCACCCTGCTCAGGATCATCGCCGGCGAGCTGGTCCCCTCTGCCGGATCCGTCTCGGTCATGGGAGAGGTGGGCTACCTGCCGCAGAACCTCTCCCTGAACGCCGCCCGTACCGTGTCCGACCTGCTCGGCATCAGCGCGGCCCGGAAGGCGCTGCACGCCATCGAGGCCGGCGACGTCGCCGAGGAGCACTTCACGGCCGTCGGCGACGACTGGGACGTGGAGGAGCGCGCGCGGGCCGAGCTGGACCCGCTCGGCCTCGGCCACGTGGGGCTCGACCGTACCGTCGCCACGTTGTCGGGCGGCGAGACCGTCATGGTCGCGCTGGCCGCCCAGTTCCTCAAGTGGCCCGACGTCCTGCTGCTCGACGAGCCCACCAACAACCTCGACCTCGACGCGCGGCGGCGGCTCTACGCCGCGGTCGCCGCGTGGCCGGGGGTGATGGTGGTCGTCAGTCACGACCGGGCGCTGCTCGAGCTCGTCGACCGCATCGCCGACCTGCGCGAGGGCACTGTCCGCCGCTACGGCGGCAACCTGAGCGCGTACGAGGAGATCCTCGCCGCCGAGCAGGAGGCCGCCGAACGCGGCGTCCGGGTCGCCGAGGCCGATGTGAAGCGGCAGCAGCGCGAGCTGGTCGAGGCCGGCACCAAGCTCGACCGGCGCCAGCGTTACGGCGCGAAGATGTACGCCAGCAAGCGCGAACCGAAGATCATCATGCAGGCGCGCAAGCGCCAGGCCCAGGTGTCGGCGGGCAAGCACCGCAACATGCACACCGAGAAGCTGGAGGAGGCCCGTGACCGGTTGACCGAGGCCGAGCAGGCGGTCCGCGACGACGCGGAGATCCGCATCAAGCTACCGGGCACCGCGGTGCCCGCCGGCCGTGTCGTCCTGGAACTCCCGCTGTCCCGTACGACGCGTGAGTCCGATCAGGCGTTGAAGCAACTGGTCGTGCGCGGACCCGAGCGGATCGCGCTGCTCGGCCCCAACGGGTCCGGCAAGACCACCCTGCTGCGGCGCATCACCGAACACGGGGCGAACGTCCCGGTCCGCTACCTGGCCCAGCGGCTCGACCTGCTCGACGACTCGCTGAGCGTGCTCGACAACGTCCGCGCGCTGGCGCCGTCCGCGCCGGTGAACGAGGTACGCGCCCGCCTGGCGCGGTTCCTTTTCCGGGGCGATCGGGTGGCACGGCCGGTGGGCACGCTGTCGGGCGGCGAGCGGTTCCGCGCGACCCTGGCGGCGTTGCTGTCGGCGGAGCCGCCGCCGCAGCTGCTCCTGCTCGACGAGCCGACCAACAATCTCGACATGCCCAGCGTCCGCCAGCTGGCGCAGGCGCTCGCCGCCTACCGGGGGGCGCTGATCGTGGCCAGTCACGATCTGCCCTTCCTGGAGATGCTCGGTTTGACCAGGTGGCTGCGGCAGGACCGCGAGGAGGGACTGACCGAATCGTAATTGACGGGTGGGGATCAATCCGGCGATAGTGTGGCACGTGGCTCCCCCTCGCTTGATCTGTTCCACGCTCGCGGTCGCGACCCTCACACTGGCCGCGTGCTCCGCCACGCCCCAGCGGCCGAGCGGCGGCGAGGCCAGTGTGAGCGGCGTCGGCGGCGGCACCGGCTCGATCGTCGCGAACTCCGGTCCCGCCACCCCGCAGAGCAGCGGCCCGACCGGCCCGGCCGCGCTGACCGCCGAGGCGTACAAGAGCGAGCTGGGCACCAAGCACAAGGCCATGCTCGACGCGATCAACGCCATGGCCGGCGCCCGTACCGTCAAGACGCTCAACCAGCGCGTGCAGAGCGCCCAGGAGCAACTGCTGGGCGCCGCCAACGAGCTGACCGTCATCGCGCCGCCGCAGGAGGTGCGCGCCCAGCACGACGCGTACGTGGCCAGCCTGCGCGAATTCGCCACCCAGCTCGGCACCACCGTGGGCAAGGTCCGCAGCGGCAACCTGTGCACGTCGTCGGCCGTGCTGACCGACCTGGGCGATCGGCTCGACTCGCTCGACCAGGCGGGCGAGGCGCTGCAGGGCGCCGGCGGCTATCCGGCCGACGTGGTCACCATGAAGGCCAAGGGCAAGCAGTCGAGGCGGCTCGGCAACGGCCACTATCTACGCAAGACCAGCATGTCGGGACGCAGCTCGCTGCAGATCGACAACGGCGGCACCCGCGACGCGGTCGTCACCGTCCTGAAGGGCAAGTCCACGGCGTTCAGCGTGTACGTGCGCAAGAAGGCGAAGTTCAAGGTCAGGGGCGTGCGCGACGGCAGCTACAAGATCTTCTTCACGCACGGTGTGGACTGGGACGGCAAGAGCAAGTCGTTCACCCGTGAGTGCAGTTTCGAGCGGTTCCAGAAGACGGTGAAGTTCAAGACCACGTTCACCGCGACGCAGATCCGCTGGCACGACTGGCGGGTCACGTTGCACGCCATCTCCGGCGGCAACGCCCGCACCTCCGACGTGGATCCGGAGCAGTTCCCGCACTGACGGGCCGGGGCCGCGTACTCGGAGTCGGAGTACGCGGCCCGCTGGATCGGGGGAGCAGGCCTGATCGGGCCGAGACTGGATCAGGTCGAGAACAGCATGCCCACCCAGCTGCGCTGGCCACGGTGGTGGCCGTAGTGGTGGCCGCCACCGTGGTGCTGGGGAGCACCCCACGCCGGGCCCGGCGCGGGCGGCGGAGCGGCGTGGTACTGCGACTCCATCCGGGTCAGCGTCTCGAGCTCGCCATAGTCGAGGAAGATCCCCCGGCAGTTGTCGCACTGCTCGATGTGGACGCCATTACGCTCATATGTCCGCATATTGCCGCGGCACTTCGGGCACTGCATTTCACGCTCTCCTCGGCTTGGAGTTTAGGGAAGAACCTACCGCGCGAAACACCGTCACGCTCGGACGATTCTGTTGCACGACTCGACCAACGAATGCTCCACCTCGTCCAGTTCCCGATGCTCCCGGAAGGCGTTGAGCACCGCCACGGCGGCCAGTTGCACGGTCAGCGCCCGGGCGGGAAGGTCCAGCCATTGCCACGGGTCGTCGCCCCGGCCGAGCGCGGGCCCGCCGGAGGCGAGGTAGGCGCCCAGGAACCGGTCCCAGACGGCCGGGTCGAGCAGCCCCGCGGCATACCAGGCGGCCGGTCTGGCCAGGTCCCAGGCGGGGTCGCCGACGCCCAGGTCGTCGACGTCGATGAGCAGCCAGCGGTCGCGGCAGACGAGCTGGCCCAGGTGCCAGTCGCCGTGGGTGAGCAGCCCGGGGCCCGGCTCGGGCTCGGGGAGCTCGCTGAACGCCCGGCGTACGAGCTGCTCGACGGGACCGTCGCCGGGCATCCGCCGCACCGCGCGGGCGGCCCGAGCCGGTCCTCCGGCCGCGGGCAGCGGCGGTAACAGCGTCAGGGGGACGGCGTGTAACCGGGCGAGCAGCCTGGCCCCCTCCTCCCAGGGCGCGGAGTCGGGGGCGTCCTGGGAGACCGGACGGCCCGCCGGCCACACCGTGACGGCGCGGCCCGCCACCGTCAGCACCTCGGGATCCAGCGGTGCCAGCATCAGGCCGCTCAGCGCCGCCGACGCGGCCGCGCGCAGCCTCGGCCGCAGCGACTCCACCTCGTCGCGCGCCGAGTGCGCCTTCACCACCACCTCGCCCCGGCGCAGAACCACCACGTCCGTACGTGTCGGATGGCGCACGATGTCGCCCGTGCCGCCATAAGCGCCGGCGATCCCCGCCAGCTCCTCCTCCAGAGCCACTCGTACAGACTAGAGGTCATGAGAATAGGTTTCGCCGTGCCCCAATCCGGGCCGTGGGCCACGCCGGGCAACATGCGTCGTGTCGCCGCCCGCGCCGAGGAGCTGGGATATCACGAGCTCTGGACCTTCCAGCGGGTGCTCTATCCGGTGGGGCATCCGATGGGACCGACATATCGCAGCGTGCACGACCCGCTCGTGACGCTCGCCTACCTGGCCGGGGTGACCAGCACGATCCGGCTGGGCGTGGCGATCGTCAACGCCTTCGTCCAGCCGGTGCCGCTGGCCAAGCAGCTCGCGACCCTGCAGAGCGTCTCCATGGGCAGGCTGACGGCCGGGCTCGGGCTGGGGTGGCTGCGGGAGGAGTTCGAGGCGGCGGGAGTCGGCTTCGAGCACCGGGGGCGCAGGGGCGAGGAGTTCGTCCAGGTCCTGCGCAAGGCGTGGCAGGACGAGGTGGTCGAGCACCGCGGGGAGTTCTACCAGGTGCCGCGCTCCCACATCGACCCCAAGCCGTCGCCGGTGCCGCCCATCCTGCTCGGCGGCACCGCCGACGTCGCGCTACGGCGGGCCGGGCGGCTCGCGGACGGCTGGATCAGTTCGAGCCGGGAGGACCTGTCGGCGGTCGCCGGGCGGATCGAGCTGATCAAGTCAGCGGCCGCGGAGGCGGGCCGCCGCGACGCCGACGCGCTCCGCTTCGTCTGCCGTGGCGTTACTCGCGTACGCCCGGAAGGCGCTGCGGATCGGCAGCCACTGACGGGCACCTACGAGCAGATCAGGGCGGACGTCGGCGAACTGGCGGCCCAGGGCGTCACGGAGGTCTTCCATGACCTGAACTTCGACCCGGAGATCGTCACCTGCGACGCCAAGGAGGCGATGCGCCGCGCGGAGGAGGCCCTGGAAGCCCTGGCACCTTCCGCCTAGGCGCGCGGCCGGGTGTGCAGGTGGAGGTCGCGGAGCAGGCATACCTCGGCCAGATGGTGGATCAGCTCGCGGTTGATGTGCAGCACCAGCGCGGACAGCGGATACTTGGCGTACGGTCCCTCCGCCTTCCCGCAAGGGCGGGCGAGGCCGGCTTCGCCGAGGGACTCGACCCCGGCCAGCCACGTGGCGTACTCCGCGTCGAGCTGGGCCAGCGCCGCGTCCGCGCTCGCGGCGTACTCGAACGACTGGTAATCGGTGGGCGCGCGGCCGAAGTGCGCGGCGTTGCGCATCGCGAGCACGCCGACGATCACATGCCCGAGCCGCCAGGCGATCGTCGTGAACGGTGGCGGATCGGGCATCGGCATCGCGAAGTCGATGGTCATCGCGCCGGACCCGGCCCGCACCGGTGCGTCGCCGGTGCCGCGCGGGCGCACGCTCCAGCAGCCGGGCGCGGGCTCCCAGAAGTACTCGTCGTCGGTGAGCCCGTCGAGGCGTTGGCGCACCTGATGGGTCCAGTGCCAGTCGGTCTGATCTCGGAGCAGGGTGTTCCAGGTCTGGTCGGTCATGGGTCCAGCCTGCCGCAGATAGCGGACAGGATCGTTCCGTGATCTGTGGAACGATGAGCGCGGCGGCTACCACCTCGGCGCGGGCACCCGGCTGCCGCCGCTGCTCCTCGACGACGAGGAAGCGATCGCGACGGCGGTGTCCCTGCGGATGGCGTCGGGGGGCACGGTCGCCGGGGCGGGGGAGGCGGCACTGCGGGCGCTCGCGCGGGCCTGTCGCGACGCCGTGCGGGTGCGATTCCGATGCGCCGGACGCGTCGGCGCGGAGCGCGAACGCACGGTCGAGCCGGTACGGATGGTCGCCACCGCCCGCCGCTGGTACCTGAACGACGACCGCCGGCCTCTCCTCAGGCGACCGAGCACTGCCTGGTTTGTCCGGAAAGGATCTTTCGGACAGACCGAACTGACATCATGTACCGCGGCAGGGTCGATCCAGCTAGGACACTGACAGGAGATGGTGGCGCATATGTCGCTTGGCTTCGATCTGGGGAACGGCGGTTTCTACGACGCGGGGGTGCTCCTCAGCGAAATGCGGGAGAGTATGTACTCGCTTCTCGGCATGGGAGATCACGTCGCCCTGCCGCCGCTCGCCCTCGGCGCGGCCGGGGAATGGCCGGCCCGGCACCGCTACAACAACATCTGGGACTCGTTGCGGACGGAGTTCCATACCGGCGTCCAGGTGGCGGACGACCTGAGTGATCGGGTGTTCGCATCCGAGCGGACGCTCACAGTGGCGCAGAGCTCCGCCGAACGGGCCGTGCTCGACGCGGTGGCGAAGTCCAGGGCGGCCGGCGGGAAGCCCCCCGTGGATGAGGACACCTGGGAGGAGGACCCGGACCTCTACAAGGTCTCGTCGTTCGGGGAGGAGCTCCGCGGCGCTTTCGGCATCCTCGCCAAGTCCACCGCGCCGTGGCTGGCCGGCGCGGCGGGCCTTGCGGCCGGTGCGGGTACCCGCGTCGCGGCGGGTACCCGCTGGAAGAACGAGGCCGCGGCGGAGGGCAGGCGCCGCGGCGCCAAGATCGAGGGTCTGGAGTCGAGGCTCGCCCGCCTGAGCGCGGAAGGTGACTCGATGTACAGGAGATGGCCGCAGCAGATCGCGCCTTTCCGGGAAGCGAACCCGGACGGCTGGAAGCGCGACATGGTAAGAGGCTACGCCACCACGGAGAAGGATCTGGGGAGGGCCAAGTCCGAGCTGGCGAGCTGGAGCAAGACCACCGATGCCAACCTGAAGAAGGCACAGAGGTTCAGCTGGTCCGCGGTGGCCGCCGGGCTCGCGTGGGCGGCGCTGGTCATCCCGTCCGACGAGACCCTGGACCGCGCGGTGCTCGGGTGGCGAGATCTCGCCTGGCAACTGGGGGAGATCTTCGGCCATGACACGGCGGCGGTGCGCGAGGCGGTGCTGAGCTCGTGGCAGGCGGCCTCGAGCGCGGAGGCCGATCTGCGTCTGCTGGAGTTCATCGCCGCGGGAAACGTGCTCACCGAGCGGGTCGACCGGCTCTCGAAAGCTCTCGCCACGACGGTCGAGGCGCTGAAGGTCATCCACTGGATCGCCATGGCCTTCTCCATAATGAGCGCCGTCGGGATCATGGCCTACGGCATCGCGGGAAGGCTGAATCCCCAAGCCAGACTGTTCGCCGAATTCCTCGGCTCGCGCCTGACCACCGTGATCCTCGCCATCGCCGGTCTCGCGCCCGTCGCCGCCGTGCAGGGCGCCGAATGGTACGGCGCCCGTGACATCGACGTGTCGACCAAGGTGGGCGACCGCGAGATCACCGGCTTCAAGAGCCTGCCGACCACTGCCTGAGGAAACCCGCACCGAGTGCCGGGCCGGCGGCGAGCCGCATTCAATCACCCGCGTGCTTGTAGTCCGTACGCGTGATCACTGCCATTTCATCGAGCTTCGTGTCGTCCAGTAGGTCTGGGGGTCCTCGGTCAGTATGGCCAGGCGCTCGTCCAGTTCCGTGTCCCAGCCGGCCCGCGTCGCGGTCAGGTTGCTGCCGAACTGATCCACCGAGGCGGCCCCGCTGAGCACCACGTCGGCCCACGGCTGGGCCAGGACGGCGGCCAAGGCCAGGGCGTCCGGCGTGACGTCGCGTTCCCGGGCGGCACGGGTGAGCGCGGCGGGGGCGGCGTGGGAGGTCAGGCGGCCGTTCGCCACCCCCTCCTTGACGATCACGCCCAGGCCGGACCGGTGCGCCCGGGTCAGGGCCGGGCCGGCGGATCGCTCCAGCAGGTTCCAGGTGGCCTGGACCGTGTCGAACAGGCCGATCTCGATCGCCCGGTCGATGGTGTCCGCCTGGTGCGGGCCGGTCGTGGACAGGCCGACCGAGACGCCCCCGGCGCGCAACTCGCGTAGTTCGGCCAGGATGTCCTCGTCGCCGAGCACGCCGCTCTCGACGGTGGCCGAGTGGATCTGGTAGAGCGAAAGGTGCTCTCCCAATAGCGCTCGGGTCTGGTCCAGCTGGTGGCGCAGCCGGTCGGCGGACAGTTCCTTCACCTCGTGCCGGTCGGCGTCCATCCGCCAGTCGCCGACGTAGGCGTATCCCCATTTCGACCCCACGGTCACGGCCCCGGGCGCGATGGCGCGTTCACGGAGCCAGCCGCCCAGGAACTCCTCGGCTCTGCCGTAGGAGCGGGCCACGTCGAAGTACCGTACGCCGGCCGCCAGCGCCGCATCCAGCACCGCCCAGGTCCGCGCTCGCATCGCGGCGACGCTGCGATCATCGCCGAGATCCTCCTCCCGGCCGAGCGTGATGTACGCCGGCCGGCCCAGCGCGGCCAACCCGATCCCCACCGGGGTGATCGGCAACCCGCTCCGCCCCATCGGCCGCACAGTCAGCTCATCACGCATCTCGGCGCCTCTGCTTTCCATAGTCGGTATACCGCTCGGGATGATGCCACACCAGCGCCTTGACCAGGAGCGATGGGGTCCGGTGTCAGGACGTTGCGAGCCGGAGCGCCTCTTCGGCGACCGCGTGGCGCAGGCCGCGGATGCCGTCGCGCCCCCGCACCGGGTGTACGGCGTTCGTCAGCAGTACCACGGTCAACCGGCGGGCCGGGTCGACGACCAGTGAGGTGCCGGTGAAGCCGGAATGGCCGAAGGCCGCGTCCAGCTGTCCCACGATGGCCGGGTCGCCGATCCGCACGCCGAGGCCGTGCCGGAACGCCGCGCCCTCCGCTCCCTGGTCGCGGACCATCTCGGCCACGGTCTCCGGGCGCAGCAGCGCGCCGCCGCCCAGCCGCAGTGTCTCGCCGAACGTCAGCAGGTCGTCGGCCGTCGCGAACACCCCCGCGTGCCCCGCCACGCCGCCCAGGCCGTACGCGGTCTCGTCGTGCACCTCGCCGCGCACACAGCCGGGTCCCTGACGTTCGGGCTTCCACTCGGTGGCGACGACGCGCGGGAGCGTCGCCGGGACCGGGCGGTAGCCGGTGTCGGCCAAGCCGAGAACGCCGGTGACCCGTTCGCCGACCAGCGCGTCCAGTGGCGCGCCGCCCGCCAGTTCGGCGATGCGGCCCACCATGACCATGCCCACGTCGCTGTAGAGGTACGGCCCGCCGACCGGGCCGGTGACCGGGGTGCCGACCATCGCCGCCATGCGCGCGGCCGGATCGGCGTCGGGCAGTTCGAGGTCTATGCGGCGGGTGGGCTGCAGGCCGGCCGTGTGCGTGAGCAGGCGTCGCAGGGTGACCCGGGGGTCGGCGCCCGGCAGCCAGGCCGCCACTGGCTCGTCCAGGTCCAGGCAGCCCTCCTCGGCCAGCGACAGCACCACGGCCGTGGTGAACAGCTTGCTGATCGAGGCCAGATCGAAGACCGAGTCACGGGCCGCCGCCGGTCGCTCGGCGGTCAGGGTGCCCTCCAGGTCGGCATAGCGGACGAGCTCCCCGGCGACCGCCGAAGCCGCCACCGAGCCGTCCACGGAGATCACCGCCACCGCCGCCGAGCACACACGCGGCACGCCGTCCGCCAGGATCGCGTCCAGCCGATCGGACATCGTTCAGCCTCCCGTAAGTCCGCCGGCTCGTGGGTTCACCGCGCCCACGAGCAGTTCCGGGCCGTACAGGAATCCGGTCCGTCAAGCAGTCCGGCCCGTGATACAGCCCGTCCCGTCAGTCGCTCAGCTGCTCAGCACGTCGCTCAGCTGCTCAGCGCGTCGCTGAGCCGCTCGCCGTGCGATTCCAGCAGGGCGCGGGCCCCGCCGGCGTCGAGCCCGTGCTGGATCATCAGCACCGCTATCTTCGCCTGTCCGCCCGCCGCGTCCAGCGCCTTGCCCGCCGTGTCGTTGTCGGCGCCGGTGATGTCGCGCACCATGCGGAGCGCCCGGTCCGCCAGCTTGCTGTTCATCGCCGACATTTCGATCATCTTGTTGCCGTACGTACGGCCGAGCCGGACCATGGAGATGGTGGAGATCATGTTGAGCACCAGCTTCTGAGCCGTGCCCGCCTTGAGCCGGGTGGAGCCGGTCACCACCTCGGGACCCACCACCACCTCGATCGCGTGCTCGGCGGCGGCCGACAGGGGCGCGCCGTCGTTGCACGAAAGACTGACGGTCAGCGCGTCCCGCCGGGTCGCCTCCGCCAGCGCGCCGAGCACGAAAGGCGCCCGCCCGCTGGCCGACACGCCCACCACCGAGTCGAGCGGGCCCACCTCCAGCTCCGCGAGCGAGGCGGCGCCCGCTTCGGCGTCGTCCTCCGCACCCTCGACGGAGCGGGTGAGCGCGTCCGGACCGCCCGCGATGATGCCCTGGACGAGCGACGGATCGGTGCCGAACGTCGGCGGGCACTCGGAGGCGTCGAGCACGGCCAGCCGCCCCGACGTACCGGCGCCGACGTACAGCAGCCGCCCGCCCTCCGCCATGCGCGCGGCGATCGCGTCGATGGCGGCGGAGATGACCGGGATCGCGACGGCGACCGCGGCGGGCACGGCGGCGTCGGCCTGGTTCATCAGCCGGGCGACCTGCTCTGTCGGCAGCCGGTCGATCTGGCTGTAGCGGGGATCGCTCTGTTCGGTGGGCAGCTCGGGGAGCGGATCAATCATGACGCTAATTTCCACCCTCTACTTCTCTCTTGTAAATATCTTTCAGACAATGGGTTCATGACGTACGTACGCACTGGCGCTGAACGGCTGGCCACGGATCCCACCCTGGCGGGCGGCGACCGGCTCGGCCTGATCACCAACCCCACAGGAGTCCTGCCTGATCTGACCCCCACGACGGACGCCCTGAGCACGGCCGGAGTGCCGCTGACGGCGCTGTTCGGTCCGGAGCACGGCATGCGGGGCACCGCTCAGGCGAACGGCAGCGAGTCCGACACGATCGACCCCAGAACCGGCCTGCCCGTCTTCAACACGCACAAGGTCTCCGGCGCGGCACTGGACGAGGTGGTGGCCGGCTCCGGGGTCGACACGCTGGTCTTCGACATCGCCGACGTCGGCACCCGCTTCTACACCTACATCTGGACCATGTACGACCTGATGGCCGCGGCGAGCCGGCTGGGCCTGCGGTTCGTGGTGCTGGACCGGCCCAACCCGCTCGGCGGGACCCTCGAGGAGGGACCGCTGCTCGACCCGGAGTTCGCCAGCTTCGTCGGCAGGTTCCCGCTGCCGGTACGCCACGGCAGGACCGCCGGGGAGCTGGCCACTCTGTTCGGCTTCGACCTGGACCTGCGCGTGGTCACCATGGACGGGTGGCGGCGCGGCATGACCTTCGCCGAGACCGGGCTGCCCTGGGTGATGCCGTCGGTCAACATGCCGACCGTCGAGACCGCGTACGCCTACCCGGCCACCGGGCTGTTCGAGGGCACGAACTTCTCCGAGGGACGCGGCACCACCCGGCCGTTCGAGCTGGTCGGCGCCCCGTACGTCGACGACCGGTTCGCGCCCGCGCTCAACGCGCTCGGCCTGCCCGGGGTGCGGTTCAGGGAGACCTGGTTCACGCCGACGTTCCACAAGCACGCGGGCACGACCGTGCACGGAGTCCAGCTGCACGTGCACGACCGGGAGACGTACCGGCCGGTGCTGACCGGCCTGTCGATGCTGCACGTGGCTCGCACGCTCTACCCGGGCGAGCTGGCCTGGTGGGGGCCCGAGCTGTTCATGGACCACCTGTGGGGCTCCGACACGCTCACGAGGTGCCTGGACGCCGGGGAGGACCCACGTGCCCTCTGCTCTGACCCCGTCCACCCCGAAGGACTGCTCCTCTATTGACATCACGCCAGATCGCGTCGGTAGAGCCAGAAGACGCGTTCGGCCCGCGCGCCCACGGCGTGCGAGTAGAACCGCAGCGGCCCGACCCAGCCGATCTGCGCGCTGGACAGTCCGGCGGCGCGCATCTCGGCCAGGCAGCGGCGCAGCAGCACGCCGCCCACGCCGAGCCCGCGCGCCTCGGGCGCCGTCCCCATCGGCCCGAACCACGCGGGCCGCGCCCCCCAGGCGGCGAACCCCAGGATCCGCCCGTCGCGCTCGGCGTAGTGCAGCCCGGCGGCGTTGGCGGCCTCCCAGGCCCAGTTCTCGTTCCAGTGCTCACGCACAAAGGCGGCGACCCGCTCGCGGTCCGCCGCTAGCCCCTGCTCCGTCGAGGCCGAGGCCGCGTGCACGCTCACTCCGGCCTCGGCCAGCCGTACCGGCTCCTCTTCGACGGACAGGTCCGCGCCGAGGTCGGCGGTCATGTTCCAGGCCACGTGATAGCGCTCGTAGCCGAGGCTCTCCGCCAGGCACGCCGCGGCGGTGTAGCGCACGTCGATGCCCGGCCAGGCGTAGCAGGGCGGGTTCCCGGCGAAGCGCGCCTGCGTCGCCCCCTCCGACCGCAGCCACTCCTCGGCCGCGCCGACCAGCGCCCGGCCATGCCCCCGCCCCCGCGCGTCAGGGTGTACGGCCAGCAGATCGAGGTGCCCGACGGCCGGATCCTTGGCGGACACCGAGGCCATGACGACCCCGCCGTCCATCACCAGGGCGGTCCAGCGCCGACCGGCGGGAGGACGCGCCAGCCGCTCGACCAGGGCCGCCCCTTCACCGCCGTCCAGCGTCAGCGCTGCCCGCGCCACCTCTGCGGCGGCCGCGAGGCCGGCGGCGTCGGCGTGCCGGATCACCTTCGCGGCGCCCGCGAGGTCGGCGTCGTCGGCCTGCCGGGTCACCGGGGTCACACCTCGCTCATCGGGCGCGCGATGACGCTGCGCCGCCGCGGGTAGTAGCAGGCGTGCTCCTGAGGTACGCCCTCCGTCACCTGGAGCAGCGGCCGCTCGCTCGTGCACCCGTCGCCCCGGAACGGGCACCGGGGCGCGAACAGGCACCCGCCGTCGGACTGGTCCGCGGCGAGCGGCTCCAGCGGCACCACCGGCTCCTCACCGGGCCGCTCCAGCCCGTGCAGGACGGGGATGGCGGACAGCAGCGACTGCGTGTACGGATGCACCGGGTCGGCGATGATCGTGTCCACCGGCCCGCGCTCCACGACCTGGCCGCGGTAGATCACGTACAGCTCGCCGTCGCCGCCGATGTAGCGCGCGGTGGCCACGTCGTGCGTGATGAACAGCACGCTGACGCCCAGCCGCTCGCGCAGGTCCTTCAGCAGCGCCAGGATGCCGAGCCGCAGCGACACGTCGATCATCGAGACCGCCTCGTCGGCGACGAGCATCTCGGGGTCGACGGTCAGCGCGCGGGCGATCACGACGCGCTGCCGCATGCCGCCCGAGAGCTGGTGCGGGTAGCGCGACAGGACCGTTCCGGGGTCGAGGCCGACCAGCGACAGCACCTCGGCGGCCCGCTCGTCGATCCATCCCTTGGGCCGGCCGGTCTGCCCGGCCCGCAGCGCCAGCGGCGCCTGGAGGGTCTGGTAGATCGTCCGGGTCGGGTTCAGCGCCGAGTAGGGGTCCTGGTGGATCATCTGGATCTTGCGGAAGTGCGGCTGCCGCTGCTTGACCTTCAGCGGCGACATGGGCGTCCCGTCGATCGCGATCTCGCCCGCGTCGTAGGTCTCCAGCCCGGCGATGATGCGCCCGAGCGTGGTCTTGCCGCAGCCAGACTCGCCGATGAACGACGCCGACCCGCCCTTGGCGATCGCGAAGTCCACACCGCGCAGCGCCGGGACCTCCCGCTTGCCCAGCATGTTGCCGCGCTGCTTGAACGTCTTGGTGATGCCCGTCCCGGTAATCACGAAGCGTGCTCCTTCACCGTCACCGCGTGGCAGGCCACGAACCTCGCCCCGTCCGCCACCACCGAGGGATCGACGGTGTCGCACACGTCCATCCGCAGCGCGCAGCGCTCCCTGAACACGCAGCCCTCCTTGGGCACCGTCGCCAGCGTCGGCGGCCGTCCCGGCAGCGCGCGGGCCTCGTCGATGTCGCCGACCAGCCGGGGGATCGCGTTGATCAGGCCCCTGGTGTAGGGATGGCGGGGCGCGCCCAGCACCTCCCTGGTGGGCCCCTGCTCCACCAGGCGTCCGCCGTACATGACCGCGAGCCGGTCGGCCACCTCGGCCACCACGCCGATGTCGTGCGTGATCACCAGGGTGGTCAGGCCGCGCTCGGCGTGCACCTCGCGGACGATCTTCAGGATGTTCGCCTGGGTGATCATGTCCAGCGCGGTCGTCGGCTCGTCCAGCACCACCAGGTGCGCGTTGAGCACCAGCGCCAGCATGATGCCGACCCGCTGCCGCATGCCGCCGGACAGCTCGTGCTGGTGCGAGTCCAGCACCCTGGCCCCGTCCAGGCCCATCCGGCCCAGCAGTTCCCTGGCCTCGCGGACCAGGCCGGGCAGGTCCTCGACGCCGTGCGAGCGGCCCAGGTCGAGGAGTTGCTTGCCGACCGTCTTGAGCGGGTTGAGGGAGTTCTGGGCGGCCTGGAAGACGTACCCGATGTGGGCGCCCCTGGCCTTGCGCAGCTCCTCGCCCGCGAGCCCGACCACGTCGCCGAGCCCGTCGATCTCCACGCTGCCCGCCGCGATCCTGCCCGGCGGCTGCACCGCGTTGAGCAGCGACAAGGCCAGCGTGGACTTGCCGGAGCCGGACTCGCCGACGATGCCGGTGATCGTGCCGGGCTCCAGGGTCAGGCTGATGCCGCGTACGGCGGGCAACTCGCCCGCCGGCGTCTTGTAGACGACCGTGAGGCCGTCGATGCGCACTCCCGGCGCTTGGTCCGCCACTGCTACTCCTCACGCAGCCGGGGGTTGAAGATCTCGTCCATGGCGTCGACCACGAGCACGATGCCAAGGGTGAGCAGCAGGATCGCCAGCAGCGGCCCCAGCAGGTAACCGAGCGCGTTCGGCGTGATCATGGCGCCCGCCTGGAACACGGCCAGGTTGAGCATCACGCCCCAGTTGTTCGCCTCGTACGGCAGCACGCCCAGGAAGAACAGGCCCACCTGCGCGTAGACGGCGCCGGTGACCGCGATGAGCATGTTCATCGCGATGTACGGAGCCATGCTGGGCAGCAGTTCCTTGCCGATGATGTGCCTCGTGGACAGGCCCAGCCCGCGCGCGGCCTCGATGAAGCCGCGTTCGCGCAGGGAGAGCGTCTGGGCGCGGACGGCCCGCGCCACCCCGCCCCAGCCGAGCAGGCCGAGCACCAGGCCCATCTGGATCGGGCTGCCGAACTTCCAGACCATCGCCAGGACCAGCAGCAGCGGCAGGCCGGGGATGGTGAGCTTCATGTCGGTGATCCGCATGAGCACGCTGTCCCAGCGGCCCCGCTTGAACCCGGAGAACAGGCCGAGCGTCGTACCGAAGACCACCGTGATGACCGCGGTCACCGCGGCGCTGAGCAGGACGTAGCGGGAGCCGGTGATGACCAGCGCGAGCACGTCCCTGCCCTGGGGGTCGGTGCCGAACCAGTGCGCCCAGCTCGGCGCCTGGGTGATGGCGTTGGAGTCGTCCGGCAGCTGGTCCGGATAGAACATCGGCCCGAAGGCGCCCATGAACGCGAAGCCGGCGATGATGATCACCCCGGCCAGCCGGCTGGGCTTGCGCTTCATCACCCGCCAGACGCCGAGCCAGAAGTTACGGCGCATGGTCGCGGCGGCGGACGCCGTCTCAGGGATCAGCACGGTGCTCATGTCGAGTCCTCTCCGCTGCGCACCCGCGGGTCGATCACCGTGTAGAACAGGTCGGCCACGATGTTCGCCACGATGACGGCGGCGGTGATCAGCAGGAACGCCCCGCCCATCAGCGCGTAGTCGCGGGTGTTGATGCTCTCGATGAGCAGCCACCCGAGTCCCGGATAGTTGAAGATCTTCTCGATGAACACCGCACCGCCGAGGAGCAGCCCCAGAGACAGGGCGAGGATCGTGAACAGCGGCAGGATCGCGTTACGCGCGATGTAGCGGAAGATGATCGAGCGCTTCATGCCGCGCAGCTCGGCGGCCAGGATGAAGTCGTCGCCGAGCACGGTGACCACGCTCGACTTCATCGCCAGCACCCAGCCGCCGTAGGCCGACAGCGCGTAGGTGGCGATCGGCAGCACCGCGTGCTCGGCCAGCGAGCCGAGGTAACCGGCGTTGAAGCCCGGCTCGAACATGATGTCCACCGGCCCGTCGGCGGGCAGGATGGGGATGAGCGTGGCGAAGATGACCACGAGCAGCATCGCCAGCACATACTGCGGGATGCCGTGCAGCAGCGAACCGGAGATGGCCAGGGCGTCGCCCAGCTTGCTCTTGCGCTTGATGGCCGCGTAGACACCCAGGATGACGCCGACGAGGAAGCTGAGCAGCGTGCCCCCCAGCACCGGCAGGATGGTCCACTTGGCCGCCTCGCCGAGCACGCCGAGGACGGGCTGGCCCGGGCGGCTGACCGAGGTGCCGAGGTCGAAGTGGAGCAGCCCGCCGATGTAGTCGGTGTACTGCTGCCACAGCGAGCCCGTCGGCTGGAACCCGTACAGCACCTTGACGGCCTGCGTGGCCGCCTCCGGAGACATGCCGCTCTGGAGCAGCTTGTCGTACTGGGCCGCCATGGGGTCGCCCGGGATGTTGTTGATGATGAAGAAGCTGATCGTCGCCACTACGAGGATCATGACGAAACCGCGGGCCAGGTGGCCCGCGAGTCGCCGTGCGATAAGCGTCATAAGTTACTGCTTCGACTTGACCATGCCGAGCTGGATCCACACACCGGACGCGAGCACGCCGGTGCCGAGACGAAGGATCTCGTCGTCGTGGGGCCAGCCGGTGAATCGGCTGTTGTTGACGAACTGGTTGTTGACGTAGTCCCAGAGCTGGATGACCGGCAGGTCCTGGTTGGCCGCCGTCGCCAGCTGCGCCATGATCGGCTTGGCCGCCTCCTCGTTGGCCGAGTTCAGCTTGCCGGTCAGCTCACCCGGGTCGATCTTGGTGCCGTTGACGTCGATCTGCTCGGGGCCGCCCATCCAGTTGCCGCCCTTGCCCGCCGGGGAGTGCTCGATCTTGCCCGCGACGTTGGTCCAGCCGTTGGAGGCACCGTAGAGGCGCTGGAAGATGTCGTACGGCGCCGGGCCGAGCGCCATGAGCCAGAAGCCCACGTCGTACTTGCCGGCCGCCAGCTCCTCAAGGTAGACGGGGTAGTCGGGGCTGGTCTGGATCTCCGCGTCGATGCCGGCCTTGATCAGCTGGCTCTTGATGTTCTCCTGCGCCGACAGCCAGTCGGAGAAGCCGGCCGGCGCGTGCATGGACACCTTCCACGGCTTGCCGTCGGCCAGCGTCCACTTGCCGTCCTTCTTCGTCAGCCCGGCCGACTTGAACTCCGCCTCGGCCTTGGCCGCGTCGGGCTTGTACGGGTCGAGCTTCGGAAGCGTGTCGGGGATCCAGGCCTGCGCGGCCTTCTGGTGGATGCCGCTGGTGGTGACGGCCGGCGTGCCGCCCTCGGGCGAGGCGACCTTGGTGACCTGGTCGCGGTCGATGAGGTAGGCCAGGCCCCTGCGCACGTGCACGTTGTCATAGGGCTTCTTGGACTGGTTGAAGGCCATGCTCACGGCCACCGGCGAGTAGCCCTTGATGACCTCGTTGCCCGGGCCCTGCTTGATCCGGTTCATCACGTCCGTGGGAGCGGCGACGAATCCGGACTGGTCGAGCTTGCCGGCGGTGAGGTAGTTCCAGATCTGCTCGTTGCCGGTGTAGTTGAGGAACTTCACCTGCGCCGGAGCCACGTTGGCGGCGTTGTAGAAGTTCTTGTTCTTGACCAGCAGGGCTTCTCCGGGGTTGACCCGCTCCAGCACGAACGGACCGGCGGAGACGTCCTTGGGCGGGGCGAAGGCGATCACCTTCTGGCCGATGGCGGTGATCTCCGTGCGAGCCGCCTCCGCCGCCGCGCCGTCACCCCGGGCGGTCTTGAGCTTGTCCCAGAAGTCCGCGGGAAGAACGCTGCTCCACACGTGGGCGGGCAGGACGGCCGTGTCGAGCACGCCGCGGGCGAACTTCGGACTGGGGCTGGCCATGTCCTGCGTGATCTTCAAGGTCTGGTTGTCGACGACCGTGATATCCGCGGCGGCGCCCGCCGCGCCCGGGGTGACCGAGAAGGCCGTGCTCCCCTGCGTGTAGGCGATGCCGATGGACATCTTGACGTCCTCGGCGGTGACCGGCTTGCCGTCGGACCACTTGGCGTTCGGCTGGAGCTTCAGCGTGATCGCGGAGTTGTCCGGCGCGATCTCCCAGCTCGCCGCGATGCCGGGCAGAGCCTGGTTCGGGTCCGTCAGGTGGTTCTTGACCCACGCGATTCGCATCGCGTTGAAGCCCGAGAAGGAGTTGCCCTTGGGGTTGTACGGGTTGGCCGGCGCCGAGGCGTCGAGGCCGGGCCGGTTGACGTCGATCGTGGTGAAGAGCCCGCCACCACCGCCCGAGCTGGACTTGTTGGTGGAGCCACTGCTGCACGCTGTGGCAGTGGCCAGGCCCAGCAACGCTACTACCGCTGCTAGTCGCTTCATGTACCGCTCCGGGGAGTGTCGGACCTGCTTGAGGATCGCGTGGGATTAGCCGGACCCTACGGTCACGCACAGGTCACGTCAATAATCTCCAGGTGTTGTGAGGCTAATGTAACTTTCCTTCATGCCCCATGTCGATGGCGCTCGGCGCCATTAGCCCAGCATAAGCACCGCAGCCCCGTTGACCTGCCCATCTGCCAGATCACGGAGCGCGGAGGCGGCCCTGTCGAAGGGATAGGGCGTCGTCGACACGTGCGGCGGACGCCCGAGTGACAGGTCGAGATAGGCCCGTCCGTCGGCCCTGGTGTTGGCAGTCACGCTCCGTAGCGTCCGTTCCTGGAACAGGTGGCGCTCGTAGTTCAGCGTGGGGATGTCGGTGAGGTGGATCCCGGCCACGGCGAGCGTGCCGCCCCGGTCGAGCGCCGCCAGCGCCACGGGCACCAGATCGCCCACGGGCGCGAACAGGATGGCCGCGTCCAGCGGCTCCGGCGGCCGGTCTCCGGCGGAGGCGGCGCCCAGCTCCAGGGCCAGCTGCCTGGCGGCGCTGGACCTGGTGACCACGTGGACGACGGCCCCATGGGCGATGGCCGCCTGCGCGGTCAGGTGGGCGGACGCGCCGAACCCGTAGACTCCGAGCCGGCCGCCTTCCGGCAGGTCGGCTCGGAGCAGCGCCCGATAGCCCACGATCCCGGCGCACAGCAGGGGCGCCAGCTTCTCGGCGGGCGCCCCTTCGGGCAGGGCGTAGACGTAGGCGGCGGGCACCGTCAGATACTCTGCGTAACCGCCGTCGGCATCCCACCCGGTATAAGCCGACGAAAGGCAAAGATTTTCTTTACCGTCCAGGCAGTAGCGACAGGCCCCACAGGTCCACCGGAGCCACGCGACCCCGACCCGCTGCCCGACATCCCCGTCCCCGCCGACCACCCGCCCGACGACCTGGTGGCCGGGCGAGATCGCGGGGTG
Organism: Nonomuraea sp. NPDC052129; assembly: GCF_040680095.1. Taxonomy (NCBI): domain Bacteria; kingdom Bacillati; phylum Actinomycetota; class Actinomycetes; order Streptosporangiales; family Streptosporangiaceae; genus Nonomuraea; species Nonomuraea sp. NPDC052129. The sequence goes on along the minus strand of NZ_JBFAVX010000001.1, from coordinate 129,833 downwards.
GCGGGGCGGCAGGTCTCCTTCGACCAGGTGCAGGTCGGTCCGGCACACCCCGCATGCCTCGACCTGGACCAGCACCTCCCCGACGCCCGGCTCCGGCATGGGCTTGTCCACCATGACCAGCAGCCGGTCCGGATCCGGAATCCATGCCTTCATCGGGCCCCCTTCAGCTCAGGACGCCAGCCGGGACAGCGCCAGAGAGGCGTACAGGGCGGCGCCGTCCGGCAGCACGGAGTCGTCGAACCGCGCCTCGGGGGAGTGGTTGTACGGCGCCGTGGCCGGATCGCGGTCGGGCGGGCACGCCCCCAGGAAGACGAATGCCCCGGGGACGGCCTGCAGCACGTACGAGAAGTCCTCCGAACCCATCACCGGGTGCGGCGTGACGAAGTAGCGCCCGGGCCCGAACAGCTCCTCGGCGGTCCTGGAGACGAAGTCCGCCTCGGTGGGATCGTTCACGGTGACCGGGTAGCCCATGCCGAACGACGCCTCGACCGACAGCCCGTGCGCGGCCGCGACGCCCTCGACCACCTCCACCAGCCGCCGCTTCACCAGCTCCCGGTTGCCCGGCGAGAACGTGCGCACCGTCGCCTCGAAACGCGCCTCGTCCGGGATCACGTTGTCGGCCGTGCCGCCGTGGAAGGACCCGACCGTGACCACGACCGGGTCGAACACGTCGAACGTCCTGGTCACCATCGCCTGTAGCGACGTCACCATCTCGCAGCCCGCCTGGATGGGGTCGAGCGCGCGGTGCGGGCTGGAGCCGTGCCCGCCGCGTCCCTTCACCGTCACCTCGAACACGTCGGCCGCGGCCATGAGCGGCCCGGGCCGGGAGGCGAACAGGCCCGGGGGCAGCATCGACGAGACGACGTGCATCCCGTACGCGGCGACGGGTCGCGCGCCCGCCGCGTCCAGCACGCCCTCCTCGATCATGTGCTTGGCGCCCTCGTGACCCTCCTCGCCCGGCTGGAACATGAAGATGACGTCCCCGGCCAGCTCCGCCCGCCGCGCGCTGAGCAGGTGCGCTGCGCCGACGAGCATGGCGGTGTGCAGGTCGTGACCGCACGCGTGCATCTGCCCGTCGATCTGCGACCGGTAGGGCAGATCATTGCGCTCGGTGACCGGCAGCGCGTCCATGTCGCCGCGCAGCAGCACCGCCGGACCCGGCCGGCCGCCCCTGAGCACGGCGGTGATCGAGCTGAGCGCCTTCCCGGTGGTGATCTCCAGGGGCAGCCCGTCGAGCGCCGTCAGGACTTTCTCCTGGGTACGCGGCAGCGCGAGGCCGATCTCGGGAGTGGTGTGCAGTGACTGACGCAGCCGGACGAGCTCGTCCCGCAGGTCCCGCGCGGATTCAGTGAACGACATGAACAACATTCTTCATGTGCTGGTCGGGAAGTCGATAAGGGACACTCTGTACGATGGGCCGCGTGACTCAGCGTAAGCGGATCAACTCCTGGCTTTCCGACATGGACGGCGTCCTCGTACACGAGGGCCGGCCCGTCCCGGGTGCGGATGTGTTCATCAAGCGGCTCAGCGAGTCCGGCAAGAAATTCCGGGTGCTGACGAACAACTCCATCTACACCCAGCGGGACCTTTCGGTACGCCTGGCGGCCGCCGGCCTGGAGGTGCCCGCCGAGTCGATCTGGACCTCGGCGCTGGCCACCGCCCAGTTCCTCGACGACCAGCGGCCGGGCGGCTCCGCCTACGTGATCGGCGAGGCCGGGCTGACCACCGCGCTGCACGAGGTCGGCTACGTGCTGACCGACCTCGACCCCGACTACGTGGTGCTCGGCGAGACCCGCACCTACAGCTTCACGCAGATCACCCGGGCGATCCGCCTCATCGAGGGCGGCGCCCGCTTCATCGCCACGAACCCGGACCCGGTCGGCCCGTCCACCGAGGGCTCGCTGCCCGCCTGCGGCGCGGTCGCCGCCATGATCACCAAGGCCACCGACGTCGAGCCCTACTTCGTCGGCAAGCCCAACCCGCGGATGATGCGCAGCGCGCTCAACGAGATCGAGGCGCACAGCGAGACCACCGCGATGATCGGCGACCGGATGGACACCGACATCGTGTGCGGGATGGAGGCCGGGCTCTACACGATCCTGGTGCTCACCGGCGTCACCCAGCGGGAGCAGATCGACCGCTTCCCCTACCGGCCGTCGCTGGTCGTCGACTCGGTAGCGGACCTCATCGACCTCATCTGAACCTGACATCAGCTGACAGGTAAGCCTGGCAAGGTGCCCCGTATGACGCACATCTACCTGGAGGTCGGCCCCAAGAAGGTCTTCGCCTGCTCGCTGGAGTGGCCCGGCTGGTGCCGCGTGGCCAAGGGCGAGGAGGCGGCCATCGGCCTGCTCGTGGACTACGCGCCGCGTTACCGGGTGATCGCCGAGCGGGCCGGGCTGTCGTTCGAGCCGGGCGATCCCGTGGTGGTCGCCCGCGAGCCGGGCAGCGAGATGACCGACTTCGGCGCGCCGTTCGCGATTCCCGAGCTCGACCAGGAGCCGATCGACGCCGAGACCGCGGGCCGCCGGGTGGCGCTGCTGCGCGCCGCCTGGGAGCTGTTCGACGAGGTCACCGCCGAGTCGCCGGAGGAGCTGCGCAAGGGGCCGCGGGGCGGCGGGCGCGACCTGTCGAAGGTCGTGGCGCACGTCGCGGAGGCGGAGCGTGCCTACGCCCGGAAGGTGGACGTACGGCACAAGCCCTACAAGAGCCCGGCGGACCGCGACGCCATGCGCGAGGAGCTGGCCGAGGTGCTGTCACGCCCCTGGCAGCCGCCGCAGACCACCGGCTGGCCGCCCGCCTACGCCCTGCGGCGGACCGCCTGGCACGTCATCGACCATCTGTGGGAGATCGAGGACCGCCGATGAGACGCGGCAGCGCGCTGATGTTGCGCGACAGGTAGGCGGCCACGGCCTCGGGGATGACGTGCCGGGAGGTGATCTCCGTCTCCCGCAGCGGCAGCCGGACGACCTCGTAGACCCCGCGCGACGGGTCCTCGAACTCGGGCCCGTGCCGCAGAGCCGGGTCCATGTCGATCAGGCGGCAGCCATATACGTGCTGAGTCTTGACCTCGCCCTGCCACGGATAAGTGACCGTGGTCAGCGGGGTCACGCCCGAGACCGTCGCGCCCAGCTCTTCCAGCAGTTCCCGGTGCAGCGTGTGCTCCAGGGTCGCGTCCTGGGGCTCGACGTGGCCGCCGGGCACGGACCAGTAGACCTGGCGCCCCGGCACCGTCCGGCGGAAGATCACTAATTGCTCGTCATGGTCAAGGAGGACACCACGGACACTCGGTCGCATACGACCACCCTATTTGGCCGGTATGACCTTCGGGTAGCCTAACTTACGGTACCGTAACCTACAGGGAGACGATCTTGAAGGCGATGACGCAGACGCAACTTCTGCACGAGCTGGAGCCCGTGGTCGCCGGGGAGCTCGACCGCCATAACGCGATGGCGAAAGAGTGGTTCCCGCACGAGTACATTCCGTGGAGCGAAGGCCGCGATTTCGACGGCGTCTACGGCGGCGAGGCCTGGCAGGACAGCGACTCGAAGCTGCCCGAGGCCGCCCGGGTCTCGCTCATCGTCAACCTCCTCACCGAGGACAACCTGCCCAGCTACCACCACGAGATCGCCACGACGTTCGGCCGTGACGGCGCGTGGGGCACCTGGGTGGGGCGCTGGACCGCCGAGGAGGGCCGGCACGGCGTCGCGATCCGCGACTACCTCACAGTGACGCGCGCCGTCGACCCGGTCGCGCTGGAGCGCGCCCGCATGACGCACATGGAGGCGGGCTTCGCCACCGAGTACGGCACGATGCTGGAGCAGCTCGCCTACGTCTCCTTCCAGGAGCTGGCCACCCGCATCGCGCACCGCAACACCGGCCGGGCCTCCGGCGACGAGGGCTGCGAGCGGCTGCTGGCCAGGATCGCCGCCGACGAGAACCTGCACATGCTCTTCTACCGCAACCTGCTCAAGGCCGCCTTCGAGCTGGACCCCAACCAGACCATGCGCGCCGTGACCGACGTCGTGAAGACCTTCCAGATGCCCGGCTCCAGCATCGAGGGCTTCACCCGCAAGGCGATGATCATCGCCCACGAGGGCATCTACGACCTGCGCCTGCACCTCGACGACGTGCTCATGCCGGTGCTGAAGCAGTGGTCGGTGTTCGACAAGACCGGCCTCGACGCGGGCGGGGAGCAGGCCCGGGAGGAGCTGGCCGAGTTCCTGGCCAAGACGGAGACGACGGCGGCCAGGTTCGTCGAGCGCCGAGCCGAACGCAAGGCTCGCGCCGCCCAGCGCTGATCGAGAGTCCGGGCCGCTCCTGACGCCGCCCGGCTCGATTCCTGGCCCGGTCGAGTACCTCCGGTCGCCGCGCGGCCGGACCTCACGGGCCAGGCTCGTCTGCCGATCACCAGCCATAGCCGAACGGTTCGCGCGGCCGGTAAGGGGCCTCCAGGCGGGCGACCTCGTCAGGGGCGAGGACGAGGTCCACGGCGGCGAGCGCGTCGTCGAGGTGGCCGGGGCGCGTCGCCCCCACGATCGGCGCGGCGACGGCGCTCGCCGCGTGCCCGACCGCCGTGCCGTTGCCGGGCTTCTTGCCGAGCAGCCAGGCCAGCGCGACTCGCGCGGGCGGCACGCCGCGCTCCCCGGCGACGGCCCGCAGGGCCGCCACGACGCCGTCATTCTCGGGCGCACGGTCCTCGTGGGCCGCTCTGGTGGTGGCCCGCCCTTCCCCGCCGGCCAGCAGACCACGGGCGAGCGGACTGTACGGCAGCACGCCCAGCCCCTGGTCGGCACAGTAGGGAAGCACCTCGCGCTCCTCCTCCCGGTAGGCGAGGTTGTAGCGGGTCTGCATCGACACGAACCTGGTCAACCCCGCCGCCTTCGCCACGTGCTGCGCCTTGGCCAGCTGCCAGCCGTACATGAGGGAAGCCCCGATGTAGCGGGCCTTGCCCGCCCTGACCACGTCGTCCAGCGCCCGCATGGTCTCCTCGACGGGCGTCTCGTCGTCCCAGCGGTGGATCTGGTACAGATCCACGTGGTCGGTGCCGAGCCGCCGCAGTGACGCGTCGATCGAGTCCAGGATGTGCTTGCGCGACAACCCGCGATCGTTGACCCCTTTGCCCATGGGGTAACCGACCTTGGTCGCCAGTACGTAGTCCTCGCGGCGGTCGAAGAGCCGGCGCAGCAGGCTGCCGGTGATCTTCTCGCTGACGCCGCCGGAGTACATGTCGGCGGTGTCGAAGAAGGTCACCCCGCCGTCCACCGCCCGGCGCACGATCGGCTCGGCGGCCTCCTCGGGCAGGAACCAGGGCGAGTCCGCCGGGTCGCCGTAGCTCATCATGCCCAGGCCGATCCGCGACACCTTCAGACCCGACGTTCCCACGCGTATATATTCCATCGGCCCATCATCCGGTAAGCCCGTGCCCCCTCTTGACCCGGAGATGGTCTTGGACATCCGCGACATCGGGAAGGTTCAGGACTACGGGCCACACATCAACATCCCTGGGAGTGAAGGGTGAGAATCTTCGGGATCGCCGCGAGCCTCCACGCGGGATCGTTCATCACCAGGTTGCTGGAGGCAATGGAGGGTGAGCTTCCCCGGGGGGCGCGCCTGGAGTGCTGGCGGGGGCTCGGCACGGTCCCGCCTCACTCCCTCGGTCCCGTACCGGAGCAGGTCGGGGGCCTGCTGCGCAAGCTGGACGAGTCCGACGCGGTGCTGATCACCGCGCCCGAGCACAGCCTGCTCCCGGCTGAGCTGGGCCACGCGCTGCGCTGGATGTCGAGCGGTGGGCGCCTGGCGGGCAAGCACGTCGCCGTGATGAGCGCCAGCGTGCGCGCCTGCGGCGCCATGTGGGCGCAGGCCGAGCTGTTCAAGGAGCTCACCGGCGCCGGCGCGGTCGTGATGGGCACGGAGCTGGTGCTCTCGCCCACCTGCCCGCACTTCGACGACCAGGGCCGTCTGACGGCGCTCTACCTGCGCGACCAGGTACGGGAAGTGGTCGGCCAGCTCTGCCCCGTACCGCACAGGACGCGGCCCGTGTTCACGCCCCGGCTCGTCCTGGCGGGCCCTTCGGCATAGTCCCGGCCCCGGTCTACGGCGAGTCCTTCGGCATGGACGCGATCCATGGTGGCTGGGTCAGGGGCTGCGGCGCAGGCGTTTCACGTCGGAGCGGAGCTTCTTGCTGGCGATGCGGCGCTCGACCGAGCCCCGGCTGGGCTTGGTGGCGCGGCGGCGCTTGGGCGGGGGCGCGATGGCCTCGCGGATGCGCTGGGCCAGGCGCTGTTCGGCGGCCTCGCGGTTGCGCAGCTGGGAGCGGTATTCAGAGGCGGCGATGGTGATCGTGGGGGAGCCGAGCCGGTCGAGGGCGCGGGCCTTGAGCTCTGGCGGCAGCGCCGTGGTGGCCGACACGTCGAAGACGAGCTCCACCCGGCTGTCCGTGGTGTTGACGCCCTGGCCGCCCGGGCCTGAAGAGCGGGAGAAACGCCAGACGAGCTCGGCGTCCGGGATGACGACCGAGTCGTTGACGACCAGCGGGCCGGGCATGGCGGGGTGCTCCTGTTCTCCGAAGTGGAATGTCACCGTATCTGAGCTACATATGCCGAAAGCAATGGGATTTTAAATCGGTAACGCCGCTGCGACTATGGAATGAACGATCTGTGGGGGAGGCCGATTCCGTGGTGCACGCGACGGCGGTGCAGCTGGCCCTGGTGCACGTGACAGCGACGCAGATAGCCCTGACGGTGCCCCTGGCCATCGCCTCCGCCACCGGATTCCTTTTACTCCGCTGCCAGGGCAAGGGCCGGCCGTTCGGGCCCGGCGGCTGGTGGCTGGCGGTCGTCATCATCCTGCTGACCGGGCTGGTCTCCTCGGCCGTGGCGCTGGTGGGCGGTGAGCTGCTGAACAACTATCTGTCCACGGTGCTGGGCGCGGTCGCGCCGGGCGGCCTGTGGCTGAGCCAGGTGCGCTCCCGCGAGGACGACCGGCGCTCGCTGGCCAAGGAGGCGGCGACGTTCTGGCTGGTGTCGCTGCTGGCCAAGCTCGACCAGGCGATGGCCGAGGACCAGCGGGTCTGGTGCGAGAAGCGGGTCGACGACTCGTGGAGCGTCTACGAGCTGAGCCTGGCCGCCAACCGCTACCACGAGCGCATCGGCGAGCGGCTCTCGGTGGAGGAGCGCAGGAAGGAGCGGGTGCACGCCAGGCTCGACGCGATCGAGCGGCGGTTGGACGTGGCCGCGCTGGTCGAGGACGGGGCGTCGCGGTCCAAGGTGATCACCGCGCTGCGCGGCTCCCGGCACACGCGGCTGGCCAGGTATGAGCGCTACATCAATGATCTGACCCGGTTACACGGCATCCTCCGGCATGACGCCGAGAACGACGTGCTGCGGCTGCTGGCCTCGGCCTACCGGAGCGGGTATCGGTCGCTGCCCAGGTTCGTACCGCCGACGCGGTCACGAATCGCCACGCCGCTCAGACCTCACCCCTGAGACGCGCCGCTCAGGCTTCACTCATGAGAGCCGCGAGTCTCCTCGACGAGCAGGATGGACTTCTCCTCGGCCTCGCTCAGCGTGAACTCGATGCGGGCGCCGAGCGCCTTGACCACGGCGCCGAGAGTGCGGAGCGTGAGGTTCTCGTCCCCCGACAGGATCTGGCTCACCCGGCCCGGCGACACGCCCATCGAGGCGGCCAGATCGGCCCGCGAGACCTTGTGTTCACGCATATACCAAGTGATCTCGTCGACGGCGTCCTGGGCGAGACCGCCCGGGCTCACCTCGTCAGGCATGCTCCGGCGAAAGGCCATCTCGGTCTCGCTCTCAGCGTTCGGTTCCTGGTGACTCAACTTTAGCTCTACCTAAACCTTTAGGCAAGGCTAAACCGGCAAACGATCTGCAAGTGAGGTGTGTCACCATCGCCTGGAATCACGGGGAAACAGGGAGGGCGCTGTGGCGGGCATCGTCGGCGTGCACGGGATCGGCAAGTACAACTACTACGTAGCGGCGGGCAACTCCGCGACCGGGGCTGCGGAGGCGATGCGCCTCAAGTGGGACCGCTACCTACAGGCGGCCCTCGGGGGCGAAAACCGGGCCTACTTCAGCGAGGTGGCCTACTTCTCCCATCTGCTGCACGACGGCCGGCCCACGGAGGGCCCGCAGGCGTTCGCGGCCATGCAGGGCTCCGCCCACCAGGTGCTCGTCGACTGGGCCAGGAACATGGGCCTGGGGGAGCGCTTCACCGGAGCGCTCAAGTTGTTCACCGGGTGGCTGCTGGCCCGGCTCGACAGCAGGTCGGCGGCGTTCGCGTCGCTGTTCGCGCCGGAGGTGGCGGCCTACCTGACCGACCCGGCCCGGCGCGAGAGGTGCCAGGAGGCCGTCCGCGACACGATCAGGAAGCACAGCCCCCGGGTGGTGATCGCCCATTCGCTGGGCAGCGTCGTGGCCTATGAGACGCTCTGGGCCAACCCGGACCTCGAGGTCGACCTGCTCATCACTCTCGGCAGCCCGCTCGGCATGCGCAACGTGATCTTCGAGCGCCTCCTGCCCGCCCCGATCAACGGCCTCGGCAGCCGGCCCGCCGGCGTCAAGCGCTGGGTGAACATCGCCGACAAAGACGACATCGCGGCCATCCCACCCGATCTTTGCGGCAGCTTCACCGGCGTGGACGTGGAGGAACTCGTCAATCTCGACTGGATCGACTTCCACACCGCCGAGAAATACCTGGGTTGCCCGGCGCTCGACCCGCATCTGCGACCATTCCTGCCATGACGTGGATTGTCTTCGACTACGGCAACGTGCTGTCCCTGCCCCAGTCCGAGTCCGACGCCGACGAGATGGCCCAGGCGGTGAACGCCGATCCCGAGGCGTTCAAGCGGGGCTACTGGGAGCACCGCCTGGAGTTCGACCGGGCGGCGCTGTCTCCGGCCGCCTACTGGTCGGCGGTGCTCGGCCGGTCGGCCACCATCGCCGAGATCGCCCGGCTGGTCGCGATGGACGTGGCCAGCTGGGCCTACCCGGACGAGGGGACGGTCGCCATCCTGAACGATCTCCTGGACGACGGCGGCAACGTAGCCCTGCTGTCCAACGCGCCCGCCTGCCTGGCCGACGGCCTGGACGGGCTGCCCTGGATCGCGAACATCAAGCATCGCTTCTACAGCGGCAGGATGGGCCTGGTGAAGCCGGACCGGGAGATCTTCGACCGGATGGCGGCCGACCTCGACGCCGACCCGGCCGAGATCGTGTTCATCGACGACCGCGCGGAGAACGTCGCCGGGGCCGAGCGCGCGGGCATGACGGGCGTCCGCTTCACCTCCGCCGAGGCGCTGCGTGAGGCGCTCAAGGTGTGAGGGGCTCAAGGTGTGAGGGGCTCAAGGCGTGAGGGGCTCAAGGCGTGAGGCGCGTTAATCGAGCGGCGCATTATGTCTTATGTGATTTATGGTGTTTCAAATGGAAAGCGCGTTTAATGTCGATCTGCGCGGCGTGGTCGACCTGCTCAGCCGCCACCTGTACTCGAGCCCCCGCGTGTACATACGCGAGCTCCTCCAGAACGCGGCCGACGCGATCACCGCACGCCGGGCGGCCGACCCGGGGGCGCCCGCCACGGTGACCATCGAGGTGGCCGATGGGCGGCTCAGCGTGCACGACACCGGCATCGGCCTCACCGAGGACGAGGTCCACGTGCTCCTGGCCACCATCGGCCGCTCCTCCAAGCGCGACGAGCTGGGTTTCGCCCGGCACGAGTTCCTCGGCCAGTTCGGCATCGGCCTGCTGTCCGGCTTCCTGGTGGCCGACGAGATCAGCGTGCGTACCAGGTCGGCGACGGGCGGCCCGACCGTGCTCTGGACCGGGCGCTCCGACGGCCGCTACGAGGTGGCGCCGGCGGGGGAGGAGCGGGACGAGCCGGGCACCACGGTCACCCTCGCGGCGCGGCCGGACGCCGCCGAGTGGGTGACGGAGCGGACGATCACCGAACTGGCGGAGCTGTACGGCTCGCTCCTGCCGATCGACGTCACCGTGAACGGCCGCCGTACCACCGTCGGCGCCCCGCCCTGGCAGACAAAGCACGCCTCTCCCGCGATTAGACGGAATTTCCTGCAAAAGCATGGCGCGGAGCTGTTCGGCTTCACGCCGCTCGACGTCGTCGACCTCCACGTCCCCGAAGCCGGGCTCACCGGCGTGGCCTACATCCTGCCCACTCCGGCGAACCCGGCCGTCCGTGGCGGCCACCGCGTCTACCTCAAGCGCATGCTCCTCACCGAGAGCGCCGACGGCCTGCTGCCCGACTGGGCGTTCTTCGCCCGCGGCGTCGTCGACGCGGCCGAGCTGCGGCCCACCGCCAGCCGCGAGGCGCTCTACGAGGACGACCTCCTCGAACACACCCGCCTGGAGCTCGGCCGCCAGCTGCGCGCCTGGCTGGTCCAGCTGGCCGAGACCGACCCCGACGGCCTGCGCGCCTTCCTGGGCCTGCACCACCTGGGCGTCAAGGCCCTGGCCCTGCACGATGACGAGATGCTCAGGCTGGTCGATCAATGGCTGGAGTATGAGACCAGCGCCGGGCGGATGACGCTCGCCCAGTTCAGGTCGAGGCATCCGAACGGCCGCTACACCACCAGCGTCGACGAGTTCCGCCAGCTCGCGGCCGTTTCCGGCGCACAGGGCGTCGGCCTGGTCAACGGCGGCTACGTCTACGACGGCGAGATCCTGCCGCGCCTCACCCGCATCGACCCGGACGCCCGGCTGGCCCGCCTCGACCCCAGCGAGCTGGTCACCCACCTGGGCCCGGCGGACCCCGAGGCGGAACTACGCGCCCGCCCCTTCCTCGGCGCCGCCGGGCGGGTGCTCGACCCGCTCGGCTGCGAGGTGGTGCTGCGCGACTTCGACCCGGCCTCGCTGCCCGCCCTCTACCTGACCAGCCGCGCGGCCCAGCACCACGCGGAGCTGCGCGAGGCCCGCGACCTGGGGGACGAGCTCTGGGCCGACGTGCTCGGCGCGATGGAGCGCACGCTGGCGGTGGACCGGCCCCGGCTGGTGCTCAATCACCGCAATCCGCTGGTCCGCCGCGTCACCGGGCTGCCGGACCTGACTCTGGCCGCCACCGCGGTCGAGGCGCTGTACGGCATGGCGCTGCTCCACGGGCACCACCCGCTGCGGCCCGCCGACACCGCGGCGCTCAACCGCTCGTTCCTCGGCCTGCTCGACTGGGCCGTGCAAGGGGGCACGCATGGCTGACCAGGTCGAGACGCTGCTCGCGGAGGCGGCGCGCCTGCCGTACGGGGAGGCCAGGACCGTGCTGGCCGAGCGGGCGCTGCGCGAGGCCGAGGTGCTGCGCGAGCCGGAGCCGGCGATCGCGGCGCGGCTCGCGCTCACCCAGGCCTACCAGTACGGCGGTGAGCCCGCGAAGTCGTTCGCCACTTTCTCCCGGACCGTGGCCGCCTACGACGCCGAGCCCGGCCGGTTCACCGAGTGGCAGGCGCGCAGGGTGCTCTGGCAGTTCAAGTGGATCATGAGCGACATGCGCAGGTTCCCGGAGATCCCGCTGCGGCGGGCGCTGGACGCGCTGGACGACATGGAGCGGCGCTACCGCGAGGCCGGGGCGCCCCAGGCCGTGTACGCGCAGCGCTGCCGCGTCGCGCTCCACCTCGGCGACGAGCCGGGCACTGAGGAGTGGCTGCACCGCTGGGAGACCGCGCCGCGCGACGACCTGTCCGACTGCCGCGCCTGCGACCTCGGCGGCCGGGCGTACGTGCTGGCGTCGCTGGGCCGGTACGAGGAGGCCGTGGCCGTCGGCGGGCCCGTCGTCGCGGGCGAGTTCTCCTGCGGAGTGCAGCCGCAGAGCATCCTGTGCACGCTGCTCACGCCGTACCTCAAGACCGGGCATCTGGACGAGGCCGCGGAGGCGCACCGCCGGGCGTACCGGATCGTGCAGGGACAGATCGGATATCTGGACGACATCGGCGACCACCTGGAATTCTGCGCGCTGACCGGGAACGAGACGCGCGGGCTGGAGATCCTGGAGCGGGAGCTGCCGCTGCTGGAGCGGCCGCCGTCGCCGGCGCAGGCCCGCTCGTTCATGGCGGGCGCCGCGCTGGTGCTGCGCCGCCTGATGGAGACGGGCCACGACGGTCTCACCGTACGGCGGGCCGGCCGCGACGTGCCGGTGCCGGAGCTGCACGCGGAGCTCGCGGCCGGGGCGCGGGAGATCGCCGCCCGCTTCGACGCCCGAAACGGCGACGACGTCCACACGCGTCGCGTGGCGGCCACGCTGGCGGCCGAGCCGCTGGTCGCCCACCTCCCCCTTTTCTCGCCAGCCCTCCTCTCGCCCGCCCGCCGCGGCGAGCCGGACGGACGGATCGACCCGGCGGACACCGACCGCCGTATGGCGGTTCGCGCGCTGTTCGAGCTGGGCGAACACGAAGCCGGGCAGGCCGCCCTGCGCGAGGCGGGCGACCCGGCCGCGGCCATGGAGGCGGCCAAGGAGCTGACCGACCTCGATCTGGACGTGGAGGCGGCACAGGCGTACGCGGTGGCGGCCGACCTCTACCGGAACGCCGGTGAGCTCCTCGCCGCAGGCTGTGCCATGAGGCTGCGCGCGAAGTGCGTCTACTTCGCCAGCGACGACATCGCCGAGATCGGCGAGGCGTACGCCCAAGCCAGAGCCGCCCTGACCGCGGCGTCGGAGGCGGGGGAGCCGGGCACAGGGCAGCCGGACACGGGGCAACGGCGGGAGGCGGCCTGGGAGCTGGCCGGGCTCGGTTACGACGAGGCCGTCGCCCTCAGGTGGGCCGGGTGCTACAAGGCCGCGGCCGAACGCTGCCAGGAAGCCCTCGACGCCTATCTGGCTCTCGACGATCAGATAGGCGCCGTGCCGGTCCGCGAACTTCTGGAAGGACTGCGAGAAGAGACGGAGCAGGAGGGCTGACGCCGTTCGCCTCCGTCACGGCTCCCTTCCTCCGCAACGCCAACCTCTTCGGCATCATCGCCCCCGGCATCGATACCGGACTTGCAGACTGGATCCAGGAGGCCGACGGCCGTTGCGGGTGACCGGGATCGACTGGGGGCTCGGGTGGGAAAGAGGATCGCAGTCGCTGCCGCGTGGACGGTGGTCCCGGTCGCCGGGTCAGCGTTTGCCCCACACCGCGCGGACCACTTCGGCCAGAGCGCGCAACACCCGTGCCCGGTCGGCCGCCGCGCAGCCCCGGGTGGCTATGAAAACCATCAGCACCGCCGCGAGGGCCGCGCACGCCACGCCGGCCATCGGCACCAGCGCCCACATCGTGAGGTTCATCGACGCGTCCTTTCCCTGCCCGGCAGCCGGAGGGCCGGCTGCGACGTCGTCCGCAAGCTCAGCCGGTGGCCGGCGGCACCTGAAGAGTTTCCGGACACACCGGATCGGCGCTGGAAGCGTCCAGGTGGCGGCGGTGCCGATCGGCGATCCGGCCGGAGGCGCCGGATGGACGCCGGCGGTCCAAGGCCCGGCGCATGACCGGCACCGAGCATCTGCCCGCCCCGCGAGCGGTGCTGAAACGGGAGTTGGTCGCGTTGGAACGGCGAGCCCGCGAGCGGACGACCGCGTTCTCGCGAGCCAAGGCCATCGACCAGGCCAACGACTTGCTCGAGGCGCAGCGGATCACCGCGGAACTGACCCCGCAGACGGTCAGCGAGTGGTTCACCAGGGGCAGTGTCGCCAGGGAGTTCCCCCTGCTCTGGGCGCTGGTCCGCGTGCTCCTGGCCCTGGCGGACACCGACGCCCCGGCGCCTTACCACCCGAGACACCCATGGTGGCGCTCCGAGCACGAGCTGTGGAAGACCCGTTGGGAGCAGGCCCGCACCACCGGCGCCCGGCACCCGGCCGCCCCCGGCCCCGCAGCCGCCGATCCGGGCGAGTGCCCCTACCCGGGACTGGCCGCGTTCGGTCCTGAGAAGGCGCGATACTTCTTCGGGCGCAAGGAGCTCACCGGCACGCTCCTGGACCGGATGGCGGCGCAGTCCGCGCTGGATGGTCCGCTGCTGGTGGCCGGGCCTTCGGGGGCGGGCAAGTCGTCGCTGCTGCGGGCCGGTCTCCTCCCTGATGACGAGCGGTCCGCGCCCGGCGCCCCCGTGATCTTCACTCCGGGGGACGAGCCCGTCCGGGTTCTCGCCGAACGGTTCTGCGGCGCCGACCGCCCGGACGACGTACGGCGACGCCTGGTCGACGCCCCCTGCTGTCTACGCGACCTGCTCGGACCGGGCGATCGCGGCAGGATCGTCATCGTCGACCAGTTCGAGGAGGTCTTCACCGCCTCTGTCGAGGAGCATGAGCGTCAGGTCTTCATCCGGGCGCTGCACGCGGCCTGCGCGTCCGCGGTGGTGGTCATCGGGTTGCGCGCCGACTTCTTCGGCCACTGCGCGGCCTATCCCGAGTTGCTGCCCGCCCTCCAGCAGCCGCTGATCGTCGGGCCGATGACCACGGCGCAGCTACGCGAGGTCATCGAGGAACCCGCCAAGCTCGCGGGACTCACCCTTCAGGCGGGGCTGGTGGAGCTGCTCCTTGATGACCTGGGAGCCGCCTCCACCGCGGGCGGCGGCGCGCTTCCCCTGCTCTCGCACTCCTTGCTCGTCACCTGGGAGAAACGGGAGGGACGGAAGCTCACCCTGGCCGGCTATCGCGCGACCGGCGGGATCAGCGGGTCCGTGGCCAAAACCGCGGACGAGACGATGAAGCAGCTCGACCTGCCCGGCCGCGAGACCGCCCGGCAACTGCTGCTCCGGCTGGTCCGACTCGGCGAGGGGACGGAGGACACGCGCCGCCGGCTGCCGCTGACGGAACTGCTTCCGCCGGAGGACGCCCCTGAGCACGGCGCGGTCCGCGAGGTCCTCGACAGGTTCGTCGAGTCCCGGCTGGTGACTGTGGAACAGGACACGGTCGAGATCACCCACGAAGCGCTGATCCGGGCCTGGTGGCAGCTTCGCGCCTGGATCGAGGCCGGCCGCGCCTCCCTGCTGGTCCGGCAGCAGCTCGAAGAGGACGCCCAGGAGTGGACCAGGAAGCTTCGCGACCCCGCGTTCCTGTATCGGGACACGCGCCTGGAGATCGCGCGGAACGCCGCCAAAGACGCCCCGGCGAGCCTCGGGCCGGAGACACGGGCTTTCCTGGAGGCCGGCATCCGGTACGGCCAGGCCGAGCGGGACGCGGCCCGGCGGCGCAGCCGCAACCGCACGGTGCTGAGCGCGGCACTGGCGGTCCTGCTCATCATCGCCACCGGCACGGCGGCCACGGCCATCGTCCAGGGCCGGAGGTTGACCGAGCGGGCCCTGACCATCTCCCGGCAGCTCGCCGAGGCGGTCGGGAGCCGTGTGGCGGGGACGGCCATCGCGATGCGCCGTGCTGATCCGATCATCGCCAAACAACTCGCCGTCGCCGCCGCGAGCCTGGACCCCGGCGGCTACGAGGCCCGGCACGCGCTGCTGACGCTTGCCGCCCAGCCGGAGCTGTACACCTACCGTCCTCCGGGAGTCGACGGGACCTGGCGCACCGACGCTGACCACACCGGCCGTCTGCGCGTCTATGTCCGGGGCAACGAGGTGAAGATCGCCGACGTCGACGCGCGTCGGATGATCAGATCGTTCACCTTCCCCGGTCAGCCCCTGAACGCCGAAGACTTCGCCATGCCGCGGCTCAGTGGTGACGGGAAGACCTTGGCGCTGCCCGTTCTGGACGGCACCGATGTCCTGCTGGACATGGCGACCGGGCGGCTCCGGCCGATCACTCTTCAGGCGCCCCCGATCCTGGAGACCGTAGGCGAACACCTCCTGCTCGCCAAGAGCGCCGCCGCCACGAGCCTGTGGGACACCTCCTCCGGCGAGCTCCTGGCGCGCATTCCCTACCTGACTTCGGCCGAGATCACCCCGGACCAGCGATATCTGATCACTACGCACGAGACGTCGCTGGATTTCTGGGACCTGAGCAACGGCCACAAGGCGCGCACCGTGCGGATGGCCACGGAAGCCGGACCGATCCTGAAGATCGCGTTCAGTCCTGATCGCAAACTCCTCGCCCTGGTCCAGGGCAACCGGCTAGGGGAGGACACCCGGCTCGGGCTCGTCGCCTTCGCCAAACTCAGTCCCTCCCGGATCACGTGGCGGACCATCCGCAAGCCCTCCGTCCCCGCCGTCGACGAGCCGATCATCTTCAGCTCCACAGGCAGGTACGTCTCCTTCAACGGCGCCGTGTGGGACACCAGGGACATGCTCGACCAGGCGTCCGCCGGGGACGCGGATGATCACCCGGTCTTCACGTACGCCGACGCCAAGTGCTTCACCTTCAGATTCGGACTCGGCGATCGCACCCTGCGGTGTCATGTGGATGCCTCTTCTGCCACCGTCGTGGTGTCCCTTGCCGCCGTCCTTGATCCGGTCGCCTTCAGCGACCGCGCGTACGGAGCCCTCGCGGAGCTCAGTGACGACGGTTCGACCCTTGTGGTCGCCGATCTGGGGCCTGTCAAGGATCTGGAGCCTGTCACGATCTGGGATCCCATCAAGATGACGCGCCGGAACACCATCCCCGCCGAGCGGCTGGCCGGCTTCGCCGACTACCAGCTGTCCCCGGATGGCCGCCTGCTGGCCATCGTGGAAGGTGATGGGGACACCTACATCTGGGACGTGGCCACGGCGCGTAGGAAGACCGTCCTGAGGACACGGTTCCGCCTCACCGACTTCGCCGTCACGTTCTCACCCGACGGAAAGACCTTGGCCGCGCTCACCAAGGACGACTCCAGGAACGCCTCCCTCTTGACGCTGTGGGACATCGCCTCGGGAGTCCCACGCGCCTCGGTCGCCGGGCAGCCCACCGCCGGACAGTACGGTCCTTCCGGCATCATCCTGGACGCTCAGGTCTTTTTCGGCCCGGATGGCCGGACCATCATCTCCGCTTCAGACCAGGGCGTTGTCGACGCCTCCACCGGCGCGCGGGTGGTCCCGCCCGACTCTGGCATTGATCGTCCGGTAGCGCTGAGCTCTGCCGGAGTTCTCGCCGACTACCACGGCGACAGCGGCAAGCTCCAGCTTCGGAACAGCCGAACATTGCGGCAGGAGGGGGAGGTGTCCATCGGCGGCGCCCCTGTGGCCTTCTCTCCCGACGGACGTCTCATGGCCGTGCCGGACGCGGCGGACCAGATCCAGCTGTGGGACGTCGCCACCAACCGGCCTCTCGGGCTACCGTTCGCCGGCATTCCACCGGAAGCCGACTCCTCGGGCTTCAGTTCCCTGTACTCGCTGGCGTTCACCCGGGACGGCTCGACCGTCCTGGCCGTCGACGGCCACAGCCGTCTCCGCACCCACGTCATCGCACCCGGCAAGATCAAGGATGCGTTCTGTGCCCAGTTCGGCGCCCTGTCTCCGGCGGACTGGAAGGCCCACATCCATGAACTTCCCTACCGGAACAGCTGCCGGACGATCTGAGGGCGCAGCGGGTTCAGTCGCTGGAACTGGACGACCGACGCTGTTCATCCAGCCTTGACTCCACTGTCACAACCCCGTCAGTCGAGGTGGACATACCTGGACCGTGGACCGCAGATCCTTCCTCGCCGCGGCGGCAGTGACGTTCCTCGCGCCATCTCAGCAGGCAGCAGCAGCCTCTTTCCAGCAGACCAGAACCCTCAAATCCGACCCGTTCAACCTAGGTGTGGCCTCCGGAGATCCGTCCACCGACGGCTTCGTCCTCTGGACCCGCCTCGCCCCGAACCCCCTCGCCGGAGACGGTCGCGGCGGCATGCCCTCCCGCGATGTGGACGTCGACTGGCAGGTCTCCACCGACGAGCGCTTCTCGAAGATCGTCAAGTCCGGTACGGCCGAGGCGCGGCCGGGCGCCGCTCACAGCGTCCACGTCGAGGTCGCGGGCCTGGAGCCGGGGCGCGACTACTTCTACCGTTTCAAGAGCGAGGGCAGGCTCTCGCCCGCCGGCCGTACCAGGACCACGCCCACGGGAGAGGTGCCGCTCACGTTCGCGGTCGCCGCGTGCGCGCACTACGAGCACGGCTACTACACCGCTTACCGGCGGCTGGCCGAGCAGGAGCCCGAGCTGGTGGTCTTCCTCGGGGATTACATGTACGAGTACGGCCCCAGCGGCTACACCGCGCTGGCCGGCCGGGTGCGTACGCACACGCCGGGCAAGTGCGAGACGCTGGCCGACTACCGGCTGCGGCACGCCCAGTACAAGAGCGACCACGACCTCCAGCGGGCGCACGCGGTGGCGCCTTGGCTGGTGGCCTTCGACGACCACGAGGTGGAGAACAACTGGGCCGGGTCCGTCTCCAGCACCGACGCGCCCCACTTCACCCGGCGCCGGGCGGACGCCTTCCGGGCGTACTACGAGAACATGCCGCTGCGCCGGGAGAGCCTGCAGGGCGCGGTGCTGCGGGTGAACCGGCGCGTCTCCTGGGGGTCGCTGGCCCGCTTCCACCTGCTCGACACGCGGCAGTTCCGTGACGACCAGGCGTGCCTGGACGGGGTACGCGCCGGGTGCGACGAGCGGCTGGCAGCCGGGCGTACGCTGCTGGGCGCCGACCAGTGGCGCTGGCTGGAGGACGGCCTGCGCGGCTCCGGCACCCGGTGGAACCTCCTCGGGCAGCAGATCCTGATGGCGCAGCGCGACTACAAGGTGGGGCCGGGCCGCGAGGTGAACCTCGACGCGTGGGACGGGTACGCCGCCGAGCGGACCCGGCTGCTGGGCTCGCTGTCCGGCACCTCGAACCCGGTCGTGCTGACCGGCGACGCCCACATGCACCACCTGGCCGACCTCAAGACCGACTTCGACGACCCCGACTCGCCCGTGGTGGCCAAGGAGCTGGTGACGTCGTCGATCGCCAGCGACGGTGACGGGTACCGGGACCGGACGTGGATCGCCGAGTCGCTGCAGGAGAACCCGCACATCTCCTACATCGACCAGCGGCGGGGCTACCTGATGGCCAAGGTCACTCGTGACGATATTTCGGTGGATTTCCGGACGTTGGATTACATCTCGCGCAAGGGCGCCCCGGCCAAGACCGCCCACAGCCTCACCATCCCGGCCACCGCCGGACCCCGAGCCTGAGCCCGCCCGACCCCGAGCCCTCTGGACCGAGCCTGAGCCCCGGGCCCGAGCCTGAACGTTCGCTGTCAAAGGGCTGAGGGTTCGCTCAACGGAAACGCGGCCGAGCCACCCCATGTGGCCCGGCCGGTGGGTGGTCAGCTCTCCGGCCAGCTGCCGTCCGGGAACTCGCCCGTGGTGCTGTCCGCCATGACCACCTGGTCGCTCTCGCTCAGGCCCGAGGTGATCTCCACGTACTGGTCCCCGCGCACTCCGGTACGCACGGCCCGCGCCGCGTCGCGCCCGCCGGAGCGTACGGTGACCACGCTCGTACCGTCGGCCCGGCTCTTCACCGCTTCGGCCGGCACGTAGATCCCGTCATTGGCCGTGCCCGTCGTCACCGACACCGAGGCGGTCTGCCCGAGCATCAGCCCGCGCGGCGGCTGGTCGAAGGCGAGTGTCACCGAGTAGCGGACAAGCTGGTTGCTCACGGTGGCGGTCGGCGCGATGCGGGTGACCGTGCCCGGGTACTTCTGCGCGCCGCGCGTGGCCAGGGTGATGCTCGCCTGCTGGCCGAGCTTGAGCTTGTTCACGTCGGATTCGGTGACCAGCGCGTCGACCTGGAGCTCGTTCAGGTCGCCGAGGCTGATGAACGTACTGGTGCCCGCCGTGTCGCCGACCGATCCCGCCACCGACAGGACCGTGCCGGACGCGGGGGCCACGATCCGGGTGCCGCGCACCGCGTCGGCGGCCTGCTCAAGGGCGGCCTGGGCGCGGTCGACGTTCGCGCTGGCCTGGTCCTCGCTGATGCCGCCCTTGCCGTTCGTGCCGGCGCAGGGGCTGCCGCCCTGGGACTGGCGGGTTCCGGGCGTGGCCTTCCCGGTCGGCCGGCCTGAGGCGCCGGTCGACGGCTTGCCCGTGGGCCTCCCGGTGGCCTTACCTGTGGGCTTCCCGGTGGCCTTGCCCGTGGGTTTCCCCGTGGGCTTGGCGGATGGCTTGCCGGTGGAGGTGCCGGTCGGCGAGGCCGACGGCCGGCCGCCCTCCGGCGTGGCCGTGACGGTCGCGGTGACGGTCGCCGTGGCCGTGACGGTCACCGTGACGGTGGGCTGCGGCTCGGGGCCGCTCGGCGTGGGCTCCGGGGTCGGCGTCCAGGTGGGCCGGGGGGTCGGCGTCGTGCCCGGAGTGAGCGTCGTGGTGGGGCTAGCGTCCACGACGGGCGCCGCAGAAGGCCCAAAGGCACCCCTGCCGGTGCCCGTAGAAGGTCCGAAGGCGCCCTTTGCGGCGACCGCCCCGGCGACGGAGGCGGACGTGCCGCCGCTGCTCGGCGCGCACGAGGCCGTGCTGGTGGCGGCGGTCGAGGCGGTCTCGAGGGCCTCCTCGGCGGCGGCCAGGTCGGCGGTGGCGGCCGTGTAGCCCTCGCGGGCCGCCCGGCTGTCCACCCGGGCCAGCACCTGCCCCTTCTTGACCTTGGCGCCGACCTTGACGTAGACCTTGGTCACCGTTCCGGAGCCGCCGAAGCCCAGGTCACGCCGCGAGCCGTCTACGGTGTTGCCCGCAGCCGTGACCGAGGCGGTGACGACGCCCCGCTTGGCCGCCGCCAGCCGTACCTGGGCGGCGGGCTCCGAATCGTCACGGAGCGCCAGCACCAGGCCGGAGCCGGCCACCAGGACGGCCAGGGCGAGCCCGCCGAGTTTGAGCGCCTTCGGCGGGATAGTCGATCTCATGAAGGCCCATCATGGCGTGAACAGGTGGGTACGAGGCTGCGAGCGGGCTCAGAGTTGTCTGTGTGTCTCCGTGTGATCCGGTTTTGTCAGCGAACCTTCAGCTAGCTCCCGGCTCCAGCGCAGACTGGTGTGCAAGGGTCACCGCCTGTGAAGGTGTCGACAAGGCGCAGAGCGCTGATGACCAACGGAGCCCTGAGCGTGCTCCTGCTGGGCGGGGTCGCGTTCGCGTACGCCCAGCTCGGCACGGGCGAGGTGGCGAGCGAGACGGTCACCCGCACGGTGACCGCCGGGCGCGGCACCGTGACCGCCTCGGTGTCCGCCTCGGGGGCGGTGGAGAGCTCCAAGAGCAGAGCGCTCGCGTTCGGCACGAGCGGCACGGTCGAGCACATCTACGTCAAGGCCGGTGACAAGGTTCGCAAGGACGACATCCTGGCCAGGCTCGATGACGCGGCGGCGCAGGAGAGCCTGTCGGCCGCCCGCGCCACGTACAACAGCGCCGTCGATGACGGGACCTCGACCGCCCAGCTCTACGCCGCCTACATCAAGGCGCGCAACGCCTACCGCGAGGCCCAGCGGACGGCCGCGGCGACGGTGCTGCGCGCGCCGTTCGGCGGCACGGTCACGGCCGTCAACGGCGCCGTCGGCGGTTCCTCCAACGGGTCCGGCACGTCCACCACCCAGAGCACCGGCCAAAGCACCGGCCAGAGCGGGCAGAGCGGGCAGAGCGGGCAGAGCGGCAGCCAGTCGAGCAGCGGATCGGGGTCGGGGTTCATCGACCTGGCCGACACCGGCAAACTCCAGCTGGTCGGTACCTTCACCGAGTCGGACGTCAGCAAGCTCAAGGTCGGCCAGGCGGCCACCGTCACGTTCGACGCGCTGCCGGGCGTCACCGCCACCGGCAAGGTCACCCAGATCGAGCCGGTCGCCGCCACCAGCAACAACGTCGTGCAGTATCCAGTGACGATCTCCTTCACCAAGGTCCCCAAACAGGTGCGACTCGGGCAGACAACCACCGTGGAGGTGGTGACCGGCGAGGCGGAGAACGTCATCTCCGTACCTTCCACCGCGATCTCCACCAGCGGCGGACAGAACTCGGTCACCCTGCTCAAGAACGGCCAGCAGGTCCGAACCCCGGTCGAGGTGGGCGTACAGGGCGCCTCGCTGACCGAGATCAAGTCCGGCGTCTCCGAAGGCGACCAGATCGTCCCGCCGGCCACCACGACCACGGGCACCGGCAACAACCAGCGGCAGGGCGGCTTCGGCGGCGGCTTCCCCGGTGGCGGCGGCGTGCCGGGAGGCGGGCGATGACCGCTCCCGTCCTGCGCGTGCAGAACCTGGTCAAGGAGTACGGCGAGGGCGACGCCAGGGTACGGGCGCTGCGCGGGGTGAACCTCGACGTCGAGCAGGGGGACTACGTCGCCATCATGGGCGCCTCCGGCTCCGGCAAGTCGACGCTGATGAACATCCTCGGCTGCCTGGACGTGCCCACCACCGGCCGCTACCTGATCGACGGCGCCGACGTCGGGCAGCTCGACGAACACCAGCTCGCCAAGCTGCGCAACCGCCGGGTCGGCTTCGTCTTCCAGTCCTTCAACCTGATCCCGCGCATGAGCGCGCTGGCCAACGTCGAACTGCCGCTGGTCTACGGCGGCATCGGCCAGGCCGAGCGGCGCAGCCGCGCGCTGGCCGCGCTGGAGCAGGTCGGACTGTCGGACCGCGTCCACCACGAGCCCAACCAGCTGTCCGGCGGTCAGCAGCAACGCGTGGCCGTGGCCAGGGCGCTCATCACCGCCCCCGCCCTCCTGCTGGCCGACGAGCCCACCGGGAACCTCGACACCGCGTCCACGCAGGACGTACTGGAGATCATGGACAGGCTCAGCGACTCGGGCCGCACGATCGTGCTCATCACGCACGAGAACGACGTGGCGGCGCACGCCAAGCGGGTCATCAGGCTGGTGGACGGCGAGATCGTGGAAGACGTCCGGCAGGGCCCGATCGACGGGCCGCCGCCGCGGATGGCGGAGGTCGCTCGATGAACCAGTTCGAGGTCCTGCGCTTCGCCCTGCGCGGGCTGCTGGCCAACAAGATGCGCAGCTCGCTGACCACGCTCGGCATCCTCATCGGCGTCGCCGCGGTCATCATGCTGGTCGCCGTCGGCGAGGGCTCCTCGCAGAGCATCCAGAAGAACATCCAGCGGCTCGGCGCCAACACGCTGACGATCTCCCAGTCCTTCGCGGGCGGTGGCGGCGGAGGCGGCGGCTTCGGGCGGGGTGGCGGCGGGGGACCCGGCGGCGGGCAGCAGAACACCGGCCCGCGTACCCAGGCCAGGGAGCTCAGCCTCGCCGACGCCAAGGCCCTGACCGACAAGACGGTGGCCCCGTCGGTCAAGTCGGTCTCGCCGGTCGTGACCGCCTCCTCGGCCGCCACCACCTACGGGGCGGCCAGCCACTCGATCGCTCAGCTCGTCGGCACCTACCCGAGCTACTTCGAGGCCACGAACAAGCCGGTGACCAAGGGCACGTACTTCTTCAACGACGACGTGCTGGCCGCCAGGAAGGTCGTGGTGCTCGGTCAGACCGTGGTCGAGGAGCTGTTCGGCACCCTCGACCCGATCGGCAAGCAGGTGACGGTCTCCGGGGTGCCGTTCACGGTCGTCGGCGTGCTGAAGGAGACCGGGTCGACGGGCGGCCAGGACGCCGACGACGTGGCCATCGCGCCGCTGCCGGCCGTACAGCAGAGCCTGACCGGGTTCGGCTCGCTCAACTCCATCGTCGTGCAGGCCAGCGGCTCGACGGCGACGGAGTCGGCGCAGTCGGAGGTCACGGCCGTCCTCAACCAGCGGCACGGCATCACCGGCACCGCCTCGGCCGACTTCCGGATCCTCAACCAGGCCACCCTGCAGGAGACCGTCAGCGCGGCGACCGGCACGTTCACCGTGCTGCTCGGCGCGGTCGCGGCGATCTCACTGCTGGTCGGCGGCATCGGCATCACCAACATCATGCTGGTCACCGTCACGGAGCGGACCAGGGAGATCGGCATCCGCAAGGCCATCGGCGCGCCCAGGAGCGCGATCCTGGGCCAGTTCCTGATGGAGGCCACGCTGCTCAGCCTGGTCGGCGGGCTCTCGGGGGTGCTGGTGGCGTTCCTGGGCACCCGCTTCACCGTCGCGGGCATCCAGCCGGTGCTCGTACCGTCGTCGGTCGCGCTCGCGCTCGGCGTCTCCGTCGGCATCGGATTGTTCTTCGGCAGCTATCCCGCCAACAGGGCGGCCAAGTTGAGGCCGATCCAGGCCCTGCGCCATGAGTGACGGACCCCCGAAGGAGACAGAAATGGCCAAACTCGACGGCTCGCCGTATCCGGACGATCTGGACAGCGAGCTGGCCGTCCAGCCGCGCAAGCCGATGTCGAAGGTGACGCTCGGACTGATCGCGGGCGTGGTGCTGGTGGCCGGGGTAGTGATCGGCATCCAGGCGCAGAAGGCGCTGGGCGCGCCCGACACGACCGCCGCCATGCAGCCGGGCGGTCGGCAGCTACCAGGCGGGTACGGTCAGCAGCCAGGTGGCCGGCAGCAGATGCCGGGCGGGTACGGTCAGAGGATGGGTGGAGCGGGCGGCGGCACCGTGGGCACGGTCGAGAAGGTCGAGGGCGGCAAGATCTACGTCAAGACCATGGACGGCTCGACGGTCACGGTCACCACCACCGACGCGACCACGGTCCAGGTGACCAAGCCGGGCAAGCTGGCCGACCTGCAGACCGGCACCAACGTCGTGGTCCGCGGCGAGAAGGGCGGGGACGGCTCGGTGGCCGCCACCTCGATCAGCCAGGGGGGAGTCGGCAGATGACCGAGCCGGAGGCCAGGCTGCTGGTGGTGGACGACGAGCCCAACATCAGGGAGCTGTTCTCCGCCAGCCTGCGGATGGCCGGGTTCGAGGTGCTGACGGCGGCCGACGGCAAGGAGGCCCTGCGGGTCGCCGAGCAGAGCACGCCCGACCTGGTCATGCTGGACGTCATGCTGCCCGACCTGGACGGCCTGGCGGTCGCGGGCAGGCTGCGGTCCCGCGGTCGCCGGGTCCCGGTGCTGTTCGTGACGGCCAAGGACACGCCGGAGGACCGGCTCGCCGGGCTGGGGCTCGGCGAGGACTACGTGACCAAGCCGTTCAGCCTGGAGGAGGTCATCGCCCGCATCCGCGCGGTGCTGCGCCGGACCCGGCGGGGCGCGCCGCCGCCGAACCGGCTGCGCATCGCCGACCTGGAGCTGGACGAGGAGACGCACGAGGTGTGGCGCGACGGCGTCCAGGTGCGGCTGTCGCCCACCGAATACCGGCTGCTGCTCTACTTCATGCTCAACGCGGGACGGGTGCTGTCCAAGACGCAGATCCTCGACCACGTCTGGAACGGCGACTGGCGCACCGACGTGGGGCTCGTCGAGTCGTACGTCTCCTATCTGCGCCGCAAGATCGACACCGGCGAGCGGAGATACCTGCACACCCTGCGTGGCGTCGGCTACATCCTGCGCCCGCCCAAGGATTGACCCCGGCCCCGAATGGCAGGACTGAGGAGGTATCTCGCGCGGACGCCGCTGTGGCTGCGGCTCGTCTCGGCGACCTTGCTGATGGTCACGCTGGCCATCACGCTGACCGGGCTGTTCGCCGTACGGCTGCTGCGCGGCTATCTCGTCGAGCGCGTCGACCAGCAGTTGCGTGCCGCCAGCGTGCCGTGGCGGGGCGCGCCGCCGCCTCCTGAGCCGCAGCCGGGCCCACGCCCGCAGCGTTTCTTCGGCCTGTTCCACTCGGTGCTCGTGGACTCCACCGGCGTCAAGATCCGGACCATGACCGAGTCGACCGAGACGCACATCCCCAAGCTGCCCAGGCTCACCAGCACCGACGTCGCGCTCATGGCCGGGCAGCCGTTCACCGTCGAGTCGCAGGATCCGCAGGGACCCTCCTGGCGGGCCGTGGCCATGCCGGGCCGCGACGGCGACAGCAGAATCATCGCGATCAGCCTGGGCGACCTGGACGACACGGTCTCCCAGCTGCTGCTCATCGTGGCGGTCGGCGGCGGCGGGACCCTCGTGGTGCTCGGTTTCGCCTGTTACTGGCTCGTACGGCGGAGCCTGCGCCCTTTGGGGGAGATCGAGCGAACCGCCCGCCACATCGCGGACGGCGACCTGTCCCGCCGCGTACCGCTCTGGTCAGCCACCACCGAGGTCGGCAAGCTCGGCCGGGCCCTGAACGGCATGCTCGCCCGCATCGAGGTGGCCGTACGCGAGCGCGAGGCGGCGGCCGAGTCGGCCCGCGAGTCGGCCCGGTCGGCCCAGCGCTCGGAGGAGCTGACCCGCAGGTTCATGGCCGACGCCTCGCACGAGCTGCGTACCCCGCTCACCTCGATCAGAGGGTTCGCCGAGCTGTTCCGGCTCGGGGCGGACAAGGACCTGGCGGAGGCGACCCGGCTGCTGAGCCGGATCGAGGGGCAGGCCGCGCGGATGGGCCTGCTGGTCGAGGACATGCTGCTGCTGGCCAGGCTCGACCAGCGCCGCGAGCTCGGTGAACAGCCCGTCGACGTGCTCAGCCTCGCCGCCACCGCCGTGATCGACGCCCAGACGCTCGCGCCGGACCGGAAGATCGAGCTGGTCATGCTGTACGGGAGCGAGGGGTCGGTGTTCGTGACCGGTGACGAGCCGCGGCTCGGGCAGGTGCTGGGCAACCTGGTGGGCAACGCGCTCAGCCACACGCCGCCGGGCACGGCCTTCACCGTCGGGGTCGGCGCGCGTGACGGGCAGGCCGTCGTCGAGGTGGCCGACGAGGGGCCCGGGTTCTCGCCGGAGGTGGCCGAGCGGGTGTTCGAGCGGTTCTACCGGGCCGATCCGGCGCGCAGCTACGGCGGTGCCGGGCTGGGGCTGTCGATCGCGGCCACCCTCGTCGAGGCGCACGGGGGCAGCGTGTCCGCGTCGAGCGAGCCGGGCAAGGGCGCCACCTTCCGCGTCACGCTCCCGCTCGCCCCGTCGTCCCAGGCCACCCGCCCTCAGCGTCAGCCGAGCGGGCAGGCCGCGTCTCAACCGCACGGGCTTTAGACCCCTTTTCAGTCGATTCGCTCGAAGGGTTCCTTGCTTTCTTCGTCCGGCGCGACTGTGAAGACGACCTTCTCCAACTTTCCGGTGAACGCGAATTCGCCGTCATAGTTGGGTGAGGAGGGCGACAGGGTGTCCCGGCCGATGTCGAGGCCCTGCCATCCCAGGAAGTGCGGGAGGACCCGCGGAATGGCCTCGGTGCCGACCGGCTTTCCTGACACGTACAGATGTCCGACGCCCCGCATGTCACCGGTCTTGACGAATTCGAAGGTCAGCTCCGCCGGGCCGATCGGGAGTTCTTCCGCCGAGGTCACCGCGTACAGGGTGCCGAGGAAGTTGTACTCGTAGACCAGCCGGTTGTCCTTGACATACAGGACGTATCCGCTGCTGATGTTGCCCAGGGACACCAGGACACCCTCGTCTGCCGCGGTGCTCCGGTCGACGAACGCGGTGATGCGGTGCCCGCGGTTCATCACTGGTGGCACTGCGGCGCCGGGCAGATGAGCCATGCCGGGGTGGTAGGTGAAGGTGGTGCGCATGCGTGGAGAGCCGGGACGCGGAATCTTCGCCCGGTAGGCGAATCCGTGATCGTCCAGCGGCAGCACATCGTATTTCCCTGCTTCCGCCCAGAAGCGGGAGATCATCTTCTCCAGTTGCTCGGGCCGCGCCTGCGCCAGGTCGTTGCATTCCGAGAAGTCGGTGTCGTGGTGGTAGAGCTCCCATCGGTCCGCGTCGAAGGGCGTTCCGCGTTGGTGGAAGGCGACGGCCTTCCAGCCGTCGTGCCAGACCGCGCGATGCCCGAACATTTCGAAGTACTGTGCTTCCTTGCGCGTCGGCTCGGTCGGCGAGTCGAAGGTATAGGCCATGCTGACACCGTGTATCGGCAGTTGCGGGATGCCGTTGTAGACTGCGGGAGCCTGCAGACCGAGCAGTTCGAAAAGGGTCGGGACGATGTCGGTGACATGGTGGAACTGCTGCCTGATCTCGTCGGTGCGCGGCAGGCCCCGAGGCCACCGCACGATGAGCGGGCAGCGGACGCCACCTTCGTGGGTGTTCTGCTTGTAGCGCTTGAACGGCGTGTTGCCCGCCTGCGCCCAGCCCCAGGGGTAGTTGGAGTGAGCTCGTGTGGTGCCGATCTCATCGATCCGCGCGACCATCTCCTCGAGGTCCTCGGGGACGCCGTTCTGAAATGCCGTGGGGTTGAGCGAACCCTTCTGGCCGCCTTCCTGGCTGGCCCCGTTGTCCGAGAGCAGGATGGTGATGGTGTTCTCCATCCGGCCCATCCGCTCCAGGAACTCCATCAGCCGGCCGATCTGGTGGTCGGTATGGTCGACCATCGCCGCGTAGGCCTCCTGAAGGCGTACGGACAGCTTCTTCTCGTCGTCCGACAGTTCGTCGAAGGGAACGACCCCAGGGTTGCGCGGCGCCAATTCGGTGCCGGGCGGCAGGATGCCCCGTTCGATCTGGCGGGCGTGCCGGGTGTCGCGCTCGGCGTCCCAGCCGTGGTCGAACCGGCCCCGGTACTTCTCCAGGTATTCCCGGGGAGCCTGGTGCGGGGCGTGCGCCGCGCCGAACCCCAGGTACAGGAAGAAGGGCTTGTCCGGAGTGACCGAAGTCTGGTCCGTGATGAATTCGATCGCCCGGTCGACCAGGTCCTCACTGAGGTGATAGCCCTCTTCCGGGCTCTTCGGCGGAGCCACGGCGTGGTTGTCGTAGAACAGTTCCGGATAGAAGCTGTCCGTCTCCGCTTCCAGAAATCCGTAGTAGCGCTCGAACCCGCGAGACAGCGGCCACTGGGTGTACGGCCCGGACGCGGTGGTCTGTTCCATCGGCGCCAGGTGCCACTTGCCCACGGCCATGGTGTTGAAGCCGCTGTCGCGCAGCACCGCGGACAGCGTCGCGGCGGCCCTGGTGATCCGTCCGCGACCGCTGGGAAAGCCGGTGTCGAAGTTGGACAGCATTCGCATACCGACGGAGTGGTGGTTCCGGCCGGTCAGCAGGGCGGCACGGGTCGGCGAACACAGTGTGGTGGTGTGGAAGTTCGTGTAGCGAAGGCCGCCGGCGGCGAGGGCGTCCATGGCCGGGGTGTCGATGTCAGAGCCGAAGCAGCCGAGATCGGAGAAGCCGACGTCGTCGAGCACGATTACCACGACATTGGGCGTGTCCTCGGGAAGTGCCTGCGGATCGGGCCACCACGGAGTCGACTCCTCGTAGGTCATGCCGATCTTGCCGTGGAAGGTGCCGCTCGCGGCCGGCGGATGCGGAGAGGCGTTGGTCATCCAGGACGCTCCTTTTGCGTGGACATGTGAACGCAGCGGGGTCCGCACTCATCACATCTGCTGAGCGGCGCGGCGATCGGGCGGGCAGAACCCGAAGGCGCTGATCGTCATCGCCTCCTGGCAACGCGGAACTCCCGCGCCCTGAGATCAGACCCCCGTGTGGTGGAGGTTCAGGGCTCTTCGTCCACGAGCGCGAGCAGCAGCCCTTGCTCGTTCTCGGTGACGTAGCCGGCGTAGTAGTCGTAGAGATTGCGCCGCGAGATGCGTGCCGCCGCCAAGCCGTCCCGTTCCCGGATCGCCTCCAGCACCTCCTGGTGGTGGTGGAGCGACTCTCGCATGAGCGCCGTGCTGTTGAGTGCGTGGGCGACCTTGTCCGAGATCAGCGAGAGGACAGCGTCCCTGACCACCTGGTTGCAGACCTCGATGAGGGAGTTGCGGCTGGCCCGGGCCACCGCCTCATGGAATGCGACGTCCGCCTTGCTGAACTCCTCGTACCCTGCATCGATCGCGTCCGACATGACGGCAATCGTCCGTTCCATGGAGGACAGTTCCTCCTCGGACCGCAGCCGAGCCGCCAGCAAGCTCGCCGACCCGTCGAGGATCATGCGGAACGAGATCAACTCGGCCATCGACATGTTGTCGAACTGGACGAGCCGGGTCATCTCCTTGGTCAGACCGGCCGACGAGAACGGCAGGATCTCTGGGCCGTTCGGGTCACCCGGACGCGAGCGGACGAGCCCGTTGCTCTCCAGCACGCGCAAGGCCTCTCGCACTGTGGGCCGGCTCGCCCCGAACTGCGTCACCAGCTCTCGCTCGCTCGGCAGCCGTTGACCGGGCTTCAGGTCACCTCGAACGATCGCTTGCTCGATCTGCTCGACAATGCGCTGGTAGAGCCGTACCGGCGAAACCTGCCGGAACTGTGCCCCGTCACTCATGGCTTCTTCCCCTCGAGCGTGGTCCATGTCGTCTTCTCCCCGGTGGGCGCCCCGGGAGCGCTGTCCGGCCAGCGCGGGACCGCATCGGCAGGTCGGTTCCGTTCGTACCACGCCGCCGCCCTCAAGACGCCGAGATCGTCGAAGCGGCGGCCCGCGATCTGCACGCCGATGGGCCGACGGTCCGCCGTAAAGCCGCAGTTGACGGTCGCCGCAGGTTGCCCCGACATGTTGTACGGCGCGGTGAAGCCGATGTGGGACATGGTCTTCCCGTCCCCCATGAACGGCATTGGCTGCTCAGCGGGAAACGCCGCCACCGGAGCGACCGGCGAGAGCACGAGGTCGTACGGAAGCGTCGCCGCCACGGTCCGCGCCTGGATGCGCATGATTTGCTGGTAGCACTGGAGTAGCCTCGTACCCGATATGTCCGCGCCCCCCTGACACCATTGGATGACGTAGGGGTGGACGCGCAGCCCGGCCTCGGGCGCCAGTTCGCGGAAATCGTTCCAGGACCGCACCCGCCAGAACAGATCCAGGTCGTCGAGGAGATCTTGGCTCATGAACGGCTCGACCGGCTCCACGACGGCTCCCGCCGCCTCGAAGACCGCGGCGGCACGGTTCACCGCGGCGAGGATCTCGGCGTCGCACGGCTCCCCACAACCGGCGTCCAGGTGCACGCCCACCCGCAGTCCGCGTACATCGCCGTCCAGCGCCGACCAGTCGATGTCCTGCGGTGGCAGGCTTGACCAGTCCCGGGGATCCGGTCTGCTCAGGACGCGCATGAACAGGGCCGCGTCCGCCACGGTGCGCGACATGGGGCCGGCGTTGCGCCCCAGGTACGGGGTGTCCAGCGGGATCCTCCCGTAGCTGGGCTTGAGCGTGGCGAGGCCCAGCCAGGTGCCCGGCAGCCGGATCGATCCCCCGATGTCGGTGCCGACGTGGAGCGGACCGTATCCCCCGGCGGCCGCGGCCCCCGCACCGGAGCTGGAACCGCCCGTGGTCCAGGCAGCGTTCCAGGGGCTGCGCGCAATGCCGTGCCGGCTGGAGACCCCCGAGGAGAGCATGCCCCAGTCCGGCATCACGGTCGACCCGAGTATCACCCCACCGGATTCGACGACCCGCGCGGTGATGGGCGCGTCCACCTCGGGGATGACCGGCTCGACCCCCGCGTTGCCCGAGGGCATGGGGACGCCCCTGCGGGCGATGTTCTCCTTCAGCGTCACAGGCACGCCGTCGATCGGCCCGAGCGGTTCCCCCGCCGCCCATCGGGCCTGGCTGGCCAGGGCTGCCTTGCGGGATTCGTCTGGATCTCGCACCCAGAACGCGTTGAGCACACTCTCACGCGCCTCGATCACCGACTGGACGGCGTCGTGGACTTGGACCGGCGACAACGTGCGGTCAGCGAATCCGGCCACCATCTCGACGGCCGGCATGGCGGCCAGACCGTGTTCCGTGAGCACCCGCTCTCCTTCGGTCGCGATACGTGGGGCATTCGAACCCTTGACAAGTGCAGCTTCAGTCGCCACGGTACCTGCAAGTGAGCTTACTGGTCAGGCCAGTCATAGCGAAAGGTGGCGTCTATGACGAGGGACACCAAGGTCGTGCGGCTCGCCGTGCACTCCCGTCGCGCCATCGAGCGGGCGGCGCATCATGCCAGGCACCACACTGCCGACCTCGGCGGCAACGCCACCACAGCCGACGTGACCTCCGCCGTCCTGAACACGATGGAAAGCCAGGGGGTAGAACCTATGAAACCTAACAAGCAGCGGACGCGGCACATCGGGACGGTCGCGGCCGCGCTCGCATCGCTGCTGCTGACAGCCTGCTCGGCCGGGTCCACGACAGCGGGAAACAGCACCGGCGGCCCTGCGGGCGACACCCTGAAGATCGGCCTCGTCGCCGAGCCGGCCAACCTCGACTTCACCAAAACCGAAGGTGCGGCCATTCCGCAGGCGCTGCTCTACAACGTCTACGAGAACCTGGTGAAGGCGGACCAGTCCGGGAAGATAGAGCCCGATCTGGCCACGTCGTGGACCCTGTCCAAGGACCGCAAGACCTACACGTTCCAGTTGGTGAAGGACGCCAAGTTCAGCAATGGCGCACCGTTCACGGCCGAGGACGCCAAGTTCTCCATTGAACGCGTCACCTCCGGCTGGACGATAGCGCTGAAGTCCCGGATGGACGTCGTCGACACGGTGCAGGCGGTGTCGCCCACCGAACTGAAGGTCACCCTGAAAGAGCCGAGCAACAACTGGCTGTACTGGATGACCACCCGCGTAGGCGCGATGTTCAGCCGGACCGGCGTGAGCAAGCTGGCCACCGAGCCGGTGGGCACCGGCCCGTACGCGCTGAAGTCGTGGACCCGCGGCGACTCGATCACGCTGGCCCGTAATGATGGCTACTGGGGGCCCAAACCGCACTTCGCATCGGTCACCCTCAAGTACTTCAAGGACCCGACGGCCATGCACAACGCGCTGCTCACGGGCACCATCAACGTGATCGGCACGATGCAGCCCCCGGATGCTCTGGACCGGTTCCAGAACAACCCGAAGTACCAGATCATCGAGGGCTCGACCAACGGCGAGGTGGTCCTCTCCTTCAACAACGGCTCGGGCCCGCTGAAGAATCTGAAGGCCCGCCAGGCGGTCCGCTACGCCATCGACCACAAAGCCCTGGTGGACACCTGCTGGGCAGGCCGCGGCAAGCTCATCGGCAGCATGGTCCCGCCGACCGACCCGTGGTACGAGGACCTCGCGAACGAGTATCCGTACGACATCAGCAAGGCCAAGAAGCTCCTTGAGGAGTCCGGCGAGGCCGGCACTACGCTGCGGCTGCGGCTTCCGACGCTGCCTTATGCCACCGCCTGCGGCACCGTGGTCAAGAGCCAGCTCGAACAGGCCGGGTTCAAGGTCGAGCTCGACCAGCTGGAGTTTCCCGCCGCCTGGCTGACCACCGTGTTCAAGAACGCCGACTATGACATGTCCATCATCTCCCATGTGGAGCCCCGCGACATCTATACGGTGTTCGGGAACAAGACCTACTACACCCGCTACGACAACCCTGAATTCCGCGCGTTGCTGAAGAAGGCGGACGAGGGCACTCAGGAGCAGGAGATCGCCCATATGCGGGAGGCCGCCCGGCTGCTGTCCAAGGACGCCGCGGCCGACTGGCTGTTCCTGCTGCCGAACCTGATGGTGGCGGACAAGGACATCACCGGCCTGCCCGTGAACTCCGTCTCCGAGTCACTGGATCTCACCGGTCTGGGCCGCTCGTGAAAGGCGGCGTCAACCGATGATCGTCCGTCTGGTGCAGCGAGTCGCGATCCTCCTGGCCAGCCTTGTCGCGAGCTCCGTGATGGTGTTCGCGTTCATGGCGGTGCTGCCAGGGGATCCGGCCCGTGTCGCCCTCGGCGTCAACGCGTCGGACACGGCGGTGGCGCAACTGCGCGCGGAGTTCGGGCTCAACCGGCCGCTCGCGGCCCAGTACCTCAGCTGGGTACACGGACTGGTGACCTTCGACCCGGGGAACTCCTACATCTCACACACGCCGATCGGCCCGCAGATCGCCGACCGCCTTCTGGTCACCCTGTGGCTCGTCGGCACCGCGATGGTGCTCGCCTGCGTCCTGGCGGTCCCCATGGCCACGCTCATGGCCATGCGGCACCGCAGGCCGTCCGGGCTCATTCTCTCGGCCCTGTCCCAAGTCGGCGTGGCCGTCCCGGCCTTCCTCGCGGGCATCCTCCTGATCACCGTGTTCGCGGTGGGGCTCGGGTGGCTGCCGGCGAACGGCTGGACACCCCCGGCGCAGGATCCGGTCCTGTTCCTCAAACAGCTGGTGCTGCCCGCGTTGTCCCTCGGCCTGGTGCAGGGGGCGGTGCTCACCCGCTACGTCCGCAGCGCCGTGCTCGACGTCCTCCGGGAGGACTATCTGCGCACCGCTCGCGCCAAAGGACTTCGCCCGACGCGGGCGCTGCTGCGGCACGGCCTGCGGAACGCGGCGGTGCCCGTGGTCACCGTCATGGCGTTGCAGCTTGCCACGCTGCTGGTGGGCGCGGTCGTCATCGAACGGGTCTTCGTCATCCCCGGGCTCGGGAGCCTGCTGCTGGACAGCGTCTCCAACCGGGACCTCATCATGGTGCAGGACGTGGTCATGATCATCGCAATGGCGGTGCTGCTGGTGAACTTCCTGGTGGACGTGATCTACCTGATGATCGACCCGCGTCTCAGGGCGGGTGCGTCATGAGCGCTCCAGACACCGAAGCCGCTGGCGCGTCCACGGTGCCCGACGGCCGTCGGCGGCGCCGCCCGATAACAGGCAGCCTTCTGGTGGGCGGTCTCATCGTCTCGGTCGTGCTCGGCATGGCGCTGCTGTCCTTCGTGTGGACCCCGCACGACCCGACCCTGGTGAACGCCTTGGCGCGGCTGCGGAAGCCGTCGCTGGAGTACTGGTTCGGCACGGACAAATTCGGCCGCGACGTGTTCAGCCAGATCCTGGTGGGCTCGCGCACCACGCTGTTCGTCGGCTTCGTGGCGGTGGGAGTCGCCGCCCTGGTCGGGGTGCCCCTCGGCATCGTCGCCGGGATGGCGCCCCGCTGGTTCGGCGAGTTCCTGATGCGCGGCAATGACCTGCTTCTCGCCTTCCCGGCGCTCCTGCTGACCATCATGTTCGCCGCCGTGTACGGCGCCAGCACGCTGGTCGCGATGGTCGCCATCGGCATCGCGTCCATCCCCCATTTCGCCCGGCTGACCCGCAGCGGCACGCTGCAGGTCATGAAGACCGAATACGTCATCGCGGCGCGCGCGGCGGGCCGCAGGCCGTTCTCGATCGGCCTGCGGCATGTCCTGCCCAACGTCAGCAGTCTCGTCATCGTCCAGTCGTCGGTCGGTTTCGCCATCGCCGTACTCGCCGAAGCCGCGCTGTCCTTCCTGGGCTTCGGCACCCCGCCCCCGGTACCGTCCTGGGGCCGGATGCTGCAGGAGAGCCAGGAGATGTTGTGGTCCGCTCCCCGGCTCGCCGTGTTCCCGGGCATCGCGATCGCGGTGGCGGTGCTCGGATTCAACCTGCTCGGTGACGGCCTGCGCGACCGTTTCGACCCCAAGCTGGAGGACCGCCGATGACCCCGGCACCTGACACGGCACCGGCCTCCGGGCCGGACGACGTCCTGGCCGTGCGGAATCTCGACGTCGCGGTGGGCGGCCTCAAACTCCTCGAAGATGTCGACTTCACCATCCGGGCCGGCGAGCGGGTCGGTCTGATCGGTGAATCGGGGTCGGGGAAGTCGCTGACCGCGCTGAGCGTCATGGGGCTGCTCCCTGAAGGGCTCTCGGCCACGGGTTCGGTGCGGCTCGCCGGAGTCGACCACGACCTGGTGGGTGCCGACGAGGCGCGGATGTCCCGGGTGCGGGGCAAAGAGATCGCCATGGTCTTCCAGGAGCCCATGACCGCTCTGAACCCCACGATGAGGGTCGGGCGGCAGATCGCCGAGGTGCTGCTGATCCACCGGACCAGGCCCGACCGCGCCTCCGCTCAAGCCGCCGCCGTGGAACTGCTCGCCCAGGTGGGGCTGCCCGATCCCGCGGCCGCCGCGACCGCCTACCCGCACCAGTTCTCCGGAGGCCAGCGGCAGCGGGTGGTGCTGGCCATCGCCCTGGCGAACGACCCCGCGCTCCTGGTCTGCGACGAACCCACCACCGCGCTCGACGTCACGGTGCAGGCGCGGGTGCTCGACCTGATCGTGCGGGGTGTCCAGGAACGCGAGTCGGCCATGCTCTTCATCACCCACGACCTGGCCGTGGTGGCCACCGTCTGCGAGCGGGTCATGGTCATGTACGGCGGGCGGTTGATCGAGTCCGGCCCGGTCCGGGAGGTGTTCACGCGCCCCCGGCACCGCTACACCCAGGGCCTGATCGGCGCGTCGGACCTGACCATGGTCGACGACCGCGGTCGGCTGGCCACGATCGGCGGGTCGGTTCCGCCGGCGGGCCGCTTCCCCGCCGGATGCGTCTTCAGAAACAGATGCGCTCAGGCGACCGACGTATGCGCCACCAGGCCGGAATGGGTCCCTACCGGGCCGGACTCCGGCTACGCCTGCTTCCACCCGGTCTCCGAGAGCGGCGCACGCGGGACCGGCACCCCCATGAACCAGGAGGCCGGCCGTGGCTGAGCAGCCGACCAGCGCCCCCCTCGCACCCGGGTCGCAGACCGGCCCCGCGGACGCCATCAGCGTCCGTGACGTCACGCGCGACTACCGACGGCCGCGTACCTCGCTGCGCCACCCCAGCCCGCCGGTGCACGCCCTGCGCGGCGTCAGCTTCGCCGTCCCCCAGGGGCAACGGTTCGGCATCGTGGGTGAGTCGGGGTGCGGCAAATCGACCCTGCTGCGCATTCTGGCCGGGCTCGACCGCCCCACCAGCGGCAGCGTCGCGATCGACGGCCGGGACATCACCGGGCTCCGGGAGAGCCGGCTCCGGTTCGTCCGCGAGCGGCTCCAACTCGTCTTCCAGGACCCGATGAGTTCGCTGGACCCGCGCATGCGCGTCGGCGACATCGTGGCCGAGCCGCTCGTCGCGCAGGGGCACCGCAATCGCAAGGAGCGGGTGGCCGAGTTGCTCGAGGCCGTCGGCCTGCGAGCCGACGCGGCGGACCGGTATCCACACCAGTTCTCCGGCGGCCAGCGGCAGCGCATCTCGATCGCGCGCGCTCTCGCCCCCCGTCCGAAGATCATCGTGGCCGACGAGCCGGTGAGCGCCCTGGACGTGTCCGTACGGGCCCAGGTGCTCAACCTCATCGCCGACCTCGTCGACGAGCTGTCCCTCACGCTGGTCTTCGTCTCCCACGACCTGTCCGTGGTACGTCATGTGTGCGACCGGGTCGCGGTCATGCATGACGGGGAGATCGTGGAGATCGGGTCCACGGAGCAGGTGTACGAGCAACCGCAACACTCCTACACACGCAGGCTCATCGCCGCCGTTCCGACTCTGGGCAAGGCACTGTCCGGTGTGTCGGCGGCCGACCTCAACCGGGAGTACCGACCGTGACCTCCCACGTCGAACCCGCCGGCGGCGACAGGCCCGTGGGGAGGGAGTTTCCCGCGGGTCTTCCCATCGGCGACAAGTGTGTATCGCCCCGCCTCTCAGGCTGGGATCAGCCGAACGCGTAGCCGTACAGGCCGGGGCCGCTGCTCAGCTCGCGGACCTTTCCCGGGAGCAGGCCGGGCCGCAGGCCCGCCTGACGCGAGCCGGGCACGTACAGCACCTTGCCCTGGTCCGGCGCCGCCACCACCAGCCCGTACAGCGGACGCTCCTTGGTGAGCTGCCGGTAGCGCCCGCCGAGCGCGGGCAGCGCGGCAAGGGACGCGCCGAAGTCGCGCCCCTTGCCCTTGATGAGCAGGTTGCCGTCCTTCGTCAGCCCGCCCTTCCTGGCCCCGGCCAGCACTTGGACCCCCTTCTCTCCGGGTACGCCGACGGCCAGCTCGTCGTCGCCGTCGCCGTTGAAGTCCCCGGCCGCCAGCGCGGCGCCGAACCGGTCGTAGTACCGGGGCGTGCCCTTGAGCAGCCGTTGCGTCCACATCTCCGACCGGGCGCCGCGCAGCAGCGCGCTCCCGCTCCCGTACAGGACGTGCACGGCCCCGTCGCCGTAGTCCATCGCCCGCTGGTTGGCGCTCAGCCCTTCGCCGGGTACGCCGACGGCCAGGTCGTCGTGCCCGTCGGCGTCGAAGTCGCCGGTCGTCAGTGCCGCCCCGAAGGCGTCCCACTTCTCCGCCGAGCCCTTGATCCCGGGGCTGCTCTGGGTGAGGAGCCCGGCCCGCCGGCCCCGTACGTCGATGACGGTGACGGAGCCCTGGCCGTCCTGGGTGACGCTGTCGGCGGGCGCGCCCACGGCCAGCTCGGCGCGTCCGTCGCCGTTGAAGTCGCCGGTCGCCAGGGCCGCGCCCCACTGGTCCGTCACGCTTGCCGCCTGCCGTACCCAGGGGGTCTTCTGGGTGATCTGGTACGGCTTGCGGCCCTTCATCCAGTAGATCGTGACGCCCCCGCCGGTACGGTGGCCAGGGGCGCCCACCGCGAGCTCGTCGCGGCCGTCGCCGTCGAAGTCGCCGGCGGCCAGCGACGCCCCGAACCGGTCGCTCGACGGCTTCGCCGGCGCCAGCTCCTTGCCCGGCCGCAGGCCCGTGGGCGAGCCGTGGAACAGCTCGACGACGCCGTTGCCGTCGGCCCCCGGCACGCGCTCGCCCACGAACTCCTCTGACACGCCCACCGCCAGGTCGGCGCATCCGTCTCCGTTGAAGTCGCCCACCGCGAGCGCCGAGCCGAACGAGTCACCAGGCTCGGCGCCCTCCTGGGTCAGCTTCTCCTTGCGCCCGCTGCCGTAGACGACTGTCACGGAGCCGGCCCGCCGGTTGTCGTAGGGGGCGGCCACCGCAAGATCGGGACGGCCGTCGCCGTCGAAGTCGGAAGGGGATCCGCCACACGACGGAGCCGCGGCGTGGCTCGTACCCGAAACGAGGGGAAGAACCAGGCAGGCGGCTAGCAGTGCGTTCATACCGGTAGGTATTTCCACCCCGGCCGAACCAGGTCTTAACGCTACGGGAACGTGCCAGGATAGGCGGGTGGACATCGACCTCGCGGATCTGGGTTTCTGGCGCCAGGCCCCCAAGGCCCGGCATGAGGCGTTCGCCAGACTCCGGCAATTAGAGCATCCCGTGTTCTTCCCGGAGAAGAAGGTGCCCTTCCTCCGGTCAGGCAGCGGCTTCTACGCCCTGGTCAGGCACGCGGACGTGGTCGAGGCCAGCCGTGACGCCAAGGTCTTCTCCAGCGAGCCCGCCGTCACCAACCCGGAGCCGCCCGGCTGGGTCAAGCAGGTGTTCGGCGAGTCGATGGTCAATATGGACGACCCGCGCCACGCCCGGCTGCGGCGCATCGTCACCCGCTCGTTCAGTCCGCGCATGCTCTCCGGTCTGCAGGACGACATCGAGGCCGCGTGCGAGCGGATCGTCGACGACGTCCTCGAGCAGGGCCCGCGCGACTTCGTCGGCCAGGTCGCGGCCCGGCTCCCTATCCACGTCATCTGCGACATGATGGGCATCCCCGACGACCTGCGGGCGAAGGTCCACGAACACGTCGACGTCTCCACCGCCTACACCGGCGTACGCCCCAGCCTGGTCCGCAGCGTTCAGCTCGCCGGCCAGAACATGCTGGCCCTCCTCGCCCTCCAGCGCATGGTGATCAAGCTGGGGCACGAGCGGGCCGCCGATCCACAAGGCGACCTGGTGTCCCTGCTGGTCACCGCCAACCCCGACGGCGAGAAGCTCACCGACCGCGAGCTCGGCTCCTTCTTCGCCCTGCTCCTGGTGGCGGGCAACGAGACCGCGCGCAACACGATGGCCCACGGCATCAAGCTGCTCACCGACAACCCCGCGCAGCGCGACCTGCTGATGGAGGACTTCGACGGCCGCATCGGCAACGCGATCGAGGAGATGGTCCGCTACGTGTCGCCGATCATGCAGTTCCGGCGCACGCTGACCCAGGACTACTCCCTGCGCGGCCTGGAGCTGAAGAAGGGCGACAAGGTGGTCCTCTTCTACGGCTCGGCCAACCGCGACGAGACCGTCTTCCCCGATCCCGACAGCTTCGACATCACCCGCGAGACCAAGCCGCACGTCGGCTTCGGCGGGCCGGGCCCGCACTTCTGCCTGGGCGCCAACCTGGCCAGGCAGGAGATGCGGACGATGTTCCGGGTGCTGCTGACCAGGTTGCCGGAGATCCGCGCGGTCGGCGAGCCGGAGCTGCTGCTGTCCAACTTCGACAACAGCGTCCGCAGTCAGGGCTTCACGTTCTGAGCTGCTCTTCCGGGGCCAGGACGTTCCTTCTGATCGTCAGGAAGGTGATCAGTGCCGCGACGACCATCATCGCGGCGCTGATCAGCATCGCGGTGTGGAAGCCCGCGTTGAAGACGGGCGGGTTCTTGAAGGCGTCGCCGACCAGGCCGACCAGGGGTGGCACCGCGGCCACCGCGAGCAGGCTGCCGGTGCGGGCCACCGCGTTGTTGACGCCGCTGGCCGTACCCGCGTGGCGCTCTTCGACCGTGGCCAGCACGGTCGCGGTCAGCGGCGCCACCGCCGCCGACAGACCGAGCCCGAACACCGTGACCGCGGGGATGACCTGAAGAACGTACGAGGCGCCGAAGCCGATCGTGCTCATCAGGAGGAACCCGAGTCCGGCCACCAGGATGCCGATCGTCATGGGCCAGCGCGGGCCGTAGCGCTTGGCCACCTCACCGGCGCGCGCCGACAGCAGCAGCATCAGGATCGTCGTCGGCAGCAGCGACAGCCCGGCCGGGGTCGCCGCGAACCCGGACACCACCTGCAACTGCACGACGAGCAGGAAGAACACCACGCCCATGGCCGCGTACATGATCAGCGTCACCACGTTCACGGCCGTGAACACCCGGTCACGGAAGATGCTCACCGGCACCAGCGCGTCGGGGGACCTTCGCTTCTCCAGCACCACGAACGCCACGCCCAGCGCCACCCCCACCACCAGCGGGATCGTCGCCCCCTTCTCGATCAGGCCGTAGGTGAGGAAGGCCAGGGCCAGCGCCGCCAGCACCGCGCCCAGCACGTCGAACCGGCCCGCGGCCTGCTCGTCCCTGCTCTCGGGCACGTGCCGCACCGTGACCAGCACGACCAGCGCCGCGACCGGCAGGTTGAGCAGGAACGCCCACCGCCAGCCCGCCGTCTGCACCAGCACCCCGCCCAGCAGCGGACCGATCGCGGCGGCCACCCCACCCAGCCCCGACCAGGCGCCGACCGCGCGCGGCCGGTCGTCCCTGACGAACGACGCCTGGATGATCGCCAGCGACCCCGGGGTGAGCAGCGCGCCGCCGACGCCTTGCAGCGCGCGGGCGGCCACCAGGAACT
Source organism: Nonomuraea sp. NPDC052129 (assembly GCF_040680095.1). Lineage (NCBI taxonomy): Bacteria > Bacillati > Actinomycetota > Actinomycetes > Streptosporangiales > Streptosporangiaceae > Nonomuraea > Nonomuraea sp. NPDC052129. The sequence continues at coordinate 88,881 of NZ_JBFAVX010000001.1, read as the reverse complement.
CGACGTTCGGCGAGAGCCCGCACAGCGCCGAGGCCAGCGCGAACCAGACCGTGCCGATCAGGAACACCTTGCGCCTGCCGTAGCGATCACCGAGCGAGCCGCCCAGAAGGATCAGCCCGGCCAGGGTGAGCGTGTAGGCGTTGATCGTCCACTGCAGGCCGGCCATGTCCGCGTCGAGGTCGTCGCCGAGGAAGGGCAGCGCGACGTTCACCACGGTGCTGTCGAGCATGGCCATCCCGGAGCCCAGCACGGTGGCCGCCAGGATCCAGCGCCCTCGGGCGGATTTGAGCGCTACGTGGTCGTCCTGCATAAAGGCAATCTTGTCACCTCTTTCTGGTACATCTGAGCTCCCCCCGATGAGAGGAGCCCAGTTGTCCTTCCACCAGCATCTCCCGTCCTTCTACGACTTACCGGTCTGTGATCGGGAGGACGGCGAAGAGCTGCCCGCCGACGCCGCCTGGCGCGTCACCGGAATGTCTCCCTACGGAGAATCGGACGCGCCGTCGCTCCGGGAGGACCTCGATGACCTGTTGAGCCGGGTCGACGGCACGCGCATCCGGGCGATCGTGGTCGGACAGTGGGGTCCCGACTACGACTCCCCGGCGGACGTCGCGGTCGAGGCGCTGGCCGGGGTCGCCGACCTGCTGCCCGCGCTGGAGGCGGTCTTTCTGGGCGACATCGTCTCGGAGGAGTCCGAACTCTCCTGGATCAGTCAGGGCGACATCACGCCGCTGCTCGCGGCCTATCCGCGGCTGAAGCGGCTCGACGTGCGCGGCAGCGATGGGCTGCAGCTCCAGCCCATCGTGCACGCCGGGCTGGAGGTCCTGCGGTTCGAGTGCGGCGGGCTGCCCGCCGGAGTGGTTCACGCGGTCGGTGAGAGCTCGTTCCCCGCGCTGCGCCACCTGGAGCTCTGGCTCGGCACGGAGCACTATTCCGGCGACTCCGGACCCGGCGACTGGGCCGGGATCCTGGCCGGCTCCGGCCTGCCCGCGCTGCGCCACCTCGGCCTCCAGGACAGCGACCGGCAGGACGAGGTGGCCGCCGCCGTGGCCGCCGCGCCGATCGTCGTGCGGCTGGAGTCACTCAATCTGTCGATGGGCGTGCTGACCGACGAGGGCGCCGAGGCGCTGCTGTCGGGGCAGCCGCTGACCCACCTGCGCAGCCTCGACCTCAGCCACCACTGGTTGAGCGAGCCTATGATGGCCCGGCTCCAGGCCGCCCTGCCGGAGGTCCGGCTCGACTTGTCGGACTTGCAGGAGAATGAGGATGACGAGGACTGGCGCTACGTCGCGGTGTCGGAGTGAGCGTGCCCGCCTTCGCCGTCGTCGGTACTCCTGGGGATCGGCGGGTCCGCCTGTTCGCCGCCGCTCTTGAACGTCACGGGCTGCCCGAGCCGTACGTGGTCGCCTGGTCCGACGTGCTGACCGGCGGGTCGTCCCATCCGGGCTCGGCGCGGCGGCCCTGGTGGCTGGGTCTGCCCCGCGGAGCGCTCGTACGAGTCGAGTCGCCGGGGGAGGACGCCGCCACGGACGCGCTGCTGCGCGGGCCGGGCGATCCGACCCGCGTCGGCGGGGGCGCGGCGTGGCACGCGGCGTTCGTGCGCGGCCTGAGGTCCGTACGGGAGGCGGTGGCGCGTACCCCTGGAGCCCGGCTGCTCGGGGATGTGGCGGAGATCGCGGTGATGTTCGACAAACGGCGCTGCCACGCCCGGCTGCTGGCGGCCGGGGTGCCGGTGCCTCTCGCGCTGCCTGCCGGTGAGCGTGATGAGGGCTCTGTTCGTGGTCCGCTCAGTGGGTCTATCGGCGGCTATGCCGGGTTGCGGGCGCGGATGCGTGCGGCCGGGTGGAGCAGGGTGTTCGTCAAGCCCGCTCACGGCTCATCCGCCTCTGGGGTCATCGCGGTGGAGGCCCACGGAGACCGGGTCAAGGCGGTTACCTCTGTCGAGCTCGGGCCGGAGCTTCACAATTCCCTGCGAGTCCGCTCCTACGAGGACGAACCTTCCGTCGCGGCCATCATCGACGCGTTGGACCCCGATGGGCTTCATGTGGAGCGGTGGTTCCCCAAGGCGTCGATCGGCGGGCGGGTGTTCGATCTCAGAGTCGTCGTGACCGGCGGGCGGCCGACGCACGCGGTCGTGCGAACCAGCCTCGCTCCTATGACGAACCTCCACCTCGGCGGCGCGCGCGGAGACCTCGGCGAGGTGCGGTCGGCGCTCGGCGAGACCGGGTGGGCGCGCGCCATGGACGTCTGCGCCAGGGCCGCCGCCTGCTTCCCCGGCAGTCCGGCGGTGGGGGTGGATCTCCTGATCGGGGTCGATCGGCGGCGGTTCGCGGTGGCGGAGGTCAACGCGTTCGGAGACCTGCTGCCGGGCCTTATGGGGTTGCCGGGCAGTGGAGCCGACGGGCTCGACACCTACGACGCGCAGGTGGCGCTGGCACTGAGGCAGGCGGCGTGAGGGCATTCGGGGACCCGGGTGTCTTCGAGAGGACCGTGTTCTTCGAGCGGGCAGGATGCCTCGAGGGGGCCGGATGAGGGACATGCGCGCGGTGATCGGGACGCACGACCTGCTGCTCGTCACGCTCGACACGCTGCGCTACGACGTCGCCGCCGAGGCGCTCGCGGCCGGACGGCTGCCCAACCTGGCGCGAGCCCTGCCGGGCGGGGTATGGGAGCGGCGGCACACGCCGGGAAGCTTCACCTACGCGGCCCACGCGGCGATGCTGGCCGGTTTCCTGCCGACTCCGGTCACGCCGGGACCGCACCCCCGGCTGTTCGCCGCCGCGTTCCCGGGCAGCGAGACCACCGCCGAGGGCACCTGGTGCTTCAATGCCGCGGATCTGCCCGCCGGCCTGGCTCAGGCGGGCTATCACACGATCTGTGTCGGTGGCGTCGGTTTCTTCAACAAGCGGACCCCGCTCGGCTCCTCATTGCCGGACCTGTTCGCCGAGTCGCACTGGGAGCCGGAGTTCGGCGTGACGGCACCTGACTCATTCGAACGGCAAATCGACCGGGCGGCGCGCGTCGTCGAGAGCCGTGAGGGGCCGGTGTTCCTGTTCGTGAACGTCTCCGCGCTCCACCAGCCCAACCACTTCTACCTGCCGGCCGCCACCGCCGACGGCCCGGCCAGCCAGGCCGCTGCCCTCGCCTACGTCGACCGGCACATCGGCCGGCTGTTCGCGCTGATGAGCGCGCGGCGGCCGTGTCTGGCCATCGTCTGTTCCGACCACGGCACCGCGTACGGCGAGGACGGGCATGTGGGCCATCGCATCGGCCATGAGGTGGTGTGGACCGTGCCTTATGGGGAGTTCATGCTTGGGAAGGGAACGTGGCGATGACCCCGTACGAGGGATATGTCTACGCTTATCCGCACAAGACCGCCTACCGTCCCCTGGAGCCCCGGCCGCCGCTCCGCGAAGTGTGGGCGGGCGAGCGGACCGAGGCGCTTTTTCTGTACCTGCACATCCCGTTCTGCGAGATGCGATGTGGATTCTGCAACCTGTTCACCAGGACCGGCGCGCCGGAACACCTGGTCGCCGCCTACCTCGACGCCCTCGAACGCCAGGCCTCGGCCATTCGGGAAGCCATCCCCGAGGCCCGCTTCGCCACGGCGGCCATCGGCGGCGGCACCCCCACCTATCTGTCGGCCGCCGAGCTGACCAGGCTCTTCGACCTGGCCGAACGCATTCTGGGCGCCGACTTCCAGGCGATCCCGCTCGGCGTGGAAACCTCGCCTGCCACCGCCACTCCCGACCGCCTCGCCGTGCTCGCGTCACGCGGCGTGACCAGGCTGTCGATCGGCGTGCAGAGCTTCATCGACGCCGAGGCCAGGGCGGCGGTACGGCCCCAGCGCCGGACCGAGGTCGAGCGGGCGCTGGCCGCCATCCGGACGTCCGGGGTGCCGACCCTCAACATGGACCTCATCTACGGCATCGATGGGCAGACGGAGACGTCGTGGCGCTATTCGCTGGACGCCGCGCTGGCCTGGCGGCCGGAGGAGATGTATCTGTATCCCCTGTACGTGCGGCCGCTGACCGGGCTCGGGCTGCGGCGGCGCGACTGGGACGACCAGCGGCTCGCCCTCTACCGAGCAGGCCGCGACCATCTGCTCGCGGCAGGCTACGAGCAGGTGTCGATGCGCATGTTCCGCCTACCGGCTGACGCCCCCGCGGGCGTCGAATACTGCTGCCAGCGCGACGGCATGATCGGCCTCGGCTGCGGTGCCCGCTCCTACACCTCTCGCCTGCACTACTCCTTCGAGTACGCGGTGGCCGTCCGCCACGTGCGGGCCATCATCGACGACTACGTACGGCTGCCCCAGGAGTCGTTCGCCCACGCCAACGTCGGCTTCGAACTGGACGGCCCCGAGCGCCGCCGCCGTCACCTCCTGCAGTCGCTCCTCCAGGCGGAGGGCCTCGATCGGTCGGCGTACAAAGAGCGGTTCGGCGCCGACGTACTCGACGACTTCGATCTGTCCGGCTTCGCGGACCGGGGCTGGCTCGAATCGGGGGCCGAACGCATCAGGCTCACCCCCGAGGGCCTCGCCCATTCCGACGCCATCGGCCCGGCCCTGTTCTCCGCCCGCGTACGAGAGCTGATGGACTCCTATGACCAGCGCTGACCTGACCATCCTCTATCGCGGCCCCTTGGCGAGCTGCGACTACGACTGCCCGTACTGCCCGTTCGCCAAGCGCCGAGACACCCCCGCCCAACTGCGGGCCGACCGGGCGGCGCTCGAACGCTTCACCGCCTGGGTGTCGGCGCAGCGGTTCGGCATCTCAGTGCTGTTCACGCCGTGGGGGGAAGGCCTGGTCAGGTCTTGGTATCGACGGGCGATGGTCGATCTCAGCCACCTCGAACACGTGTCGCGCGTGGCCATCCAGACGAACCTCAGTGGCCGCACCCGCTGGCTCGACGACGCCGATCTCGACACGCTGGCGCTCTGGACCACCTACCACCCCGGCCAGGTGGCACATGACCGGTTTCTCGCCAGCTGCCGTGAATTGTCAGCGAAGGGCGTCCGCTACAGTGTCGGCGTTGTCGGCCTCCCCGAGCACCTCACACCCGCACGCCTCCTGCGGGCCGCCCTTCCACCGGAGGTGTACCTCTGGATCAACGCGGCCGAGGGCAGCTCCTACACGGACACGGAGGCGGCGGGCTGGACCGCCCTTGATCCCCTGTTCGCCTACAGCCGCCACCCGCACACCAGTGGTGGTCTGCGCTGTCGTACCGGGGAGAGCGTGATCTCCGTGGACGGTGAGGGGGAGGTGCGGCGCTGCCACTTCGTGCCGGATCGCCTGGGCAACCTCTACGACGGTACGGCGCTGGCGGCTTTGCGGCCCAGGGGCTGCCCAATGGGCTCTTGCGATTGCCATATCGGATATGTGCACCTGGAGCCGTTGGGCTTGTACGACACGTTCTCCGGGGGAGTCCTCGAACGCATCCCAGCGGGCTGGCCACCCAAGGACACCGCCTTGGGATGACCATGCGAGGCCGATCCCGAGAGGGACCGGCCTCCGGGCACCGGTCGGGGATCACCAGGCCATGGCGGGGATCATCGGCCATGGCGGGGATCGCGAGAGAGGCCCGCACCGGCGAGGCCGGTCACGTCTCCCGTTCGGGTCGGTAGTCGCCCTCCGCCAGCCCGAACGTCCAGGCCACGCCCTCCTGCGCCGTCCTGGTCCACGGCGGCACCCGCAGGAAGTAGGTCCGGCTGGTGCCGTCGGGCTCCGGCGTGGAGTTGACCACCTCGACCATCGCCAGCGGCTCGTCGTCGGGCAGTTCCAGCCGCCACAGCACGCCCGCCGCGTCCCGTTGGACCGGCGTGGCAGCCGACTCGGTGAGGTAGCGGTCAAAGCCGAAATGCTCCAGCATGACGCGGCGCAACTCGGCGTTCTCCTCCTGCCGGATGCGCTCGGGCGTGAGGTCCGCCATGGCGGCCCCGAAGTCGGCGGGGACCGGCATGCCATGCCAGCCGTACAGTGCGAACCCGTCGGCGAACGCCAGCGCGGGACCGGTGGCCCGATGCAGGCGGCCAAGGTCGTCGCGGTGCATCGAGACAGGGCGCTCACACAGTACGGCCGCCCGCTCGAACGGCCACCACCATCCTGCCGCCCTCGCCACCCGCATCAGCCCGTCGAGCGACGTGACGTGTCGAGCGTCGCCGTCGAGCCCGTCGAACAGCGCCAGCCACGGCGCGTCCTGCTGACCGAACACGGCATCGAGAGTGGCCTGCCGGAGCAACGCCGCCGCCTCTGTCACGGCATCGTCCACGTCATCATCGACCGCCGCGGCCCCGTCGTCGCCACCGTCCGCCGCGCCTGGCGTGCTTGCCGCCGTGCTCGCCGCGCTTGCCGACGCGGCGATGCCTGTGCGGATGTCGTTCACCAGACGGTGGACGCCGGGCCAGAGACGGGCGCCGGTGAGCTGCCAGGCGTGCGGCCAGGCGTGGACACCAAGTGTCGCGACCACCTCCGCCCGGGCCCGCTCCCAGGGCCCGGTGCGTACGAGCTCCCGGACGGACGGCCCAGTCTCGCCAACTCCGGAGAACTGGGCGCTGACCTCGTCCGTCACCCGCCCCAGCCCGATCGAGTCGAAGGTGTCGCGGACCGCCGCGCCGCCCGTGAGGAGAGCCGCCGCGACCGCACCCTGGGCAGGGGAGGAGAGCCAGACGATATGGTCAGGCTCCGCCAGCCCCACGGCCTGATAGGCGGACCGGACGCCCGCCTCGGCCTCGGCGCGGTCGGCCGGGCCACTCGCGAACGCGATCTCTTCCCAGGCGGACGCGGTCCCGGTCAGCCGGGTCGCCATCTCGGCGGAGACGAATGCGGACACATCAGTAGTCGTCATCGATGAAGTGCTCCTGGATCGGGGGGTGGGGTATGGCGGCGCGAAACGGATGGGCGGCTCCCATTGACGACCCAAGGTCAGCCGGCTGGGCCAGGCCACGGTGGGAGGCTCACCCACAGAGCCACTGTCAGTCGGCGACGAGCCGGTAGGCACCCGGGACGTATTCGCGCTGCCTGACCACCCGGAACCACCCCTTGGGCAGCGAGATCTCGGCATGCTCCTCATGGACCAGCCGCCCACCCAAGGGCAGGCGCAGATAGGACGAGCCCCGATCGACCAGCAACGTCCCCGGGCCCGGGATGGCGTGGGTATGGCCGGTGGCCTCGCCGAGCGCGAGCACGAGGCGACCGCGCGCGTCACGGGGCGCGGATGGTGCGGATTTCAGATGGTTGGGCACCGAGTCCTCGGCGACCGGAACGATCAGGATGTCTCCCTGACGGAACATGCGAACCTCCTCGGTGATCTACCTCGAAGGTAGTGAGGAGGACCGACAATTCACCGCGATCTGTCGTGGACGGGCCGGGTCAAGTTGACGAGAGGCGTTGCCCAGGGCTCTCAGAAGGTGAGGCGCTCCGCAGGGCTTTCAGAAGGTGAGGTGCTCCCAGGGCTCTCAGCGCCCAGAGCCCTGAGCACGAAGCCCGTCACCAACTCGCCCGCCGCCTCGACGGTCACCGCGCCGCTGATCAGAGGCACCCGCTCCGCGCCGATCACCGCGATGATCATTCGGGCCGTCGCCTCGACGTCGACCACCTGGAAATCGGCCGACTCGATCCCGCTCTCCAAGATCTCCACCAGGATGCGCTGCATGGGCGCCACGTGCTCGGCGAGCTGCTGGTAGGCGTCAGGGCCGAGGGCGGCGCTGAGATCCGCTGCTCCAGGGTGCGGGTGCGCCAGCAGGCCGGTCAGCTGCAGCCGGACGAACACCCGCAGCCGGTCGGCGGGGGAGGCGACGGCCGGCAGCTCCTGCTCGTAGCTTTGGATGAAGTAGCTGGTGACCCGCTCGGTGAAGGCCAGCAGCAGGGCGGCCTTGTCCGGGTAGTAGTTGTAGAGGACGGTCCGGGTGATCTCGGCCTCGTTCGCCACGTCCGTCATGGAGATGGCGTCGATCCCCTGCACCCTCGACAGGCGGGCGACGGCCTCGAGGATGCGATCACGCGTCTGGGCTCGGTGCTCACCGATGGTGGCTGCGGAGATGCGGGGCATGCGTCCATGGTAGGCCGGTGTCCATCCCGCTATAGGCCGACTTCTATAGGCCGGACTTCGCGTACGAGAGGTGCTGGATGGACCAGCCCTTGGAAGACGGCGCGATCACGTACCGTTGGCGGCGGACCGGCCGCTGGAAGGCGGCGCGATCAGCCCACTAGCGGCGGACACTGAGACCCGCTCGGCGGACACTGAGACCCGCTCGGCACCCCGCGTCCTCTCGCATTCTTCGTCCCACAGTCCCTCGCATTTTCACCGGCAGTTGTGCAGTGTGGCCAATCCGGTGGTGTGCCGTACGCGGTGGTACGCGTGGTGCCGATGGTGCCGTGGCTACGGTGTTACAGAGGGTGCCGATGCAACTGATGGTGCCGGTGCAACCGATGGTTATGGTGCCTTTGCTACCGGTGGTCGAGAGGTGCGGTGGTGTGCCCTACGCGGCGGCCTTGACCACGTGGAGCAGCTCGCCGAGTACCTCGGTGTTGAGCTGGTAGGCCAGCTTGACCTCACGGATCACGTGATGCTGCTCCCGCTCGCCGAAAGGCAGCGCGTCGAGGCGGGCGCGATATTCGCTCTTGAATCGGGGCAGGCTGCCGACCTCGTCGAACAGGTAGAAGTCGACCCCGCCGCCCTTCTGGTAGCCGTAGATCTTCTGCAGCTCCATCCGGATGAACTGCCCGCCCGACAGGTCGCCCATGTAGCGGGTGTAGTGGTGGGCGATATAACCGCCCGGCCAGTCGGCCACCTGCTCGATCCGCGCCACCAGGGTCCGGGTCGCCTTCGAGGGCACGATCCGGTCGCGCCAGCCGGCACCGTAGACGGTCCGCAGGTCGCGCTCCAGCGCCTGCTCCCGATAGAGCTCCGGGAAGACGAACCGGCCGGCCACCGGGTGTTCGGCCAGTGCCTTGGCGGCGCCGTCGAGGGCGAGGTAGGCGAAGTAGTGCTGGGCGACGAGCTCGCCGTAGTCGTGCTCGCTCAACCGGCCGCTCATCAGCTCTTTGAGGTAGCTCTCGTCCTCAGCCGACTCGTGATCGCTCCAAGTGGCGTTCTTCAAGGTCTCGGAGAACGACGTCACGCTTCACCCCAATGTGTTGCCAGGTCTTTCATGACAAAGTGTCACAAACCCTGGACGGGCCCGTCAAGTTGATGACGACACTCTGTCATTAAACCCGACCCTGTCATGCTGGCGCCGCAGCCGTCACATCGCCGGGGCGGCCGAGGGCGATCAGTGTGAGATTGCGCAACGACGGCGTGCCTGGTGCGAAGTAGTCACTGTGCCCGCCGGGACCCACCTCAAACACCCGCGCCCCGTACCCGGGACTCAGCGCGTCGGCCCCGAAACCAAGCGGCCCGAGCTTCACCTTCGGCACGAACCTGATCCAATCACTACCACCTACACCCGCCCACACCCTGGTGACAGACGGCGCCGGGCCGGACACTCCGTGGTCGGACGGCGGGCGATATGACGCGTCGGACAGATGGTGGTCGGACGGAGCCCAGTCGGACGGCGGATGGTCGGACGGCGGATGGTCGGACAGGGCACGCTCAGACGGCGTGCGGCTTGACATTGCGTGGCTGGACGGCGGGTGGTCTGATGGCGCCCGGCCAGGCGGTGCGTGGCCAGACGGTGCGTGGCCGGACGGTGCGTCGATGCCGGGGCTTCCGAACAGCGCCACATCCGCGACGGGCAGGTCCGTCCCGGCCTTGGCGCACACCACCGAGCCGTAGCTGTGGCACAGTAACGCGATCGGCGCGGACGTCCGCGCGTGCAACTCCACGACGGTACGGCGCAGCGCCTTCGCCCCCTCGACGGCCGCCGTGTCGGTGATGGCGCCCAGGCTCCACGTAGGCGGCGCGTCATAACCGAGCCAGGCGATCACGGCCAGCCGTTCGCCGTGGCCCACCTTGGCGGCCTCGGCCAACAGCGCCCGCGCCGCGCCTCCCGGCCGCTTCGTACTCGCTTCGAAGGTGGCCACCGTGGTGTCGGCCCCCGGCACCACGATGGCGACCCGATCGGCGGTGGCCAGGTCGCCGTAGACCTTCACAAGCCGGCCACTGTGCTGGCCGGGCAGCGCCAGGACCGCGCCGAACGCGAGACTTCCGGCGAGCGTGAGCATTCTGAGCATGCTCGGAAAGCTACGAAACAGAGGCCGTCGACCGCGTCACCGCTGGGGTTGAACTCTCTAGTAGTACCTGGGGCTGACAAGGCCGTCGGCAAGCACTTGGTGGGGGCGGCGGGCGATCTGGGCCGTGCCCTCCCGGTGTACGAGCGGAAGCGGCGGTGCTGCTTGGTATGAAGGCCTCGCCGCGGCGGGCTGGTTCAGCGCCAACTCCGAGGTCGCCTGCCCTGCCTGCAAGGACGCCGGCGTCATCTACACCGTCCGACGGTTGGGGAGGGCCGGCGCGGCATGGCTTGTCCTCGCGATGGGTCACCAGGCGTGAGCGACAAGGACAGGCCGACGGGCTGGCCGGGTGCTGAGACGGGGCAGGGCCTGGCGGAGGTCACCTTTCCTTGATCGCTGCCTCTACCAGGGCGCGTGCGGCCCAGGTGATGGCCTCCTGCTCGGCTTGAGGGTCAAGGCCGCGGACGTCGCGTAGGGCGATCTGCGCCTCCCAGCCGACCACGATGGTCAGGGCCGAGATGAGGCGCTGGAACCGTTCCTCGGTGAGGGTGCTCCGGAGTGGTTCGCAGGCCTGTTCCAGCCATTCCACCCGGCGGCGAGTCCGGCGCGGGGCGGCTCGCTCCTGAGCGTCGTTCGGCGCCGGATCGACGGTTAGACGGATCAGCCGGCGGCCCAGGGGAAGGGACTGCGGTGAGTACTCCAGCAGTGTCCGGATGAGGGCGTCTACGCGGGCAACAGGATCGTTGGCGAGTGCGGGGTTGGCCAGTGCCGCCTCGACCGGGGGCTCGTTGAGCGCGCCCGCCGTCGCGTCGATCAGAAGGTGATCGAGGGTCGGGAAGTGCATGTAGATCGTGCGGCGTGACACGTCGGCGGCGGCCGCGATCTCGTCGATGGACGGCGTTGCTCCGATGGCGCTCAGGCGGACCGCCGCGTCGACGATCGCCTTGCGAGTGCGGCGGCGCTGCGCTTCGCGTCCGCCGCGGCGGACTGGTTCGTCACTCGTCATTGTGCCCCCTGGCATTCCTCGGGTCGGTCCGCGGCCGACTTGACGGCCGTTCGCGGCATGAGTATATCTTGATGCAGTCATTGCACGAGAGTGCAATTACTGCACACCTACATACTCTATGGCGCAGATCACAGAGCCGCACCTGTCACAGGGATCAGGTCGTCGGCGTCTCGTGTCCGGCAGCAAGCAACGGAAGAATGGAAGATCATCATGAGCAAGGTCTGGTTCGTCACTGGTTCGTCCCGCGGCTTGGGCCGCAACTTTGTCGAGGCAGCGCTGTCTCGTGGCGACAAGGTGGCCGCGGCCGCCCGGAAGGCCGAGAGCCTTGACGACCTGGTCGCCGCCTACGGCGACGCGGTGCTCCCACTTGCGATGGACGTGACCGACAAGGCGGCCGTCTTCGAGAGCGTGACGCGGGCCGCCGAGCACTTCGGCCGCCTGGACGTCATCGTGAACAACGCCGGCTACGCCCAGATCGGCGCGGTCGAGGAGCTGACCGAGCAGCAGCTGCGCGACCAGCTGGAGACCAACCTGTTCGGCGCGGTGTGGGTGGTCCAGGCTGCCCTGCCCTACCTGCGCGAGCAGCGCTCGGGACGCATCATCCAGCTGTCCTCGGCCGCCGGCCTCATCGCCATGCCGCTCGGCGGCGCCTACCACGCCTCCAAGTGGGCCCTGGAGGGCTTGAACGAGGCCCTCGCAGGTGAGGTCGCCGGCTTCGGTGTCAAGGTGACCATCATCGAGCCCGGCGGCTTCGCCACCCGCTCCGGCAAGAACCCCGACCCGCTCGACAACGGCCATGTGGCCCAGCCCGACCCGGCCTACGACGGCCTCCGCCAGCGCCTCGGCGCGATGGCCGGCAAGATGCCCGCCGGGGACCCGGCCGCCGCGGCCCAGACGCTGCTCAAGCTGGTGGACTCCGACAACCCACCGCTGCGGATTCTCTTCGGCCAGGGCTTCCACCCGATGATCCAGCAGGCCTACGCCGACCGGCTCAAGATGTGGGCCGACTGGCAGGACCTTTCGGTGGAGGCGCACGGCAAGGCCGACCAGCAGGCCGCGGTTTGAGCCTTTCCAGATCTGAGCCGGGTCGTTCTTCGCGGCTCGACGCACGCCCCCGGCGGAATTCGCCCTGGATAGAGGTACCTCTCCGGTTCGTGGTCGCGAGTGTGTGAGCTGTACGGCCGGGGCCAGCCGTACAGCTTCCGGGCCAGAAGTTTCCGGACGATGTCAGTGCTGGTGGCTCCGGTGTCCGAGGGTTCGAACTACCTCGCCGACGGCAAGCTCACGACCCGCACGCCGCAGGGCCAGATTCCGGGAGCCCCCGGCCCTCTCCATGATCCTGCTCCCGCTCGGACAGCCGCTCTCTCCCGAGGGCTCATTCGTCGCCCCGGCCGCGATGGTCTCCGCGTGCGAGGGCGCGGATCTGTTCACCGAGCAGTTCAGCCCCACCGCCTGAAAGGTTTTGAACACCCATGCAGTACAACCGCCGTGGCCGCGGCGGCCTCTCGGCGTCCCGGCCCATGCTCGACACCCTTGAGAAGAACAGCGCCGCCCACCGCGACCGGATCAGGCTCGCCGCTGACCGGGCGCTGGACGCCGTGCCGCAGCGCCCAGTCGTGCAGCTCGGGCCGGCCCGGGGAGATGCGGTGCCGCCGGACAGCGCCGACCCCGACTCGGTCCACTCATGAAGGGCCTGCATCTACGGCTCGCGCGCGCGGTGGGGGTGCGGCTGCGCGGCCGTAGCGACCACTGGTCGTTCCTGTTCGGTCAGATCGCGGTCTACAGCCTGGTGGTGCTCGCCGTCACCGGAGCCTTCCTGACCTTCTTCTACGACCCCGGCATGACCCAGGTGATCTATGAGGGCCACTACACCCCGCTGCGCGGAGTGCCGGTCAGCCGCGCGTTCGCCTCCACGCTGGAGATCAGCCTGGAGGTGCGCGGTGGCCTGCTGATGCGGCAGGTCCACCACTGGGCCACGCTGATCCTCGTCGCCGCCATCAGCCTGCAGCTGCTGCGCCTGTTCTTCACCGGCGCCTTCCGTCGTCCGCACGGCCTGAACTGGCTGGTCTGGGTCGGCCTGTTCGTCCTGGGCATCGTCGCGGGCGTCACCGGGGGCATCCTGCCCGACGACATGCTGTCCGGAGGCAGCCTCGCGCTGATCCAGGGCGTCACCCAAGCCATTCCGCTCGCTGGGACCTACCTGACCGGCCTGCTCTTCGGCGAAGCCGTCCCCGGCGAGCAGGTCATCCCGCTGTTCTACTGGCTGCACGTGCTGCTCGTTCCGGCGATCATGATCGAGCTGCTCATCGTCCGGCGCGGGCTGCTCCGGCGGCACGGCCGTACCCACTATCCGGGCGCGGCCCACGTGCCGCCGCTGAGCTCACTGGCGCTGTTCCTCGCCACCTGCGGCGTGCTCACGCTGCTGGGCACCCTCGCGCAGATCAACCCCATCTGGCTGTACGGCCCGGCCAGGCCGGGCACCACGAGCGCGGGCGCGGTGCCCGACTGGTACATGGGCTTCCTGGACGGTGCCATCCGCATCATGCCCGGCTGGGAACCCGTCGTCGCCGGCCACCCGCTCACCCTGTCAGTCCTCATTCCTGCCCTGGTCGTGCCGGGCGCCTTCTTCACCGTCCTGGCCGCCTACCCCCTCCTCGAACGCCGGCTCACCGGCGATCGAGGAGTCGACCGTCCCCTGGATCGGCCCCGTGAGGCCGCCGTCCGCACCGCCCTGGGCGCCGCCGGTATGACCTTCTACGGCCTGCTGTGGGCGGCGGCCGCCAACGACCAGCTCGCCCACCACTTCAGCCTGTCGTTGTTCGCCGTCACCTGGTTCTTCCGCATCGCGCTCATCGCCGGACCGGTCGTGGTCTTCGAGGTCACCCGCCGCATCTGCCTGGCCCTGCGAGCCCAGGAGCGGGAAGTGCGAACACACGGCATCGAGACCGGCATGGTCCGCCGATCGCCTCTCGGTGAATACACCGAGGACCACCGGGCGGCTCCCGCAATGCTCACTAACGGAAGTACCTATGCCGATCAACACTGACATCGAGATCCACGCCCGGTGAATGTCCTGCTCATCGGCTCAGGGCGGCCGGGCCGTGGGCGGCGTTCGCCGCCGAGGCGGGCCGCGAGGTGCTCATCGTCGGCCGTCTCACCGGCTGAAGGCAGGGTGGTGACCCTGCTCGCAGTCCTTTCGCGCCGAGGACAGCAGGAGGTCAACAGAACAGGACACGAGGTAGATCCATGGCGTTGCCGGTGGTCGTAGGATCGTCCGCGTGGCTCTGGACGACACCGCCGCCCGGCTCGGGGTACCCGTCGAGGACGTCGACCGCGTGCACCGGCTCGCCGGCGACCGGCCGTCGGCTCCGCTGCCCGCCAAGGCCGACGCCCCATCCATTCTCGACCGGCTCGCGGTGCGGCCGGACGACGCCGCCGAGATCATGGCGGGCTGGCCCGACCCCGGCTCTCCACTGTGGACACCGGAGCTGCGCTGGCTGCTCGACCGCTCGATCGCCCTGGTCCGCGCCGATCTCGGAGGCCACGGCTGGCTGCCGCCCGGTCCGGAGCTGCCACGTGAACGGGGTCCCGCCTGGCGGCATCTCTACGTGTACGCGTATCTGGCCCTGGTCGACGTCGTCATGGGGTACCACCGCGACCACGGCATCGCCGATTCCGTGTCGTGGGTGACCCTCGCGGACCTGGGCCGCAACCTCGCGATCGACCGGCGGATGCGCCGCGAGGGCTGGCCGGTCATGCAGAGCTGGCTGACGCTGCACGCGCGCGGCGGCATCTACGAGCTGGGCCGGCTGCAGCACCAGCGCGGCGGCACCACCATCGACCTGCACATCCCCGAGTCGGGTCCGATGACCCCGGAGGCGGTCGCGGCGTCGCTCGACGAGGCCCGCGCCTTCTTCCCACGCCACTTTCCCGATGAGCACTACACGGCGTTCTCCTGCGGCTCGTGGCTGCTCGACCCCCAGTTACTGGAGTACCTGCCCGGGGACTCCAACATCGTCCGGTTCCAGCGGAGGTTCGAGCTGGAGCCCTACGAGGAGCCGGAGGGGCAGGACGCCGACGTCGAGGTGCTGCGGTTCGTGTTCCGCACCCTGACCACGCCGCTTGACCAGCTGCCGCGCCGCACCGTGCTCCAGCGCGCGATCGTCGACCACCTGAAGGCCGGCCGCCACTGGCGCATCCGCCGCGGCCGCTTCCCGATCTAGCTGGGCCGCGAGACATCCACGGATCGGCCTCATGATCGATGAGACGTGACTTCGTCGATTCGTCGCATCGATTCTGCGGCACCGCCGTTCAAGGAGGCCTCATGCCGCAAGTCCGACGAGACAGGACACGTCCTCGGCAACGCTTCCAGGAGCACGCCAATCCCGTCCGGGCGATCGAGCGCGACGTGGCGGACGGCCCGATCGGCCAGGACCGCGCCTGCTTCCGTGTGCCCGCTTCCGGGCCGCGCTGCCGTGCGCCCGCCTCCGGGCCCCGCTTCCAGCCCCCGCTTCCTCATGCCCGCCTCCCACATCACGACCCGCAGGCGGCGGCCATCAGCCGCGTGGTTGAGGTCGGAGCAGTGGGCGGCGTGTTGGGCGGGGCGGTGGTCGTGTGCGATGAGGTTGATGAGATGGATGCGAATTCCGGCAGCAGACGCAACAGCCGGAATCGACCGGTCTGGGATCGTCGTGATCCTGCCTCCCGTTGACGCACGCGGTCACCCCGCCTGCCGCCAGCGCCCAGCCTGCTTCCAGGCGGGCGAACTCGATTGTGCGGAACCGGGTGAAGGGGCAACGTCATATCTGCGAGACCGGCAGCCCGCACCCAGGTGCCGTGGATGACGATCGCGAACGTACGGGCACGGACAGCTCCACCTCGATGAACTCCCATGGCGCACAGCTCCACCGATTCGGGCAGGACCGGCCGCGCATGCCCTCACCACGGGGATGGTTCGAGGTAGATCTTGCGTTCTTCGGGGGTCAGTTCGCGGATGGTGCGCTTGGCGGCGAGTGCCTGGACCTGGTGCATGGGGCCGCATACCTCGCAGCGCCAGATCCGTACCGTGGCGTCGTCGTAGGTCGAGAGTAGCCGCCACCCGTCCGGGCTGAACTTCACGGAGTTGACCGTAGTGCCGGAGCCGCTGAAGACCACTGGCTCGCGCCCCTCGGCCGGCATCCAGATCCGCACGGTGTTGTCATTGCCACTGCTGATGACCTGCTGCCCGTCCGGGCTGAAGCCGACGCTCCACACCACGCCCTGATGGCCGCGCAGGACGATCGGGTCTCCGGTCCCGTCGGTGTTCCAGATGCGGATCGTGCCGTCATTGCCCCCGCTGACCACCCGCCGCCCGTCCGAGCTGAAGGCGAGGCACCACACCAGGCCTTGGTGGCCGCGCAGCATGACAGGTTGACCGGTCCCGTCGGCGTTCTGAATCAGGATCGTGCCGTCCACGCCTGCGCTCGCCACCCGCCGCCCATCGGGGCTGAACGCGACATACCGGACCTGGCGCTGAGGGCTGTCCATGATGACCGGCGCTCCGGTCCCGTCAGTGTGCCAGACCCGTACAGTGCCGTCGTCACCTCCGCTGACCACCCGCGTGCCGTCCGGGCTGAAGGCGGCGTTCCACACGTTTCCCCTGTGGCCGCGCAGCACGACAGCCTGGCCGGTCCCGTTGGCGTGCCAGATCCGTACCGTGCTGTCAGCACCTGTACTCGCCACTTGCCGCCCGTCCGGGCTGAACGCGACCCCGAGGACGTCCGCCTTGTGGCCGCGCAGCACCAGCGCGTCACCGCTACCGTCGATGTTCTGGACGCGGATCGCGCTGTCGATACCGGCACTGGCGACGCGTCGCCCGTCCGGGCTGAACGCGGCGTCGTACACGGCCCCGGTATGACCTCGCAGGATCATCGCGTCACCGGTGTACGCCACGTCCCACAGCCGCATCGTCCCGTCATCGCTCGCGCTCGCCAGCGTACGCCCGTCCGGGCTGAACGACGCGTTCCACGTCGTACCCCGATGGCCGCGCAGAACGAGCGGGTCGATGTTGCTGGCCATGTTCCAGATCCGGACCGTGCCGTCGTTGCCCACGCTGGCGATCCTCCGGCTGTCGCGGCTGACCGCCGCACCCTCCACCGTGCCGTCGTGCCCACGCAGCACTGCTGGTGCATTCTGCCCGGTCACGTCCCACACCCGCACCGTGCCATCGGTACTGCCGCTGACCAGGTTCCGCCCGTCCGGGCTGTACTGCAGTCCTTCCACAGAATTCTCGTGGCCGCGCAGTACGACCGTTTTCGCCTTACCGGCCGGGTCCCAGATCCGGACGGTGCCGTCGCCGCCGCTGCTGGCCAGTCTCCGCCCGTCCGGGCTGAACACGACCTGCAGAGCCCGCCCATCGTGGCCGCGCAGCACCTTGGGAGCACCGCCTCCTGCAGATGAACTGCCGGTCCACTTGCCGCCATCCGGTGCTTTCCAGATCCGCACCGTGCCGTCGTCCCCGGCACTTGCCAGGCGTTGCCCGTCGGGGTTGAACGAGACGCCCCACACCGGACCACGGTGGCCGCGCAGCACCAGCGGATCGTCACCGCTGGCCCAGTCAGACACGCTGACCGTTCCGTCGATGCCGCCTGTCGCCAGGTAGCGTCCGTCCGGGCTGAACACGGGGTTCCACGCCTCACCGGCATGGTCGTGCAGCACCACCGGATCGCCCGTGGGCAGCCCTCGTGCGGACACCTGCCAGACCCGTACGGTGCCGTCCCCGCTGCCGGCGGCCAGATGCCGCCCATCCGGGCTGAATGCGACGCCGCAGACCTTGCCCGCAGGGATGGGAACGATGAGCCGGATCCGCGAGTCGACGGTGGCCTGCCGGAGTACCGCCGTGGCCTCCTCCGTTGGGCTGACCGCGTATGCCCGCCGGGCCAGCAGCAGCCCGAGCTGCGGGTCCAGCTGGAGCTGGCCACGCGCGTCCGCCGCCAACTGGCGAGAGTACGCGAGATCTCGCTCCTTCTCCGCCCGGTTCGCGTTCACCAGCGCCATCACGGCCAGCGCTCCGACCACGGTCGCCACCACCACCAGGCTGATCAGAGCCGCGCGCACACGACGGCTCGCCGCCGCCCGATCCCGGCGCGCCCGTGCCCTGCTGGCCGCCAGGAACGCGTGTTCCAGGTCGTTGAGCCGGTCGAGCGCGCGGTCCTCCCAGGCCGCCAGTCGCGTTCCCCGGTACAGCAGCTCGTTCTCGCGCCCGTGCTGCTCCCACTCGGTGGCGGCGTCGGTGAGCCGCCGCTGGAGCCGGACGAGTTCCCGGTCTTCGGCGAGCCAGCCCCGCAGCCTCGGCCAGGAACGGATCACCGCCTCGTGAGCCACCTGGACGCTGTCCTCGTCGACGGTGAGCAGCCGCGCCGCCGTCAGCCGGGACAGGACGGCCTCCATCGCCGCCCCGTCCGGCCCCGCCAGCAGCTCCGCGGGCGGGACGCGCCTGCGCGTGTCCTCGGTTCCCTGCCCCAGCGCCGTCAAGCGGAGGAACGCGTTCCTGGCCAGATATCGCTCACCAACGTCGAGCCCGTCGTAGATCTGCTCGGCGGTCTGCGCGATTGCGCCCTGGATGCCTCCTGCTTCCCGGTACCCCGCGAGCGTCAACGTGCCGCCTTTGCGGCGCTTCCACGTCTCCAGCAGGGCGTGGGAGATCAGTGGCAGCGCGCCGGGCTCGCCTCTTGCGTCGCTGAGGATGGTCTCGACGAGCGCCCGCTCGACCTTGAGCTCTGCCCGGAGCGCCGGGCCGATGATCACCTGTCGGAGGTCGTCGTCCTCCATGGGGCCGATCAGCAGGTGCCGGTCGCGCAGCATGGCCACCAGCGGCGGGTGCTCAGCGCACCGGGCGTAGAAGTCCGCGCGGATTCCCAGTACGACGCGGGCTCGATCGTTGGTCTCCTCCGCCGCGGCGAGCAGCGAGTCCAGGAAGAGGGATCTCTCCTTCTGGTCGTCGCAGAGGCTGAAGACCTCCTCGAACTGGTCGACGACGATCACGATGCGCACGCTCTTCGGCCTGCCCGCCAGTATCTGACCGATCGCCAGCCGGACGTTCGAAGGGGCGGCCACCAGGTCGGCGTACAGGGAGGGAGCGGAGGTTCCGCTGAGGTTGGCCAGGCCCACCGCGAGTTCGTCCAGGGGGTGCACGCCTGGCGTGAGAAGGAGCGTCGGGCGGTACAGGCCTTCCGAGGCGGCGCTGTTCCTCAACGCCGGAAGCAGGCCGGCTCGAAGTAGGGAGGACTTGCCGCTTCCTGAGGCGCCGAACACTGCGAGCAGGGGTGTGTCGCGTAATCGCGCGGAGAGTTCGTTCACCAGCTCGCGCCGGCCGAAGAACCGGTCCGCGTCGTCAGGATCGAAGGTGACCAGGCCGAGGTAGGGCGCGTCCTGGTCCATCTGGTCCTCCGCGCCGGCGTCGGTGTCGGCCAGTTCCGCGGCGACCTCTCGCCAGAGTCTTTCCCAGGTCTCGGTGTCGCCGCCGCAGGCCTCGACATAGGCCAAGGTGACCGCCAGCGTGGGAAAGACCTCCCCACCTGCTGCCTCGGACAGTGCGGTCACCGAGTAATGCGCGCGCCTGGACAATTCGCGGTAGCTGGGCCGAGGGGCCCCGGTGCGTAACTGCCTCAGCTCGTGCGCGAACCGCTGTAACGGGCCCGCGTCAGGGTCGAGCGGTCGTTCCGGTCGTCCCATGAACCCGCCCCCATGGCCGTACGATCGCCGGTTGTCGAACTGCGAAGATCGCCGCTTGACAACCGGAATCGACTATAGCCATCGGGAGTTGATTACGCGATAAACCGCCCGTCCCGCCCCCGGGGGAGGACGGGTGGCTCTTCAACGCGAGTTACGCCCGGTAATGCCGGCGACAGCCTAGGACTCGGCTGGATCCGGTCTTACAGGTCGTAGTGCAGGTCGGTCTTGCCATTGCTTGGGTTGTAGGTGCAGTAGTAGTCGATGCCGGTTTGCGAGTGCAGATAGGCCGCTCTGTTCAAGCAGTCGTAGCAGCTTTCGTAGTTCGGGGGCACCCACACGCTGTTCGGATTGGCCTCTGTCCTGAGGTGGCATCGGTTTGGGGCGAGGATCGTGGAGGTCGCGCTGCTCGACGAGGTGCTCGCGGTCGAAGCGTATGACAAGCCGGGTACGGAGGCGATGACAGCCGTTGCGAACATGGCTGCCGTCACAAGGCCCAGACCGCTCGCGAGCTTCCTGCGGGACTGTCGTTCCATGTCGATTCCCTTCGTCGGGTGACTCAGTAAGCCGTATCCCCTGGTCTAGCCGTCCCGAAGTTGTCCAGCACGCGTACGGCGTGCTGGACAAACAACTCTTCGGAGGCGGGTCGGTTTTGGAACTTCTAACAGGTGAAACGCATTCCTTTGATATGCGTGTGAGTTAACGCGGGTTTAGGCTCTGTTTTCCGGACCGGCGCATGCCCGATGTGGGAATGCAACAAAAGCCGCCAGAGCGCGTCACCTTCCTCAGGGAACCCCGCGTTGCTCCGCATCCAGTCCCGCAGAGCTCACGGGTCACTTCGCTTGTCGCGTACGCGGTCAGTCGCCCGGTCGTACCAGTCCCGTCTCGTACGCGTAGACGATCGCCTGTGCCCTGTCGCGCAGCCCCAGTTTCATCAGCATCCGCCCCACATGCGTCTTGACCGTCTGCTCCGCCACCACCAGCTTCTCCGCGATCTCCTGGTTGGACATCGCCTGCGCCACCAGCGCCAGCACCTCCGTCTCGCGCTCCGTCAGCTCCGCCAGTCGCCGGACCGTCGGCGCCCGGGGCGCGCCCAGCCGGGCGAACTCGTGGATCAGCCGCTTGGTGACCGCCGGGGCGATGAGGGCGTCGCCCGCCGCGACGACCCGCACGGCCTCGGCCAGCTGGACGGCCGAGGCGTCCTTGAGCAGGAACCCGCTCGCCCCCGCCCGCAGCGCCTCATAGACGTAGTCGTCGAGGTCGAAGGTGGTCAGGATGAGGACCTTCGGGCCGTCGCCCGACGACAGGAGCCGCCTGGTCGCCGTCAGCCCGTCCATGACCGGCATGCGTACGTCCATGAGCACCACATCGGGCCGCAGCTCGGCCGCCCGCCGCACCGCCTCCTCGCCGTTGGCCGCCTCGCCCACCACCTCGATGTCGGACTGCGCGCTCAGGAACACCGTGAACCCGGTGCGCACCATTCCCTGGTCGTCCGCGATCAGCACCCGGATCACGCCGTCTCCTCCGCCCCGGCGATCGGTAACGTCGCGGACACCTGGAAACCGCCCCCTTCGATGGGTCTCGCCTCTAACGTGCCGCCGAGCAGCGCCGCCCTTTCCCGCATGCCCACCAGCCCCTGACCGGTCCCTTCCGGGCCGCCCGGCGTGGCGCCGGCGCCGTTGGTGACGTGGAGCCGTAAGGCGTCGTCGTCGCGTGCGACGGCGATCGTGACCGTGGCGCCGGGCGCGTGGCGCATCGCGTTGCTCAGGGACTCCTGCACGATCCGGTACGCGGAAAGCCCGACGGCGGGCGGCAGCGCCCCGAGCGGCTGATCCGGCAGCTCGACCCCCACGGTGAGCCCGGCGGCGCGGGCGTTGGACACGAGCTCGTCCAGCCGGTCGAGGCCGGGCTGCGGCGCGGTGTCAGTGCGGCCGTCCTGGTCGCGCAGCACGCCGAGCACCTGGCGCAGCTCGGCGATGGCCTCCAGGGACAGGCTGCGGATCTCGGCCAGGCCCGCCTCCAGCCGCGCGGGATCGCCGGCCGCCTTGAGCGGCACCGCCTCGGCCTGGATGGCGATCACCGACATGTGGTGGGCGACCACGTCGTGCAGCTCCCGCGCGATCCTGGAGCGCTCTTCGAGCACGGCCTGCGCGCCTTCGGCCAGCCGCGAGCGCCGCTCCTCCTCCGCGAGCCTGGCCGTGGCGTTGCGGCGGACGCGCACGTTGTAGCCGAACAGCGCGGCGACCGTCACCATGATCGTGACGAGGTAGAGCGAGTTGGGATCGATGATCCACGCGGTCAGAAAGCTGATCACCCAAACGGCGATGGTGATCCGGCGGTCGCAGCGCACGGCGACCGAATAGGTCACCAACGGGTACATCACCGCCAGTCCGAGCATGTAGGGCGGATCGCTCGTGCCGACCCCCCGGATCACCCAGAGGACGACCGGCAGCATGACCATGGTCGCCCGCCAGGCCGCCAGCGGCCATCGGTCGCGCATCGTCACCGGCAGGGAGATGGCCGCGGCGGTGAAATAGAGCAGCGGCTCCGACATCCGCCGGGTGCCGGTGCTGTTCCAGTCCATCAGCTGGGACAGCGTGGTGCCGTAAAGGATCAGGGCCAGGACGATGCCCGCGATCGGCACCAGATCGATGACGCCGATGAGGGGCAGCCGGAGGTGCAGTCGCTGCGACCTGGGCGGCGGCGGATCCGCGTCGCCCTGATACAGCGCCAGCGCGAAGGGACGCACGACTGCCGAGAACACGCGACCACCCTACGGGGGCGTGGACCGGCGGACATCAACCCTGGGTCGTCATCCTCAGGTATGGGCCGCTTACATAATTACGATCGCCGTGAGCGAACATCGGCAAGCCTGGGAACAATGCCGGGCTCTAATGACTTGAGTCCATATAACTCAACCCTTTGGAGTTCGTATGAGTGAGAGCTTGATCCTCCCGGTCCTGCCGCTGGACGACGAGGTCGTCCTGCCGGGCATGGTGGTTCCGCTGGACCTGTCCGACTCCGAGGTGCGGGCTGCCATTGACGCGGCTCAGGCATCCGGTGGTAACAAGCCGCGGGTCCTTCTCGTTCCCCGGATCGACGGCCGTTACGGCGCTGTCGGCGTGCAGGCCGTTGTCGAGCAGGTCGGGAGGCTGCCCGGTGGCGAGCCCGCCGCCGTGGTGCGCGGCGTCGACCGCGTGCGCGTCGGCACCGGCACGACCGGCCCCGGCGCCGCCCTTTGGGTGGAGGCCATCACGATCGACACCGTCGCCGCCGGTGAGCGCGCCCAGGAGCTGGCCAAGGAGTACAAGGCCCTGGCCACCACGATCCTGCAGAAGCGCGGCGCCTGGCAGGTGGTCGACCAGGTCAACCAGATCGACGACCCGTCGGTGCTGGCCGACAGCTCCGGCTACACGCCTTGGCTGACAACGGCCCAGAAGGTCGAGCTGCTGGAGGCCGCCGACCCGGCCGAGCGGCTGGCCAGGCTGGTCGAGTGGTCGCGCGAGCACCTGGCCGAGCTCGATGTCGCCGAGACGATCCGCAAGGACGTCCAGGAGGGCATGGACAAGCAGCAGCGTGAGTTCCTGCTGCGCCAGCAGCTCGCCGCGGTCCGCAAGGAGCTCAAGGAGCTCAACGGCGACTCCACCGAGACCGAGGAAGAGGACTACCGGGCCCGCGTCGAGGCCGCCGACCTGCCGGAGAAGGTGCGCGAGGCCGCGCTCAAGGAGGTCGACAAGCTGGAGCGTACGTCCGACCAGTCTCCCGAGACCGGCTGGATCCGCACGTGGCTCGACACCATCCTCGACCTGCCCTGGAACGAGCGGACCGAGGACAACTACGACATCACCGGCGCCCGTGCGGTGCTGGACGCCGACCACACCGGCCTGGCCGACGTGAAGGACCGCGTCATCGAGCACCTGGCCGTGCGCAAGCGCCGCCAGGACAAGGGCTTCGGCGTGGTGGGCGGCCGTCGCAGCGGCGCCGTACTCGCGCTCGCCGGGCCTCCCGGAGTGGGCAAGACCTCGCTGGGCGAGTCCGTCGCGCGGGCGATGGGCCGCAAGTTCGTCCGCGTCGCGCTGGGTGGCGTCCGTGACGAGGCGGAGATCCGCGGTCACCGGCGCACCTACGTCGGCGCGCTGCCCGGCCGCATCGTCCGCGCCATCCGCGAGGCCGGGTCGATGAACCCGGTCGTCCTGCTCGACGAGGTCGACAAGGTCGGCGCCGACTACCGCGGCGACCCGACGGCGGCCCTGCTCGAAGTGCTCGACCCGGCGCAGAACCACACGTTCCGCGACCATTACCTCGAGGTCGAGCTGGACCTGTCCGACGTGCTGTTCCTGGCGACGGCCAACGTCCTGGAGGCCATCCCCGGGCCGCTGCTCGACCGCATGGAGGTCGTCACGCTCGACGGCTACACCGAGGACGAGAAGGTGGCGATCGCCCGTGACCACCTGCTGCCCCGGCAGCTCGACCTCGCCGGCCTGACCGCCGAAGAGGTGGGCGTCGAGGACGCGGCGCTGCGCAGGCTGGCCGCCGAATACACCCGGGAGGCCGGCGTACGGTCCCTGGAGCGCTCGGTCGCCCGCATCCTGCGCAAGGTCGCGGCCAAGAACGAGCTGCCCGTCACGGTCGGCGAGGACGACCTGGTCGGCTACATCGGCCGCCCCAGGTTCGTGCCGGAGTCGTCGCTGCCGGAGGCCACCCAGCGCACCTCGGTGCCCGGCGTGGCGACCGGGCTGGCGGTCACCGGCGCGGGCGGCGACGTCCTCTACGTCGAGGCGTCGCTGGCCGAGCCGGAGACCGGCGAGACCGGGCTCACGCTCACCGGCCAGCTCGGCGACGTGATGAAGGAGTCGGCCCGGATCGCGCTCTCCTACCTGCGCTCGCACGGAGCGGAGCTGGAGCTGCCGGTCACCGCCTTCAAGGACCGCTCGGTCCACGTCCACTTCCCCGCGGGCGCCGTGCCCAAGGACGGCCCTTCTGCGGGCGTGACGCTGACGACCGCGCTGGCCTCGCTCCTGTCCGGTCGTACGGTACGCAGTGACGTGGCCATGACCGGTGAGATCTCCCTCACCGGCCGGGTGCTGCCGATCGGCGGCGTCAAGCAGAAGCTGCTGGCGGCGCACCGGGCGGGCATCACCACGGTCCTCATCCCGGCCCGCAACGAGCCGGACCTGGACGACGTGCCCGAGGAGGTGCGCAACGAGCTGACGATCCACCCGGTCAGCGACGTGCGCGAGGTCCTCGACATCGCCCTGACCCCGGCTCAGGTCGCCTCCACGGTCGCGGCCTGACCTGTCACCCATCTGCCCCGTCGTACTTCGGTACGGCGGGGCTTTTGGCCTTTTGGACGAATTATCCGTTCGTTTGACTGAATGATTCGCTCATGCTTTTCTGGCCCATGCTGTACGGCACGCCCGCGCTGGAAGCCGCCGACAAGGCCGCGCTCGCGGAGATCGAGGACATGCGGCGCGAGCTGAAATATCGCCTGGCCGAGACGCATCGCTGGGACGGGCAGCTGCGCAGGCAGTTGCGGGCGCGGGCGATCCAGGGGTCCAACTCGATCGAGGGCTACCGGGCCAGCGTCGAGGACATCGAGTCGATCATGGCGGGGGAGGAGCCGCTGGAGACGTCGGCCTCGGTGACGCTAGAGATCGCGGGTTACCAGCAGGCGCTGACCTACATCCAGGCGTTGTCGCGGGCGCAGGTCTTCCGATTCGACGTGGGCGTGCTCAACGCGCTCAACTTCATGATGATCGGCCACCACCGCAACAAGACGCCAGGCGTGATACGGCCGGGCGGGATCTACATCCGGGATTCCGACTCGGGCGAGGTGGTCTACGAGGGCCCCGACGCCGACCTCGTCCCGGGGGCGATGGACGAGTTGGTCGCGTGGCTCAATGACGGTGACCAGGATTGCCCCAGCTATGTCCGGGCGGCCATGGCCCACTTCAACCTGGTGAAGATCTACCCCTGGCGTGACGGCAACGGCCGGATGTCCCGCGCGCTGCAGACGCTCGTCCTGGGCCGGGACCAGATCACGCTGCCGGAGTTCTCCTCCATCGAGGAATGGCTCGGCCAGCAGCGCACCACCATCGACTACTACGACGTGCTCGGCCAGGTCGGCGGGCGGCGATGGAGCCCTCATGGGGGCACGTTGCCGTGGGTGCGCTTCTGCCTGAAGGCGCATCACATGCAGGCCCAGCGGGTCCTCCAGCGTCTCGGCGAGGCCGGGGAGATCTGGATGCTGCTGGAGGAGCAGGTCGACGCCGACGGTCTCAACAGCCGGAGCGTCTCCGCCCTCTACGAGGTGTTCGTCAACAGGCGCCTGCGCAGGAGCCGCTACCAGGCCGACGAAGGGCTCAGTCAGGGCCAGGCCGCCCGCGACCTGCGCGACCTCGCCGCCAAGGGCTGGCTCCAGCCGTACGGCGAGACCAAGGGCCGCTTCTACGCCCCTGGTCCGCGCATGGCCAGGATCAAGGCCGACTTCGCCGAACGCGTGACCCCGCTGCGCGACCCCTACCGCCGGATGACTGACGCGAACGCGTAGCGTGGCCGACCCACCGACCGCCGACCAATCGCGGGCCGCCGACCAATCGGGGGCCCCGACCAGCCGCGGGCCCCCGACCGACCGCAGACCGCCGACCAGCCGAAGCCTCCGACTGACCGTAGACCTCGACCGACCGCAGGCCCCCGGTTAACCGAAGATCACGGTGTCCAGGCCGGATCCCGGCCGATGAGGCCCAGCAGGCGGTCGAACGCCGGGGCGTCGTCCGGCACCGCCACCGGCGGCCCGAAGACGCCGCGCTGCCTGCCCATCTCCACCATTCGGTCGGTGAAGTCCAGCGCCCGCGAGACGGCCTCGGGCTCCGGCTCGTACTGCTGACCGGTGGCCCTGGCCAGGTCCCAGCCATGCACGATCAGGTCAATGAGGTACATGTGGGCCAGCGCGGTCATCGGCATACCCATGTCGGGGCTGGTCCCCTCCCATGCCTCGCGCCGCGACCAGGCGGCGAGCGTGCGCTCCGCTCGCTCGGGGAAGTCGCCCGCGTAGGGCCCCTGCTCCAGGCGCGGCCCCTTGCGCGCCAGTGACTCGAACATCTCCGCCACCCACTCCAGGTGGTTGATCAACTCTTTGACGTCGAACTTCGCGCATGGCGTCGGCGACCCGAACTGTTCCTCTCGCACCGCGGCCACCAATCCCGAGGTGCGTTCGGTGGCACGCGTCATCAGCGGCATCATGTCGTCCATGGCAGCCATGGTGCCCCGCCCACCGCAGGCGCGGCTTGTAGAAACGCGACAGCGCGGCTGGGTCGACCCGTACGCGGGACTTAACGCCTTCGATTTCGCCCGCCAGGCGCCATCATCCGAAATTTCGGCTTACGTGGAGCACTTCTGGGTCGTCACCTGGACCGACCTCCCTGAGCCGTACGAACAGCGCATCGTCTCCCACCCCACCGTGAACATGACCATCACCCAGGACTTCCACCGGATCGCGGGAGTGATCAGGGGCGGGTTCTCGTACACGATGCGGGGCAGCGGCCGGGTGCTCGGCACGCGCTTCCGTCCCGGCGGCTTCCGGCCGTTCCTCGACGGCCCGGTTTCCGAGCTGACCGGCCGCTTCGTGGAGATCGGCGAGATGTACGGCGCGGCGGGCGCGACCTTGGTCGAGCGGGTCCTGGCAGAGCCTGACTCCCGGGCCGCCATGGCGCTCATCGAGACGTTCCTGCTGAGCGTGGATCCGGAGCCGGATCCGCTGGCCGAGGAGGTCGCGGCGCTGGTGGCGATGGTGGAGGACGACGTGTCCATGACCAGAGTCGATGAGCTGGCCGCCAACTCGGGGCGGTCGGTGCGCTCGCTGCAGCGGTTGTTCCGGGACTATGTCGGTATCGGCCCCAAGTGGGTGATCCGCCGTTTCCGGCTGCACGAGGCCGCGGAACGCGTCTACCAGGGCCTCGATCTCGCCACGCTGGCCACCGAACTCGGCTACACCGACCAGGCGCACCTGACCCGCGACTTCACCGCCGCGGTCGGCATGCCACCCGCGGCCTACGCCCGACTCAGAAGCCAGACCCCCGATCCTCACGTCAGCCAAGAGTCCTCTCCTTTGACCGGGCGGTAGAGGAGGGTGGTTGGTCTGATCGGGAAGTAGAGGGGTGCGGTTGGCCTGATCGGGAGGTGGAGGCGGGCGGTTGGCCTGATCAGGAGGTAGAGGGGTGCGGCTGGTCTGATCGGCCCGTGGAAGCGTGCAGCTGGTCGAGCAGGTCGGCGGCGACGGCCAGGATGCGGCACTCCGCCGGGGTGAGCCGCTGTGCCATCGTCTGGGCCAGCCACACGTCCGTGTTGCCGGCCTGCTCAGTGAGCATCGCGGTGCCGCGTTCGGTGAGGACGATGTGGTGCCGGCGGCGGTCGTCCTCGTCGCGGGAGCGGCAGATCAGGCCCTGTTCGTCCAGCGCGGCGAGGACGCGGGTGACGGACTGCGGTTGCAGGTGTTCGGCCGATGCCAGCTCTCCGGCGGTCATGGCGCCGCGCCGGTGCAGGTGGCCCAGCAGAGAGAGGGCCAGGGCGCCGAGGCCGTGTGCGGGGCGCTCCTCGCGCAGGCGCCGCGCCAGGCCGACGGCTGCGCGGCGGAGTGACACGGCCGCGGCTCGTAGTTCCTCGTCGTCCATGATTATTACGGTAGCACTTACTAAATGTCCGTCTGCACTTGATGTTCGCCTGTTATTTACTACGCAATGCGTATAGATGGTGCTAGGCTCCCGCGTCGGGAGGTGTCGACGTGGGGATCGAGACGCGACGTATGATCGCCGCCGCGCTGGGGCTCGGCGGCCCGGTCGCGTGGGGCGTCGCCGTCGGACATCCCGCCCTCGGCGCGCTGGCCGCCATCGGCGCCCTCGCCGTGAGCGGGGTTTCCCTGAGCGGAGGCCGGGCGGTGGTGAGCGGAGGTTACGCACTGGTGGCCACGACCGGGGCGGGGCTCATCGGTGTCGTCGCCGGTGGGCACGGCTGGATCACGGCGGTGACCGTCGTGCTCGTCGCTGCCGTGGTGGCGGTGGTGGGCGGGATGAGCCGCCCCATGGCCGAGCACACCACGCGCTTCATCGTCTTCATGGTCATTACGACCGGCCTGGGCGCACAGGGCGCCGCTCCCGTCGCCGCCGCCGTACTGCTCGCCGAAGGGGCGATCTGGGGCCTACTTGTCACGGCGCTCGTCACGGCACTCCCCACCGCACCGCCCACGGCGCTGGTCACAGAACTGCCCACCGCACTGCCCACGGCGCAGGTCGCAGCGCTGCCCACTACGCTGGGCGCCCGGACGCGACGACCACCCCAGGAGGAGCGGACGGGCCCCGCGCCCACGAGCAGAGCGCTTCTGAAGCGCTGGTGGCGGACGCTCTGGACCGTGCGCGGCTGGCAGTACCCCATCCGCCTGACCACCTGCCTGGCCGCGGCCGAGGTCATCGGCCTGGTGTGGCCGCAGCCGAACGCCTCCTGGATCGCCGTCACCGTCGTGATCGTGGTCAGGCGACAGCTGGACGGCGCGCTGCGGCGCGCGATCGAGCGGGCCGCGGGCACCGCCGCCGGAGTGCTGGCCGGGTCCGCCGTGCTGCTGTGGGTGCCGCCGTCGTGGCTGTTCGTGCTGCTCGTCTCGGGGCTGGCCGCGGTCCGCCCGGTGCTCAAGGATCGCCAGTACACCTTGTACGCGACCGTCATGACGCCGCTCGTCCTGCTGCTCATGGAGGGCGGCGGAAGAGTGGCCCCCGCCACGATCGGGTATCGGCTGGCGGACACGGCCATAGGCTGCGTGCTGGCCCTGGGGATCGGCTGTCTACCCTGGACAGTACGCCGGGAGAGGAGCGTACGTGCCATCGTGGACTGACCATGCGATCTGGTGGCAGGTCTACCCGCTCGGCTTCACCGGAGCCCCGGCCACCGCCCAGGCGGGTGTGCGGCACCGGCTGCGCCACCTGGAGGCGTGGCTGGACTATGTTGTGGAGCTCGGCTGCTCGGGGCTGCAGCTCGGGCCGATCTTCGCCGCCGAGACCCACGGCTACGACACCGTCGATCACTTCAGGATCGACCCGCGCCTCGGTGACGACGCCGACTTCGACTCCCTCGTCGCCGAGGCGCGGCGGCGCGGGCTCCGGATCATCCTCGACGGCGTGTTCAACCACGTCGGCCGGTCGTTCCAGGCGGACGAGCGATGGTTCAGGAGGGGGCCCGACGGCTATGAGGTGTTCGAAGGGCATCCGGGGCTTATCGCGCTCGACCACACCGAACCGGCCGTGCGGGACCACGTCGCCGCCGTACTGAACCACTGGCTCGACCGCGGCGCGGCGGGCTGGCGGCTTGACGCGGCCTATGCCGTCCCGGCGTCGTTCTGGCGGGAGGTGCTGCCCGGGGTGCGGGCGCGGCACCCGGAGGCGTGGTTCGGCGGTGAGGTGATCCACGGCGACTATGCCGGATATGTCGCCGAGTCGGGGCTCGACTCCGTCACTCAGTACGAGCTGTGGAAGGCCATCTGGAGCTCCCTGAACGACCGGAACCTCTTCGAGCTGGCCTGGGCCCTCGCCCGCCACGACGGGTTGCTGGACACCTTCGTCCCCCTCACCTTCGTCGGGAACCACGACGTCACCAGGCTCGCCACCCGGCTTGAGAACCCCCTCCACCTCGGCCACGCCCTGGCCGTGCTCTTCACCGTCGGCGGCCTGCCGAGCGTCTATTACGGTGACGAGCAGGCGTTCCAGGGGCTGAAGGAGGAGCGGGCAGGTGGTGACGACGCGATCAGGCCGGAGTTCCCGGCGGAGCCCGGCGGCCTCGCCCCGGACGGGATCGAGGTCTACCGGCTGCACCAGCGGCTCATCGGCCTGCGCAGGCGCCACCCGTGGCTGGTCAGAGCCCGCACCACCGCCGAGCACCTGACCAACACGGCCGTAGCCCTCCGCTCCCGCCCGCGCGACGGCGGCGGCGACGGGACGGAGATCGTCACGCTGCTGAACCTCGGCGACCAGCCGCACCGCTTCCCGATCGGCCGGGCCGATCCGGCCGAGCCCCGGCACGGCGTGACTGATCCGGCCGTCGTCCCGGCGCACAGCTGGAGCGTCGTGACGCAGGTCACCGAGGAAGTAGGGAATAGCGGGAAGTCGTCAGGCCGTTAACAATGGCGTGAACGAGGCATACGTGACAGACCAGAGCGCCCGCAGCGGCGCCGGATGTTGCTGTATGGGGCGAATGTCCGCAATGGGCTGCAAGGTCCGCTAACCAGCCGTCCCTCCTCGAAGGTCACCCATGCTGCTTACTCCCAGTTTCGTGCTGCGCAGGTTGAGCCACCTGCCCTTCCACCCCGGCACCCGTTAGACCGCCCGCCCGCGGGCCCTCCAACGATGTTGATGTCGATTCCAGCGGCGTGCTGCCGCTCTTAGTGGTGGGGATTTTTCGTGATTCAGGCGTCCGGCCTGCGCAAGGTGTATGGGAACACCGTCGCTCTCGACGGCGTCGACATACGCGTACGCGAAGGCGAGATCTACGGCGTGCTCGGTCAGAGCGGCGCGGGCAAGAGCACCCTCCTGCGCTGCGTCAACCTGCTCGAACGTCCCACCGCAGGCACCGTCACCGTCGCCGGACAGGACCTGACCGCGCTGCGCAGCGGCGAGCTCAACCGCGCCAGGCAGCGCATCGGCATGATCCACCAGCACTTCGCGCTGCTCTCCTCGCGCACGGTCGCCGGGAACGTCGCCTTCCCGCTGGAGGTCATGGGCGTGCCCAGGGCCGAGCGCGAGCGCCGCGTCGCCGAGCTCCTCGACCTGGTCGGCCTCGGCGGCCGGGGTGGCGACCGCCCGAACCAGCTGTCGGGCGGGCAGAAGCAGCGCGTCGGCATCGCCAGAGCGCTCGCGGGCAACCCGTCGGTCCTGTTGTCGGACGAGGCCACCTCGGCGCTCGACCCGGCCACCACGCAGTCGATCCTGGCCCTGCTCAAGCGGCTCAACACCGAGCTCGGCCTGACGATCCTGCTGATCACCCACGAGATGAACGTCGTCAAGAGCGTCTGCGACTCGGTCGCCATCATGTCGGACGGCCGCGTCGAGGAGTCGGGCACGATCGCCGACCTGATCAGGACGCCAGGATCGCGACTGACGCGCGAGATCTTCCCGCTGCCCGAACCGGCGCCCGCGGGCTCGGTCACGCTCACCTTCACTGGCGACCCGCGGCAGGCGGTCGTGTCGGAGGTGGTGCGCAAGTTCGACGTTGACGTGAACATCCTGGGCGGCTCGATCGAGGACCTCGCGGGTGGCGCCGTCGGGCGCCTGCGGGTGTCCTTCTCGGGGGGCGAGGAGGCCGGCGCGCTGGACTTCCTGCGCGCGCGGGGGGTGCTGGTGTCGTGACGAAGCTTCTTGTACGGCATAGCACGGGGGAGTCGGCATGACCTGGGATGAGATGGCGCCGTTGCTCTGGGAGGCGGCCGGGCAGACCGCGCAGATGGTCGGCTGGTCGACCCTCTTCACGGTGCTGTTCGGGCTGCCGCTTGGCGTGGCGCTCGTGGTGTTCGATCGAGGGGGGCTGCGGCCGGTGCCGGCGTTGAAGTCGGTGCTGGGTGTCGTGGTGAACGTGGGGCGGTCGCTGCCGTTCATCGTGCTGATGATCGCCATCATCCCCTTCACCCGGCTCGTCGTGGGCACCACCATCGGCACCGCGGCCGTGGTCGTGCCGCTCACCGTGGGGGCGGTGCCGTTCTTCGCCAGGTTGGTGGAGACGGCGCTGCGCGAGGTGGGCGCCGACGTGGTGCAGGCGGCCCAGGCCATGGGCGCCGGTCGTATGACGATCGTGCGCAAGGTGCTGCTGCCCGAGGCGCTGCCCGGCCTCGTCGCCGCGGTGACCGTCACCGTCGTAGCGCTCATCGGCTACTCGGCCATGGCCGGGACCATCGGCGGGGGCGGGCTGGGGGACCTCGCCGTCAGGTACGGGTACCAGCGGTTCGAGACCCTGCTCATGATCGTCACTGTCGTGCTGCTCGTCGTGCTGGTGCAGCTGATCCAGAGCCTGGGCGACCTGGTCGCCCGTCGGCTATCGCATAAGTAAGGAAAAATAATGAAATTTCGGACCATTGTGGGCGCTATTGCCCTTGCCCTGTTGCTCGCCGCATGCGGAACGTCGCAGGGAGCGACCAGCAAGACCGCCGAGTCGGCCGACACCGTGCTGAAGGTGGGCGCCAGCCCGGTCCCGCACGCCGAGATCCTGAACTTCGTCAAGCAGAACCTGGCCCCCGCGGCCGGGCTGAAGCTGGACATCGTGGAGTTCACGGACTACGTGCAGCCGAACGTACAGCTCAGTGAGGGCCAGCTGGACGCGAACTTCTTCCAGCACAAGCCCTACCTGGACGACTTCAATGCCTCCAAGGGCACCAAGCTGAGCTTTGTGGCGCCGGTGCACCTGGAGCCGCTGGGGCTGTACTCCAAGAAGGTGACCGCCTTGGCCGCCCTGCCGCAGGGCGCCACCGTGGCCGTGCCCAACGACGCCACGAACCTGGGCCGCGCGCTCAAGCTGCTCGCCGACAACGGCGTGGTCAAGCTCAAGGACGGCGCCGGCACCGCGGCGACCGAGCGTGACGTGACCGACAACCCGAAGAAGCTGGTGTTCAAGCCGCTGGAAGCCGCGCAGCTGCCCCGCTCGCTCGACGACGTCGACGCCGCGGTCATCAACGGCAACTACGCCATCGAGGCCGGCCTCAAGCCCGCTTCGCAAGCCCTGGTGCTGGAGAAGGCCGAGGGGAACCCGTACGTCAATGGGCTGGTTGTGGCCGCTGGGCATGAAAAGGACGCGAATATCGTGACCTTGGGCAAGCTCCTTCAGGACCCGAAGGTCAAGGAATTCATCAAGCAGAAGTACGCCGGTTCCGTGATCGCTGCCGGATAATAACCGATAAATCCGGAAGATCGGGAAAATCCTCTTATCCCGCGACCTGTGGTGTTAAGTCGGTTGAAAGGGCATGGCAATCGGTGAGACGTACGAAGGCTGGGTCAGCAATACCTCTCCCGAGGAGGCCCTCGTGCGATTCGTTTCGCGAATCCTGATCGGCGTCGCAGCCACCACCGTGGTGGCTGTCGGCGCACCGGCAGCGGCCACTGCCACCACCGTCACCACCGCCACTCCGGCCACGACCTCGTCGAGCTTCTACGACGCGAGCTGGGGACCCTACTTCTCCAGCGATCACAAGGCCAAGGCAGAAGGCCACGTGAGCGTGGACAAGAAGCGGTTCAAGTTCTGGCACTGGAAGACGTTCTTCGTCAAGACGAAGGTGTGCACCTTCGACAAGAAGACGCACAAGAAGCACTGCGAGTTCGTCGTCAAGAAGATCAAGAAGCGCGTGTGGGAGTGGCGGTTCAGCTACTTCTTCACCGTCGACAGCACTCTCACCAACTACAAGTGGTGGGGCCACAACAAGTGCGCGTGGGAGACCTTCAAGGTCGTCGGCAGCGACGGTCACGCGTCGTTCAAGTCCTTCTCCACGTGCGGCAGGCACCCCGAGGAGTTCTCCTTCTCGGGTAAGGACGCGGCCCACATCTTTGTGGACGTGAGCAGGGGCAACCGGCACGGACCGACAGGGTTCCACTCCGGGTGGCAGGACGTGTATCACGCCGCCTGAGCAGAACGCGGAGCCGCGATCTCGACGCTGAGATCGCGGCTTCGCCGTATTCACCGGGCCTTCCGGGATCGCTGGCATTGCGCGCACGTTCCCGAATAGTGTTCGGTCATGTACCCGGGAGTCATCGCAGCCGTCACCCCCGACAAGCCCGCTGTGATCATGGCCGGCTCCGGCCAGGTGGTCACCTACCGGCAGCTGGACGAGGAGTCGAACCGGCTGGCCCACCTGTTCCGCGCCGCCGGGCTGCGGCCGGGTGACCACGTCGCCTTCATGCTCCCCAACCATCCGCTCTTCCTGGCCATCGCGTGGGCGGCGCAGCGGTCGGGCCTGTACTACACGGCGATCAGCTCCCGGCTGGGCACCGACGAGCTCGCGTACATCGTGAACAACTGCGGCGCCCGGGTGTTCATCTCGGACGCGAGCCTGGCGGAGGTCGCCACCTCGATCACCGCCGTGACGCCCGGCGTCGAGCTGCGCCTCATGCTGGACGGCGCCGCCGAGGGCTACGACTCCTACGAGGAGGCGGTAGCGGGTCAGCCGGTCACGCCGATCGCCGACGAGTGCCAGGGCTCCGACATGCTCTACTCCTCCGGCACCACCGGCAGGCCCAAGGGCGTCAAGCCCCCTCTGCCGCGTACGCCGCTGACGGAGCCGAACATGCTGCTCCAGCTCATCCAGGGCCTGTTCGCGCCGACGGCCGACAGCGTCTATCTGTCGCCCGCGCCGCTCTACCACGCCGCGCCGCTGCGCTATTGCCTGAGCTTCCAGCGGCTCGGCGCGACGATCGTGGTGATGGAGCGCTTCGATCCCGAACGCTATCTGGAACTGGTCGAGAAGTACGGGGTGACGCATTCGCAGCTCGTCCCGACCATGTTCATCAAGATGCTCAAACTGCCCGTCGAGATCCGGAAAAAGTACGATCTGTCGTCCCTGCAGTGCGCCATCCATGCCGCCGCCCCCTGTCCCATCCCCGTCAAGGAGCAGATGATCGCCTGGTGGGGCCCGATCATCCACGAGTACTACGCGGGCACCGAGGGCAACGGCTTCCTCTACGCCAGCTCGCAGGACTGGCTGAAACACCGGGGCACCGTCGGCCGCTCGCTGCTCGGCACCGTGCGCGTCTGCGACGAGGACGGCGACGAACTCCCGGCCGGCGAACACGGCACGATCTACTTCGACAGCTCCACCCGCTTCGAATACCACGGCGACCCCGACAAGACCCGCTCTGTCCAGGACCCGCGGGGGAGGGGCTGGACCACGCTCGGCGACATCGGCTACCTGGACGCCGACGGCTTCCTCTACCTCACGGACCGCCGCTCGTACATGATCATCTCGGGCGGCGTGAACATCTACCCGCAGGAGGCGGAGAACATCCTGTGCCTGCACCCGAAGGTCGCCGACGTGGCCGTCTTCGGCGTGCCGGACGAGGAGATGGGCGAGCAGGTCAAGGCCGTGGTGCAGCCGGCGTCGATGGCCGAGGCGGGACCGGAGCTGGAGACGGAGCTGATCGAGTATTGCCGGGCGCGACTGGCCCACTACAAGTGTCCCAAGTCGGTGGACTTCCGCGTGGAGCTCCCGCGCCACCCCACGGGCAAGCTCTACAAGCGGTTGCTGAAGGACGAGTACTGGCCCACCGGCGCGTAGGCCGCCGTCACCCGGCCGTAGGGGCAGGGCCCTCGCCCGCGCTCGTACTTGACCTCTGACCGGCCACTTTCCGTCAAGATCCGGCTAAAGATCGACCGCGCGCCCGCCGCCGAACGGGCGCTGCCGCCGCCATTGACACCGCTGGTGAGACGACCTAGCTTGCTTATTGCAGACGTGTTTCGTCTAAATTAACCGCGGCTCCACCTATCTCTCCCCACGCCGCTTCCCAGAGCAGCTCCATCGTGGAGCTCCCCGAAGCCGCAGCTCGGCTGCCGAAGCAGCCCGATCCCCCTCTCACGTACCAAGTCGCCACATCGGACCTCCGCATTCTCGAGAGCGGATGGCCCGGTTCACTTCCCCCATTTCTCCTTCGGCCCCCGGAAGGAACCCATCATGGTGAGCGAGAGCGTCCCCTTGCAGCCCGAACCGATCGCCGCACCGGCCACGGCGGGCAAAACTCGTCCAGTCGTGGCCTGGGGCATGACGGTGATGCTGGTCGGCGTCATGCTGATCGCGTACCTCGACAAGGCGATCCTCGGGCTCGTCGCCCAGCCGGCCATGGCCGACCTGGGGCTCACGGCGGCCGAGTTCGGGGCCATCAGCAGTGCCGCGGGCCTGCTCGGCCCGCTCTCGGTGTTCCTGTACGCGCTGGTGGCCGACAGGCTGCCCGTCAAGACGACCCTCTTCACCGTCGTCCTCATCTGGTGCCTGCTCCAGCTGCCCGTCTTCTTCGCCGCGTCAGGAGGACTGCTCCTGGCGACGCGGTTCCTGCTGGGTCTGGCCGAGGGGCCCGCGACGCCGACAGCATACGCGACCGCGTACAGCTGGTGGCCCAACGAACGGCGTGGCCTGCCCACGGCGCTGCTGACGACCGGGGCCTCGTTCGGCAAGCTGCTCTTCGCCCCGCCGCTGGCGCTCATCATCGCCGCCTTCAGCTGGGAGGCGGGGTTCCTCGCCGTCGCGATCCTCGGCCTGGCCTGGGCCGTGGGCTGGCTGTTCGTCGGGCGCGAGGGGCCCTACAGCCAGGCGGTCACCACCAAGGCGGCCGCGCAGCCGGAGGCCCCGGCGGCGCCCGGACCCCGTGCGCCCGTCCGCGCCATCCTGCTGACCGGCACCTTCGCCGGGTTCGTGATCGCCAACAGCGCCGCGGCGATGATCGCGATCGTGGTCCTCACCTGGCTGCCGTCCTACTTCCAGGTCGGGCTGGGGTTCTCCGCGGTGACGGCGGGCTCGCTGTTCGGCGTGCCGAGCATCGCCGCCATGGTGTTCCTGTACGGGTGCGGCGCCTGGAGCGACCGGCTGCTCAAGCGAGGGACGACGGCCCGGCGCGCCCGAGGGCTGATGGGCGGCGCGGTGCTGGGGCTGGGCGGGGTCTTCCTCGCCGCCCTGCCCCTCGCCTCCGGAGTGGCGTTCCCGATGGGCCTGCTGATGCTGGGCTACGGGCTGGCCATGACCGTCAACGCCATGACCAACCCGGCTCTCGTGCAGATAGCGCCGGTGGGCCAGCAAAGAAGCGTCCTGTCGATCGGACTGGCCGTGACCGGCATCGTGGCGGCCGGCGGGCCGTTGCTCACGGGCCGCGTGCTCGACAGCGCGCGGGCGGCGGGTGCGCTCGCGGAGGGCTACACCACGATCTTCGCGCTGATGGGCGGCATCGCCATCGTGGGCGGGCTGCTGTTCGCCCTGGTGGTGAACCCTGAGCGCGACGCGGCCAAGGTGGAGGCGGCCCGGCTCGCGCGCTAGTGGCCGGTCTGACGGCGTACGGGCTCGCTCGCCGGCGCCCGATGGCGCCGGCGGCCAGGCGGTCGAATGATCACAGGTGCCAGCCGAGCAGGTTCCAGTGCTGGCAGAACCAGAGGAGGGCGAGCAGTCCCGCCAGCACGACAACCTGGTGGCCGCGGGCCAGGACGCCCGCGTGCCGCCAGCTCCTCACGGTGGTGGCGACCCCGGCGACGGTGAGCGCGAGGACCAGCAGCGGCAGCACCAGGAGGACCTGGACGTTGGCCGGCACGCCGTACAGGATGCTCGTGTCGCCGGTCAGGACCAGCGTGAACAGCACCACGAACACCAGCCCGACCGCGGCGGCGAGCCCGGCCAGGACACGCCCGGTGCGCCAGACACGCGGAACGGGACGCTTCTTGACCAGGCGGACCACGGCGGCCACCGGCAGGCCGAGCACGGCGGTCAGGGCGGTGACGGCGAACAGCAGGACGATGACGACGTTGACCGGCGGGGTGTCCCACCAGGGGACGCGTTGGTAGGCGGGGCCGTCCGTGGCCACGTACGCGACACCGCTTCCGCCGGTCACCAGCGCCAGCCGCCGCGTACCGCCGTCCTGCTGATAAAGCCCGGGCCCCAGCGGGCTCCACGTCGAGCCCCCGAAGACGAGCTTGCCGCCCGCCGCCCGCAGCCGGGTGGAGCTGGTCAGGGCGACCACCTTCTCGATGCTGGACTCGGCGGACCGGGTGAGCTTGTAGAAGCCTTCAACAGGCATGATGGGAGCACCGCCGTCGGGCACGGCGCGCTTTCCGGGCAGGAAGCGGTCGAAGAAGGCAGGAATGATCTTGGTGGCGGCGTCGGTCCCGCCCGGACTGTTGGTGGAGATGAACAGGCCGAGGTCGGCGTCGGGCACCAGCAGCAACGCGCTCTCGAAGCGCTCCCAGCCGCCGTCGTGCATGATCACGCGATGCCCGTTGAGCGTCTGCTCCTTGAACCCGTGGGCGTACCCGTCGATGCGCGGATCGGCCGCGAACGTCCGCCGGTGCATGAGCCGGCCCGTGGGCTCGTCGAGGATGCTCTGGTCGCCGAAGCGTCCGTCCCGCAGGTGGGCGATCATGAAGTGGGCCATGTCGTTCGCGGTGGCGCTGATCGACCCGTCGGGGGCGAGGTTGTCGAAGACGAACGGCTTGCGCCGGTACGCCCCGCCCTCGTAGTCGTAGCTGCGCGCCAGATCCGCGGCCAAGGGGGCGGGGACGGGCTCGGCGGCCGTGCTGTGCCGCATCGCGAGCGGGTCGAGGATGTGGTCGCGTATGTACTCGTCGTACGGCTGCCCGCTCACCCGCGAGACGATGTATCCGGCCAGCGCCGCCCCATAGTTCGAGTACGCCGACACCTCGCCGGGCGGGCGCACCCGCGCGGGCATGTTGTCGGCGAGATAGTCCGCCAAGGGTGGCACGTCGTCCTTGCTCCGCGCCCCCACGCCGATCGCGCGGTCCTCGAATCCGGCCGTGTGGTCCATCAGGTCCTGCAGCGTGATCGGCCGGGGGTAGGTCGCGGGGATCCGGAACGCGGTGAGGTAGCGGTTCACGTCCGCCTTCAGGGCCAGCTTGCCCCGCTGGACCTGCTGCATCACCGCGGTCCAGGTGAACAGCTTGGTGATCGAGGCGATCCGGACCATTGAGGTGCCGGGGTCGAAGGGCTTGCGGTTCTCGACGTCGGCCAGTCCGTACCCCTTGCTGAAGAGGATCTTCCCGCCCCTCACCACCGAGACGACCGCGCCCGGCACGTGGTTGGCCGCCAGCCCGTCCGCCATCGCGGCGTCGAAGAAGTCTGCCAGAGCACGTTCGTCCGGAATATCGGTAGCTGCCGCGGCGGGACGCGGCGCGAGGATCGTCAGCGCCGCGCACACCGCGACGAGCATCGAACGGAAGACATACACGGGACGACTCCTAACCCTGTCGAGGCCATCCACGGTGCGGCCGGCGAGGGGGCGGCCGCATCGCCATCGCGGCCATAGCCGTCTCCGACGAAAGTCGGAGACGGCCCGGCGTCCGGCACCGACGCCGGTATGAGGTGGCGCGCCGCCGCCCTGGCTACGCTGGACCGATGCTGTTGTACCGCGCGGCGCGGCGGCGGTCGGCCGCGCTCGGGCCACACGCGATCAGCGCGGCCTCCGCGGCGCTCTGCCTGTTCCTCACCGTCCTGGCGGTCAAGACGCCGTGGGCGCCGCTGCCGCGACCGGTCATCGCCGCCGCCGGGCTGGCAGGCACGGGTGCGGTGTGGTTCCGGGGCCGGTGGCCGGTCGCGGTGGCCGTCGTCGGGGCGGGCGCGTACGTGCTGTCGGGCAACCCGGGGCCGCTGCTGATCAGCCTGTTCTCCGGCGCGGGCACGCGTTTCCTGGCGCTGGCGGTGATCGGCATGGCGGGGTTCCTGGCCCAGCAATGGGTGGACGGCGGCCGGTTGGGCACGGACGCGCTGATCTCGGCGGTGACCGCCACCGGGGTCACGCTGGCGGCAGGGGCGTACGCCGCCACGCGCCGCGAGCTGACCCGATCGCTGCGCGAGCGCGCCGAACGCGCCGAGACCGAGCAGCGGCTGCGCAACGAGCAGGCGAGGACCGCCGAGCGCGGCCGGATCGCCCGGGAGATGCACGACGTGCTCGCGCACAAGGTCACGCTCATCTCGCTGCACGCCGGCGGCCTGGAGGTGAACGCGAGCGCCGGGCCGGAGCGCGTCGAGCGGGAGGCGGCGCTGATCAGGGTCAGCGCGCAGGAAGCGCTCGAAGAGCTGCGCAAGATCCTCGGCGTGCTGCGCGCCGGGCTCGACGATGACGACGACGGCTTCCCCGACCTGCGGCGGCTGGTGGACTCCTGGGTATCGGTCGGCGGAACCGTCACCCTGCACGGCGATATCGGCACGTGGCCGCCGGAGACGGCCAGGGCCGCCCATCGCCTCGTCCAGGAGGGCCTGACCAACGCGCACAAGCACGCCCACGGGGCCCCGGTCACGGTCACGGCGACCGGGAGCAGGGAAGACGGCGTCACGATCGCAGTCGCCAACGGACGATCGCGCCGGCCCAGTCTGGAGACCGGCGCCGGGGTCGGTCTGGTGGGCCTGGCGGAGCGTTTCCGGCTGATCGGCGGAAGGGTGCGCGGCGGGCCCGACGATGCGGGAGGCTGGCGTCTTGAGGGCCGGCTGCCGTGGCACGCCGCGGACGCATCGCCGAGGGAATCACATGATCAGGACGCTGCTGGTTGACGACGAGTCGCTGATCCGCGCGGGGCTGCGGTTCATCATCGAGTCCGCACCCGACGTGCAGATCGTGGGCGAGGCCGAGGACGGCAACCAGGCCGTCGAGGCGGTCCGCCGCCTCGGGCCCGACGTCGTCCTGATGGACATCAGGATGCCCCGGTACGACGGCCTGGCCGCCACCGGGGCCATCCGCCGGCTCGACCGGGCACCCGCGGTGATCATCCTGACCACGTTCGACAGTGACGAGCACGTCTTCACCGCCCTGGAGGCCGGGGCCTGCGGTTTCCTGCTCAAGGACACCTCGCCGCACGACCTGATCCGGGCGATCCGCCTCGCGCACGGCGGCGACTCGATGCTGTCCCCGCGGGTCACCCGGCGGCTGATCCACCGGCTCACCACTGACCAGCCCATTCGGCGCCGCCGTGACGCGCTCGCCCGGCTGGAGGCCCTGACCGCCCGCGAGCGCGAGGTGCTCACCGAGGTCGGGTTCGGCCGCTCCAACACCGAGATCGCGGCCCGCCTGAACATGAGCGAGGCCACGGTCAAGAGCCACATCTCCCATCTGTTCGACAAGCTCGCCGTCACGAACCGCGTACAGGTGGCCATCGCCGCCTACCGCGCCGGCCTGGTCGACTGACTCAGCTCAGCCCCGTCCCCGAATAAAGATCTGGAACATCTTTACAGACGGCTTTCGTCTATATACATTTCGGGTGCGAAAGGAGTGAACATGTCGATGAACCTCGATGCCGTCGGACAGACCTGGGAGTCGGGCGAGCGCGCGTGGACCTCGAAGGACGCCATCCTGTACGCCCTGGGAGTCGGCGCCGGAGCGCAGGATCCGCTGGCCGAGCTGTCCTTCACCACCGAGAACTCGCACGGGGTCGCCCAGCAGGTGCTGCCCACGTTCGCCGTGATGCTCGGCGGCGGCGGAGGCGGCCCCAAGCTGGGCGACTTCGACTTCGCGCAGATCCTGCACGCCGAGCAGTCGATCCGGCTGGCCGGCCCGCTGCCCGTGGACGGCCGGGTGCGCTCGACGTCCCGCGTGGCGGGCATCTACGACAAGGGCAGCGGCGCGCTGGCCGTCATGGAGTCCACGATCGTCGACGCCGACACCGGCGCGCCGGTCGTGGAGGTCAGAACCGGGATCTTCGTCCGCGGCGAGGGCGGTTTCGGCGGAGAGCGGGGCGAGTCGGCCCCGTGGGAGCGGCCCGACCGACCGGCCGACCACGTCGTCGTCTACCCGACCCGCACCGACCAGGCGCTGCTGTACCGGTTGAGCGGAGACCGCAACCCCTTGCACTCCGACCCGTGGCTGGCCGCCCGCGCCGGCTTCGAACGGCCCATCCTGCACGGGCTGTGCACGTACGGGTTCACCGGCCGGGCCCTGCTGCACACGCTGTGCGGCTCGGACCCGGCGGCGTTCGGCGGGATGTCGGCCCGCTTCGCCGCTCCGGTGGTGCCCGGACAGGAGCTCGCCGTGCACATCTGGAACGACGGCCGGTTCGTCACCAAGGTGGGAGACACCGTGGTGCTCGACCGCGGCGTGTTCACCGGGGCGTCGTGGTGAAGCCGCAGCCCACGCCGGAGACGGCGCCGTACTGGGAAGGCGCCCGCCAAGGCGAGCTGCGGGTGCAGCGCTGCGGCGCCTGCGGCCGTCACTACTTCTACCCGCGCCCGGCCTGCCGCTACTGCTTCTCGCAAGAGGTGCATTGGGTGACCGTGTCCGGCCGGGCGCGCCTCGTGTCCTACGTCATCAACCAGCGGCCGATGCCGGGCCTGGAGGGACTGTCGCCGGTGGTCGCGCTGGTCGAACTGGACGAAGGGCCACGCCTCATGACCAACATCGTGGGCGTCGAGCCCACACCGGAGAACCTGCCGCTGGACCTGCGGCTACAGGTCTGCTTCCAGGATGACGTGCCGGTCTTCCAGCCGGAGGGGGTGACGGCATGAGCATGCACGGAGGCGATGTCGCG
This sequence comes from Nonomuraea sp. NPDC052129, assembly GCF_040680095.1. Taxonomy (NCBI): domain Bacteria; kingdom Bacillati; phylum Actinomycetota; class Actinomycetes; order Streptosporangiales; family Streptosporangiaceae; genus Nonomuraea; species Nonomuraea sp. NPDC052129. The sequence goes on along the minus strand of NZ_JBFAVX010000001.1, from coordinate 45,768 downwards.
ATCGTCGGAGCGGCGGAGACCGAGCAGGTCGGCGTACTGCCCGACGTCTCCATGATCGAGCTGCACGCGCGGGCGGCGCGCCGCGCCCTCAAGGACGCCGGCCTGACGCCGGCGGACGTGGACGGCATCGCCACCGCCGGCCCGCTGGCCATGGAGGTCTCCCACCACCTGGGCATCACGCCGCGCTGGCTGGACGGCACCATGGTCGGCGGCTGCAGCTTCATGCTGCACGTCCGGCACGCCGCCGCCGCGATCGCGGCCGGGGCCGCCGACGTGGTGCTCATCACGCACGGCGAGTCGGGCAGATCACGCGTGGGCGTGCCCCAGTACGGCATGAACGCGGCCTCCGCCGGGGGCCAGTTCGAGATGCCGTACGGGGCGGTGCTGCCGTACGCCACCTTCACCCTGCCCGCCCTGCGCTTCCTGCACGAGCGCGACATGGGCCGGGAGGACCTGGCCCAGGTGGTGGTGGCCCAGCGGGAGTGGGCGGCCAAGAACCCGCGCGCCATGCGCCGCGACATCGTGACCGTGGACGAGGTGCTGGCCGGGCCGGTGATCGCCTACCCGTTCACCAAGGACATGTGCTGCGTGGTCACCGACGGCGGCGGCGCCCTGGTGCTGACCAGCGCCGAGCGGGCGGCCGATCTGCCCGGGCGCCCGGTGTACCTGCTGGGCTCGGGCGAGTCGGCCGAAGGCGCGCTGATCTCCCAGATGGAGGATCCGGGCTCCAGCCTGGCCTTCCGGCGCTCCAGCGCGGAGGCGTTCGCCACGGCCGGGGTGAGCCACGGGGACATCGACCACCTGATGTGCTACGACGCCTTCGCCCACGTGCCGCTGTACATGCTCGAAGACCTCGGCTTCGTCGGCCGCGGCGAGTCGGGCGCCTTCATCGCCGACGGCAACACCCGGCCGGGCGGCTCGCTGCCCATGAACACCAACGGTGGCGGGCTCAGTTACACGCACACCGGGATGTACGGGATGTTCGCCATCCAGGAGTCCGTCCGCCAGCTCAGGGGCGAGGCCGACGCGCAGGTGCCGGACGTGGAGATCGGGTTTGTGCAGGGCGTGGGGATGTTCTTCGCGGCCTCGGGGAGCCTGGTGCTGTCCAACCGCAGACCCTGACCCGGAACTACACGACATTAGGAGGTAAAAGCCCATATGAGCGGTATCTGTGAAGACCGGGTGGCGATCGTGACCGGCGCGGGGCGCGGTCTCGGCCGTGCGCACGCGCTGGAACTGGCGCGGCAGGGAGCCCACGTGGTGGTCAACGACCTCGGCGGCGCCCCGGACGGCACCGGGTCCGACGCCGGCGCGGCACAACTGGTGGTGGACGAGATCGTGGCGGCGGGCGGCAAAGCCGTCGCCAACACCGACGACGTCGCCGACTGGCAGGGCGCGAAGCGGCTCATCGACCAGGCGATCGGCGAGTTCGGCGGCCTGGATGTCCTGGTGAACAACGCCGGCATCCTGCGCGACCAGACCATCGCGTCCATGACGGAGGAGAACTGGGACGCGGTGATCCGGGTCCACCTGCGTGGCACCGCAGGGCCGACCCATTTCGCCGCCGGGTACTGGCGCGCGCGGGCCAAGGAGAGCGGGCGGCCACTGCGCGCAAGGCTCATCAACACCACTTCGGCCTCGGGCATCTACGGCAACTTCGGCCAATCCAACTATGGCGCGGCCAAGGCCGGCATCGCCGCGTTCACCCTCATCGCGGCCACGGAACTCGGCCGCTACGGTGTGACCGCGAACGCCGTCGCGCCCGCCGCGTTCACCCGGCTCACCGAAGCCGTCATGCCGGTCGATTACGCCGCCGGTCTCGGGCCCGAGCAGGTCTCGCCGCTGGTGGCCTGGCTGGCCAGTACGGAGAGCGACGCCGTCACCGGGCGGGTGTTCGACGTCGGCGGCGGGCGGATCGGTGTCGCCGAGGCGTGGCGACTCGGCCCGGAGGTGACCAAGCAGGATCTTTGGGACGCTGCGGACCTCGGCAGCGTGATCCCGGACCTGGTCGCCAAGGCCGCGCCCAACGTCGACATGAGCGGCCGGCCGATCGCCGGTTGACCTTCACCACTGTTGGGCCGGTGTTCGCGAAAGGACCTAGGACGCGTGACAGCGACCGCCGTTGCCGCCCACGGATTCTTCTCCGCAGCCCTCGCCCATCCCGACCGCCCCGCCCTGATCGGCCCCGGAGGACTCGGCTGCGGAGAAGTACGGCAATGCCAGGTGGCGTCGTAGCCGCGCGGACTTGAGGCCATGCGAGCGCGTCGATGTACGCTGCCCCACAAGTAACCTCCCAAGCGATTTGGAGAGCTGTGGCTGGCATCGGCGTTATCGAGCTCATCATCGCGTTGGCCGCGATCCTGGCCATCGCGACGTTCGTTTTCGTGGTGATGGTCGTCAACCGCCGCAAGAGATGAGGCGGCCAGGCTGACCGGCTACAGGCTCCGGCGCTGAGGACGGCGACAGTGAGATTTGCTGGAGCGTTCGGGACCTGCCAGAGTGACGAAATGTCGCGACTTGTTCCTGAACTGATCTGCTCCGACATCCAGGCCAGCCTGGCCTTCTATCGCCTGCTGGGCTTCGAGATTCGCTACGAGCGCCCCCAGGAGCGATTCGCTTACCTTGAACGCGACGGGGCGGCGGACTTGATGTTGGAGCAGCCCTGGAGCCAGGACCGTCTCTACCCGCGCGCCGAGCTGGACCACCCCTACGGGCGTGGGATCAACCTGACGGTTGAGGTGGATGACGTGGAGCGGATTCACACCACGCTGCTTGCCGCCGGTTATGAGATGTGGCTGCCGTTGGAGGAGCGCTGGTACGAGCGCAGCGCCGATGCCGTGGGCGTGCGCCAGTTCGCTGTGCAGGACCCGGACGGCTACCTCCTGCGGATCTCTCAGCAACTGGGGACCCGCTCTCGATAGCCGTCCGCGTCATGTGCGCGGGCGCGTTCGCGGCGTTGGGCGGCTGGCGCGTCGGGATGGCCTGCCGCCTCAGCTGTCGCCGACCGGCCCGTTGTAGACGAGCGCCGTTTCGTTACCGGGAAACTGCGCTCTCCTCGTTGGAAAAGACGCGGGCGAATGCGGTATAGGTCGGGGTGCCAGGCTGTCGGTCCAGTACGGCGAAGCGCACGTGTTCGAAGCGGTTGCGCGTGGCCAGCGCCCGGGCGAACGTGTCGGCAATTAGTCTGGGATCGTTGCCGAACACCCCGCACCCCCACGCTCCGAGCACCAGTCGGCGGTGGCCATGGGTTTCCGCCACATCGAGCACACGAACGGTTCTTTCCCACAGCGCGGCCGGTACGGTGCCCGCCAACTGTGGCTGGTTGCGCGCGATGACCCCTGCATTGGGTGCGGCCGCGGTCAGGAAAGCCACACGATACGGCTCGTCGAGCATGCGACCCTTATCGTCGCGGAAGACCGGCACGCCGGGCGAGTAGATGACCCGATCGCTGTAACGCAGGTCGCCTTGGGCGCGGTGGTAGGCGTAGAACTGCGGGGTAGCGGTGAGGCAGGCGTACAACGCCGATGCCCTGGCTAGGCTCTCCTCTTGCGCCTGGGCCCCGGTGAGGAACCCGCCGCCGGGGTTCTTCGCCGAGGCAAAGACAAGGCAGGCCAAATCGGTGCCGTCGCCCGCCATGGCTCGGGCCGCCTGCAGGGTGGACTCATTCGTGACCTCGATGCGTACATCCGGCATGTCACGCTCAGCCTCCGCATCACCCTGGGCCGTGCCGAGGTCATCCTCGGGAAGGTAGAGCCGAGTGCTCGCTACAGCATGCGCCACGTCGTCCGCGAGATATACCCACTGGCCACCTGGCGACGTGTAACCACCGTGTTGGACGGTAGCGACCGTGTCTTGTGCGATCGCGCGCAGCCGGGTGCTCATGATCTGCATGGTGGCATCCAGACGGCCCACGTCGCGAGGGATTTATTCCTAGATGTACACCCGCCGGGCACTGGGCTTCCCAAGGCGGCTTCCAGCCCGGCCGCAGTGGCCGCGGTGCAGATCAGCGTGCATAACGCCCAGTGCGTGAGCAGGTAGGCCGGCTCGGGGGTACGCGAGCGCAGGATCCGGCCCGGCCCGCGCAGGTGCGTCTTCTAGCGGTACGGGGGATCAGACGTGCTCCCATCGGCCCACGTTCAAGGGCGATCACTCCGGCTGACGAGTGCGTCGAAGAGAGGCCAGCCGTCCATCTCCCTCTCACCAGGTGCTGTGGGCAGGGCGTGGCGCGCTGCTGTCTCGTCGAGGAGTCGTCGTATGACCCACGGCTCGTGGAGGTTGAGCAGATCTCCGCGACCATTGGTGATCGAGCCCGCGTACCAGTGCCCCTCGGCGACATGGCGGCCGGGACCCGCGCGAAAGACGATACGCAGGGTCACACCGGCGTCCTCGCGGTGCAGAGAGAGGATCTCGCGGCATTCGGCATGTTTGTGATGTACCGACCACAGCCAGGTCGTATCACCGACGACGAGGCTGCGGAGCCGACGGTTGGTCCCCATCCCCGCACTCTATGAGGCGAGATGCGGCGGCAGGAGCTTCCCGGGTCCTCACCCTTTCGGGGAGAAGTGTGTAGCGGGTTGGCCGATACGCCCGACCTGCATCACTTTATGCAATTGACTGAATGCTTACAGTGATTGACGCTGGTTGTGGCCTCGCACAACGCAACGGCCGCCAGTACGTGAAGGAGCACATCGCATGGACTCGCCAGAATTCTTCACCCAGGTCTACACCGCCGGCCAAGCATGCATACCCGAAGGCGACCTGTGCAGCGGCATCGCTGGGCCGGTCGGCCGATGCTGCCCGGGGCTGGTCTGCTGCTCGCTCGCTCCCGACCTCTCCGTGTGCAGGCGCCGCTGCCGATGAAGATCGGCTGGGGGCGGCAGACGGTGTTGGCCGGACTGGCGGCCGGTGGGGCGGTGCTGGCGCGCACCGATACCGCGATCGGCGCGTATCTCAACGCCCCGGCGGCTCACTGGCTGCGGCGGATCACCGCGGCGGGGCTGGATGAACCGCCCGGGCAGGCGGCCCTGACCTGCTTGCGGGTGTGGGCGAGCGCGGGCCTCATCACGCTGGACGACCAGGCCGCGATCCTGGTCGGCGATCCCGAGATCGAGGAGTACGAGGAGCGCGGCCGGTCCCTGCGGCGCGACCTGCTTCAGCGGGCCGCCCTGTTCCCGCGAGTCGGCACGCCGATCCTGGCGGTCGGGGTGGGCCGTGATTGCGCTTATTGCGACCAGCTCCTGACCGACCTGGCCGCCAACGCGCCCTTGCGGGACGGCGGTGTGGTGGTGTCCGGCGACGACCAGACTCGGCTGTTCGGAACCGTTCCCGGCACCGAACTCGATCAGCTTGCCGAGCTGGCCCGAGCGGCCGCCCCCCTCGGCACGCCCAGCGGCGTGCTGCTCCACCCATGCGCGCCCCCGTGGATCCTGGAGGGCTACCACCAGGTGAGCGCCGCGATCGTGTCGATGCTCGGGGACGAACCCGGCCGGGTGGTTGTGGAGACGCCCAGTTCCTGCTCGGTGAACGTCACCTCCGGCGAGGGCACCTCGGTGCGGCCGGTCCGCGCCGGCGACCGCGTCGTGGGGATCGCCACCCGGGGTGCGGTCACCGGCGAGCTCGACGGCTGGCTGTCGGCGCACACCGCCGACGCCGCGTACGCGCCGGCCACCCTCACCGTCGAACGGCCCGGGAACCTGTATCTGGTGTATCGGGGCGGCGCGATGATCGCCCGGCACAGAACGCCGGCCGACACCATCGCCTGTCTGCAGAGCATGCTGGCCGGGTATGCCGACCACGCCGGCGCCGCCGAGGACGAGGCCGACGTCGACTGCGGGGTGCTGTGGCATCCCGACCACGCGGCCGTGCTCATCCCCAACCACTGGCTGTCGCCGATGGCCAGGAAGTCCTCCTGGCTGCGCCGCAGTGGCTGGCAGCTATGTCCGCAACCGTACGTCCGGCTCAGCATGCGCGACGGTCAGGCGTGGGCGCGGGTGCGTCCGCTCGGCGAAGATCCCCGGATGGCGCCGGTCGCGTTCCTGGCCGTAGACCCACCGGCCCCGGCCACCGATGAGCGGCCCGTCCGCACCCCCAGCACCGAAGAACGCGCGGCGCAACTGGTGTGCTGGGCAGTCCGGCCGCTCACCCCGCCGCACCTGTATGCCCTGGCCGCCGCCGCGCACCACATCCCCATCCGGGCTCTGGGCCCTGCCCCGATCCTCGCCGAACTCCCCGATCTGGTACTCGCGCGGCCTGGCAGGTCCCGCCGAACAGTGCCTGCCCGGTCATGACGTGACCGGCACCTTTTCACGCGGTCCGGAAGGTCAGGATCTGCCGAAGGCGTAGCGAAGCAGGCCCTTGTCCATCCTGGCCAGGCCCGGGATCACTGCCATGATCCGGCAGCGGATCTGCTCACCGCGCGGCATCTTCGCCACCTCAGGAGAGGTGATCAGCCGTTGCTGCTCGACGAGACGCAGGTCGGGGTTCCAGCGCTCCACGTCGCGCGGGTTGTCGAACCCCTCGTTGACAGAGACTCCGAGCGTCTTGACGGCCGGCACGACCATGCGCATCATCCGCGAAGAAAGCTTGGAGAAGCCCAGCAGGAGGATCTCGCCGCGCTCGAAATGGGCGGTGATCCGGCTCAGCAGCCTGATAAAGGTGGGCTTGGTCATCAACGGGTACAGCCCATCCATGACCACGACCACTGGCCGGTCGGCCGGCAGGGCCTCCAGCCAGCCTTCCTCGTTGAGTGACGTGGCCAGCGCGTGGATGCCGCTGGTCTCCTTATATATCTTGGCGCGCAGGGACATCATGCCTGGCAGGTCCACGTCGTACCAGTCCACGCCGGGCGGCGGGTCGATCCGGTAACCGCGGCTGTCCAACCCGCAGCCCAGATCGAGCACGATCGCGTCTGGATGGCGGGCGATGAACTGGCGTACCCATCGATCGAAGTGCACGGCCCTAATGGTGACGTTGAGCCGTTCCTTCTCCTCCAGCTTGGGAGTCGGCTGGAGGCGCTGCCAGTCGTAGTCGAGTGCCTGGGCGACCTTCTCTGCGTACGGGTCGTTCAGTATGGGATCGTCCGCTCTAGCGTCCACCACCCGGGCGTGCAAGGTGATGAAAGAGCTTTCCTCGATACCGGAGAGTCCGGCCGTACTGATGCCTGGCATGGCAACATCACATCCTGTAGTGGTCTGCCGATTTCGTTGCAGCACAGCGGCGATCGACGCGCGGGGGCCGCAGGCGTCGCGCCGGCAGCGGAGTCTTGCGGAAGCCCCCTGCACAGCGGGTCCAGGCTGTTGAGCGTCACCTGCTTCGACCGAGGGGACACGCGTGCAACCCTTCCTCGCATTTCAGTATCGACTGAACTTGCTAGCAACTAGGCCAATCTTGACTTTACCACGATTAGCAATAATCGCCCATCCTAAGACGGTCATCCAGGAAATGCGCCAGGCTAACGGCCATTAAGCGACAGTTCGTTAACCTGATCGCAAAGGTTCACCCGAACCGCTGTACGGTCAAGGCATCCTTGAGCGTGGAAGGGGAGTGTGCGGTGTCCTCGTTGGCGATGCCCGGCAACGGAGAGACGGTGGCGCGCCCGCGGCGTGGCAGGCCACCGGGGAACCGGCGCGCGCTGATCCTTCGCGAAGCCACCCGCCTGTTCTACGAGCGTGGGTTCCACGGCACGAGCATCAGCGAGATCGGCGCCGCGGCCGGTGTGAAGGGGCCGACGGTCTACCGGCACTTCCCGGACAAGAACGCCGTGCTTGCGGCCTTGATCGAGGAGAGCGCGGAGCGCTCCGAGGCGGAGATCGCCCAGATCCATCGCGAGGGCGGCACTCCGCGGGAGTTGCTGGAGCGGCTTATCCGCTCCCAGGCGCGCCAGGCCACTGACGATGGCCCGCTGACCGCCATCGCCGCCCGCGAGTTGCGCAGCCTGTCCCCCGAGACGAGCGAGCCTTTGCTGCGTCGCAGCCGGATCAACCAGGAGGAATGGGTGAGCCGGGTCGGTCAAGCTCGCCCCGAGCTGAGCGCGGACCAGGCACGGACGCTGGTGGTCGGCGCCAAATGGCTGATCTTCACCATCGCGACCGGCCGCACGGGACTCGACGGTGACCGATTGTGCCACCTCATCATCGACATGACATTCGACCTGCTGCTGCCCCGCCACCCGCACGACACCTCAGGACCTGCGACAGAAGCGCGACCATCACATCAAGCCGACCGGCGCGTATCGGACGGCGCGGACCCGGCCAGTCCCGTTGGCCATGTCCCGCCCGGGCCGACTTCGAGCGTAGGAGGAAGGGCGGCGACAGGGCCTGTTCCCGAAAGGGCCGCAAAGACGCCGGCGCCCCTGGCGAGCAGCGAGCGACGTGAGCTGATCATCCGGGAGGCGGCGCGCCTGTTCGTCGAAAGGGGCTATCACGCGACCGGCGTGGACGAGATCGGCGGAGCGGTGGGGATCACCGGGCCGGCCCTCTACCATCATGTCAAGGGCAAGGACGAGTTGCTGCTGGCGATAATGCAAGCCGAGGCTGACCGTTCCGAAGTCGAGGTCGCCGAGGTCTACACCGCGGACGACTCGGCGCGACAGCTGCTGAAGGCCCTGGTAGGCAAGCGGGCGCGCAGGGCACTCACCGACGCCCACCTCATGGCGGTCGGCGCCCGAGAACTTCAAAGCCTGCCTTCGCGACACCAACAGCCGATGCTCCGCCGTAAGCGACTCAACCGCGAAGAGTGGGTGCATCTCGTCGCCGAGTCGCGCCCCGACCTCCGCGACCCCGAGGCCCGCGCGATGGTCGACGGGATCAAGGCCCTCATCTTCGGCCTCGTCATCTCTGGCGCCGAGCTTCACGTTGATCAGATGGAGGCCCTGGTGCTCGAATCGGCCCTCGCCGTGCTGTTCCCTCACGGCTGCGGTGAGGTCCAGCGGCAAATTGAAATCGACCATGATCTACGCGGCGCAGGCTGATTAAACCGTCCTTGACCTGTGTGGTTGCCGCCCGAGGTAAATTTCCGACCAGGTTCATACGGATAACCGGGCCGTGACCAGCTGTGATAAGGCTGCCGTCAACCCTCTCATACAGTTCTGATCACCGGCTTAACCTGCACTTACGCGCTCCTTGGCACTCTTGAGTCATCGGTACTTGAGGAGATGACGATGAACGCGAACGAGCCTCGCGAGCAGGGCGCCGGCGGCTGGAGCCAGTTCGGCGACCAGCCGCCCTCCGCCGGGGGCTTTCCCCGGCGAGAGACCGTGATCATGAACCAGCCTCCGCCTCCCAAGCCGCCCAGGCGGGGCTTCTCCGTCGGGCGGAAGACGATCGCCGGGCTCGCCTTGGCGGCCGTGGCCGTGGGCGGCGGCGCAGTGGGGGCCGTCGCCGCCACGGCGTTCCAGGACACCACAGTCGTCTCCGCGCCGAGCCCGGTCTTCAAGGCGGCCTCCAACCAGCTCACCGTGGCCCAGGTCGCGCAGAAGGTGCAGCCTTCGGTCGTGATGATCCAAGGGCAGACCGGCGAGGGGTCAGGTGTGGTGCTGTCCGACGACGGGCTCATCCTCACCAACAACCACGTGGTCGTCGGCGCCGGGCAGGGCGGGCAGATGACCGTCAAGTTCAACGACGGCAAGACGGCCAAGGCGTCGGTCGTGGGCACCGACCCGTCCACCGACCTCGCGGTCATCAGGGCCGACGGCGTCTCGGGCCTGACCAAGGCCTCGCTCGGCGACAGCGACCAGCTTCAGGTCGGCGACGCCGTACTGGCCATCGGCAGCCCGCTCGGCCTCGACGGATCCGTCACGGCGGGCATCGTCAGCGCGCTCAACCGCACGGTCACCGTCGGCGGCGAGCAGGACCAGCAGCAGCAGCTTCCGCCTGGCTGGGGCCAGCAGCGGGAGCAGCAGCAGGGTCAGGAGAGCGGGGCGACGACGCTCGGCGACGCCATCCAGACCGACGCGGCCATCAACCCGGGCAACTCCGGCGGCGCGCTCGTCAACGCGGCCGGTCAGGTGATCGGCATCAACAGCGCCATCGCCACCAACGGCGGCAGCAGCGGCAACATCGGTGTCGGCTTCGCCATCCCGGTCAACACCGCCAAGCAGGTCTCCGACCAGCTCATCAGTGGTGGCAAGGTGACTCACGCGTTCTTGGGCGTGAGTGTCACCGACGCCACCGGCGACGTGCCCGGCGCGCTGATCCGCCAGGTCACCTCCGGAAGCCCCGCCGACAAGGCCGGACTGAAGCAGGGCGACCTCATCACCAAGATCGGCAACACGCCGGTGGAGGGCGGAGATACAGTTGTTGGCCAGGTCAGAGGTTTCAAAGTAGGCCAACAGGTTCAGATCACTTATATGAGGGACGGAAAGTCGAGTAACGTCTCCGTCACCCTCGAAGAGAAGAAGTAACCGGACCCCCTCACGGACGGGTGTGCCGTCGAGATCGCTGCGGACTCGGCGGCACACCCCCCGTTCGAGGAGATCACCTCTCAGGAGAAGCGGCGGCCTTCGTCGCGCCGGTAGGCCCAGCCCGCGGCCAGTGCCGCAATCACGGTCCACACGCCGAGCATGATCACCGCGACCATGTTCGGCGCGGTGCCGGTCGTCACGGCCCAGATCAGCTCCCCGGCGCCACGGCTCGGCACGAACGGCGACACCTTCTGCACGAAGTCCGGCATGATCTGCGGCGGCAGGAACAGCCCGCCCAGGATCGCGATCGGGAAGAACACGACCTGCGACACGCCGATGGCCGCCTTCGAGGCCAGCACGAAGCCCAGGAACAGGCCGATCAGCATGAACGGCACCGCCCCGCCGAGCAGGGCGAGCAGCCCGATCAGCAGGTTCGGCACCGTGATGGTCGCCGTGGTGAACAGGGCCGCGATCACCACCACCGGGATCGTCGACACCAGCATCGTGGCCATCGTCGTGAGGATCCGCCCGGCGAAGCGGGGGAACGGTCCAGCGGGCAGCGTACGCACGTAGGGGTTCCACGGTAGCTCGCGGTCCTGCGCGACCGTGATGCTGAGCCCCATGAGCGCGGCCGACATGGCGCCGATCATCATCATCGACCCCGTCGCCCGCGTCGCGGCCACCGGATCGTCCCCCGTGAACGGCACCACGAACGCCAGCATCGACGCGGCCGGGAAGAACGAGCTGGCGACCAGGCCGATCGGCACCCGGATCTGCTCGAGCATCAGATAGCGGGTGTGGGCCAGGATAAGGCTAGACATGCTCGGTCTCCTTGGCGGTGATGGCGAGGAAGGCTTCCTCGAGCGAGGTCGGCCTGATCTCCAGACCGGAGAACGGTGTGCCGCTCCGCACCAGTTCGACGACCAGCCGGTCGGGGTCGGTGGTCACCAGGTTGATCCGGCCGTCCGCACGTTCGCTGGCGAGCACACCGGGCAGTTCGGGCAGGTTCTCGGCGACGAGCGAGACGCGCCGCACACCCACCATGTCGCGTACGGCCCGCACGGTGTCGTCGGCGAGCACCCGGCCGTGGCCGACGACCACGACCCGCTGGGCCAGGGCCTCGATCTCCTCCAGGTAGTGGCTGGTGAGCAGGACCGTGCCGCCGCCCTCATGGAAGTCCTTGATGCCGTCCCAGAGCGCTCGCCTGGCCTCCACGTCGAGGCCGGTGGTCGGCTCGTCGAGGAAGACCATCCGCGGGTTGCCGGCGAAGGCCAGTGCCACGCCCAGCCGCCGCTTCTGGCCGCCGGACAGGCCGCCGATCTGCCGCTTGACCAGGTCGTCGAGGCCGAACCGGGCGAGTAACTCCCCTTTATCGGCCTTTTTCGGGTAATGGGCTGAGACGAAGTCGACGATCTCGCCGACTCTCAGCGACTCGGGCAGGCCCGTCTCCTGCGGCGTGACCCCGATGCCTCGGCGTACCACCGGATCCTGCGGGGAGCCACCGAGCAGCTCGACCGTGCCGGACGTCTGTTTGCGCAGGCCCACGAACAGGTTGATCAGCGTCGACTTGCCCGCGCCGTTCGGGCCGAGCAGGCCGACCAGCTCTCCCGCCCTGATGTCGAGCGAGACGCGGTCGAGCGCCAGCACGTCGCCGTAGCGCCGGGTGACCTCCACCGTTCTGGCGAGGATGGTCATGAAGTGCCTCCTGCGGAGTCGAGTAGGGCGCGGATCGCCTTGGTGTAGTCGTCGAAGGCGACCCGGCCGCGCTTGGTGAGCGAGACATAGGTGACCGGGGTACGGCCCTTGTGCGTCTTCGTGATCTGGACGTAGCCGACTTCCTCGAGCTTGGTCAGGTGGACCGAGAGGTTGCCGGCCGTCATGCCGAGCAGATCCTTGAGCGCCGGGAAGGCGATCTCGTCGCCTCCGCCCATCGCGTTGAGCGTCGCGACGACACGTAGCCTGGCCTGCGCGTGGATCACCGGATCGAGCTCCGGAACGTCGCCGGCCGTCACCGGCACTGCCTCCGTCGCCACCACAGGCCCAGGACGATCTGCCCGAAGCCGAGCAGCACCGCCGTCAGCAGCGCGTGCCAGCCGGGGCCGAGCAGCACGCCCAGGCCGTTGACGGCGGTCACGCCGACGCCGACGAAGAACATCGGCCAGTACAGGAAGATCGCGCCGCCGGCCATGTACATGACGCCCACCACCAGCATCGAGACGCCTGCCCAGAGCAGGCCGGACTCTCCTTCCGGCAGCATCGGGCTGATCCGGATGGCGATGATCGACATCACCACCATTCCGGCGAACCACGTGTAGCCGTACATCGTGCCCCTGGCCGTGCTCTCGCCCCGGACGCCGATGTTCATCCTGGTGATCTCGTACGCGGCCAGGGAGCCCGCGATCACCATGGAGATCATCAGGACGGCCACCGCCTGCATCTGTGAGATCGGCGCGTAGGGCTTGCCGTCGAGCCCGTAGTGCAGGAAGACGCAGGTGAAGCCGATCAACCACGCGACGCCCCAGGGGACGTACAGGAACAGGGGATCGCCCCTGAACCTTCGCACCGTGGCGGCCCGCTGCTCCTCGATGAGGCGCAGAGTCTCCTCCGGGCTGGGGGCTTGCTCACCGTCGTCTACCATGACAACTCCTCTTAGCCTCAAACTGGTTTGTACTTTAAACCAGCTTGCGCCGCCAACACAACCCGCCGAGGCGAGGAGTGGTGTCGAGAGGAGTCAGAGAGCGGGGAAGCCCCTGGTCCGCCAGGTGTCGCCGCTCGCGGTCACCGCGAACGCCTCCAGGTCGTCGGTCTCCTCGACCCAGTCGCGGGCGGCGTCGCCCATCGCGAATGCCGCCGTCGCGAAGGCGTCGACGGCGGTCAGGCGGGGTCCGACAAGAGTGATGGACAGCAGCGCGTCGGTGGCGCGCCCGGTGTGCGGGTCGAGGATGTGCGGGCCCCGCTCGGCGCTGCCCGAGGTGGCGATGGCCAGGTCGTGGCCGGTGACCACGGCGCAGAGGGCGCCGGGCCGGGCGGGGTGCGCGATGCCGATCCGCCACGGCGAGGGATCGGGGCCGAGCTGGATGTCGCCGCCGCCGTTGACGCAGTGGCGGCGCGCGCCGGCCTCGGACAAGATCCGGGACGCCTCCTCGATCGCCCACCCTTTCACCAGACCGGACGGGTCCAGGCGACCACCGGGGTGCATGGTGAAATATCCGTTTGTGTCGTGTTCTGCCTGGGCGCACAGCGAGAGCACCTGGGCCACCTCGGGCGGGCAATCGGACAGCTCGATCTCGCCTCGGCCGAGGTGGCTGATCGCGCTGTCCGGCCGGTAGGTGGAGAAGACCGCGTCCACGTGGTGCAGCCAGGCGACCGCCCGCGCCATCGCCTCGTCGGCGGTGCCGTTGGAGTCGGCATCGCGTACGTCGAAGGAGAAGACGGTCCCCATCACGTGCTCGACGTGGCGGGTCACAGCCCGGCCCGGTCGATGGCGCTCTGCAGGGAGCGGGTGTAGCCGTCGCTGGTGTACGTGGCGCCCGAGACGGAGTCGATCTGGGCGCTCTGGGCGGACAGGGCCTCCTCCTGGAGGACGGGCAGCGCCCTGTTGTTGATCTCGACGTCGCGCCTGTTCTCGCTCGGCGCCTGGAGCACCTGGACGTCGGAGATCTTGCCGCCGCTGACGCTGATCCGCACCTGTACGGGTCCCCAGCGCGTGTCGACCGCGTCCCCGTCGACCGTCCGGCTGGCGGCGGACTTCTGGGTTGTGGCGGACTTCTCAGTGGTGGTGGGTGACGGTGTCGCGGAGGCATGGGTCTGGGCGATGGCGGCGGGCGGCTGGGTGGTGGCCCCGGTGACGTCGTGCGGCTTGAACGACAGCAGCAGCACCAGGCCGATGACGGTGGTGACCACCGCGAGCAGTGCTCTCTTCATGGAGGGAACCCCTAGAACTCGAAAGACTCGTGATGGATCCGGTGGGCGGGCACGGCCGCCGACCGCAGCGCCTGGATCGCCGACCGCGTCATCTCGGGCGGCCCGCACACATAGGCGTCGTGCTCGCGCAGGTCGGGGAGCAGGCGGTCGAGCCCGGTGAACAGGTCCGGGGCTCTCGGGCCGACCGAGCAGTAGAGCCTGGCATCCCCGCGTGCTCTGGCGATCTTCTCCAGTTCGTCCCTGAACAGCAGTTCCTCCGGCGTACGAGCGCGGTAGAGCAGGGTCACCTGCCCTGGCAGGGTCTCGAACAGGGTGCGCAGCGGGGTGATGCCGACGCCGCCGGCGATCAGCACCGACTTCGGACTTCGGCCGAGGCGTCCGGTGAATCCGCCGTACGGCCCCTCGGCGATGACCCGGGTGCCCGGCCGCAGCCGGGCGAGCGCCGCGCTGTGGTCGCCCAGCGCCTTGACCGTGATGCGCAGCCCGCCACGGTCCGGCGCGGCGGACAGCGAGTAGGGGTTGGCCGACCACCACAGGTCGCGGGTCAGGAAGCGCCACCGGAAGAACTGGCCCGGCTCGGCGCCGAGCCGCGCCAGGCGGCGGCCGGTGAGATGGATCGAGACGACGCCCGGCGCGTCGGCGCTGACGTGGGCCACCCGCAGCCGGTGGCGCGCCCACACCCGGACCGGGCCGAGGAAGCGGTACCACACCAGCAGCGCGGCCACCCCGAGGTAGAGGGCGTACCAGGCGAACTGGGCCACCCGATCGCCGGTGAACTGGGCGCCGGTCGCCAGTTGGTGCCCGAACGCCAGCCAGGCCGCCAGGTAGGTGTAGAAGTGCAGGTAGAACCAGGTCTCGTAGCGCAGCCTGCGGCGGGCGGCGCGGGCCGACACCAGGGCCACCCCGAGCAGCAGGAGGAAGGCCACGGTCGCCTTCAGTACGTCGGGAAAGGACAGCGCCATCGTGACCGCCTCGTCCACCACCCCGGCCTGGTCGGCGACCGCGTACCCCCAGATGATCGTCAGGACGTGCGCGGTGACCAGCCCGATGACGTACCGGCCGCCCATGGCGTGCCAGCGGGCCAGCCGGTCGCTGCCCACGCCGCGCTCCAGAGCCGGGACGCGGGCCATCAGGCCGAGCAGGACGGCCATGCCGTACCCGGACAGCAGGCCCGTGACGCGGCCGGCCTCGGTGAGCCAGCCGTCCAGGCCCGCCACGGACGGCGTGCCGCGCCACCACAGGACGACGACCGCGACCGCGCCGGCCACCACGGCCGCCAGCACGGGCTCTGGTCGCAGGCGGCGGCGCGGCGGCGCTGTCAAAGCGGCCCGAGCCGGTGCGTGAAGAGTGGTCATGGGAGTAGACCGTGCCTGGCGAACCTCTGTTTTCCCTATGAACGGAGCTCTTCAGAGGATTCTCAGAAGAACCTCGTATTTTGTGATGAATAGGAGGGAACATGAACAGCCTGCTGCGCCCGGACGGCACACCGATCCGCGTGCTCGTCGTGGACGACGAGCCGGACCTCCTCGAGGTGCTGGAGAAGACGCTGTGCCAGGAAGGCTGGCAGGTACGCACCGCGGCGAGCGGGACCGCCGCGATCCGCGCGGCCGAGGAGTTCGCGCCGGACGCCGCGATCCTGGACGTCATGCTGCCCGACCTGAACGGGCTGGAGCTCATGAACCGGCTCCGGGAGCTGCGGCCCGAGCTGTGCGTACTGTTCCTGACCGCGCGCGACGCGGTCGAGGACCGGGTCGCGGGCATCACGGCGGGCGGCGACGACTACGTGACCAAGCCGTTCAGCCTGGACGAGGTGCTCGCGCGGCTGCGCGGGCTGCTGCGCCGGGCGGGCATGGCGCGGCCCGGCAACGAGGACCGTCTCGTCGTGGCCGACCTGTCCATGGACGAGGAGGCCAGAGAGGTGAGCAGGGCCGGTACGCCGGTCGAGCTCACGCCCACCGAGTTCGAGCTGCTGCGGCTGCTCATGTGCAACCCGCGCCGGGTGCTCAGCAAGGCGCAGATCCTCGACCACGTCTGGTCCTATGACTTCGGCGGCCAGGCCCACGTCGTGGAGCTGTACATCAGCTACCTGCGTAAGAAGATCGACGCGGGTCGCCGGCCGCTGATCCACACCGTGCGCGGCGTCGGGTACGTGCTCAAGCCGTGAACCTCGTCCCACGCACGCTCAGGGCCCGGCTGATCGCCGGATTGCTCATACTCCTCGCGCTGTCCTGCGCGGCTGTCGGCGTCGCCACGTCGGTGGCGATGGATCGGTTCCTGCTCGCCCGCGTCGACCAGCAGATC
Organism: Nonomuraea sp. NPDC052129; assembly: GCF_040680095.1. Classification (NCBI taxonomy): domain Bacteria; kingdom Bacillati; phylum Actinomycetota; class Actinomycetes; order Streptosporangiales; family Streptosporangiaceae; genus Nonomuraea; species Nonomuraea sp. NPDC052129. The sequence goes on along the minus strand of NZ_JBFAVX010000001.1, from coordinate 29,144 downwards.
GCCGCCGACGGCCCCCGGTTCGCCGCGAGCCTGGAGCACGGCGAGGACACGCGGGGACAGGCACGGGGTACGTTCGGCGCGCGGCTGGTCAACGGGCGCGTCACCCATGCGGCGGTGGTGTCGGAGCGGGACGGCACCCACCCCGGCCTCAGCCCTGACGACGAGGCGATCCTGGCGGCGCTGCCGGTCGGGGGACCGCCGCAGACCGTGGACCTGTCCAGCCTGGACGACTACCGGCTCGTCGCCGCCGCGGGCCGGGACGGCGACGTCATGATCACCGGGCTGTCCCTGCACGGTGTCGAGGAGACGCTGCACCGCCTGTGGCTGTTCGAGCTGGTGATGTTCGCCGGCGTGCTCGCCGTCACGGGTGTCGCGGGCGCCCTGTGGGTACGGCTGGCGCTGCGCCCCCTGCAACGCATCGCCACGACGGCCCGCAAGGTCGCCGAGCTGCCCCTGGCCAGCGGGGAGGTGACCCTGGCCGAACGCGTACCCGACACCGACCCGCGCACCGAGACGGGACAGGTCGGCGCCGCCTTCAACCGCATGCTGGGCCACGTGGAGGCGGCTCTGGGCCGCCGGCACGCCGTCGAGCAGCGGCTGCGCGCCTTCGCCGCCGACGCCAGCCACGAGCTGCGCACGCCGCTGGCGGCGATCCGCGGGCACGCCGAGCTCGCCCTGCGCGGCGACGAGCCGATGGCGGACGGCGTACGGCACGCGCTCGGCAGGATCGACGCCGAGTCGGGGCGGATGAGCGAGCTGGTCGACGAGCTGCTCCTGCTGGCCCGGCTCGACGCGGGACGGCCGCTGGCCCGGGAGGAGGTCGACCTGTCCCGCCTGGCCATCGAGGCCACCGGCGACGCGCGGGCCGCCGGGCCCGGCCACCGCTGGCGGCTGGAGCTGCCGGAGGACCCCGTCACGGTGACCGGCGACGCGCTCCGGCTGCACCAGGTGATCGCGAGCCTGCTGAGCAACGCCCGCGTCCACACCCCCGACGGCACCACGGTCGTCGTGGCCGTACGGAGGCTGCCGGCCGCGGTGGAGGTCACCGTCGTGGACGACGGTCCCGGCGTGCCGGCCGGGCTGGAGGAAGAGATCTTCGAGCGGTTCTCCCGCGCCGACCAGGGCCGGTCGCGGGCCACCGGAGGTGCGGGGCTCGGGCTGGCGATCGTCCGCGCCGTGGTGGCCGCGCACGGGGGCTCGGTGGACGTACGGAGCCGTCCGGGCCGGACCGAGTTCCGGCTGCTCCTGCCTTCGGAGGGCTGATCGTGAAGGCGCCCGGCGGGCTACCAGTGGGGCTTCTCGCCGGGCGTCTTCGTACGCGTGGTCAACGGGCCTCGATCGGGCCGCCGAGCGTGGCCACGTCCTCGGCGGCGTCGCCGAGGAGCTTGTCGGCCAGGTCCATCAGCGCCCGCCCCGCGGCCAGCTCGTCGCCGATCTCCGGCACCGCACGGTCCTCGGGGTTGCGCCTGGCCACGCCGACGCTCTCATGCCAGCCGCTCTCCTCGGCGGACAGGACCGCACGGGCCAGCGTGCGCTCATCGGTCTCGTCCTCGCTGATGTAGATCTGCACGGTCCACTGCTTGCTCCGCATGATGCCTCCCTGTACGTCCTCGGTACGTACTGGGCATCTGCCCCCAGAGGATGCGGTGTCACGGACTTCCGGACACCGGCCTGCGCCATATGCCAGCATGTCCGCATGCTGGCGAGTCTCGACACGATCGACTGGGCCGACCTGACGCACGCCTACGGCCGCGCGAAGGATGTGCCGGACCAGATCCGGGCCCTGCGCTCTCCCGATCCCGGCATCCGGAACAAGGCGCTGCACAGCCTGTACGGGAACATCTTCCACCAGGGCACCCGCTTCGAGGCGAGCGCTCGCGCGGTGCCGTTCCTGCTGGAACTGGTCGCCGACCCCGAGACGCCGGACCGCCCGGCCGTGCTGCACCTGCTGACGCAGCTGGCCATCGGCTACGGCGAGCAGCTCCTGCCGTCCGGCTACCCCCTCGACGACCATCGCGCCACGGCGGCGGGCGGGGACCTGCTGCTGTCCGCCGGCAAGCAGTTCACGGACGACGAGGACGAAGAAGACGAGGACGACGAAGAAGACGAAGACGACTGGGGCGAGGATGTCGCCCTGTTCCAGTACCTCCAGACGCTTGAGCCAGCCGAGGAGGAGCGGCTGTTCGCGTACTTCGCGCTGATGGCGTATGACGCGGTCGGCGCCGGGCTGCCGATGTTCCGCGACCTGCTCGCCGACGCGGACGCCCCGGTGCGCGCCGCCGCGGCCTACGCCCTGGCCTGGTACCCCGAGGAGCGGGCCGCCGGCCTGCCGCCGCTGCTCAGGGCGGCGGCCGACGAGCACCCGGCGGTGACCGCGACCGCCCTGGTCGCGATCGGCCTGCTCGGCCCGTCCGGCGTGACGCCATCGCCCGAGACGGCGCCCGTGCTGGACGCTGCCCTCAATGATCCCCGTGATGTGGTGCGCTGGGGCGCGGCCATCGCGCAGGCCCGGCTGCGGGGCCCGGAGGCGGACGGCCGGGTCGCGGAGGAACTGCTGGGCTGGATCGGCCGCGACGCCGCCGCGCACGAGGGAATCGCGTTCAACGACGGTGACCTCCGGGGTTATGCCGCCCTGGCGCTGCGCGACCTCGGCGACGAGCCGCTGGCCTGACCCCGGAGTCACTACGCTGGCGGGACCTCTTCACCGAAAGGTCGATCATGCGCAGCTCAGTCTTCGACAACCTCGATCCGCGCCAGGTTCCCACCGGCTTCTCCCTGGCGAACGGCAAGATGCTCCGGGTTCAGCTCCCTCACGAGGTGCTGGCCAAGCAGGGCTCGATGGTGGCCTTCCAGGGCCAGATGGACTTCGAGTACGAGGGCGCGGGCGGCATCAGCAAGCTGCTCAAGAAGGCCGTGACGGGTGAAGGCGCGTCGCTGATGCGCGTGCGCGGCCAGGGCCTGCTCTATCTCGCGGACAACGCCGACGACATCCACCTGTTCTACCTGGAGAACGAGGGGCTCACCGTCAACGGGCGCAACCTGCTGGCCTTCCAGCCGCAGCTCACCTGGGACATCCAGCGGGTGCAGGGCGCGGGCGTCGCGGCGGGCGGCCTGTTCAACACCACGCTCACCGGCACCGGCTGGGTGGCGGTCACCACGCACGGCACACCGGTGCTGCTGGACGCCGCGGCCATGCCGACGTACGCCGACGGGCAGTCGGCCGTCTGCTGGAGCACCGCTCTGCACGTCGGCGTGAACCGGACGATGAAGGTCGGCGCGCTGATCGGCCGGGGGAGCGGCGAGGCGATGCAGCTCGCCTTCCAGGGCCAAGGGTTCGTTCTGGTGCAGGCGAGCGAGGGCGTGCCGGTGGTGAAGCCCCAGTAGCCGCCGGAACCCCTCCGCCTGCACATTTGGCCCGCTGGCCCAGCCCGCCCATCCCGTACGTGCCCAGCACATCATCCGGGGCTCTGCGTCAAGGGATCGCCGGAGCGTTCACCACGGCTATGGTCTCCAACGCCAGCTTCGGATCAACTGGCCGGCAGAGTCCACTTTCCACCTTTGCAGGCGGGCGGGCCGAAGGTGAAACGCCGTCCACTGGTTGTCTCGCCCACGATTACGTCTTCGGCTCCATTACGCAGGCAGCCTCCGGACACGACCGGAATCCGGTCCGATCCCCCGGGGGGAAGCTGCCGACTGTAGATCGTGTCGCCGAGCCATTTCACCGACACGGTCTCACCTGTGCGGTTCTCGATGTCCACCCACCGGCTTGGGCGTGGCTGACAGGCGGTGAGGGCGACGATCAACACCATGAGTGTCGCTGACCAGATGATTTTTCTCATGAAACCCCTTGGCCGACACATGTTCGACTTCCAGACAAGCATGTGTCGGCATTCGGTGCCACCGGAGGCCGGCACATGTCTGTCATCGCGGTGATGCGGTGCAGTAACAGTTCTCGACGTCAGGTGATGTGGCCGTTGGTCAGTCCGGTGTAGGTGGCCGAGGTGCCCGTCACGTCTTGTGTGGGCAGCCGAAACGCTCACCCGAAGCATCCGCGAGACTCGCCAACTCCTTCAGCAAGCCGGATAGGCCATCCAGCCCGGCCTCACCGGCTCCGAACCCAGAACGATCTCCATGCATTGGTGGCCCACGAGGGCATCATCCCCAAAGTGAAGATCAAGACCGTGTGTCAATAATCTGCGAGTCCATAACTTGGCGACATTGCCTGGTTCGATATCCTGTATGTGCTCGCGCCCATTTTTCGGGGGTTCCATGTGGAAGAATATATCCGCCCGGCCTCGCTGCCGCTTCCGCCTTGGCTTAACTTGCCTCATGGTGGGGATCGTTTTCCTCTTATGTGCTTGTAGTACGTCGGCCGATAGGGAGCGATTTTATATCGCAAATCAAACGGGCGAGACGATCACTGTTCAATGGAAGGGGGAGGCTGCGCCCTTTGCCACTATTGCGCCGGAAGATGGAATGACCCTCAGTATTCCAGCGGATCGGTGTTCTCGTGCGCCGGCGGCCGATACCCTGATTGCGCACGCCCAAGCGGGAAAGACCTTTATGTATGGGCCGCCGATCTGCTACGGAACAACTTGGAAGATTGGCAAGTGATTGGTTGGTTCATATGCTTTCCCATCTCGGCTTTATTTTATTGGTCTGTGCATGGTCGTCGGGCCGGTCCTGTGAGGTCGGGGCACGGCCGTTCCAAGATCGTGGCGGTGGGCTGGAAGTGCCGCTTCCTCGGCGGCGTCTGACTTGTGCAACTCCAGCAGAGCCCGCGCATCGTTCAGCCGGTGACGACCCCACTGAACCGGCAGGAGGTCTTCCCGCCGGACATCGCCGCTCGCCTTCAACTCCGCAACACTCGCCATAGCCCAGGTACCTGCTCTCCCGCTACAGAAAGTGGCCCCTACGCATCGCTTCGATGGCAAACCGAACCCGTGCCTCCGGCGGGGGATCCGCTCCGGAATGATCGGTCACTCGGCGTGGGCCATGGTGAGGCTGACGGCGCCGGTATCGCGCAAGGAGTCGGTGACCGCGTCCCGGGTGCGGCCGAAGCAGTCGGGGAGGCGCAGAGCCCGTGCCATCGAAGAAGGCGGCACGAGTCCGGTATGCCCGTCCGTCTACCAGCGCCGGTGCCGGGTCGGTGGACGCTTCGCGGTACCGCATGCCGACGAATGAAACCGATGATCGGCGTACTTGACCTGGAGCCCACTCCAGATGGCAGCGTCTTCCCCATAGCCATCTGCGCGAAGTCAGGAAGAGTACGAGATGACTGATTCATTCCGGATCTTGGGACGTAGCGGCCTGCGGGTGAGTGCGATCGGGTTCGGGGCATGGGCGATCGGCGGACCCTTCATGGCCCGTGGCAAGCCGGCCGGATGGGGTCAGGTGGACGACGAGGAGTCAGTGGCGGCTGCGCGTCGGGCGCTCGACCTGGGGGTCGCCTTCTTCGACACGGCCGACGTGTACGGCACCGGACACAGCGAGCGGGTGCTCGGGAGAGCGCTGTCCGGACGGTGGGACGAGATCGTGATCGCGACCAAGTTCGGCCTCACCTTCGACGCGGCGACGCGGACGCTCACCGGCCAGGACACCTCGCCCGGATACATCCGGCAGGCATGCCGGGCGTCGCTGGAGCGGCTGGGAACCGATCACATCGACCTCTACCAGTTGCACGTCGGGGACGCACCGCTGGAGCGGGTGGACGAGATGATCGCCACGCTGGAGGAGCTCGTCGAGGAGGGTTTGATCCGAGCCTACGGCTGGAGCACCAACGACCCCGAACGGGCGGCCGCGTTCGCGAAAGGGCCGCACTGCGCCGCCGTGCAGCATGACCTCAACGTCCTGCATGACACCCCGGCGATGCTGGCGGTGTGCGACACCCACGAGCTCGCCTCCGTCAACCGGGGGCCGCTGGCGATGGGGCTGCTCACCGGCAAGTACGGCCGGGACTCGCGGCTGCCGATGGACGACGTACGCGGCGATTCTCCGCAGTGGATGACCTTCTTCAAGGACGGCCGGCCCGCCCCGGAGTTCCTCGCCATGCTGGACGCGATCCGCGACATCCTGACCTCCGACGGGCGTACCCTCGCCCAAGGCGCCCTCGGCTGGCTGCTGGCCCGCAGCGGGCGCACGGTGCCGATCCCCGGCATCAGGACGGTCGACCAGGCCGAGCAGAACGCCGGCGCGCTGCGGCACGGGCCGCTGGCCCAGGCGCAGATGGAGCAGATCCGCGAGCTGCTGCAGCCGCACGCCGACTGAGAGATGTAACGCAATTGCCTGTGATTTTTAACCTAAGTCTTGTTAGGAGCTTGGCTGCTTGCTAAAAAGTGAGGGCTTTCGACCCCCCAGTTCTTAGGAAGCCCATGCATCGTCCCTCACGCCGATCCTTCCTCGGGATCGGCGGCTCCGCCCTTGCCCTGGCCTTCACCACCAACCTCGCCGACCCCTGGACGGCCCAGGCCACCGCCCGGGCCGACTACCCCTTCCAGTTAGGTGTCGCCTCCGGAGATCCGCTGCCCGATCGGGTGATCCTCTGGACGCGCCTGGCCGTCAGCCCGTTGGAGCCGCTCGGCGGCATGCCGTACGGCAGGATCCAGGTCGACTGGGAGATCGCGGAGGACGAGGCGTTCACCCGCCGCGCCGGGCACGGCTCCGCGTGGGCCACGCCCGAGTACGGTCACTCGGTCCACGTGGACGCCACCGGACTGCGGCCCGGCCGCGAGTACTTCTACCGCTTCCGCACCGGCGGCCAGATCAGCCCGGTCGGCCGGACCAAGACCGCCCCGGCGGCCAGGAGCAGGCCCGACGCCCTGAAGCTGGCCTTCGCCTCGTGCGCCCTGTGGCAGGACGGCTACTACAGCGCCTACCGCCACCTCGCGGAGGAGGAGCCCGATGTGGTCTTCCACCTCGGCGATTACATCTACGAGTACGGCATCGTGCCCACCGGCGGCCTGCGCAACACCCCGGTGCCCGAGCAGTACCGGGTGCAGTGCGACACCCTCGACCGCTTCCGCATCCAGTACGGCCTCTACAAGAGCGACCCCGATCTCCAGGCCGCGCACCACCGCGCCCCGTGGATCGTCACCTGGGACGACCACGAGGTGCTGGACAACTGGGCGGGCAAGTACGGCCCCGGCGGCGAGGTGACCGAGCAGGACTACCTGGTGATCCGCGCCAACGCCTTCCGGGCCTACTGGGAGAACATGCCCATCAGGGTGCCCGCCGTGCAGGGCCCGGACGCCCGGATCTACCGCCGGTTCACCTTCGGCGACCTCGCCGAGTTCAACGTGCTGGACACCCGGCAGTACCGCGACGACCAGGTCTGCGGCGACGGCCAGCAGATCGACTGCGCCGACCGGCTCGACCCGGCCCGGCAGATGCTCGGCGCCGAGCAGGAGAAGTGGCTGCTCGACGGCCTGGACAGGTCCCGCGCCAAGTGGAACGTGCTGGCCCAGCAGATCGCGATGATCCAGCTCGACTACGACCCCGGACCCGCCCAGAAGCTCAGCATGGACCTCTGGGACGGCTACAAGGCCGCCAAGGACCGCGTCATCAACGGCATGATCGACCGCGAGGTCAGCAACCCCGTGGTGCTGACCGGCGACATCCACTACAACCTGGCCGGCGAGCTCAAGGCGAACTTCGACGACCCCGCCTCGCGCACGGTCGGCGTGGAGTTCGTCGGCACCTCGGTCAGCAGCGGCGGCAACGGCAGCGCCACCACCGGCCTGCCGGCCGGGGGCAGCGACCCGACCAACCCGCACCTCAGGTTCTCCAGCTACCAGCGCGGTTACGTCTCCTGCGAGGTCACCCGGAGCCAGTGGCGGGCCGACTTCAAGGTCGTCCCGTACGTCGACAAGCCAGGCGCGCCCGTCTCCACCAGGGCCAGCCTCGTGACCCTCGACGGCACCCCCGGCCTCCAGGCCCTCTGACCCCGGAAGGGAATGATCATGCGACACCTCACCGCCGCGCTGGCCGTCGCCGCCGTCACGGTCCTGACCGGGCCGGGCGCGAACGCGGCCGCTCCGCAGCAGGATCCCTCACCCGCCGCCCAGCCTCCTGAGCAGCAGCCCGCCTCCGTCACCTCGATCAATGTCAGACCGGGCAAGTCCAAGGGCACCGGCAAACTGACCCCCATCGCGGGCGCCGACAAGCTCATCGCGCCGCTCGGCGTGGACCCCGCCTGCCCGGCCAAGATCGAGATCGGCATGCGCAGCGACGCCAAGAAGGCCGCCTACTCCGACATGCAGGTGGAGATCGACCAGCCGCTCAGCGCCTCTCGCTCGATCCTGTCCAGCTACCTGCCGCCCGGCTACGAACTCGGCGCGAAACTGCTGGTCGCCGTCCCGCCGGCCACCCCAGAGGGCCAGTACGGCCTGCGCCTGCGCACCGGGGACCGCACACTGGCCGTACCCGTCGAGGTGGTGACCCCGGACAAGCTCGACAACGGCGGCAACCTCGCGCTCCGGCGACAGGTCACCGCCTCCTCCCAGCACGTGAACGCCAACTACCCGCCCTGCAGCATCGCCGACGGCGACAACGGCTCCAACGGCTGGGCCGGAGGCAACGGCTGGAACGACGCCACCGCCAGGGCCTGGCCGGACACCGTGGCCATCGCGCTGGGCGGCGCCAAGCAGGTCTCCCGAGTGGACCTGTACACGCTGAGCACCGAACGGTACCCGGCCTCGACCTTCGGGCTGCGCGACTGGGACGTCCAGGTCCAGGCGGCGGGTCAGTGGCAGACGGTCGCCCAGGTGCGAGGCAACACCGCCGGCAACGCCCGCTCGGACTTCGCGCCGGTCACGGCGGACGCCGTCCGCATCGTCGCGCTGGCCTCGAACGGCGCCAACGACTACACCCGCATCGTCGAGGTCGAAGTGCGCTGACGCCCGGCGATCACCGTCTGGTCAGGACTTCCGACTCCCAAAGGTCGCGATAGTAGCCCGGCTTGGTGACGAGATCGTCGTGGTGGCCGCGCTGAACCACGCGCCCGTCCTCCAGCACGACGATCTCGTCCACCTGCTCCAGGCCCCTGAGCCGGTGGGTGACCAGCAAGGTGGTGCGGTCGTGCGTCACGTCGAGCAGGTCGGCCATGAGCGCGTCGGCGGTCTCCTCGTCCAGCGCCTCGGCCGGCTCGTCGAGCAGCAGCACCGGCGGGTCGTACAGCAGCGCCCTGGCCAGGGCCAGCCGCTGCAACTGCCCGCCGGACACGGTCCGGCCGTCCTCTCCCAGCTCGGCCTCCCACCCGGCCCGCTCGACCCACTCCTCCAGACGAGCGTCTCGTACGGCCTGGCGCAGCTCCTCGTCACCGGCCTCGGGACCGGCGAGCCGCAGGTTGGCGCGCAGGGTGGTCTGGAAGATGTAGGGGTCCTGGGTGAGCCCCGTCATCATGGCCCGTACGTCGTCCGAGGCCAGCCCCCGGATGTCCATGTCATTGACCCGGATGGCGCCGGACTCGGGCTCGACCAGGCGCATCAGCGCGGCCAGCAGGGTGCTCTTCCCGGCCCCGCTCGGCCCCACCAGAGCCACCCGCTTGCCGGGGGTCAGGCTCAGCGACACCCCGTCGACGGCCGCCCGCTGCTCCGGCGCGTGCCGTACGACCAGGTCGTCGATCTCGACCGTCAGCGGCGACCGCGGGAGCGGGGATGGCGGTTGAGCGGACAGTGTGGGAGCCGACGGCGGTTGAGCGGATGGTGCCGCAGTCGACGGCGGGGGAGCGGCCATCGAGGGAGTGGACATCGAGGGAGTGGACATCGAGGGAGTGGACATCGAGGGAGTGGACATCGAGGGAGTGGACATCGAGGGAGTGGACATCGGGGGAGTGGATGGTGCGGGAGTGGACGGCGGGGGAGTGGCCGCGGTGTCCGGCTCGGTGACGGCGGGCGGGGTGGCGCTCACCTCGCGCAGGCGTCTGAGCGCGGCCAGGATGCCCGCCAGGCGTTCGCCCGCCGCCGCCAGCGGGAGCACCGGCTCAAAGGAGACCAGCGCGGTCAGGGCGAGCACCGCCATGGCTACCCGGTCGGTCCCCGCGGCCTGGGCGAGCAGCACGATCGCCGCCACCGTAAGGCCCTGCACCAGCGTGCCGGCCCCCAGGGCGGTGGCGTGGACGCGGGCTTGGCGGCGCTCCAGCCCGGCCAGGGCCTCGTCGGCGGCGCGGGCCTGGGTGAGTGCGCGGTCACCGGCGCCGTACGCGGCCAGGTCGGCGGAGCCGTGGACCAGGTCGGCCACCCGTTCGGCGAGGGCGGCTCTGGCGGGGGAGATCCTGGCCGACCAGCGGCGCGCGGCGGCGGCCGTGGCGGCGGGCAGCAGGACGCCCGCCACGGCCAGCCCCGCCAGCAGAACCAGGGCCGCGACGGGGAGCAAGGTGAGGCCGATGACCACGGCGGCCAGGCCCGCGAGCGCGGCGGCCGTGGCGGGGAGCAGGCAGCGTACCAGGAGGTCCTGGACGGCCTCCGTGTCGTCCACCATCCTGCTGAGCAGGTCGGCGCCGCCGTGCCGGGGCCGCTGCGGGGGGATGAGGGCCTGGTAGAGGCGTTCGCGGGTGCCGGCCTGGGCGCGCAGGGCGACGTCGTGGCCGGTGAGCCGCTCGGCGTAGCGGAAGACGCCCTTGCTGGTGGCGAACGCCCTGGCGGCCACGATGGCGATGCTCAACGCGGCCAGCTCCGGCTGCTCGGCAGCCCGCGTGATCAGCCACGCCGCCGCCGCGATCAGGCCCAGCCCGGCCAGCTCGGCCGCCGCTCCGGCCAGCACCGCCCAGGTGAGCCGCAGGCCCATGCGCCGGTTCATAGCTCTCCTTTAACAGCCGTACTGACGGAGTGGTCGGCGATCACCCGGCCCTCGTGGATGCGGACGACCCGGTCGGCGAGGTCGATCATGGCCGGCCGGTGCGCCACGATGATCGCCGTGCGGTCCCGGGCCAGGTCGGCGGTGGCCGTCACCACGGCCGCCTCGCTGCGGCCGTCGAGCCGGGCGGTGGGCTCGTCCAGCAGCAGGACCGAGGTGTCCGGGCGGCAGAAGGCCCGCGCCAGGGCCACGCGCTGCCGCTGGCCGGCGGACAGGTTCGCGCCCCGTTCGCCCACCGCCGTGTCGTAGCCGTCGGGGAGCGCCTGGATGAAGTCGTCGGCGTAGGCGGCCGCGGCGGCCTGCCGTACCTGCTCCAGGGAGGCGGACGGGGCGCCGAGGCGGATGTTGCCGGCGACCGAGGTGGCGAACAGGTGCGGGCGCTGCGGGACGAAGGCCAGCCTGTCGCGCCAGGCGTCCAGATCGAGATCGCGCAGGTCGGTGCCGTCGACGAGGACCCTGCCTTCGGACGGCTGGACGAAGCCCAGGATGAGGTGCAGAAGTGTGCTCTTGCCGCCGCCGCTCGCGCCGACCAGGGCCACGCGTTCGCCGGGCTCGATGGTGAGCGAGACGTGTTCAAGCGCCGGGTCGTCGCGGCCGGGGTAGCGGACGGTGACGTCCTCCAGCCGGATCGACGGGGCCGCGGCACCCTGCGGCAGCCGCTTCCGGGGCGTGGCCGCGTCGGCAGCCGTGGGCTCGGCGTCCAGTACGGCGAAGGCCGCGTCCGCCGCCGCCACCCCTTCCATGGAGGCGTGGAAGCGGGTGCCCATGGCCCGCAGCGGCAGGTACGCCTCCGGGGCCAGCAGCAGCACCAGCAGCGCCGTCGTCAGGTCCAGCGATCCGCCCAGCAGTCGCAGCCCGATCGGCACCGCCACCAGGGCCAGCGACAGCGACGCGCACAGCTCCAGCACCAGCGACGACAGGAACGCCACCCGCAACGTACGCATGGTGGTGGCCCGGTGCGCTTCGGCCACCTGCTGGATGACCGTCGCCTGGTAGCGGGCCCGGCCGAAGGCGCGCAGCGTGGGCAGGCCGCGTACGACGTCGAGGAAGTGCCCGCCGAGCCGCGACAGCGCGCGGAACTGCTGCTCCGTGACGGCCTTGGTGGTCATCCCCACGAGCGCCCCGAAGAGCGGGATCAGCGGCAGCGTGACCAGTACGATCACCGCGCTCGCCAGGTCGGCGGCGAACAGCCGGACGAGCACCGCCAGCGGCACCACCGCCGCGACGGCGATCGAGGGCAGATAGCCGGTCAGGTAGGCGTCGAGCCGGTCGAGGCCGCGTCCCGTCAGCGTGACCAGCTCACCCGAGCGGTGACCGGCGAGCCTGGCCGGTCCCAGCTCCTGCAGCCTGGCCAGCAGCCGGTGCCGGAGCGCGGACTTGACGCCTGCCGCCGTACGGCCGGCGAAGATGCCCTGCGTCCACCCCAGCAGCGCGCGGACGCCCACCACGGCGGCCAGGCCCGCCAGCGCCACGGTCGTGAACCGGCCGGACAGGACCCCTGCCAGCAGCTCCGCCTGTACGAGCACGAGCAGCCCGGCCGCCATCGCCGCCGCGAAGGTGACGGTCAGGTGGCGCCGCACCGACTGCTCGGCCCGCATGAGCCGCAGGAGATCTTTGTGCACGAGCCCTCAAAAGAACGACGGGATCCGGACGGCGTCCTTGCCGGGACGGAAAGTGCGCCACACCCATCCTTGCGCGATGAGGACGATCGGCGCGAACGGCAGCGCCATGACACTCAGCACATTCAGCGTCTCGGCCGGCGCGGTGTGGTCCAGCAGGTACGGCATGCTGCCCAGGAGCACCCCGAGGGCGGGGATCGCGGCCACCGCCCCGGACACGGCCAGCGCGCGCCCCGAGCGGGTGACACCGGCCAGGCCGGGGGAGCGCCAGGCCAGGAACGTCCAGCCGTGGAAGGCCAGGAGCAGCGTCATCACCACACCCAGCATCAACCCCACCGGGTTCAGCAGGGACGAGCCGAACCCGGTGGCGGCCGCGTACAGAGCCACCCCCCAGCCGAACGAGAGCCCCAGCGAGCCGAGCGCGATCATCAGGTCCCAGAAGCCCCGCCAGGCCGTGCCCCCGATCCGGCGGCGGAACCACAGCCCGGCGTCCCGCAGGATCCAGGACAGCAGCATGGCCACCACCAGCGGATACAGCCCGAACAGGACCTCGCCCTCGAGCGCCGGATAGACGCCGAACAGTGTCCCGGCGACCGCCACCAGCCACACCTCGTTCGCCAGCACGAACGGGGCCATGGCCGCCACCATGCGATCCTTGCTGTCGGCCGACTTGCCGAGGATCGGCAGCAGGAGCCCGACCCCCAGGTCGAAGCCCTCCAGCGCGAAGTATCCGGCCAGCAGCAGCGTGAAGCAGGCGAACCACATCAGTTCCATGTCACGACTCCTAGTAGGTCAGGGCGGGCTCGGAGACGGCGCCGAGGTCGAGCTCGCGCGGCCCGCGCCTGATCACCCTGGCGATGAGGACGTAGTCGATGATCGCCAGCAGTACCAGCACGGCCACGAAGGCGATCAGTGAGCCGGTGATCATCGGCGGGGTGAGGCCGGGCGTCATGGCGTCGGCGACGGTGAGCTTCTGCCAGATCATCCACGGCTGCCGCCCGATCTCCCTGGCCAGCCAGCCCATGATGGACAGGACGAACGGCAGCGGCGTCATCAGCATGAGCAGCGGATGCGTCCACCGCCAGCGCGGCAGGACGCGGATCAGCGGCAGCATCAGGAACAGCACGACGAGCGCGAGGAGCTGCCCGACCTCGATCATGATCCCGAGCGGCACCGCCCCCGTGTCGCCCTCGAATTTGCCCTCCTGGATGCCGGCGAACTGGGCGTAACCGAAGCCGACGGTCAGGAAGATGCCGATGGCGGCCGTGGTCACGCCCGTGCGCAGCGACTTGGTGAAGAACTCCACCTCGGACGTACGGCGGCGCAGCTGGTAGGCGCTCGCCCCGACCAGCACCATCGCCCCGGTGAACAGCCCGGCCCCGATCACGTGCGGGAAGGAGAAGATCAGCGTCTTGTTGGTGAACAGCGCGCCGATGTCGACCAGCTCCATCCGATCGCCCCTGACGACGGCTCCGGCGGGGTTCTGCAGGAAGGAGTTGGCCGCCATGATGAAGAAGGCGCTGCCGTACGCCGTGAGCGTCACGAGCCAGATGCAGGCCAGGTGCGCCCATTTCGGCAGTCGTCCCCAGCCGAAGATCCACAGGCCGAGGAACGTCGACTCCAGGAAGAACGCCACCAGCGTCTCCATGGCCAGCGGAGCGCCGAAGACGTCGCCCGCGTAGTGCGTCAGCCCGCTCCATGAGAGCCCGAACTGGAACTCCATCACGAGTCCGGTGACGATGCCCAAGGCGTAGTTGATGACATATATCTGGCCCCAGAACCTGGTCAGCCGCTCGTGCAGCGGCTTGCCCGCCAGTGCCCAGCGCGTATGCATGATCGCCACCAGCGGCGCGAGCCCCAGCGTGAGCACGACGAACAGGAAGTGCAGGCTCCCTGTCATCGCGAACTGCAACCGGGCCAGTTCCAGCGCTTCCATGCGCCAAACCCCCTTCGTTGTGCCTGCCTACCTATAGGCAGTCTACATATAGACGGCCTACATGTAGACTGGCTACTCAACGAACGGTTATCTAGGATCGGAGCCATGAACCCCGACGCGCTGCGCGGCCACATGGACGCCCTGCTGCTCTCCGTGCTGGAGGGTGAGCCACTGCACGGCTACGCCATCATCGAGGCCCTGCAGGCGCGCAGCGGGGGAGCGCTCAACGTGCCGACCGGCACCGTCTACCCGGCGCTGCGCAGGCTGGAGCGGATCGGCTATCTGGCCAGCGAGTGGGCCACGGTCGGCGGGCGCAAGCGGCGCACCTACCGCCTGACCGATTCCGGCAGGAAGCAGCTGGAAGGGGAGAGGTCGGCCTGGGCGGAGTTCGCCAGTGTGATCGGCGGAGTGCTACGGCCGGGGATCAGGCAGTCCGGGTGAGGCGCAGACGGCCCGGGTGAGGCGCAGGCAGCGCGTCGCGCCGTAGAGCTGCAGGCCCCAGAAGATCGCCGATAGGAAATTGGCGAGGATGGCGGGCAGGTAGGTGTTGATGCCCTGTATATCGGCCCCATAGAGGAGTAGCAGGATCAGCAGCCCGTTCACCGGCAGCATCACCCAGACGACGATCCCCAGCCACTTGGTCACCAGCTGCGGTCGAAGGTGCCACCGGGCGCCCCGGCTCAGCGCGAGCAGCGACAGCCCGCCGTACAGGCCCGTGGCCAACTGCAGGATGTCGAGCCCTCGCGAGGCGGCGTTGTACCAGGCGGGCCGGGCAGCCCAGGAGGCCAGAGCGGCAGGGGGATAAGGGTAGAAGCGCCAGATCGCCGACCACATCACCACGGTGATCGGCACGCTGATGAGCAGCAGCGTGCCCAGCATCCGGCCGGCCGCGCCGGTCAGCTCCCGCTGGTAGCCGGGCGCGATCTCGGCGATCGCGCCGAACTGCCGCACCGCCAGCCGCTCGGCCTCGGCCCGGGTCAGGCCCTCGGCCTCCAGCGCGTCGGCGGTGTCGGCCAGGCTGTCACGCGCCTCGACGACCAGGTCGCGCTTGGGCCCCGGCGGCCCGGCCAGAGACCTGCCCAGCTCGGCCACGTAGTCGTCGATCCGCATGCCCCCATCTTATGAAGGCGGAACCCGGTACGTAATCAGGGATCTCCCCGATAACTTGATGCGTAGGGAAATTCCTACATATAGTGGCCCACATGCCAATCTCCAGCATCACGACCGTGACCATGCCAGTAGCGGACCAGCAGCGGGCGCTCGCCTTCTACAGCGGTGTCCTGGGCTTCGAGACCCGCACCGACAACCCGTTCCCGATGGGCCGCTGGCTCACGGTCGCCCCGAAGGGGGCCGAGACCACGCTGCTGCTCGCCTCCTGGTTCCCGGACATGGCCCCCATCGGCGGCCTGGTGGTCGCCTCCGACGACCTCGACGCGCTGGCCGGGCGCCTGCGCGAGCACGGTACGGCCTGCGAAGGCCCGACGGACGAACCGTGGGGCAGGCAGTTGCTGTTCCAGGACCCCGACGGCAACGGGTTCGTGGTCAGCCAGGCATGACCGCCGACCACGTGTTCACCGCGCTGGCCAGCCCGGCCCGGCGGGAGTTGCTGCGGCTGCTGCTCGATGAGGGCAGCCAACCGGCCGGGCGGCTGGCCGAACGCTTCGACATGAGCCGTCCCAGCGTCTCGGAGCATCTCAAGGTGCTCAGGGATGCCGGGCTGGTGGCCGAGACGCGCCGGGGGAGAGAACGGCTCTACCGGCTGGAGGCGGCGCCGCTCATGGAGATCCGTGAGTGGCTCACGCCGTACGAACGCTTCTGGAGAGAGAAGCTCTCCGGCCTGAGCGACCTGCTCGACGAGATGGAAGACCATGAAAGGGAAGACGGCGATGTCTGACGACCTGCGCTCGATCCGGCTGGACCAGTTCCTCGGGCATGCGCCCGCGAAGGTGTGGCGGGCGCTGACCGAGCCCGAACTGGTGGCCCGCTGGCTGATGCCCAACGACTTCAGCCCGCAGGTGGGGCACCGGTTCACCTTCACCACCACGCCGGTGAAGCAGACCGGCTTCGAGGGCATCGTCTACTGCGAGGTGCTGGAACTGGAGCCGGAGAAGCTGCTGAAGATCAGCTGGAGCGATCGCAAGCACGCCGACTGGACCGTCACCTGGCGGCTGGAGCCCGAGGGCACGGGCACCAGGCTCTTCCTCGACCACGAGGGCTTCGACCCCGACGACGCCATGCAGCAGATGGCCCGCAAGATCATGGGCGGCGGCTGGCGCTCCATGCACTTCGCCGCCATCGGCAAGGTCCTCGACGAGTTGTGAGACGGTCGGCTTGTCATCTGAAGCGCTGTCTGGCCTACCTGATCTCGGCAGGGCGATCGACGAACACCACCCGCTGAGCGGCCGCCTCGGTCCTTGATTCACTTCTCGGCGGTCGACCCCTGGCGAGAGTTCACGACTCTGGTGGTGAAGCTCGCCAGCTGCGCCCGCATTCGTTCGCGCGGCACGCGCTCTTGACCGGCCAGGTGTTCGACGAGGTCGGCTCGGGTGGCAGCGAGAAGTACATGGGCGGTGAAGCCGCTGTCGGCCAGACCGGGAATCTGCTCCAGCATGGCTTGGAGCAGGCTGTGCCATCGCTCGTAATGCTCTGCCTGGTAAGGGCTGTCGCTCCCGGATCCCTCCAGGGCCAGCGCGAGACGGCGGTTGTCGAGTTTGAAGCACAGGACGGCGTCGAGCAGGGCGGGTATGCGCCGAAGCAGCGGGGTGGCGGGCCCCAGGGGCGCCGGACCTGCTTCGACCGCGTTCCTGATGGGCTCGAGCCGTGCCTCATACAGTGCGCGGATCAGCCCGGTGCGGTCACCGAAGGCACGAAAGAGCGTTCCTTTGCCGACACCGGCCGCTGCCGCGATGTCGGCCATGGTGACGTCCTCGGGGCTCTCGCAGCTGGCGAAGAGGGCGTCGGCGGCCGCGAGGACGGCCGCCCGGTTACGGGCGGCGTCCTTGCGAGGTCTGCGCTCGGGCACGCGGTTCCTCCATTTGCGAAGCGGACCCTAGGTCCGGTACGTTCAAAGCGGACCTAGGGTCCGAATTATAGCGAAATGGAGAGTACCCATGTCCGAACACCCTGCTCCGGCGGATCTGTACCGCCACAGCCTGCGACTTCTGCTGGACAAGAACATTCCCGCCTGGGTCGGCCTGTGGGCCGATGACGGCATCATGGAGTTCCCCTTCGCCCCCCAGGGCTGGCCCGGGCGTTTGGATGGCAAGGAGGCCATCGCCGCCTACATGCGCCACTACCCCGACCACATCGACCTGCATGACTTCCCCGACCTGCGCATCCACCAGACCACCGACCCGGAGACCATCGTGGTCGAGATGCGCGGCGTCGGGCGCATGGTGAAGACCGACAACCCCTTCGACATGACTTACATTGCCGTTGTGACTGTTCAGGACGGGCGCATCACCTCCTACCGCGACTACTGGAACCCCCTCGTCACCCTCGAACCAGGCGCCGGCTTCGCTGAAAGCACCCAATGAGCGCCACCGACACCACTTTGGTCATCGGCGCCACGGGCACAACCGGAAGCCGCACCGCCGCACGGCTGACAGCCGCCGGCCACCGTGTCAAGGCAGCCAGCCGTCACGCCACCCCGGTCCCCGGCGCGGAGCCGGTCCCCTTCGACTGGTACGACCCCGGTACCCACGTCGCGGTCCTCGACGGAGTTGACCGCGTCTACCTCATACCGCCCCTGGGCAACCCCGACCCTGCCTCGGTCATGTTGCCGTTCCTCCGGCAGGCCCGCACTGCCGGCGTACACCGCGCGGTCCTCCTCAGCTCATCGGCCGTACCCGAGGGCGGCCCGGCGGTGGGCATGGTGCACCAGGCCATGCCCGCCCTGTTCGAACAGTGGGCGGTGCTACGGCCCTCCTGGTTCATGCAGAACTTCACCGGCACGCACATCCACGCCCTCAGCATCCGTGAAGACGGCACCATCTGGACCGCCACCGGCACCGGCCGTGTCGGCTTCGTCGACGCCGAGGACATCGCGGCCGTCGCCGTCCACGCCCTGACCGACGAACACGCCCCCAACACCGACCTCGTCCTCACCGGGCCGGAGGCGCTGAGCTACGACGACATCGCCACGAGCATCACCGAGGTCACCGGTCGGCCCGTGGTCCACCGCCATCTGCCCTACGAGCAAATGCGCGATCGCCTCGCCGCGCTGATGCCGCTGGAATTCGCCGCGATACTGGCCGGCATGGACCGTGCCATCGCCGAGGGGGCCGAGGACCGCGTCACCGACGCCGTCCAGCACATCACCGGTCGGCCCCCACGCAGCTTCCGCGCTCTCCTTGACAAGGAGATGCCATGGAGCAGTTGATGTTCCCAGGCGATCAGCATTTCCGGTGGTCCATTCATGGGCGGACGGCGTCCATGGGTGGGCGGCCACTATGGGTGGACGGCGGGCGCGGGTTGTTCGGCGCCGCGTTCGGCGTGTGAGGTCGAGGTCCAGAACAGGGCGGCCACGGTGATCGCCATCAGCAGGGCGAGCCAGCCCGCGGCCCGGCCCATCCGCATGCCGTACCCCCATAGAAGCCACGAAAGGGACAGCCACCACCGGCGGCCCGCCTGGCGGCGCATCTCCATCGCCGCGAACGCGAAGTCGGCCGAGGTGCCCACGTCGTCGACCTGGGCGCGCAACCCGGAGTAGAGGGCGGCCAGCCGGTCGGGTCCGGCGGGCGGGTCCTGCGCCGTCGGAGCGCCGTACGCGGCCGGCCGGTGAGCCGGGCTCTTGTCCGGAGCGGGGACGGGGGGAGCCCAGCCGCGCATCGTGTGCTCGTCGGCCAGCGCGCTGCGTCGGGAGAACCAGCGCAGCATCGGCCAGTGCAGGCTCACCCGCACCCCCCGCGGGGTCAGCGCGAAGGTGCAGTTCTTGACCCGGACCGCGGCTGGGCGGGCCAGCCCGGCGAACCGGCAGCCCGACAGGTCGAGGCCGAACAGCGCCAGGTCGGCCGCGTCGACGTGCCGCAGCGAGGTCAGCGCGGACCCGCCGCGCCCGGTCACCATCGCGGGCCCGCGCAGCACCGACCCCTCCAGGTCGGCATCGGAGTCGGCGAGCCGGATCGTCGTCGCGCCGGTGACCTCCATCCGCCGCAGGTTCGCGCGGCCGGCGGCGACGGCTACGTCGAGCGTGCCGTCGGCGCGGGCCCGCGAGGCGGACAGCCGCCCGGTGACCGACAGGTAGGCGTCGGCCGCGAAGTGCGCGGTGTCGAACCAGGCGGGGCCGCTGACCTTGCGGAAGGACAACGTACGGCCGAACCTGGCGCCGCGGAAGCTCGCGCCGTCGCCCAGCGAGGCCCCGTCGAAGGTGGCGTAGCCGTCGAACCTGGCCCGCTCGCACGACAGCCCGTGACTGAACACGGCCTGGCTGAACAGCGCGTCACGCGACATCACCGCCCGGTCCAGCGACACGTGGCCGCGCACTCGGACGCCGTGGAAGGACAACTCGCGGGCGAACCCGGCCCCGGCCAGCGAGACGTTGCCCTCGAACCGGGCGCCGAAGAACGAGGCCAGCCGCTCGAACCTGGCGCCGTCGAGCGACACGTCGCCGGCGAAGGTCACGCCGGACAACCGTACGTCGCCGGTGAACGTGACCCGGTCCAGCCGGGCCCGTCCTGGTCGGCCGCCTGTGACCTCGATGATCCTGCTGAGCAGCGCGCCGTTGATCGGCGTACCGCGCAGGTCGAGCAGGCGGCCGGGAGCCATCTCGTCGAGGGTCTCGGCTACTTCGTCCGGTTGCAGATGTGCCAGGCAACGGTCGTACGGCTGGTGGGCGATTCCCGAGCAGGCTGCCGAATAGGCGCAGGTGACCCAGTCCATGCAGTGCTCATACCCGCAAGCGGGCAGTGTCAAGGTTCGATGATTTAATGTTCTAGCCACTTTTTGGTGGAAATCTGTGACCGCAATTCCCTCTAAAGTGCTGGTCATGCGTGTTTTATCCAGAACTTTTCTCGTCGCGTTCGTCGTGGCGGCCGCCCTCCCCGGCACACCGGCGCTCGCCGCACCGGCCACCGCGTGCGACACGCCGCCGAGCCGGCGCATCTCGGAGGTG
The DNA here is from genome assembly GCF_040680095.1 of Nonomuraea sp. NPDC052129. Lineage (NCBI taxonomy): Bacteria > Bacillati > Actinomycetota > Actinomycetes > Streptosporangiales > Streptosporangiaceae > Nonomuraea > Nonomuraea sp. NPDC052129. The sequence continues at coordinate 8,626 of NZ_JBFAVX010000001.1, read as the reverse complement.
CAGGGGAGCGGTGACGCCAGCCCCCTGGCCGGGCAGACCGTCACCGTCGAAGGCATCGTCACCGGCGACTTCCAGCGCGGCGACCAGCTGAGCGGTTTCTTCCTGCAGGACCCGAAGCCGGACGCCGACCCGAAGACCTCCGAAGGGCTGTTCGCCTACGCCCGCGACACCTTCAAGGACGTCGCGGCGGGCGACCGGGTGCTCGTGACGGGCAAGGTGACGGAGTACAACGGCTGGACGGAGCTGTCACCGGTCACCGCGGTGGACGTCTGCGGCACCGGCTCGGTGGTGGCTCAGCCGTACAAGCTGCCGGACGACGGGCGGGAGTCCGTCGAGAACATGCTGCTCACCTTCCCGCAGCCGCTGACCGTCAGCGAGCACTACAACCTGGGCCGTTACGGCGAGGTCACCGTCTCCTCCGGCGGCCGGCTGTTCCAGCCGACGGACCGGTCCGGCGTGGACGCGGCGCTGAACAAGCGGCGCTCGCTGCTCATCGACGACGGCTCCAGCAGGGAGAACCCGGCCACCCTGCCGCCCATCGTGCGTACCGGCGACCTGGCCGCGGGCATCACCGGCGTGCTCGGCTACGGGTTCGGCACCTACCGCCTGCAACCCACCAAGCCGATCAACTACCACAACACCAACCCCCGGACGCCCCGGCCCTTCCCGGTCATCGGCAACGTCAAGGTGGCCTCGTTCAACACGCTGAACTGGTTCACCACCCTCGGCTCGCGCGGCGCCTCCAACGCCGTGGAGCAGCAGCGGCAGCTCGCCAAGCTGGTGGCGGCGCTGAAGGGGCTCAACGCCGACGCCGTGGGCCTCATGGAGGTCGAGAACAACGGTCAGACGGCGCTCCAGGCCCTCGTGGACGCCGTCAACGCCGAGGTCGGCGCGGGTACGTACGCGGCGCTCCAGCACCCGTACCCCGGCACGGACGCCATCCAGGTCGCGGTGATCTACAAGCCGGCCAAGCTCACGCCCGTCGGCGCTCCCCAGGCGTCGCAGGACGCGGTGTTCAGCCGGCCGCCGCTGATCCAGACGTTCCGCAGGACCGCGGGCGGCCAGCCGTTCACGATGGTCGTCAACCACCTCAAGTCCAAGGGCAGCTGCCCGGCCGACGGCCCCGACGCCGACCAGGGCGACGGGCAGAGCTGCTGGAACGCCACCCGCGTCAAGCAGGCGCAGGCGCTGCTCGGCTTGGTGAAGGACCTGCCGAACCCGTTGGTGCTCGGCGACCTCAACGCCTACGGCGAGGAGGACCCGATCCACACGCTGGAGGCGGGCGGGCTGACCAGCCTGACGAAGAGGTTCGTGCCGGCGCGGCAGCGCTACAGCTACCTGTTCGACGGCCTGGCCGGAGAGCTCGACCACGCGCTGGTCGGCCGGCAACTGCTCAAGCGGGTCACCAGCGCGACGATCTGGCACATCAACTCGGACGAACCACGCATTCTCGATTACAACACCGAGTACAACCCGGCGTCCCTGTACAAGCCGGACGCCTTCCGGTCCACCGACCACGACCCGCTCGTCATCGGCCTCACCCTGCCGGGCCGCTGATCCTTTCGTCACGGGCGGCCCGCGTTCCGTACGGGCCGCCCGTGACGTGGACATCGGGTGCTCCCCGCCCCGGGGCGAGCACAGTTGATCATTGCGGGATAATCGACATCATGGCGCTCATCCAGGTTGACGAGGAAGCCGTACGGAGCCAGGTCAGCGAGCTGGTGTTCGCCGAGGCTCTGGCGCTGGTCGCCGACGGCATGGTCGCGGGGTTGACCGAGAAGGGGACGTCGGTCGCCGCGCTGGTGAGCGGGCGTTCGGTGACGGTCACCTTCACCGCGAGCGGGATGCGCGCGGTCTGCGAGTGCCTGGATCCCGAGTTGTGCGCCCACGCGGCCGCCGCGGCGGTGACCTGGGTCCGGATGGGCGATGTGCGGCCCGCGCCCGACCTGTACGCGCTGCTGCGTACCCAGGACTCCGACTGGCTGGCCCGCCGCCTCGCCACTCTGGCCGCGACGGACCCCGAGCTCGCCGATCGGCTGCGGACCGAGCTCGCGGAGACCATCATCGGCGAGGAGTCGACCGACCTCCTCGCCGACCTGGAATCGGTCATGGCGGACCTGCTGGCCGAGGCCGCGGATGTCTGCGACGCCTGGCACGAGGGCGAGTGGTATCCCGATCTCGAGGACCTGGAGGAGATCCTCGACGAGATCGACGACCTGATCGAGCCGTCACCGGACACCGCACGCGAGCTGACCGTCCGCGCGATCGACCTCATCGAGGAGGTGCTGGACACCGGGGAGGTCTATGGCGGCCAGCTCGTCGAGGATCTCGAGCGCGTCCAGGGCATGCATCGGGACGCCTGCCTGGCCGGCTCGCCTGACCCGGTGAAGCTGGCGGAGTGGCTGATGGGCAAGGTGCTGATCAGCAACTGGTGCACCTTCGAGACCTCGCTGCCCGGCTACGCTCCCGCACTGGGCGATCTGGGCCTGCGCCGCTGCCACGAGCTGCTGAACGGCACCTTCGCCGACCGGATCCGCGACTACAAGGTGGCCGCGCTGCGCGAGTCGCTCGCCCGCGCCGAGGGCGGCACCGACGCCGTGATCGCCATGCTCGCCCAGCGGGCCGCCGGCAGCGGCGACATCGCGAAGATCGCTCGTCTCCTGATCGGCGAGGAGCGTCACGACGAAGCCCTGGCCTGGATCGCCCAGGGGATCGGCCGCTACGGCCGCGATCAGCAGCTCCTCACCCTCGCTCTCGACTGCCATCAGCACGCCGGACGGACCGAGCAGGCGCTCGAGACCCGCTGGCAGCTCTTCACCCTCTCACCGTCCACGCACACCTATCAGAACTTGACCCGCCAGGCCGGCCCGGACGCGGCCCCGTGGCAGGCCAAGGCCATCGCGCACCTCCGCTCGTCGCCCGCCATGGCCCCCACACTGGCCGAGGTACTGCTGATCAACGAGGACGTGGCGGGCGCCTGGGAGGTCCTCCAGACGTACGGACTCGCCTCTGACCTGCGCATGCGCGTGGTCAACGCCCGCGCCCAGACCCATCCCCAGGACGCCATCCCGATCTACCGGGAACTGGCCGAATCCTGCGTCAGCCGGGCCAGCAGACCCGGCTACCAGGAGGCGATCCAGTACCTTTTCACGCTGCGAACCCTGTTCGAGCGCACCGGCGATCAGACCGAGTTCGCCTCTTACGTCGCCCGGCTCCGCGCCGCCCACCCCGGCAAGAAGGCTTTCCACACCCAACTGGACGGCGCGGGCCTCCTCTGACGCCATCACGCCCACGCCGGAAATCCCGGCGCCCGATATGTGAGGCCCGGTGGCGGGAGCATGGAATGCTGGTGGCGGGTACGTGGTTGACAGGTTGGCACCCTGAGATGACATACAGACTTCACGCGACGATACGAGGAGCCACTTGTGGCGACCATCGAGGTAACCGAGACGAACTTCAACGACATCGCCGACAAGGGGATCGTCCTGCTCGACTTCTGGGCCGAGTGGTGTGGCCCGTGCAAGATGTTCGGGCCGATCTTCGAGAAGGCGTCCGACAAGCATGAGGACATCACCTTCGGCAAGATCGACACCGATGCGGAGCAGGCCCTGGCGCAGGGCTTCGACATCAGCTCGATCCCGACGCTCATGGCGATCCGCGACGGGATCGTGGTCTACGCGCAGCCCGGTGCGATCCCGGCGCCCGCGCTCGAAGACCTGATCAGCCAGGTTCGCGCGCTCGACATGGACGCGATCAGGACCGAGCTCAACGAGGAGCTCAAGAAGGCCGACCAGAACTGACCGCCGCACCACGAAGCCCCGCCATACCAGCGGGGCTTTTCTCGTTCCACAGGGCGGCGCCTATGATTTGCGGCCGACTCCGGCGTAGCCGACGTTGGTGACGGCCTTGGCGCCCAGCAGGGAATCGCCGGGGTCGGGGCGCCAGTCCTGGGGGAAGACCAGGCCGGGTTCGGCCAGTTCGTAGCCCTCGAAGAAGGCGGCGATCTGCTCGGGTGTCCGGAGGTTGAGCGCGGCCGTCGCCTGCTTGTAGATCTCCAGCGCCTGCGGGGTGGAGTCGGGCGCGGCGTCCACGGCGTGGCTGATGACCAGCCGGCTGCCCGCGGGCCCCGCGTCGCGCAGCCTGCCGACGATGCCGTACGCGGCCTCGTCCGGCAGGAAGTGCAGCACGGCCAGCATCAGGAACGCCACCGGGCGGTCGAAGTCGATCGTCTCTGCCAGAGTTTCCAGCAGCGGGTCCGTGTCCCTGATGTCGGCCTGGACGAACTCCACGTTCGTGCCCCTGGACAGCAGAGCCCGCCCGTGCGCGCACACCACGGGGTCGTAGTCAACGTAGACGACGCGCGCCTCGGGCGCGATCTCGTGCGTGTTGCCCTGGGTGGGCAGACCGGCGCCGAGGTCCACGATCTGGTCGACGCCGGAGTCGACCAGATGGCGTACGGCCCGGCGGAGGAAGTCGCGGTTGGCCCTCGCGGAGTCCCTCGTGTCGGGGAACAGCTTCAAGATCTGCTCGGCCGCTTCCCGGTCGGAGGCGAAGTTGTCCTTGCCGTCCAGGAAGTAGTCGTACATCCGGGCGATGTTGGGCACGCTCGGGTCCACGCCATCGGGGGCGCTGTCCACGATTTCTCCCAATAGTTGAGGAATTCTCACCTTTGTCAGGCCGATCATAGAAGATCGCGGACAGGCGTGACCGAAGAATCCTCTGGCAGCCCCGGCCCGACCCGGGGCTGCCGTTCACGTACTCAGCTGGAGCGGTAGAGCTCCGCCACCCGGAAGGCGAGGTCGAGCGACTGGCCGCGGTTGAGACGCGGGTCGCAGGCCGTCTCGTAGCGGCGCGAGAGGTCGTCCTCGACGATCTCGTGGCCGCCGCCCACGCACTCCGTCACGTCGTCGCCCGTGAACTCGATGTGGATGCCGCCGGGATGCGTGCCGAGCGAGCGGTGCACCTCGAAGAAGCCCGTCACCTCGTCGAGCACGTCGTCGAGCCGGCGCGTCTTGTGGCCGCTCGGCGCCTCCCACGTGTTGCCGTGCATCGGGTCGCAGATCCACGCGACCTGCGCGCCCGCCGCGGTGACCTCCTTGACCAGCGCGGGCAGGTGCTCGCGGATCTTGGAGGCGCCCATCCGGGTGATGAACGTGAGCCGCCCCGGCTCGTTCTCGGGATTGAGCTTCTCGACCAGCGCCAGTGCCTCGGAGGGCGTGGTGGTCGGGCCGAGCTTGACGCCGATGGGGTTACGGATGCGGGAGAAGAAGTCGACGTGCGCGCCGTCGAGCTGGCGGGTGCGCTCGCCGATCCAGACCATGTGCGCCGACACGTCGTACGGGCGGCCGGTCCGCGAGTCGATACGCGTGAGCGCCCGGTCGTAGTCGAGGATCAGCGCCTCGTGCGAGGAGTAGAACTCGACGGTGTGGAACTCCTCCGGGTCGGCCCCGCAGGCGCGCATGAACGCGAGCGCCTGGTCGATCTCCCTGGCCAGTTGCTCGTAGCGGCGACCGGCGGGGGACTCGCCCACGAAGTCCTGGTTCCAGGCGTGCACCTGGCGCAGGTCGGCGTAGCCGCCCTTGGTGAAGGCGCGGGCCAGGTTGAGCGTCACGGCCGAGGAGTGGTAGGCCTTCAGCAGCCGCCACGGGTCGGGCGTGCGGGACTCGGGGGTGAAGGCGAAGCCGTTGACCATGTCGCCCCGGTAGGCGGGCAGCTCCAGGCCGTCACGCGTCTCGGTGCCCTTGGAACGCGGCTTGGCGAACTGCCCGGCCACGCGGCCGATCTTGACCACCGGCACCTTGGCGGCGTAGGTCAGCACGATGGCCATCTGCAGCAGCGTCTTGAGCTTGTTGCGCACGTTGTCGGCGGTCGCTCCCGCGAACGTCTCGGCGCAGTCGCCGCCTTGCAATACGAACGCCTCGCCTCGGGCGACGGCGGCCAGTTGCTCCTTGAGCTGGTCGCACTCGCCGGCGAAGACGAGTGGGGGCAGGCCGCCGAGCTCGGCGACGACCTTCTCGAGCTCGCTGCGGTCGGGCCAGTCAGGCTGCTGGGCCGCCGGCAGGGCTCGCCAGGAATCGAGTTCCTCGGGATTGCTCAGTGCGCTCACGACATACGAGGGTATGCTACCGGCTCGGCGTCACCGACCCCGATGTCCACGTTGTGAGAAAGCGGCCCCGCGGGACGGGTCAGAGTTCGGGTGTCTGTACGTGCTCGGGGCGCACCCCCAGCCCGAGGAAGCGCCGAAACACCCCGCTGACCAGGGGATTCTGCGGCAGCTTCGCCGGAATGCGCGGCGGTCCCACCTGGCTGTCGATCGTCGGGCCGAGCAGCCGGTCCTGAGCCACGCGCTGCGCGGCCTGGGTGATCCTGGTGGGCAGCATGCGGCGGCGCTCCAGCCGGCGCAACATGGCCTCCGGGATGGGCCGGCCCGTCCGCAGCGGCTCGGCCAGCAGGTTGGCCGTGGCGACCGCGTCCTGCACCGCCAGGTTGATGCCGACGCCGAACACCGGTGACATCGCGTGCGCGGCGTCGCCGATGGCCAGGAAACCGGGCCGGTACCAGCGGCGGAGCCGGTTGAGCACCACCGTGAGCATGCTGACGTCGTCGAAGCTCGCGATCTGCCCGACGCGCCCCTCCAGGTACGGCAGCAGCCGCGCCACCGGCTCACGGAAGGCGTCGATGCCCTGTCCGGCCAGCCGGTCATAGCCGCCCTTGGGGATGAGGTAGGCCAGCTGCCAGTAGGTCTCCCTGTTGATGCCCACGATCGCGTGGCCGGTGGAGATCCGCAGGAACGTCTGCTCAGGGTCGCTCTCGACGCGCGGCAGCCGGAACCACAGGACGTCCATCGGCGCGCCGAACTCCTGCGGCACCAGCCCGGCCGCCGCGCGCAGCGTCGAACCGCGGCCGTCCGCGGCCACGGTCAGCTCCGCCCTGATCTCGTGCTCGCCCGACTTGTCGCGGTAGCGCAGGCCGCGGGCCGCGCCGTCCTCGCGGATCAGCCCGTACGCCTCGGCGTTCATGAGCAGCCGGAACGTCGGGTACTTCTCAGCGGCCGACGTGACGAGCTTCAGGAAGTCCCATTGCGGGACGAAGGCGATGTAGTCGTACTTGCCAGGCAGCCCGCGAAGGCTGGCCAGCTGGATCGGCCCGTCGTCGGTCAGCAGGGTGAACGCGTACGTCTTGCGGTGGGGGATCTTCAGGAACTCCGCGGCCAGCCCGAGCTCGTCCAGCACCTGAAGCGTGGACGGGTGGATCGTGTCGCCGCGGAAGTCACGGAGGAAGTCGGCGTGCTTCTCCAGCAGGGTCACCTCGACACCCGCTCTGGCCAGCAGCAGGGCGAGCATGGCGCCCGCCGGGCCGCCGCCCGCGATCACACAGGAATTCATCACGTATTGAGTTTAACTCTGTCTATGGAGAAATGCACTTGCCCGGTGCCATCCGGCACGTCCGAAACGCCGAAGTACTAGCGAAGTAATGACGTGACCCCGACCGACGTGGAGTGCGACATGAGCGATGAGCTCCACACCCTTTCCGGCGCCTACGCCGTGCACGCGTTGCCGGACAGCGACGGGGTGCTGTTCGAAACGCATATGGCGCAATGCCCGTCGTGCCGGACGGAGGTACGGCGGCTGCGCGAGACGGCCGTCCTGCTCGCCCTCGCGGTCGCCGAGCCACCCCCCGCCGCCCTGCGCACCCGCGTCCTCACGGCCGTCGCCCGCACGCCCCAGGCTCCCGTGGACTCGCCGGGAGATGTGACCGTATGGGAGACGGGGCCGTCCCCGGGTGACGTGATCGTCTGGGCGGCAGGGCCGTCCTCGGGCGACGCGACGGTCTGGTTGCCGAAGCCGTCCTCAGCCGGTCAGGCGGTGACCGGGAGCGACGCCGTGCCGCTGCGGCGTCGGCGGGGGCGGGGGCGAGGGCGGGTGGTGGCGGGGCTGGCGGCCGTGTCCACGGCGGCGGCCGTCGCGCTCGGCGTCGTGGTGTTCGACGCCCGCCGCGACCTGGGCGACCTCCAGGCCAGGGACGGCGAGGTCGCGGCGGTTCTGGCCGCGCCCGATGTCCGGACCGTACGGCTGCCGGTCACCGCGGGCGGCAGCGGCACCGTCGTGGTGTCGCGCGCGCGGGGCCGGATGGTGTTCACGTCGTCGGGCCTGCCCGAACTGCCCCGGTCGAGGGTGTACGAGCTGTGGCTGATGGGCCCGGACGGCATCCGCTCGGCGGGACTCCTGGACCGGCGCCCCGACGGCGTCACCACGCCCATGCTGGCGGGGGCGGCCAAGGGGGACGAGCGCATCGGCCTCACCATCGAACCGGCGGGCGGCTCCAAGCAGCCCACGACCCAGCCGGTCCTGTTCGCCGAACTCCCCACAGCGTCTTGAATTCTCTGTGGTTCCCTGAAGGAATCAGGCAACTCGGACGGGCGTGGCCTGGCCTGGGCCGTTCCCGCGCTCGGTGTGCATGAGCACGGGGGTGGCTTTGGCGTGGTGGAAGCCGGTCCGATGGTGAGAATTCCTGACATGCCCTGTCCGGTGCGGCTGGTGCCGTCCCGGCTTGGGTGCATGGCCCGCCGGACGCTGTCCACCGCTGGTGGGCGGTGGGGCGGGCACCGTGCGCCGGTCGGGCACAC